>NZ_FYDW01000003.1:223793-227914 GCF_900187555.1 Pseudomonas sp. Irchel s3f19 | reverse complement strand
CTGATCGACTTGGACCCTGCCGTACAACCTGGCGAACACTTGAGCCTGGTGCAGACCGACCCGAGCGGTAACGCTTCGGTTGCCTTTGAATACGATGTGCCACAGACCACCGCGCCAGCCAGCCCGAGCGGCTTGGCCATCGACGCCGACGGCACCACCCTCACCGGTACCGCCCCAGCCGGCAGCCGCGTGGAAGTGCACGATGCCAATGGCACGCTGATCGGCAGCGCCATTGCTGGTGCCGACGGCACCTTCACTCTCGAACTCAACCCGGCCCAGGCCAACGGCGAACTGCTGGACGTAGTCGCCATTGATGACACAGGGCTGTCGTCCCTGCCTGCGCAGATCACCGCGCCAGACATCACCGCGCCGGCCGCACCGAGTGAGCTGGCCGCCAGCGCTGACGGCACTGTCGTCACTGGCCGCGCCGAACCCGGCAGCACCGTGCGTATTCTTGCCGCCGACGGCACCGAACTGGGCAGCGCCCTGGTCGGCCCGACCGGCGTGTTCAACATCACCCTCGCTCCGCCGCAAGTCGATGGCGAAGTACTGCAAGCCACCGCAACCGACGCCGCAGGCAATACCTCGACAGCCAGCTCCGTCACCGCACCCGATATAGACGGCGGCGACACCACGCCGCCTGACGCCCCTGTTGATCTAGTGATCGGCCTCGCGGGCCATCAACTCACTGGCCGTGGCGAAGCGGGCACTACCGTGCAGGTGCGCGATGCTGCCGGTAATGTACTGGCGACCGGCACCGTCGGTGCAGATGGCACCTTCGTGATCGCGCTTGATCCTGCCGTGATCGACGGCAGTACCTTGCAGGTCACCCTGACCGATGCCGCTGGCAACGTTTCGCAGCCTGGCTCAGTCGCTTCGCAAGACCTGCTGCCACCGGCACAACCGACCGACCTGGCCCTGGCCGAAGGCGTAACGCTTACCGGTCGCGGCGAGCCTGGCGCCACTGTTCAAGTTCGCGACGCAGCGGGCACAGTGATCGGCACCGGCCTGGTAGGCGTAGATGGCAGCTTCAGCCTGACGCTCTCCCCAGCTCAGGCCAATGGCGAGGCGCTGGATATCCGCCAGGTGGATGCCGCAGGCAACAGCTCTGCTCCGCTGCAATTCAATGTCCCAGACATCACCCCCCCGGATGCCGTCAGCAACATCGTGGTCGGCCCTGGCGGCCTGGTACTGGGCGGTCGTGGCGAAGCGGGCGCCACCGTGGAAGTACGCGACGCCGATGGCAACCTGCTTGGCCGCGGTGTAGTCGGCGCCAACGGTACGTTCCTGATCAACCTGGACCCGGCTGCGCAACCGGGCGAACAGCTGAGCCTGGTACAGGTTGACCCAAGCGGCAACGCGTCGGCCGTGGTGGCGTTCGATGTCCCTCTGACGACCGCACCCGCCAGCCCGAGTGGCCTGGCCATCGATGCCGACGGCACCACCCTCACCGGTACCGCCCCAGCCGGCAGCCGTGTGGAAGTGCATGATGCCAATGGCACGCTGATCGGCAGCGCCATTGCCGGTGCCGACGGCACCTTCACTATCGAGCTCAATCCAGCCCAGGCCAACGGCGAACTGCTGGACCTAGTCGCCATCGATGACACGGGGCTGTCGTCCCTGCCTGCACAAATCACCGCGCCAGACATCACCGCGCCGACCGCACCGAGCGAGCTGGCTGTCAGCGCTGACGGCACGGTTATCACTGGCCGCGCCGAACCGGGCAGCACCGTACGTATTCTTGCCGCCGACGGCACCGAACTGGGCAGCGCGCTGGTCGGCCCGACTGGTGTGTTCAACATCACCCTCAACCCGCCTCAGGTCGATGGTGAAACGCTGCAAGCCACGGCGACCGACGCCGCTGGCAACACTTCGCTTACCAGCTCGGTCATCGCGCCGGACATCGACGGGGTCGACACTACGCCACCGAGCGCACCGACCAATCTGGTGATCGGCCTTGCCGGCACTCAGCTCAGCGGCCGTGGCGAAGCGGGCACCACCGTGCAGGTGCGTGACGTCGCCGGCAATGTGCTGGCGACCGGGACCGTGGCTGCAGACGGCACCTTCGTGATCGCGCTTGACCCTGCCGTGATCGACGGCAGCACCTTGCAAGTGACCCTGACCGATGCCGCAGGCAACGTTTCGCAGCCGGGTTCGGTCGCCTCGCAAGACCTGCTGCCACCGGAACAACCAACCGACCTGGCCCTGGCCGAAGGCGTGACCCTTACCGGTCGCGGCGAACCAGGCGCCACGGTGCAGGTGCGTGACGCCGCAGGCAACGTGATTGGTACCGGCCTGGTCAATGCGGATGGCAGCTTCAGCCTGACGCTTGCTCCGGCTCAAGCTAATGGCGAGGCACTGGATATCCGCCTGGTGGATGCTGCTGGCAATACCTCCGCCCCGCTGCAGTTCGATGCCCCGGACATTACGCCGCCTGCTGCAGTAAGCGATATTGTCGTCGGCGCTGGCGGCCTGATGCTGAGCGGTCGCGGCGAAGCCGGGGCCAGTGTTGAAGTGCGTGATGCCGACGGCAATGTAATCGGCACCGGCACGGTGGCCGCCAATGGTACCTTCATCATCGACCTCGACCCCGCCGTACAACCTGGCGAACAGCTGAGCCTGGTGCAGACCGACCCGAGCGGCAATGCTTCGGTTGCCTTTGAATACGATGTGCCCCTGATCACCGCGCCAGCCAGCCCGAGCGACCTGGCCATCGACGCCGACGGCACCACCCTCACCGGTACCGCGCCGGCCGGCAGCCGTGTCGAAGTTCACGATGCCAATGGCACACTGATCGGCAGCGCCATTGCCGGTGCCGACGGTACCTTCACCCTCGAACTCAACCCGGCCCAGGCCAACGGCGAACTGCTGGACGTAGTCGCCATCGATGACACGGGGCTGTCGTCCCTGCCTGCGCAGATCAATGCGCCAGACATCACCGCACCGGCCGCACCTGCCGAATTGGCCGTCAATGCCAACGGCACCGTCATCACTGGCCGCGCCGAACCGGGCAGTACCGTGCGTATTCTTGCTGCCGACGGCACCGAGCTGGGCACTGCCCTAGTCGGCCCGACTGGCGTGTTCAACATCACCCTCGCTCCGCCGCAAGTCGATGGCGAAGTGCTGCAAGCCACCGCAACCGACGTTGCGGGCAATACCTCGACAACCAGTTCCGTCACCGCGCCGGATATCGACGGCGGTGATACCACGCCACCGGAGGCACCGACCAACCTGGTAATCGGCCTCGCTGGCGCGCAGCTTAGCGGCCGCGGCGAAGCAGGTACCACCGTTCAGGTACGTGATGCTGCCGGAAATGTACTGGCGACCGGCACCGTCGGTGCAGACGGCACCTTCGTGATCGCGCTTGACCCTGCCGTGATTGACGGCAGCACCCTGCAAGTCACCCTGACCGACGCTGCCGGCAACGTTTCGCCACCGGGCTCGGTCGCGTCGCAAGACTTGCTGCCACCGGCGCAGCCGACTGACCTGGCCCTGGCCGAAGGCGTAACCCTTACCGGTCGCGGCGAACCAGGCGCCACTGTTCAGGTTCGCGACGCCGCAGGCACCGTGATCGGCACCGGCCTGGTCGGCGCCGATGGCCTGTTCAGCGTCACCCTCGCCCCCGCTCAGGCGAACGGCGAGGCGTTGGACATCCGTCAACTGGACGCTGCTGGCAACAGCTCGGCCCCGCTGCAGTTCGATGCCCCGGATATCACGCCGCCTGGCGCAGTAAGCGATATTGTCGTCGGCGCTGGCGGCCTGGTGCTGAGCGGTCGCGGCGAAGCCGGGGCCAGCGTCGAAGTGCGTGATGCCGACGGTAATGTGATCGGCACCGGTACCGTGGCCGCCAATGGCACCTTCATCATCAACCTCGACCCTGCCGTGCAACCTGGCGAGCAGCTGAGCCTGGTGCAGACCGACCCGAGCGGCAACGCTTCGGTGGCCTTCGAATACGACGTACCGCTGACCACCGCACCGGCCAGCCCGAGCGGCCTGGCCATCGATGCCGACGGCACCACCCTCACCGGTACCGCCCCAGCCGGCAGCCGTGTGGAAGTGCATGATGCCAATGGCACGCTGATCGGCAGCGCCATTGCCGGTGCCGACGGCACCTTCACCCT
>NZ_FYDW01000003.1:0-223697 GCF_900187555.1 Pseudomonas sp. Irchel s3f19 | reverse complement strand
GGCCTGGCCATCGATGCCGACGGCACCACCCTCACCGGTACCGCCCCAGCCGGCAGCCGTGTGGAAGTGCATGATGCCAATGGCACGCTGATCGGCAGCGCCATTGCCGGTGCCGACGGCACCTTCACCCTGGAACTCACCCCGCCGCAAGCCAACGGCGAACTGCTGGATGTGGTGGCCATCGATGACACGGGCTTGTCGTCCCTGCCTACGCAGATCACTGCGCCGGACATCACCGCACCAGCCGCACCTGCCGAATTGGCCGTCAATGCCAACGGCACCGTCATCACTGGCCGCGCCGAACCGGGCAGCACCGTGCGTATCGTCGCCGCCGACGGCACTGAACTGGGTACTGCCCTGGTTGGGCCGACCGGTATTTTCAGCATCACCCTTGACCCGCCCCAGGTCGATGGCGAAGTGTTGCAAGCTACCGCGACCGATGCTGCGGGCAATACCTCGACAGCCAGCTCCGTCACCGCGCCGGATATCGACGGCGTCGACACCACACCACCGAGTGCACCGACCAACCTGGTGATCGGCCTTGCCGGCACCCAACTTAGCGGGCGTGGCGAAGCGGGTACCACCGTGCAGGTGCGTGACGCTGCCGGTAATGTGCTGGCGACCGGCACCGTGGCTGCAGACGGCACCTTCGTGGTCGCGCTTGACCCTGCCGTGATCGACGGCAGCACCCTGCAAGTGACCCTGACCGATGCAGCCGGCAACGTTTCGCAACCGGGCTCCATCGCCTCGCAAGACCTGCTGCCACCGGCACAACCAACCGACTTGGCCCTGGCCGAAGGCGTGACCCTTACCGGTCGCGGCGAACCGGGTGCCACTGTTCAAGTACGCGATGCAGCGGGCACGGTGATCGGCACCGCCCTAGTGGGCGCGGATGGCCTGTTCAGCGTCACCCTCGCCCCCGCTCAAGCAAACGGCGAGGCGCTGGATATCCGCCTGGCGGATGCTGCGGGCAACACCTCGACCCCGCTGCAATTCGATGCCCCAGATATCACGCCGCCTGCCGCAGTAAGCGGTATTGTCATCGGCGCTGGCGGCCTGGTACTGAGCGGTCGCGGCGAAGCGGGTGCCAGCGTCGAAGTGCGCGATGCCGACGGTAATGTGATCGGCACCGGCACGGTGGGCGCCAATGGCACCTTCACTATCAACCTTGACCCGGCCGTACAACCCGGCGAACAGTTAAGCCTGGTACAGACCGACCCGAGCGGCAACGCTTCGGTTGCCTTCGAATACGACGTACCGCTGACCACCGCGCCGGCCAGCCCGAGCGAGCTGGCCATCGATGCCGACGGCACCACCCTCACCGGTACCGCCCCAGCCGGCAGCCGTGTGGAAGTGCATGATGCCAATGGCACGCTGATCGGCAGCGCCATTGCCGGTGCCGACGGTACTTTCACTCTCGAGCTCAACCCGGCCCAGGCCAACGGCGAACTGCTGGATGTGGTGGCCATCGATGACACGGGCTTGTCGTCCCTGCCTGCGCAGATCACCGCGCCAGACATCACCGCGCCAGCCGCACCGAGTGAATTGGCCGTCAGCGCTGACGGCACTCTCGTTACTGGCCGCGCCGAGCCGGACAGCACCGTGCGCATTCTTGCCGCCGATGGCACTGAACTGGGTACTGCCCTGGTTGGGCCGACCGGTATTTTCAGCATCACCCTTGACCCGCCACAGGTCGATGGCCAAGTGCTGCAAGCCACCGCTACCGACGCCGCAGGCAATGCCTCTACAGCCAGCTCCGTCACCGCGCCGGACATCGACGGCGTCGACATCACACCACCGAGTACACCGGCCAACCTGGTGATCGGCCTTGCTGGTACTCAGCTCAGCGGCCGTGGCGAAGCGGGCACCACCGTGCAGGTGCGTGACGCCGCCGGCAATGTGCTGGCGACCGGCACCGTCGGTGCAGATGGCACCTTCGTGATCGCGCTTGACCCTGCCGTGATTGATGGCAGCACCCTGCAAGTGACCCTGACCGATGCAGCCGGCAACGTTTCGCAACCGGGTTCGGTCGCCTCGCAAGACCTGCTGCCACCGGCACAACCCACCGACTTGGCCCTGGCCGAAGGCGTGACCCTTACCGGTCGCGGCGAACCGGGTGCCACTGTTCAAGTACGCGATGCAGCGGGCACGGTGATCGGCACCGCCCTGGTGGGCGCGGATGGCCTGTTCAGCGTCACCCTCGCCCCCGCTCAAGCAAACGGCGAGGCACTGGATGTCCGCGTGGAGGATGCCGCCGGCAACACCTCCACCCCGCTGCAGTTCGATGCTCCGGACATCACCCCACCTGGCGCTGTCAGCAACATCGTCGTCGGTGCCGACGGCCTGGCCCTGAGCGGCCGTGGCGAAGCAGGTGCCAGCGTTGAAGTACGCGATGCCAATGGCAATGTGATTGGCACCGGCACGGTACTGGCCAACGGCACCTTCCTGATCGACCTCGACCCGGCTGCACAGCCTGGT
This sequence comes from Pseudomonas sp. Irchel s3f19, assembly GCF_900187555.1. Lineage (NCBI taxonomy): Bacteria > Pseudomonadati > Pseudomonadota > Gammaproteobacteria > Pseudomonadales > Pseudomonadaceae > Pseudomonas > Pseudomonas sp. Irchel s3f19. The sequence goes on along the minus strand of NZ_FYDW01000003.1, from coordinate 221,219 downwards.
GCGCAGCTCAGCCTGGTGCAAACCGACCCAAGCGGCAACGCCTCCGAAGCCCTGCTGTACGACGTCCCCCTGACCACCGCGCCGGCCAGCCCGAGCGACTTGGTAGTGGCCGAAGACGGCACCAGCATCAGTGGTAATGCCCCAGCTGGCACCCGTGTTGAGGTGCATGATGCCAACGGCACCCTGGTCGGCAGCGTGGTGGCGGGTGCCGATGGCACCTTCACCGTCATCCTCGACCCGGCCCAGGCCAACGGCGAACTGCTGGATGTGGTGGCCATCGATGACACGGGCTTGTCGTCCCTGCCTGTGCAAATCGCAGCACCAGACATCACTGCCCCAACTGCCCCAAGCGAGCTCGCCGTAAGCGCTGACGGCAGCACAGTCACCGGCCGCGCCGAACCGGGCAGCACCGTGCGTATTCTTGCCGCTGACGGTAGCGAACTGGGCACTGCCCTGGTCGGCCCGACCGGCACCTTCAACATCACCCTCGACCCGCCGCAAGTCGATGGGGAGGTGTTGCAGGTCACCGCAACCGATGCTGCGGGCAATACCTCCACAGCCGGCACGGTCACGGCGCCGGACATCGACGGCGGTGACACCACGCCACCGGAGGCACCGACCAACCTGGTGATCGGCCTCGCCGGCAGCCAGCTCAACGGCCGCGGCGAAGCCGGGGCCAGCGTGCAGGTGCGCGATGCCGAGGGCAATCTCCTGGCCACTGGCACGGTCAACCCGGATGGCAGCTTCCAGCTCACCCTGGACCCAGCCGTGAACGACGGCAGCACCCTGCAAGTGGTACTGACCGACGCCGCAGGCAACGCCTCCGAACCCGGCTCGGTCATCTCGCCAGACCTGCTGGCCCCTGAGCAACCGACCGGCCTGGGCCTGGCCAATGGCGTGACCTTGACCGGTAGCGGCGAACCGGGCGCCACGGTGCAGGTTCGCAATGCTGCTGGCGACCTGATCGGCACCGGCCTGGTCAACGACAACGGCAGCTTCAGCCTCACACTGTTCCCTGCGCAGGCCAATGGCGAGGCGCTGGATGTGCGCCTGGTGGATGCCGCTGGCAACAGCTCCACCCCACTGCAATTCGATGCCCCGGACATCACCCCACCGGCGGCAGTCAGCAACATTGTCGTCGGCGCCGACGGCCTGGCCCTGAGCGGTCGGGGCGAAGCGGGGGCCAGCGTCGAAGTGCGTGACGCCGATGGCAACCTGATCGGCACCGGCACCGTTGGCGAAAACGGCACCTTCCTGATTGACCTTGCGCCAGCAGCCCAACCGGGCGCGCAACTGAGCCTGGTGCAGAGCGACCCAAGCGGCAACGCCTCCGAAGCCTTGCTGTACGACGTACCCCTGACCACCGCGCCGGCCAGCCCAAGCGACCTGGTGGTGGCCGAAGACGGTACCAGCATCAGCGGTAGCGCCCCAGCCGGTACGCGCGTGGAAGTGCATGATGCCAATGGCACCTTGGTCGGCAGTGTCGTGGTCGGCGCCGAAGGCACCTTCACCGTCATCCTCAACCCGGCCCAAGCCAATGGCGAGCTGCTCGACCTGGTGGCTATCGACGGCACCGGCGCATCGTCGCTGCCAGTGCAAGTGGGCGCACCCGACATCACCGCGCCCGCCACACCGACCGAACTTGCCGTCAGCACCGATGGCAGCGTGGTTACCGGGCGTGCCGAAGCCGGTAGCACCGTGCGGATCCTGGCGGTCGATGGCACTGAACTTGGCAGTGCACTGGTTGGCCCGACCGGCATCTTCAACATCACCCTCGACCCACCTCAGGTCGACGGTGAGGTGTTGCAAGTGACGGCCACCGACAACGCTGGCAACAGCTCCACGGCGGGCACGGTCACGGCCCCTGACATCGACGGCGGAGATACCACCCCACCGGAGGCGCCAACCAACCTGGTGATTGGCCTCGCTGGCAGCCAGCTCAACGGCCGCGGCGAAGCCGGGGCCAGCGTGCAGGTGCGCGATGCCGAGGGCAATCTCCTGGCCACCGGCACGGTCAACCCGGATGGCAGCTTCCAGCTCACCCTGGACCCGGCCGTCAAAGACGGTAGTACCCTGCAAGTGATACTGACCGACGCCGCAGGCAACGCCTCCGAACCTGGCTCGGTCATCTCGCCAGACCTGCAGGCACCCGAGCAACCGACCGGCCTGGCCCTGGCCAATGGCGTGACCTTGACCGGTAGCGGCGAGCCGGGTGCCACGGTGCAGGTCCGCGACGCTGATGGCGACCTGATCGGCACGGGCCTGGTCAACGACAACGGCAGCTTCAGCCTTACGCTGTCGCCTGCACAGGCCAATGGCGAAGCCCTCGACATCCGCCTGGTGGATGCCGCCGGCAACACCTCTGCTCCGCTGCAGTTCGATGCCCCGGACATCACCCCACCGGCAGCGGTCAGTACCATCGTGGTCGGTGCCGACGGCCTGACCCTCAGCGGCCGCGGTGAAGCGGGGGCCAGCGTCGAAGTGCGTGACGTCGATGGCAACCTGCTGGGCAGCGGTACCGTGCTTGCCAACGGCACCTTCCTGGTCGACCTCAACCCCGCCGCGCAGCCGGGCGAACGCCTGAGCCTGGTCCAGACCGACGCGGCCGGCAATGCCTCTGAAGCCCTGCAATACGATGTGCCGCTGGCCACCGTACCCACCAGCCCAAGCGAGCTGGTGGTCGCTGAAGACGGTACCAGCATCAGCGGTAGCGCCCAGACCGGCACCCGCGTAGAAGTGCACGATGCCAACGGCACCCTGGTCGGCAGCGTGGTGGTCGGTGCCGAAGGCACCTTTACCGTCGTGCTCACACCCGCACAGGCCAATGGCGAACTGCTGGATGTGGTGGCCATCGACAGCACCGGTGCATCGTCCCTGCCGGTACAAGTCAGCGCACCGGACATCACCGCCCCCGACACGCCCACCGAACTCGCCGTCACCACCGATGGCAGCGTGGTCACCGGGCGTGCCGAAGCCGGCAGCACCGTGCGGGTTCTGGCAGCCGATGGCACCGAGCTGGGCAGCACGCTGGTCGGCCCAAGCGGCGCCTTCAGCGTCACCCTCACCCCCCCCCAAGTCGATGGCGAACAACTGCAAGTCACTGCCACCGATACCACGGGCAATAGCTCGACAGCCGGCACCGTCACCGCGCCGGATATCGACAACGGCGGCGATACCACGCCGCCAGAGCCGGCCACCGACCTGGTGGTCAGCGAAGACGGGCGCACCGTTTCTGGTCGCGGCGAACCTGGCGCGACGGTCGAGGTACGCAACGACCAAGGCCAACTGCTGCAAAGTGGCACGGTAGGCCCCGACGGCGACTTCACCGTGCAACTGCCGTCGGCGGTTGTAGACGGTTCGTCCCTGCAAGTGACCTTGACCGATGCCGCCGGCAACGTTTCGCAACCAGGCTCGGTGGACACACCAGACCAGGTTGCCCCGCCGCAACCCACCGACCTGGTGCTTACCGCTGGCAACAGCCTCACCGGTAGCGCCGAACCGGGCGCGCGGGTGAACGTACGTGACGCCTCGGGCGACTTGATCGGCAGCGCCATCGTCGAGCCCGACGGCACCTTCACCCTGACCCTCAACCCTGCCCAGGCCAATGGCGAGACCCTGGCCATCACCGTGGTCGACGCCGCCGGCAACACCTCGGTGCCGTTGAGCTACGTGGCACCGGACATCACCGCGCCAGCGATCATCACCGACGTCGTCGCCGGTGCTGGCAGCCTGGCCGTGTCGGGTCGCGGCGAAGCCGGCGCCGAAGTGGAAGTGCGGGATGCCGGTGGCACTGTCATCGGCACCGGCACGGTGGCCCCGAATGGCACCTTCGTGATCGACCTCGCCAACCCATTGGCCGCTGGCGAGTCGATCGTACTGGTGCAAACCGACGCCGCTGGCAACACCTCGGTGGGCATCGACGTCATCGTTGCCGATGCACCGCTGCCCGAAAGCCCGAGCGATCTGGTGCTGGCGCCTGACGGTTCATCCATCAGCGGCACTGCCCCAGCGGGCACGCAAGTTGAGGTGCGCGACGCCCAGGGCACTGTCATTGGCAGCGTCCAGGCAGGCACCGACGGCACCTTCACCATCGGCCTGACACCTGCTCAGGCCAACGGCGAAGTGCTTGATGTGGTCGCCGTCGATGCCGATGGCAACAGCTCGCTGCCGACCCAGATCACCGCACCCGACATCACCCCGCCCAACCAGGCCAGCGACCTGCAGCTCAGCGCCGATGGCAGCGTCCTCACCGGGCGCGGCGAGCCCGGCACCACCGTTCAGGTCATCAACGCCCAGGGCGATGTGCTGGGTAATGCCCAGGTCGGCGACAACGGCGTCATCAGCGTTATCCTGACCCCCGCGCAAACCGACGGCCAGGAACTGGACGTGGTACTGCGCGACCCCGCAGGCAACACCTCCAGCGCAACCGTCAACGCGCCTGACCTGGATGGCCCGCTGCAGCCTTCGGGCCTGGCCATCGATACCGCCGGCATCCACCTCACCGGGCAGGGCCAGAGCGGTTCGATCGTGACCGTGCGCGCCGAGGACGGCACCGTGCTGGGTACCGCCACGGTGGCTGCCGACGGCCGCTTCGACGTCACCCTCAACCAGCCGCAGCGCAATGGCGAAAGCCTGACCGTAGAAGCCACCGACAACCTGGGCAACAGCGCAGGCCCGGTCGACTTCACGGCGCCCGATACCACACCACCGCAAGTGGTCACTGGCGTCGCCATCGATGACGCAGGCACCATCGTCACCGGCACCGGTGAACCCGATGCCACGGTTATCGTGCGGGGGCCGGACGGCACCGTGCTGGGCAGCGTCGTGGTTGGTACGGGCGGCACCTTCGAAATCACCCTGGACACGCCGCAAACCAACGGCCAGGCACTGACCGTGGAGCAACGTGACCCCACCGGCAACTTGTCTACCGCCGTCACCCTGCCGGCACCGGACAGCGAAGCGCCAGACACCCCGACAGGCCTCACCTTGTCGGGCGATGGCCGCACCGTTAGTGGCACCGGCGAGCCGGGTGCGCAGGTTACCGTCACCGGCACGGCTGGCGCGATTTTGGGCACCGCCGTGGTCGAGGCCGACGGCAGCTTCCGCGTAAGCATCGACCCGCCACAACTCAACGGGCAGACCCTGTCCGTCACCCAGGCTGACGGCGCCGGCAATGATTCGACGCCTGGCACCGTGACCGCGCCTGACCTCGAAGCACCGGCAGCGGCGCAAGGCCTGGGCCTGAACCCCGAAGGCACGGTACTCAGTGGCCAGGGCGAACCGGGTAGCACCGTGGAAGTGCGCAACGCAGCCGGCGACCTGCTGGGCACCCTCCCGGTGGGCGAGGACGGCACCTTCAGCGTTACCCTCACGCCCGCCCAGACCAACGGCGAAGTGCTGTCGGTGGTACTGATCGACAGCGAAGGCAATGCATCGCCATCGGCCACCTTCACCGCCGATGACAGCACCGCCCCTACCGCACCGGACGGGCTCTCCATCACCCCCGGCGGCAACGCGATCCAGGGCACCGGCGAAGCGGGCTCGACTGTTGAAGTGCGCACCCCCGACGGCACCTTGGTGGGCAGTGTGGTGGTACCGGCTGGCGGCCAGTTCACAGTACCGCTGGCGCCTGCGCAGCTCGATGGCCAGGCGCTGGACGTGACCTTGACCGACGCCGCTGGCAACCAATCCCTGGCTACCCAGATCATCGCACCGGACGTCACGCCGCCAGCACTGCCCACCGACGTGGTGGTCAGCCCGGATGGCACCACCGTTACCGGCAACGCGCCAGGCGCCACTTCGGTGACGGTGCGGGACGCGGACGGCAACGAAACCACCGAGCCGGTGAACCCCGATGGCAGCTTCAGCGTGACGCTGCCGACCCCGCAGACCAATGGCGAAAGCGTGACCGTGGTAGTCACCGACGGCGCCAACAACGGCTCCGCGCCGATCACCATCACCGCACCCGACACCACCGACCCACTGCCGGCCACGGGGGTCACCGTCAGCCCGGATGGCAGCATTGTCGGCGGCGGCGCCGAACCTGGCAGCACGGTGGTCATCCGTAACCCGGACGGCAGCGAGCGCGGCAGCGAAACCGTGGGCCCGGACGGCACCTTCGTGGTACCGGTCAACCCACCACTGACGGCGGGCGAAACCGTCGACGTGGTGGTGATCGACCCCGCCGGCAACGAGTCCACCCCGGTCTCGCTGGACGGCCCGGATGGCACCGAAGCCGCCACTCCAAGCGGCCTCGCCCTCAGCGCCGATGGCTTCCTGCTGATCGGCCAGGGCACCGTCGGGTCGCTGATCACCGTGACCGCCGGCGGCACCACCCTGGGCACGGCGACGGTTGGCAGCGATGGCACCTTCCGGGTGTTCTTCCAGAATGCCCAGCTCAATGGCGAGACCCTTGTGGTCACCGCTCGCACCTCGGTCGATGGCAATCCGTCGGTACCGGCCACCCTCGTGGCCAACGACAGCACAGCGCCGGATGCGCCGACCCAGGTTGCCATCGACCGTACCGGCAGCACGCTGACCGGCCAGGGCGAAGTGGGTGCGACCGTTCGCGTGGTCAATGCCCAGGGCGACGTGCTTGGCACCGCGACCGTCGGCAGCAATGGCTTGTTCAGCATCAGCTTCGCGCCAGCGCTGGCCAATGGGCAAAACCTGATCATCACCCAGGCCGATGGCGCGGGTAACGTCTCGCTCGCGGCCACCCTGCAGGCACCTGACCTGCAGGCGCCGCTGGCAGCCAACAACCTCAGCCTCAACAGCGCGGCCACCGTGCTCAGCGGCGAAGGCGAAGCCGGTGCCAACGTCACTGTGCGTGATGCCAGCGGCGCAATCCTGGCCACCGGCACCGTCAACCAGAACGGCCAGTTCCAGATCACCCTGCCGAGCGCGCAAACCGCCGGCAGCCCCCTGCAGGTCACGCTCAGCGATGCTGCGGGTAACGTGTCTGGCCCGGCCAGCATGGCGACGCCAGACCGCACACCGCCTGCCGCCATCAGCAACCCCGTCCTCAGCCAGGACGGCCGGCAGCTGTCGGGCAGCGGTGAAGTGGGCGCCACGGTCCAGGTCCGCAATGCCGCCGGCACCGTGCTCGGCACCGCTGTGGTCGGTGCCGATGGGCGCTTCACGGTGGTGTTCGACACACCGCAGGCCAACGGCCAGGCCATCGGCGTCACGCAAGTGGATGCTGCTGGCAATACCTCGACGGCAGTCAACGTCAGCACCCCTGACCTGACCTCACCCGCGCCGCTGACCAATGTGGTGCTGAACAACAACGGCCTGACCCTGAGCGGCCTCGGTGAAGCAGGCGCCACCGTGACCGTGCGCGGCCCGGATGGCACCATCATCGGCACCGGGCTGGTGGCCGCCAACGGCAGCTTCACACTGACGCTCGACAACGCACAGCTCAACGCCCAGCACTTGAGCGTGACCCAGACCGACGCGGGCAACAACACCTCTACTGCAGTGGCAGTCACCGCGCCGGACTTCACCCCACCACCGGCACCGACCACCCTGGCCCTGGCTGCCACCGGCCTGCAACTGACCGGTAACGCAGAAGCGGGCAGCACCGTGACCGTGCGCGATGCCGCAGGCAACGTGCTCGGCACTGCGGTAGCCGGCAGCAATGGCACCTTCCAGGTCACCCTGAACAGTGCCCAGACCAACGGCCAGACCGTGCAGGTAACCGCCACCGATGCCGCAGGCAACGTGTCGCCAGCCGCGCCTTACACCGCAGCCGATACCACGCCACCTGCCGTCGTGACCAACCTTGCTGTCGCGGCCAATGGCGCGACCCTCACCGGCACCGGCGAAGCCAACGCCACAGTCACCGTTCGCGCACCGGACGGTACCGTGCTAGGCACCGCCACCGTCGGGGCCGATGGCCACTTCAGCGTGGCCCTGTCACCGGCTGCCATTACCGGCGAAAGCCTCAGCGTGGTGCAGGCCGATGCCGCGCAGAACGTTTCGCCTGCGCAAACCGTCACCGCGCCGGGCGTGCTGGCGCCGGATACACCCGACAACCTGGTACTGGCTGCCGATGGCCTGGCAGTGACCGGCACGGCAACCCCAGGCAGCACAGTGAACGTGTATGGCCCCAATGGCGTACTGCTGGGTACCGCCCCCGTCGCCAACGACGGCACCTTCACGGTCAACCTCGGTAGCGCCCAGGCCAACGGCGAAGTGCTGCAAGTCAGCGCCGTAGGCACCGACGGCAGCACGTCGCTGCCGGCCAGCCTGCAAGCGCCCGACACCACCGCACCGCTGCCGCTGACCAATGTCGTGCTGTCCAGCGACGGGCTGGTGCTCAGTGGCCGCGGCGAGCCGGGTGCCACCGTTACCGTGATCGGTGAAGGCGGCATCGATCTCGGCACCGGTCTGGTCGATGCCAATGGCAACTTCAGCATTGGCCTTGGCAGCGCGCAGATCAACGGCGAACAGCTCAGCGCCAGCCAGTCCGATGTTGCCGGCAACGAGTCCAACAGCATCAGCCTCACCGCGCCTGATCGCGTGGCACCCGATGCCGCCGAGAACCTGGCCTTCGCCGGGGGCGGCAGCCTGCTCAACGGTACCGGCGAAGCGGGCGCCACTGTCCGCGTGCTGGCTGCCGATGGCAGCGTGCTCGGCACCGCGGTCGTGCGTGGCGACGGCAGCTTCCAGGTAGACCTCGGTACGCCGCAGGCCAACGGCCAGCAGGTGCAAGTGGTGCTGATCGATGCCGCCGGCAACCAGTCGGATGCCAGTGCCATCACCGCGCCCGACACCACGCCACCAGCCGCACCAACCGAGCTTGCCATCTCCAGCGATGGCATCACCCTCACCGGCCGCGGCGAGGTTGGGGCAGAGGTCATCGTCACCGCGCCGAATGGCGACGAAGTCGGCAGGGCCACGGTCGACGCCAGCGGGCATTTCACCGTCACCCTCACCCCGGCGTTGGGTAACAGCGAGCTGCTCAGCTTCACCCAGACCGACGCTGCCGGCAACGTATCGGCGGTGGCCACCCTGCAGACCCCAGACTTCACCCCGCCCGCTGCGCTTACCGAGGTCGACATCAGTGTCGACGGCAGCGTGGTGACCGGCCTGGGCGAAGCCGGGGCAACCGTCACCGTGCGCAACACTGCGGGCACCGTGCTGGGCTTTGGCACCGTGCAGGCCGACGGCAGCTTCCGCGTCGAGCTGACACCCGCGCAGATCAACAACGAACCGCTGTCGGTACAGCAGGCCGACCCACCCGGCAACATCAGTGCGCCGGTCAACATCCTGGCGCCCGACCTCACACCACCAGCGCCTGCGACCGAGCTGCGGCTCAACGTGGCGGGCGACCAGCTCAGCGGCGTCGGCGAAGCGGGCGCTACCGTTCGCGTCTACGTCGGCATCACCCAGATCGGCACCATCGAGGTCGGTGCCGACGGCAAGTTCGTGGTCGACCTGAGCTCGGCGCAGCTTGACGGGCAGGTGTTGCAAGTGACCCTGACCGATCCGCGCGGCAACGTCTCGCCGATCAGCACGACCACCGCAGCTGACGTTACCCCGCCAGCCACAGTGATCGCCGTGATCAACGACAGCGGCACCCAGCTGGTTGGTACCGGTGAAGCCGGCGCCCGCGTCACCGTGGTAAACAACAATGGCGACCTGCTTGGCCAGGTGACAGTCGACCCGGACGGCACCTTCGTGCTCGACCTGAACGCTGCGCAGATCAACGGCCAAACCCTGACCCTCATCGCCCAGGACGCCACCGGCAACCCGTCCGCGCCACTGCAAGTGACCGCACCGGACCTGACGCCACCGCTACAACCGACCGACTTGTTGCTCAACCCGGCCGGCACCTCGATGACGGGTACTGCCGAAGCAGGCACCACCATCACCGTTCGCGGGCCAAACAACGCGGTGGTCGGCACGGTGGAGGTACCTGAAAACGGCCAGTTCACCGTCACCCTCAACCCGGCCCAGAACAATGGCCAACTGCTGACCGTGGTGTCCACCGACGATGCCGGCAACGCCTCGCTGCCTGCCAGCTACCAGACCAACGACACCTCGCCGCCTGCCGTGGTCACGGACATGGCCATCAACAACACCTTCAACGTGCTGACCGGTAAAGGCGAACCCAATGCGACGGTCACCGTCAGCCGCGGCGGCATCGTGCTGGGCACTGGCGAGGTGGATGCTGCCGGCAACTTCCAGGTAACCCTGGTGCCGGCAGCCGGCAGCCTTGCCACGTTGGCGGTGACGCAGTCTGACGGCTTCAACACCTCGGCGGTCGCGACCTATATCACGCCACTGCTGGCACCGCCGGTGCCGCCCACCAACGTGACCCTGGGCAGCGACGGCCTGACCCTGTCGGGCAACGCGCCGAGCGGTGTCGGCATCCGCGTGTACGATGCCGCAGGCAACCTGATCGGCACGGGCGGCGCCACACTCAATGGCACCTTCACCCTGCAACTGAACACGGCGCAGCTCGACGGCCAGCACCTTAGCGTGACGGCGGTGGCACTGGTGGGCGGCGAATCGCAACCGACCTTCGTCCAGGCCGCCGACATCACGCCACCGGCCAACCCGCTGGTGACCGGCCTGTCCGCCAATGGCCTGGTACTCACCGGTACCGGTGAGGCCAATGCTACGGTGACCGTGCGCGACGCCGCCAACAACGTGCTCGGCACCGGGGTGGTGAATGCCGGTGGCGTGTTCAGCATCAACCTGATCACGCCGCAGCTCAATGGCCAGGTATTGGCCGTGAGCCAGGCCGATACGGCCGGCAACGCGTCTGGCAGCACCAGCTTCACGGCTATCGATGTACAGCCGCCTGTTGCGCCTACCAACGTGGTCATCAACGGGACGGGTACCGAGCTCACAGGGCGTGGCGAGCCCGGTGCAACCGTGACCGTGCAAGGCCCGAGCGGCCCGCTCGGTTCGGCCGTGGTGCAACCCGACGGTACCTTCACCATCACCCTGACCACAGCGCAAAATGATGGGCAATTGCTGGTCGTACGCCAGTCCGACCCGTCCGGCAACCTGTCCGCCAGCATCAGCCTGACGGCGCCGGACACCACGCCACCGGCAGCGCCGCTGGCAACCATCAACGCCAACGGCACGGCCGTCAGCGGCTCTGGCCAGGTCGGCAGCACCGTCACCGTGCGCAACAGCGCAGGCACCGTGCTGGGCACCGCAACAGTGGGCAGCAACGGCCTGTTCGTGGTCAGCCTGACTGCGGCGCAGATCGACAACCAGGCCCTGAGCGTCACCCTCACCGACGGTGCGGGTAATGCCTCGACCGGCACCGCGCTTACCGCACCTGACCTGACCCCACCTGCGGCCGCCAGCAACCTGGTGATCAGCGCCGACGGCAGCAGCCTCACCGGCAGTGGCGAAGTGGGTGCCACCGTCACCGTGCGCAGTGCCAACGGCACCGTGCTGCAGACGGCGGTGGTGCAACCGGACGGCAACTTCACCGTGGCCCTGAGCCCGCCTCAGGACAACGGCCAGCTGCTGTCGGTGACCCTCAGCGACGGGCGCGGCAACGTGTCCGGCAACGTCAACATCACCGCGCCTGACGTCGACGCCAATGCCCCGGTGATCGCCAGCGACAACCTGGTGACCGCCGAGGTCAACCTGGCACCGGTGGTCAGCTCGCGGACTTATCAGGACAGCTTCACGACCTTGCTGGCGGGCTTCACCAAGACCTACACCTGGACGGTAGGTGCCGGTACCACCGTGGACCCGACGCTGACCCTGAACACCAGCAGCGCGCTGTCGCTGCTCGACAACGCGACCTTCACCCTGCAGGTGAAGAACGCTGCCGGTAACTGGGTGACCTTGGCCACTGGCACCAGCCAAGGCCTGCTCGACCTGATCCTGCTGCCGCTGGGCCAGGGCATCCGCGTTGATATCGGCGTGCTGCAGGCGGGGGACTATCGCCTGACCGTCGGCAGTGGCGGCATCGGCCTGATTACCAACGTGACCACCACGCTGGACATCGAGACCACCAGCCTCACGCAGTTCACCGGCACCGGCACGGCAACATCGGGGAACGTCATCACCGACGTCGGCACCGACGGCGCCGTCGACGCCCTTGGCCCGGACAGCGCCGCCGTCCTTCAGGTCATGAAGAACGGCAGCTATGTCTCGGCAGGCAGCGCCACCACGGTGCAGGGCTTGTACGGCACCCTGGTGATCCGCGGCGACGGCAGCTACACCTACACGCCTAACGGCAGCCCATCGAGCGTCGGCAAGGTCGATGTGTTCAGCTACCAGCTGCTGCATGCCAACGGCGCGTCCGATGCCGCCAACCTGTATGTGCGCATCGACAGCCCACAAGCCACGGAAATCTGGAGCGACAGCAACTACGGCGCACCGGCCACGGTGGTCGACGCGGTCAACGATGCCGGTACCAGCCACCTCACCCTGGCCAACCGGGTAGACACCAACAGTGACACGCTAGGCACGCTCCGCTTGCCATTGATTGGTTCACGCCAGGCCCTCTACGACACTAGCGTTGCCGCCGACACCACGGCCAACCTGCAAGTGGTAGTCAACTCCACCAACCTGTTGAGCCTGCTCAATGGCACCACCCTCGACCTGCTCAAACTCAACCCGGCTACCGGCCAGTACGTGCTGGTGCAGTCGGTCGGTGGCGGCTCACTGATCAGCCTGCTTGGCGGCGGTGCCGGCTACACGTTCCAGAACCAAGGCGCCGGCGCCTACCAAATACGTGTCACCGCAGGTGGCATCGGCCTGGCCAGCTCGATCACCACCAGCGTCAACGCCACTACCACGCACCTGACCGAGTTCGTGGTCAGCGGCGCCACCGCAGTCACCGGCAACCTGTTGGCCGACGACAACGTCGGCTCGCCATTGACCGTGCTGAGTGTGATGACGGCGGCCAATACCTACACCATCCCGGGCTACAACGGGGTCAGTGTGGCGGGCAACTACGGCACCTTGCTGGTGCACGCCGATGGCAGCTACACCTACACCCTCAACGCCGGGCTGACCAATGCGGTGATCGGCCAGCATGAAACCTTCACCTACGAACTGACCCACCCCAACGGCACCACCGACACCGCCAACCTCACCATCAACCTGGACAACGCCGCCAACTTCACCGCCACCAGCTCGCTGCTGGCCGACACCGGCGACGAAGGTGTCGCACTGGCCAGTATCGCGGCGGCGGCCTCCAGCGAAGTGATCGCCGGCACCGACGGCAACGACCACCTCGATGGCAGCCAGGGCGGCCACATCACCCTGCAAGGGGGTGCGGGCGACGACACCTTGGTGGTGGTCGACCAGAACTTCGCCAGCGTCGATGGCGGCACCGGTACCGACACCCTGCTGTGGGGCGGCGGTGATGCCAGCATCGACCTGGGTAACCTGGTCGGGCGGGTGCATGACATCGAAGTGATCGACCTCAACGACACCAGTTCGGTGGCGCTGACCCTGAACCTGGCGGACGTGGTCGCGATCACCGAAACCGGCACCGACACACTGGTCATCAAGGGGGATGAAAACGACTCGGTTCACATGACGGACAACTGGGCGCTGGTCGGGAACCAAACCGCCGACGGCATCGACTATAACCAATACACGGCCCAGGAGGATCCAAGCCAGCACCTGTGGGTGCAGAACGGTATCCATGTCGTCTGAGGCCGCTGCAACCCCGCCGGGCCATCGCCCGGCGGCAAGGACGGAACAGCAGTAAGGGAACTATGTGAAGCGAAGCAGTCCGCTGTCACCGCTGTTGCTGGGAGCCTTGGGGCTCCTGGCCCTGAACTTCAACACGGCTGCCCAGGCGGCCGATGACATCGACCCACAACTGCGCCAGATCGGGCCATCACTGTTACGTGATGCGCCCGATGCAGTGCCCGCCCGCCCTGCCATCGGCATGGCCCCCGTCGCCAATGGCGACCGCCTTGGCCTGACCGAAGCGGTGCTGCAAGCCGCGCAATGGCACCCCAGCATCGCCGAGGCCATCGGCAACCTCTACAAGCAAGGCGAAGGCATCAATGTTGCCCGCGCCGGTTACTACCCGCAGATTTCCGGCGGTGTACGCACAGGCTATGACACCGGCTACGGCGGCGACCGCAACAGCCAGGCGCTCAACCTGTCGCTCAAGCAGATGCTCTACGACTTCGGCAAGGTCGACAGCGCCGTCAGCGCTGCCCAGGCCGCCGCCTCCCGCGCCCAAGCCAATATCCTGCTGGTGGTCGACGAACTGGCCCGCGACACCGCCTATGCCTGGGTCGAAACCCGCCGCTACGAACAACTGATCACCATTGCCCGCGACCAGATCCGCGGGGTGGGCGACATCGCCGGCATGGCTCGCCAACGCAGCGACATGGGCGCCAGCACCCGCTCCGACGTGGTCCAGGCCGAGTCCCGCGTGGAAAGCGCCCGCGCCACCCTGGAGGAATACCAGTCACAGTACGAACGCTGGCGCTCGACCCTGGCATCGTTGCTGGGGCGGGTCACGCCACCGGCGCTTGCCGAGGAATCGCCACCCGAGCTGAACCAGGCCTGCAAGCGCCCGGCACAAGGCGACGACCGCTTGCCCGCCGTGCTGATGGCCTTGGCCCAACGCGCCCAAGGCCAGGCCGAACTGGCCCAGGCCAAGGCCGAAGCCTACCCCACCGTGTCGCTGCAGCCGCAGATCAACCACTACCTGGACAACGACTACGACCGCGACAACTCACGCATGGACCGCACCCAGGCAGGCATCTACCTGAACGTCGAGGTGCCCATCTACCAGGGTGGCGCCATCAGCGCCCGCAGCCGCGCCGCCGGCCATGCGCTGACTGCCGCCGACTCGGCCGAAGATGCCGCCCGCCTGCAGGCCCGCCGCGGCCTGGCCGAGGCCATGGCGCAGACCTCAGGGCTGGGCCGTCGGCTCAGTTCGCTGGAGGCCCGCCAGGTCAGCATTCAGGAGGCCCGCATGCTGTACGGCCGGCAGTACCTGGACCTGGGCACCCGGCCCCTGCTCGACCTGCTCAACGCCGAGCAGGAAATCTACCAGTCACGCTTCGAACTCGCCGGCACCCGCTCCGACCTGCTGCGCCTGGATGTCGACTGCCTTTACAACACCGGCGCCCTGCGCACGGCCTTCGGGCTCGAGGGGCGTAACCTGCAAGGTGTGGAGATCCAGCCATGAACGAATCCGTCAATGTGACCCTGCCCAGCCAGCCCCCGGAGCAAACGGCCCAGCAACGGCCAGACCTGGGGCCTTGGCTTGAGGTCATGCTCCAGGTCGCGCACCACTACCGCCTGGACGTGTCGCCGCAACGCATACGCTTGGCGGCCGTCGAAGATGCCCGCCCACTGGATGAAATTCTTCGCCACATGGCCCGCCAGGCCGGGCTGGCGCTGCGCTTCGTGCGCTTCGATGCCAAAGGCCTGCGGCAATGGCGCACGCCGCTGGTACTGGAACTCGACGACGGCCAGTTGGCAGTGGTCGAGTCGGTAACCGAAGAGGACGACCTGGCGGTAGTCTTCGCCGGTGACCAGGGGCTGACCTCACGCCTGCCGCGCGACACCCTCAAAGGGCGCATCACCCGGGTTGCCCTGCTGCGCCCGGCGCGGCCGTTGCGCGATGTGCGCACCGACGACTACACCGCCCCCTACGACCGCCACTGGTTCGCCCGCATCGTGTTGCGCGACCTGCGCCCGTATGGGCAGGTGATGGTCGCCTCGCTGGTGGCCAACGTGCTGGCCCTGGCCGGCGTGCTGTTTTCCATGCAGGTGTACGACCGGGTGATCCCCGCCGAGTCCCTGCCCACGCTGTACGTGCTGTTTGGCGGTGTGGTGCTGGCGCTGGTGTTCGACTTCAGCATGCGCCTGCTACGCCTGAAGGTGACCGACCTGCTGGGCAAGCGCGCCGACCTGCGCGTCTCCGACCTGGTCTATGGGCATGCCTTGCGCCTGCGCAATTCGGTGCGGCCCAAGTCGACCGGCTCGTTCATCTCGCAGTTACGCGAGCTGGAATCGATCCGCGACCTGATCACCTCGAGCACCGCCACGGCCCTGGCCGACCTGCCGTTCTTCCTGTTGTTCCTGTTCGTGTTCTGGCTGATCGGCGGCGTGCTGGTGTTCATCCCGCTGGTGGCGTTGCTGGCCATGGTCCTGCCCGGCCTGCTCGCGCAACGGCGCCTGGCCCGCCTGGCCAATGCCTCGATGCGTGAGTCGGCGCTGCGTAACGCCATGCTGGTTGAGAGCATCCAGGGCCTGGACGAAATCAAGGCACTGCAAGCCGAGGCACGCTTCGAGCGCCAATGGAACCAGTACAACGCCGCCTGCGCCCACACCAACCTGCGCCTGCGCACCCTGACCAACGGTCTGGTGACCTGGACGCAGAACGTGCAGGGTGCGGTGTTTGCGGTGGTCATCGTCATCGGCGCACCGATGGTGATCGCCGGCGACCTCACCACCGGTAGCCTGGTGGCGGCGTCGATGCTGTCGTCGCGCATGATGGCGCCGCTGGCACAACTGACCCATGTGCTGACTCGCTGGCAGCAGGCCAAGGTGGCCCTGCAAGGCCTCGACAAGTTGATGCAGTCACCGGTCGATCACCCCGAAAACGAAGCCCGCGTGCACCTGCCGGCCATCCGCGGCGAGTATCAGTTGCGCCAGGCCAACTTCCGCTACAGCCCGGAGGCCCCGCCCGTCCTGAGCATCGCCCAGCTGGACATCCAGCCGGGTGAACGCATCGCCGTGCTCGGCCGTAACGGTGCCGGTAAATCCACCCTGCTGCAGGCCCTGGGCGGTGCCATGGACTTGGTCCAGGGCGAAATCAACCTGGATGGCATTGCCCTGGCCCACCTCGACCCTGCCGACCTGCGCCGCGATGTCGGCCTGCTGCCGCAGTACTCGCGGCTGTTCCACGGCACCCTGCGGGAAAACCTCACCCTGGGTGCCGGCCAGGCCAGTGATCAGGAGTTGGTCGCCGCCCTGGCCGCCACGGGGGCGCTGGACTTTGTCCGGCGGCTGCCCAAAGGCATGGACCACTTGATCCTGGAAGGCGGCGTGGGCCTGTCCGGCGGCCAACGCCAGGCCCTGGTGCTGTCACGCCTGCTGGTGCGCCAGCCGCAGGTGCTGTTGCTGGACGAACCCACCGCATCCCTCGACGACATGACCGAACGCAAGCTGCTGGATAACCTCGAACGCTTCTGCCAGGGCCGCACCCTGGTGATCGCCACCCACCGCCTGAGCGTGCTGCAGCGGGTCGACCGGATCCTCGTGCTCGATGGCGGGCGCATCGTCATCGACGACAAACGCGATGCCGCGCTGGCGAAACTGCAAGGAGCCCAGGCATGAGCAACCATGAACTCCCGGCGTCCTACCTGGACGGGCAGGACGACCAGGCGGTGTTCCGCGCCGGCCGTATCATCACGATCTGTGCGCTGATGCTGGCGGCGTTCCTGGCGTGGGCGGCCTGGTTCGAGGTGACCGAAGTGTCCACCGGCACCGGCAAGGTGATCCCCAGTTCACGCGAGCAGGTGATCCAGTCGTTCGAGGGCGGCATCGTCGCGCAGATGAGCGTGGCCGAAGGTGACCTGGTCGACCGCGGGCAGGTACTGGCCCAGCTCGACCCGACCAAGACCTCCTCCAGCGTCGGCGAAAGTGAAGCCAAGTACCGGGCGGCCAAGGCCAGCCAGGCCCGCTTGCAGGCAGAGGTGACCGGCAAGCCGTTGGTGTTCCCCGACAGCCTGCGCGACTCACCCGACCTGATCGACGCCGAGACCGCGCTGTACCAGACACGCCGCCGTGGCCTGGAGCAGACCCTGGCCGGTATCGAGGACTCGCTGCAACTGGTGCGCAGCGAGCTGAAGATCACCGAGAACCTGGCGAAGATGGGCGCCTCGAGCCGGGTCGAGGTGATCCGCTTGAACCGCCAGCGCTCGGAACTGCAGCTCAAGGCCAACGAAGCGCGCTCCGACTACCTGGTGCGTGCACGCGAGGAACTGGCCAAGGCCAGCGCCGAGGCCGACAGCCTATCCGAGGTGATCCGCGGGCGCAGCGACTCGCTGACGCGCCTGACCCTGCGCTCACCGGTGCGCGGCATCGTCAAGGACATTGAGGTCAATACCTTGGGCGGTGTGGTGCAGCCCGGTGGGCAAGTGATGAAGATCGTGCCGATGGACGAGCGCCTGCTGATCGAGACCCGCATTGCACCACGGGACATCGCCTTCATCCACCCCGACCAGGCGGCCAAGGTCAAGATCAGTGCCTATGACTACTCGGTGTACGGCGGGCTGGAAGGCAAAGTAGTCGGCATCTCGCCGGATACCCTGCAGGACGAGGTGAAGCCGGAGATCTACTACTACCGGGTGTTTATCCGCACCGAGCAGGACAGCCTGCAGAACAAGGCCGGCAAGCACTTTGCGATCGTGCCCGGGATGATTGCCACGGTGGATATCCGCACGGGCGAGAAGACCATCCTCGACTACCTGATCAAGCCGTTGAACCGGGCCAAGGAAGCCCTGCGCGAACGGTAATCGTGGGGGCGCTTTGCGCCCCCCGCTCTACCAGGCCAGGCATCGACAACACGCCCACTAAAGCCCGACGCAAATACGCCGATAACCCGTTATTCCCCTATTCCCACGAAGGTCACCATGGCCACGCAAAATGCCCGCGCGGATTCGCTGTCCTTGCTGCTGTTCACCCTGCGCAGCGGCAAGCTGATGGCAATCAACCTGCTCAAGGTCAGCGAGATCATCCCCTGCCCTTCACTGACCAAGCTGCCCGAATCGCACCCCCATGTGAAAGGTGTGGCCACCCTGCGCGGCAACTCGCTGTCGGTCATCGACCTGTCCCGCGCCATCGGCGAGCGCCCGCTGGCCGACCCGGACGGCGGCTGCCTGATCGTCACCGAGATCAGCCGCTCGCGCCAAGGCCTGCATGTACAGGCCGTGAGCCGCATCGTGCATTGCCTGAGCACCGACATCAAACCGCCGCCCTTCGGTTCGGGCAACCGCTCGTTCATCACCGGCGTGACCCGGGTCGACAACGCGCTGGTGCAGGTACTGGACATCGAGAAGGTCATCCATGCCATCGCCCCGCCTGCCGCCGAGCCACAGCACGGCGCACTGACCGAAGAAGACGCGAGCCTGCTGGCCGCCGCCAACATCCTGGTGGTGGACGACAGCCAGGTGGCCTTGCAGCAGTCGGTGCACACCCTGCGCAACCTGGGCATCGAATGCCATACCGCACGCAGTGCCAAGGACGCCATCAACGTGTTGTTGGAACTGCAGGGCACCGCGCAGGAGATCAACATCATCGTCTCCGATATCGAGATGTCCGAAATGGACGGCTATGCTTTCACCCGTACCCTGCGTGAAACGCCCGATTTTCAGCACCTGTATATCCTGCTGCATACCTCGCTCGACAGCGCCATGAGCAGCGAAAAAGCCAGGCTGGCGGGGGCCAATGCCATCCTTACCAAATTCTCCTCGCCGGAGCTGACCGATTGCCTGGTGGTGGCGGCGCGGGCAGTGGTGTTTGCCGAGCGTTGATACATCAAGCGACAAACTCCCCGGCTTGCCGTCGGGGATGACTCGGGCATAATTCGCTCCCCTCGGAAGATATTTGCCGGAATCGCGTATGAAGTTTTTCAGCTCCCTCCTAGTCGCCTGCGCGCTGTTCAGCGGTGTCGCCCAGGCCTCCAGCAGCCAGGCCTGGAACGAGCAGCGCCAGCAGATGCTCAAGGCGTGCCTTGCCGCCAGCCAGTTCAAGGACGCCCATGCGCGCGGCAAGCCCGCCGAATTCGACGACCAAGTCGGCATGAGTGCCCTGCTGATCGAAGGCGTCTACCCGCAAAAGCACATGCAGCAACGTAGCGGCACCGAATTGTGCCTTTACGACCGCCAGCACCAGCGCGCGTTCGTCAGCGAATGGAACCCGGAAGCCAAGTGACCGACAACCTGCGTTTCGCCTGCACCGGCTGCGGCAAGTGCTGCACCGGCCACCATGTGCCGCTGACCCTCGACGAGGCGCGCCAATGGGCGGCGTCTGGGGGCCAGGTGGTGGTATTGATAGAAGCCTTCGTGGCCGATGGCCCGGGCATGCCGGAGGAGCAACGCGAGCATGTGCTGCGCCGCTCCCACCCGGTGGCCTGCGGCGACACGGTCGCTCGCGTCTCGGTGACCTTCGCGGCCTTCAACCCGGGGCGCTGTCGCAACCTCGACGACAATGACCTGTGCACCATTTACGACGCGCGCCCGTTGGTCTGTCGCATCTACCCGGTGGAAATCAACCCGCATATTCCGCTGCGACCCGAGAACAAGGACTGCCCGACCGAGGCTTGGCAGCAGGGGCCGGCGCTGATTCATGGCAGCCAGCTGGCCGACGCGGGGCTGGCGGCGCTGGTGGAGGCTTCGCGCCAGGCGGATCGTGATGACATCGCGGCCAAGGTTGCGGTTTGCCAGGCGTTGGGCATGACTACCAGTGCGCTGAAAGGGAACGGGTTTACGGCTTATCTGCCGGAGATGGGGGCTTTTGCGACAGCGTTGGCGCAGGTGCCGGAGGATAATGGGGCGCGGTGGACGCTGCATGTGCAGGATGAAGCGTTGACGGCCAGTTTGCGGGGGGTTGGGCTGAGCACGACCTCTGAAACGCCGGTTTATTACGCGTTTATTGGGTTTTGACGGGGTAACGCGGATTGCGGGGGGCCGGGTGCATGGCTTGGGCCTTGTGGCGGATTCGAGATCGAGCGCCGCCCGCGCGGCGCTTCGCGGGGCAAGCCCGCTCCCACATCTGTTTCGGGCCAATTATTCCTGAAGCATTGGCGCGCGTCCCTCTTGGCGTCCACCCCAATGTCGTGTCGTATAAACGAGGGGGCGCGCGCCTATCTCACAGGCGAGACTGGCCCGAAACAGATGTGGGAGCGGGCTTGCCCCGCGAAGCGCCGCCCGCGCGGCGCTCGATTTCCGCCCCACCACAAAACCGTCGCCAAACCCGAAACTGTCACCGCTGTCAGCCAGCCGTCATGCTGCCGACCCTCTCCGGGGGCTATAAGCTTGAGTACAGACAACCGTCTCCCCCTTCTGGCCAAGGTGCCCGCCCCCGATGCGACGTCCGTCCCGCTCTGTCACCCTTGCCGCCTTGGCGCTGCTCATTCTGGTAGCGCTGGGCGTCTGGTTCAGTCAGCGTCAACCAGCGCCCGCCCCCCGCGCCCAGGCAGCGATCCCCGTGCGCGTGGTCAGCGTCACCCAACAAGACGTGCCGCGCTATGCCAGCGCCATCGGCTCGGTGCTGTCGCTTCACAGCGTCGAAATCCGCGCACAGGTGGAAGGCGTGCTGACCCAGGTGCTGGTCAAGGAAGGCCAATGGGTAAAGGAAGGCGACCTGCTGGCCACCCTCGACGACCGCTCGATCCGCGCCAGCCTCGACCAGGCGCGCGCGCAGCTCGGGCAGAGCCTGGCGCAGATCCAGGTCGCCGGTGTCGACCTCAAGCGCTACCGCCTGCTGAGTACCGATGACGGGGTATCCAAGCAAACCCTCGACCAGCAGCAGGCCCTGGTCAACCAGTTGCAGGCCACGGTCAAGGGCAACCAGGCCGCCATCGCCAACGCCGAAGTACAACTGTCCTACACGCAGATCCACTCACCGGTGACCGGCCGGGTCGGTATCCGTAACGTCGACCCCGGCAACCTGGTACGCAGCAGCGACACCCAGGGCCTGTTCAGCGTGACCCAGATCGACCCGATCGCCGTCGAGTTCGCCCTGCCGCAACAGATGCTGCCCACCCTGCAAAGCCTGCTCAAGGCGCCCAGCCCGGCGCTGGTGCAGGCCTACATGGACGCCGACGGCGAACGCAGCCTGCTCGGTGAAGGCCACCTGGCGCTGATCGACAACCAGATTTCGGCGACCACGGGCACGGTGCGGGTAAAGGCCGAATTCGACAACAAGGATGGGCGCCTGTGGCCCGGCCAACTGGTCACCGTTCGCTTGCGCACGGCAATGCAGGAGAATGCCCTGGTGGTGCCGCCCCCCGTAGTGCAGCGCGGCGTCGACGGCCACTTCGTGTACCGCCTGGACGGTGACAAGGTGACCAGCGTGCCGGTCAACGTGCTGTACCAGGACAGCGGGCTGAATGTCATCGCCGGGGTCAAGGCAGGCGAGCGCCTGGTGCTCGACGGCCAGTCGCGGCTCAAGCCTGGGTCGCGGGTCGAAGTCACCACCGATGCGCCGGCCCCCGCAGAAATGGCCGACGGCCGGAGCCAGCCATGAACGCGCGCAACGGGGTTTCGGCCTGGTGCATCGACCACCCGATCGCTACCTTGCTGCTGACCTTCGCTCTGGTGATGCTGGGGGCCATCGCCTTCCCCCGCCTGCCGGTGGCACCGCTGCCCGAGGCCGACTTCCCGACCATTCAGGTCACTGCCCAGTTGCCAGGGGCCAGCCCGGAAACCATGGCCTCGTCGGTGGCCACGCCGCTGGAGGTGCAGTTCAGTGCCATCCCCGGCATGACCCAGATGACCAGCAGCAGCGCGCTGGGGTCGACCAACCTGATTCTGCAGTTCACCCTCGACAAGAACATCGACACGGCGGCCCAGGAAGTCCAGGCCGCGATCAACACCGCCACTGCCCGCTTGCCGCAAGACCTGCCCAACCCGCCGACCTGGCGCAAGGTCAACCCGGCCGACAGCCCGGTGCTGGTGCTGACTGTCAGCTCGAACCAGATGCCCGGCAATGACCTGAGCGATTACACCGAAACCCTGCTGGCACGCCAACTGAGCCAGATCGACGGGGTCGGCCTGATCAATATCACCGGGCAATTGCGCCCCGCCATCCGCGTGCAGGCGCAACCGGAGAAGCTGGCAGCCATCGGCCTGACCCTCGCCGACCTGCGCCTGGCCATCCAGCAGACCAGCCTCAACTTGGCCAAGGGCGCGCTGTACGGCGAGCACAGCGTGTCGACTCTCGCGGCCAACGACCAGCTGTTCCACCCCGAGGACTACGCCCAACTGATCGTCTCGTACCGCGACGGCGCGCCGGTGCACCTGCGCGACGTGGCCAAGGTGATCAACGGCGCCGAAAACGCCTACGTCAAGGCCTGGTCCGGCGACCAGCCTGGGCTGAACCTGGTGATCTTTCGCCAGCCCGGCGCCAATATCGTCGACACCGTGGACCGGGTACTGGCGGCCCTGCCCAAGCTGCAGGAAATGCTCCCGGCTTCGATCGAGGTGTCGGTCCTGCAGGACCGCACCCAAACCATCCGCGCCTCGCTGCACGAAGTGGAGCTGACCCTGATGATCGCTGTGGCCCTGGTGATCGGGGTCATGGCGCTGTTCCTGCGTCAATGGTCGGCGACCCTGGTGGTGTCCAGCGTGCTCGGGGTGTCGCTGATTGCCAGTTGCGCGCTGATGTACGTACTCGGTTTCAGCCTGAACAACCTGACCCTGGTGGCCATCGTCATTTCGGTGGGGTTCGTGGTGGACGATGCCATCGTCGTGGTGGAAAACATCCACCGCCACCTCGAAGCGGGGGACGACAGCCGCACGGCGGCACTCAAGGGCGCCGGCGAAATCGGCTTCACCGTGGTGTCGATCAGTTTCTCGCTGATTGCCGCATTCATCCCGCTGCTGTTCATGGGCGGGGTGGTCGGGCGCCTGTTCAAGGAGTTTGCCCTGACCGCCACGGCCACCATCCTGATTTCGGTGGTGGTCTCGCTGACCCTGGCACCCACCCTCTGCGCGTTGTTCATGCGCCGCCCGGCCGGCGAGCAGCACGGCGGCTTTGGCGAGCGCCTGGTGAGGTGGTACGAAAAAGGCCTGAACCACGCCCTGGCCCATCAGCGCCTGACCCTCGGCGTGTTCGGCCTCACTCTGGCCCTGGCCGTGGTGGGTTACGTGGCCATCCCCAAGGGCTTCTTCCCACTGCAGGACACCGGCTTCATTCTCGGCACCAGCGAAGCGGCAGCGGACGTGTCGTACCCTTCGATGATCGAAAAGCACCAGGCCCTGGCCAAGATCATCGAGGCTGACCCGGCCGTGCGTGCATTTTCGCACTCAGTCGGCGTCACCGGCAGCAACCAGACCATCGCCAATGGCCGCTTCTGGATCGCCCTCAAGCCTCGCGGCGAGCGCGATGTCTCGGCCAGCGAGCTGATCGACCGGCTGCGGCCCAAGCTCGCCCAGGTGCCGGGCATCGTCCTGTACATGCGCGCCGGCCAGGACATCAACCTCAGTTCCGGCCCGTCGCGCACCCAGTACCAGTACGTGCTCAAGAGCAACGACGGCGTGGCACTGAACCTATGGACCCAGCGCCTGACCGACCGCCTGCGTGAAAACCCGGCACTGCGCGACCTGTCCAACGACCTGCAACTGGGGGCCAGCGTCACCCGCATCGACATCGACCGCCAGGCCGCCGCGCGCTTCGGCCTGACCACCACCGACGTCGACCAGGCACTGTACGACGCCTTCGGCCAACGGCAGATCAGCGAATTCCAGACCGAGACCAACCAGTACAAAGTGATCCTCGAACTGGACGCGCGCCAGCGTGGCAAGGCCGAGAGCCTCAACTACTTCTACCTGCGCTCGCCCCTGAGCAACGAGATGGTGCCGTTGTCCGCCGTGGCCCACGTTGCCGCGCCCAGCACCGGGCCGCTGTCGATCAGCCACGATGGGCTGTTCCCGGCTGCCAACCTGTCGTTCAACCTGGCCCCGGGCGTGGCCTTGGGCGATGCGGTGAGCATCCTGGAGCGCACCCAGCGCGAACTGGGCATGCCCGACTCGATCAGCGGCAACTTCCAGGGCGCGGCCCAGGCCTTCCAGAGCTCGCTGTCGAGCCAGCCGTGGCTGATCCTCGCCGCCCTGGTGGCGGTGTACATCATCCTCGGGGTGCTCTACGAGAGCTTTGTCCACCCGCTGACCATCATCTCGACCCTGCCCTCGGCGGGCCTGGGCGCGCTGATCCTGCTCTGGGCCATGGGCCAGGACTTCAGCATCATGGGCTTGATCGGCGTGGTGCTGCTGATCGGCATCGTCAAGAAAAACGGCATCCTCTTGATCGACTTCGCCCTTGAAGCCCAGCGCCATCACGGCATGACGCCCGAGCAGGCGATCCACCAGGCCTGCCTGACGCGCTTTCGGCCGATCATCATGACCACCCTGGCCGCGCTGCTCGGCGCGGTGCCGCTGATGTTCGGTTTCGGCGCCGGTGCCGAGCTGCGCCAACCGCTGGGCATTGCCGTGGTCGGCGGGTTGCTGGTGAGCCAGGCCCTGACGCTGTTCACCACCCCAGTCATATACTTGGCCCTGGAGCGCCTGTTCCATCGCCGTCGGGCCGCCAACGCGGCCGCGCCAAGTGCCAGTTGAGACAAGACCATGCGTGTGCTGATCATCGAAGACGAAGAAAAAACCGCCGATTACCTGCATCGCGGCCTCAGCGAGCAAGGCTTTACCGTGGACCTGGCGCGTGACGGCATCGA
Organism: Pseudomonas sp. Irchel s3f19; assembly: GCF_900187555.1. Classification (NCBI taxonomy): domain Bacteria; kingdom Pseudomonadati; phylum Pseudomonadota; class Gammaproteobacteria; order Pseudomonadales; family Pseudomonadaceae; genus Pseudomonas; species Pseudomonas sp. Irchel s3f19. The sequence goes on along the minus strand of NZ_FYDW01000003.1, from coordinate 195,793 downwards.
CGGCTTGCACCTGGCCCTGGAAGGTGACTATGCGGTAATCGTGCTCGACGTGATGCTGCCGGGCCTGGACGGCTACGGCGTGCTGCGCGCCTTGCGGGCGCGCAAGCAGACGCCGGTGATCATGCTGACCGCCCGCGAGCGGGTCGAAGACCGCATCCATGGCCTGCGCGAAGGGGCCGATGATTACCTGGGCAAACCCTTTTCCTTCCTCGAACTGGTCGCCCGCCTGCAGGCCCTGACCCGCCGCAGCAGCAGCCACGAACCGCTGCAGATACAGGTCGCCGACCTGTGGATCGACCTGATGGCACGCAAGGCCAGCCGGGCCGGCCAACGCCTGGACCTGACCGCCAAGGAGTTCTCGCTGCTCAGCGTGCTGGCCCGCCGCCAGGGCGAAATTCTGTCCAAGACCGCGATTGCCGAGCTGGTCTGGGACATCAACTTCGACAGTGATGCGAATGTCGTCGAAGTGGCGATCAAACGCCTGCGCGCCAAGCTCGACGGGCCATTCGACCACAAGCTGCTGCACACCATCCGAGGCATGGGCTATGTCCTGGAAAACCGTGCGGGCTAACTCCATCGCACTGCGCCTGTCGGTGCTGTTCATCCTGGTGGCAGTGAGCGTGTTCCTGCTGATCGGTACGGCGCTTTACCGCCAGGTCGATCGCAGCCTCGACCTGCTGCCGGCCGCCGAACTGGATGCGCGTTTCAGTGTGCTGGAGTCCACCCTCAACCGTTTCGGCACGGCCGATCACTGGGCCAAGGTCAGCAACAAGCTCAACCTGCTCAGTGAAGAGGACAAGCGCATCCGCTTCTGGGTGGTCAGCAGCGACCCGGCCTACGACTATGGCCACCCCAGCGAGCTGGTTCGCGCATTTGCCGAAGGCCCGCCGGGCATGCGCGACCTGCGCCTGCCCGGCCAGCCCTACCCTTACAAGGTGCTGGTCAGCGAGTTGCCGGCGCTGGCTGAGCGCCCACCGCTGCGCTTTCTGATCGGCATCGACACCGAGACCTTCTGGCAGGCGCAGCACAGTTTGCTGGTGGCCATCGTTGGCTTGGCGGTGCTCGGCGTGCTGCTGGCCTCGGTGCTCGGCTACTGGGTGGCACGCATCGGCCTGCGCCCGTTGCTGGCACTGTCCAACGAAGCCCAGGCATTGGCGCCGCCACGCCTGGACGGGCGCCTGCAAACCCACGACCTGGCCCCGGAACTGGCGCAGTTCGCCGGGGCCTTCAACGCCGCGCTCGACCGGGTCAGCCAGGCCTACTCACGGCTGGAGGCGTTCAACGCCGACGTCGCCCACGAGCTGCGCTCGCCGCTGACCAACCTGATTGGCCAGACCCAGGTGGCACTGACCCGCGGCCGCAGCGCCGAGCACTACTTCGAAGTGCTGCAATCGAACCTCGAAGAGCTGGAGCGCCTGCGCAGCATCATCAACGATATGCTGTTTTTGGCCAGCGCCGACCAGGGCAGCAAGGCCACCGCACTGACCCAAGCCTCGCTGGCCGAGGAAGTGGCGACCACGCTGGACTACCTGGACTACATCCTCGAAGACGCACAGGTCCGCGTCGCGGTCAGTGGCGATGCCCAGGCGCCCATCGAGAAAGCCCAGCTGCGCCGGGCGCTGATCAACCTGCTGAACAATGCCGTGCAGCACACCGCGCCCAACCAGGTGATCCAGGTGCGGATCGACAGCGGGCCGAGCCAGGTCAGCATCGCCGTGAGCAACCCGGGGCCGGCGATCGAAGATGCACACCTGCCGCTGCTGTTCGAGCGCTTCTATCGGGTGGATGCAGCGCGCAGCAACAGTGGGGGTGGCAACCATGGTTTGGGCTTGGCTATCGTCAAGGCGATTGCGTTGATGCATGGCGGCGAGGTTTTTGTACGCAGCGAAGCAGGCGCCAACACCTTCGGCATTCGCCTGCCAAGCGCTCAACTGCGCGGGTTTGCCGCAGAAGCCTGAGCTTTCGCCGCATGATCGTTACCTTTTGCGCAACAGTGCTTATCGTACTTCGCTCTGTTTCAAGTGCCCTGAAGGGACTAACTTTAGCCCTGTCCTCATTAGCACTTGCATCGCAAGAAGGTAGTTTCAAATGTCCAACAGTATGGGTATTGCCAGCGTCTTCGTCCTGTCTTCCCTGTTGTTGTCGCCCCTGGCCATGGCCGAAGAATCCCCGGCTTTCGTCGCCCGTAATGCAGAGCTCGCCGCCGTCCATCAAGAGGCCCGCGACGCTGTAGCCGCACAACAGGCCGATGCCGTAAAAGACGCAAACCAGACCGCTTCCAAGGTGTCCAGCGACGCCAATGCCGACAGCTGATCGGTCGCCGTACCTGCTCCCGTTTTCCCTTGGCTACGCCATGGGCACCTTAGGTGCCGATATGTTAGCCTTTTAAAGCCGCTGCCAATCAGCGGCTTTTTTTATGTGTTTTAACTATCAGCCCGGCGGTAACGTCACCCATAAGAAAGTTGCACATTCAAAAATAAAAACTGCCCCACCGTCAGACCAAAGGAGCTAGTACCGGTGCCTTCCGCGTTTCGTTTTACCCCGTTGTTCATTGCATTGACTGCAACGATGCCTTTCGCCGCCCAGGCAGATGAAGACAAGGCTGATGGCTTCATCGAAGGGTCTTCCCTGAACCTGCATTTTCGTAATGCCTACTTCAACCGCGACAACCACAATGCCGGCGCGCGCGACACCCGCGAGTGGGGCCAGGGCGCAGTGGCGCGCTTCGAGTCGGGCTATACCCCCGGCGTGATCGGCTTCGGCGTGGACGCCCATGCCATGCTGGGCCTCAAGCTCGATGGCGGTGGCGGCCATGCTGGCACCAGCATTCTGCCGCAGCATGTGAAGGACGACGGCGAACTGGGCGCGGCCCCGCATTCGTTCTCTACCGCAGGTGCAGCAGTCAAACTGAAGGGTTTTGACACCGAGCTGAAGGCCGGTGACCTGTTCCTCACCAACCCGGTGATCGCCGGTGGCGAAACCCGCATGCTGCCGCAGACCTTCCGCGGTGTGAGCCTGACCAACACCAGCATCGACGGCTTGCTGCTCGAAGGCGGCCAGGTCAGCTTCACCAAGCCGTACAACCAGAGCGGCCACCGCCGCATCGACACCTACTACGGCTCGCTGGACGAACACGACAAGAGCAAGCACCTGAACTGGGCCGGCGCAGCGTGGAGCGGTAGCGAAAACATCACCGCCAACCTGTACGCCGCCGAGCTGAAGGACATCTGGAACCAGTATTACGCCGACTTCGACTACACCTATGTGGTCAACGACCTGGTCAGCCTCAACCCGGGTGTGCACTTCTATCACACCCAAGACACCGGCCAGGCCCTGCTGGGCAAGATCGACAACAACACCTACAGCGTGCACTTCACCGTCAACGCCGGGTTCCACAGCGTCACGGCTGCCTACCAGCGGGTCAATGGCGATACGCCGTTCGACTACATCAACCTGGGCGACAGCGTGTACCTGGACAACTCGCGCATGTACTCGGACTTCAACGCGCCCAACGAGCGCTCGTGGAAGCTGCAATACGGCTACGACTTCGCAGGCCTGGGCATCCCCGGCCTGAGCACGACGCTGTCGTACTCGCGCGGCGAGGCAGACCTGACCAAAGCCGACCAGAACAACACCCACTACGACTACTACCGCGCCGATGGCAAGAATGCCATGCACTGGGAGCGTGACCTGGACGTGAAATACGTGTTCCAGGAAGGCGACTTCAAGGACCTCTCGGTGCTGGTGCGTTACGCCGCCCACCGGGGCAGCCAGGGCTATGCGTCGATCGACAGCAACAGCGACAACGACGAACTGCGGGTGATCGTCGATTATCCGTTGAACGTGTTCTGACCCACCTATTTTTTGATTTAGCAGGGACCGTGTGGGAGCGGGCTTGCCCCGCGAACACCGGCGAAGCCGGTGCCACGCCTCGCGTAGGGCCATTCGCGGGGCAAGCCCGCTCCCACAGGACTGGCAACGGCACCGCGTGATTCCGTCGGACAAATCTTGTCCGACAATCCCCAGTTCCCTAGAATGGCGCCGCCGCGAATGGCCCTGCCTCAGCAGTAGCGAGCATGCTCACCCGATCACCGCGTTTCGCACTCTACAGGTCGCACCCCGAGCTGATCCTCAACCTGGGCAGTTGCCTTGCCGTGCTCGCCATCGTGGCCATCGTCAGTTACCTGCTGGCCCGTGAGCGCGAAAGCGTCGAACTGTCGGCCATCCGCGCCTCCAACAACATCGTCCAACTGATCGAAAGCGACATCCTGCGCAACGCCGAACTTTACGATCAGTCGTTGCAGGGCTTGATCTGGGCGGTCGGGCGCAAGGAACTGCCGGAGATCCCCGGTGCGCTACGCCAACGCCTGTTGTTCAATGAAGCGTTCGTCGACCGCAAGCGCGGTGACGTGCTCTGGCTCGACAAGCAAGGCAACGTGGTGGGCGATTCCACCAGCACCGTACCGCGCAAGGCCAACTTCAGCGACACCGGGGTGTTCCAGGCCCATTTACACAATGCCGACCTCGGCTTGCTGGTTGGCCCTCCGTTCAAGGCCAGGCTGGGCGACCTGGACTGGTGCATCAGTTTCAGCCGGCGCATCTCCGGCCCCGATGGCGAGTTTGCCGGCCTGGTGGCGGGCGCCCTGCGCCTTTCGTACTTCAGCGAACTGTTCAAGCGCCTGGACATCGGCGATGACAGCAGCATCAACCTGTTCAATACCGACGGCCAACTGCTGGCCCGCCAGCCCACGCGCCCGCAAGACCCGCTGATCGGCACCCTCTATGCCGAGCGGCCCAACTTCAAGCGCATCCTTGGCGAGCGCAGTGGCAGCTTCACTGCCCGCTCCGCCACCCACGGCACCTCACGCATGTACACCTTCGCCCACGTGGCCGACTTGCCACTGATCGTGTTGGTAGTGCACTCGGCCGACGAAGTGTTCCAGTCGTGGCGGCGTACCGCGATTGTGATTGGCGTGGCCACGGGCGTGCTGTGCATGGGCCTGCTCTGGCTGACCTTGTTGCTGGGCCGCGAACTGCGCCGTCGCCACGAGGCCGAGCAGGGCCTGGCGACACTGGCCGCCACCGATAGCCTGACCGGCCTGGCCAACCGCCGTCGGCTGGATCAGGTGCTGCGCCTGGAGTGGGCGCGCGCGCAGCGCAACCACAAACCGTTGGCAGTGCTGATGGTGGATGTGGACCATTTCAAAGCGTTCAACCAACGCCACGGCCATGCCGGGGGTGACCATGCACTGCGTGAAGTAGCCAAGTGCATCGAGGCCTGCATCAGGCGGCCGGCGGACCTGGCGGCGCGTTATGGTGGGGAGGAGTTTCAAGTGATCTTGCCCGAGACCGATCTGGCCGGGGCGCGGCTGCTGGCCGAACGTATTCGCAGCAGCGTGGCGGCGCTGGCGCCGTTTGCCAATGACACCCGCGCAGTGACGGTGAGCATCGGCATAGGCCTGTACGAAGCAGGCCCCCAGCACGATCTGGCGAGCGTACTGGGGGCTGCGGACGAGGCGCTCTACCGGGCAAAGGCCAATGGCCGCAACCGGGTAGAGGGGCCTACGCGTTAGGAACGGGCGCGGGCTGCGTTACGCAGTGCCTTGACCTGGTCGTGGTTACGCTGCACACCTTGCAGCTGTTTTTCCACCAGGGCGTAGCTCGGATCGCTGGCAGCACGGCCCAGTTTGACCAGTTTCTCACGGGCTTCCTTGTAGGCTTTCAGGGCATGATCCTCGCCCCGCTCGACCTCATTCAGCACGGCCTCTTCATCCTTGCCGGTGACCATCGCCTTGAGGTTGACCCAGCCACGGTGCAGGTCACCGCTGATGCTGGTGGATGTCTCAGGGTCGCCACCCAGGCGGCGTACTTCGCTTTGCAGCTCGCCGGCGGCGTTGCCACATTCACCGGCACGCTGGACGAAGAAGGCTTTCAGCTCGGGGTTTTTCACATCTTCGGCCGAGGCCTTGAAGCCTTTTTCGCCATCCTTGCTGTATTCGATCAAGTCGTTGAGCACATCGATCACGTCTTTGTTGGGGTTGCTCATGTTCACGAACTCCTTGGCAGGTGATAGTCATCTGTAATGGAGCAGCGTTCGTGCCAACCTTTGTTTTAGAATTAAATCCTTTTAAATCAATTACTTAAATAATCGCCCAGCCATGCTCGAAGCGGCGTTCTGCATGATTGCCGCTTGGGCCTTCGTGCAGATTGCAGTATGGTCGGCGCTTTTCCACAGCCAGGTGCGCCGATGAAACCGGAAACCCTCGAACTGCTGGTCACCCGGACCATGCCCTTTGGCAAGTATCAAGGCCGCATCATTGCCGACTTGCCGGGTGACTACCTGGCCTGGTTTGCGCGCAAGGGCTTCCCGGCCGGGGAACTGGGGGGGTTATTGGCGCTGATGCATGAAGTCGATCATAACGGGCTGATGGACTTGCTGGAGCCGTTGCGGCGCAAACATCAGCGGTAGGCAGGGGGGCTGCTGCGCAGCCCCAGAACGCTCGATTACCCCTTCACCGGCACCACTGCCAACTCCACCTGCTCACGCTTCTTGATCACCGCGTACACCACGGCCGTCAGCAGGCTACCCGCCACGATCGCCAGCAGGTACAGCAACGCATGGTTGATCGCGTTGGGGATCAACAGCACGAACAGGCCCCCGTGCGGTGCCATCAGCTTGCAGCCGAAGTACATCGACAACGCACCGGTCAAGGCCCCCCCGGCGACACTGGCCGGGATCACCCGCAGCGGGTCCTTGGCGGCAAACGGGATGGCGCCTTCGGAAATGAAGCACAGCCCCAGGGCCAGCGCGGCCTTGCCCGCCTCGCGTTCGCTCGGGGCAAACTTGTGCCGGGCGATGAAGCTGGCAATCCCCAGCCCGATCGGCGGCACCATGCCGGCAGCCATGGTCGCCGCCATGGGGGCATAGCTCGACGAGGCCAGCAGGCCCACCGAAAAGGCATAGGCGGCCTTGTTGATCGGCCCGCCCAGGTCCACGCACATCATGCCGCCAAGCACCAGCCCAAGCAGGATGGCGTTGGTGGTGCCCATGCTGTCGAGAAACTGCGTCAGCCCTTCGAGCATCGCCGCCACTGGCTGACCGACCACATAAATCATCACCAGGCCAGTGAACAGGCTGGCCAACAGCGGAATGATAAGGATCGGCTTGAGCGCCTCCAGGCTGCTTGGCAGCCTCGCCCAACGGGCAATGGCCTTGGCGCTGTAGCCGGCGAGAAACCCTGCAATGATGCCGCCGATGAAGCCAGCCCCCAGGGTGCTGGCCAACAGACCACCGATCATGCCGGGCGCCAGGCCTGGGCGGTCGGCGATCGACCAGGCGATGTAGCCGGCCAACAGCGGCACCATCAGCTTGAACGCCGCCTCGCCGCCAATCTGCATCAAGGCCGCCGGCAAGGTGCCGGGCTCTTTGTAGGCTTCGATACCGAACACGAACGACAACGCGATCAACAGGCCGCCGGCTACCACCATCGGCAGCATGAACGACACCCCGGTGAGCAGGTGCTTGTACACCCCCGTCTTCTCACCCTTCCCGGCGCTGGCAGCCGCAGCGGCATCGGCGGCATGTTCGACCTTGGCTTCGGCCAGGGCCTTGTCCAGGGTGGCGCCAGCCTGCTTGAGGGCGATGCCGGTGCCGCAGCGGTAGATGCGCTTGCCGGCGAAGCGCGCCGTGGGCACTTCGATGTCGGCGGCCAGCAGCACCACGTCGGCCTCGGCGATGGCTTGGGCGGACAGTGGGTTACGCGCGCCTACCGACCCTTGAGTCTCCACGGTAAGTTGGTAGCCCTGCTGCTGCGCGGCCTGCTGCAAGGCCTCTGCGGCCATGAAGGTGTGCGCGACGCCGGTCGGGCAGGCAGTCACCGCGACGATCCGCGTGCCAGCGCCACTCACCGCGACCGGGCTGCCGGGCACCTCGGCCAACAGCTGGGCCTTGGCCGCCGCCTCGTCGAGGAAACCCTCGCGGTCGGCCAACGCCTGGGACGGTGTGCTCTGGTACACGCGCTTGCCGACAAAACGGGCCAGGTCCACTGGCCCGGTGCTGACCACCAATACCCAGTCGGCTTCGCTGATCTGTGCCGGCGTCAGCTGCCGCTCGGGGTGCTCGGCGTCCTCCACCTCGACGCTGGTGCTCCAGCCACGACGCTGGGCAGCTGCAGCCAGCAGACGCGCGCTCAGCACGCTGGACACCTGGCCGTTGGGGCAGGCGGTGACAATGGCAATGTTCATCGGCAACCCTCTTGTTGTTCTGTCACTTGCACGCCCGCTTCCAGGCGTGCCAGTTGCTCGCGGTCACGAATGCCGAAACCGACCTGGGTCACGGCCTGGGCGGCGATGGCGGTGGCTCGGCGCAAGGTCTGCGCGGGCGCCCCGCCAAGCAGCAGGCCATGGACCATGCCCGCCACCAGCGAATCCCCCGCGCCCACGGTGCTGGCAACCCGTACCTTGGGCGGCTGGGCATGAAGGGCCAGGTCGCGGGCGAACCAACTGACGCCCTGCTCGCCGGCGGACACCACCACATGCTCGATGCCACTGGCCAGCAGGTGCTCGGCCGCCGCGCGTTGCTGCGCCGGGCTTTGCAGCACCAGGCCAAGCACCTCGCCAAGTTCCTCGGTATTGGGTTTGACCAACCACGGCGCGCATTGCAGGCCGGCACGCAGCGCTTCGCCACTGCTGTCCAGGGCAATTTTCAGGCCCTGAGCCTTCAGTTGTTCGAGCAACTGGCGGAACCACTCAGGGCTGATACCGCGGGGCAGGCTGCCGGCCACCACCACCGCATCATGCCCAGGGGCGACCTGCTCCAGCCGCCGCAGCAACGCAACGCGGGCGGCCTCGTCGACCTCTGGCCCCTGGCCGTTGATGTCGGTCACGCGGCCATCGGCTTCGACCAGCTTGATGTTGCTGCGCGTCTCGCCCGCTACACGGACAAAGCAATCGGTAAAACCACGCCAGTCGATCAAGGCTTCGAACGGCTGCAGGTTGCCCTGCCCAAGGAAGCCGCCAACGGTGACGCTGTGGCCCAGATCGGCCAGTACCTGGGCGACGTTCAGCCCTTTGCCGGCGGCATGGCTGTGCTGCGCCTGGCTGCGATTGACGTGCCCTGGGCGCAAGGTATCGAGGCCGATGGTGATATCCAGCGCCGGGTTCAGGGTGAGGGTGAGGATCTTGGCCATCAGTAACGCTCCACCAGCGCGCGAACCGCCGCGGCGCTGTCTTGTTGCAAGGCTTCGCGCGCCAGGGCGCGGGCCGTCTGGTGATCGGCCTGGCGGACCAGGGCCTTGACTTCGGCAATGCTGCGGGCGGCGACGCTCAACTCGTCAACGTCCAGGCCAAGCAGCACGGCGACCGCCTGCGGGTCGGCGGCCAGCTCACCGCACACGCCCACCCACTTGCCTTCGGCATGGGCAGCGCGCACGGTCATGTCGATCAGGCTCAACACCGCCGGGTGCAGGCCGTCGGCCTGGGCCGACAGGCTCGGGTGGCCACGGTCGATGGCCAGGGTGTATTGGGTCAGGTCGTTGGTGCCGATGCTGAAGAAGTCCACTTCACGTGCCAGCTGCGGCGCCAGCAGGGCCGCCGAGGGCACCTCGACCATGATGCCCAGTTGCAGGTCGGCCACCGGAATTTCCTCACGCAGGCGCTCGACCATGGCCCGCGCTTCACGCCATTCGTGCACCTGGCCGACCATCGGGAACATGATCCGCAGCGGGCGCTGGTCGGCCGCGCGCAGCAAGGCGCGCAGCTGGTCTTCCATCACCTGTGGGCGCTGCAAGGTCAAACGCACACCGCGCACGCCGAGGAAGGGGTTGTCTTCGGCAGCGATCGGCCAGTAAGGCAGCGGCTTGTCGCCGCCGACATCCAGGGTGCGCACCACCAGCGGCCGCCCACCCAGGCCATCGAGCACGCGGCGGTACTCGGCTTCCTGGGTGGCCACGTCCGGCGCCTGGGGGTGGGCCATGAAAATCAGCTCGGTGCGCAGCAAGCCGACGCCTTCTGCGCCCTGCTCCACGACCTTGTCGATACCGCTGCTCTCGCCGATGTTGGCAAAGACTTCGACGGCATGGCCATCACGGGTGATAGCCGGTTCATGACGGTTGGCCCAGGCCGCTTGCAGGCGCTGCTCACGCTGGTCGCGCTCGGCCAAGGCGCGTTGCAGCTCGGCCGCGGCTGGCGCAATGTTCACCACACCGCGTTGCCCATCGAGCAACAATGGCGTGCCGCCATCGAGCAGCAGAATCGCTGCACCGGCGCCGACCACCGCCGGTATGCCCAAGGCGCGGGCGACGATGGCACTGTGAGCAGTCGCCCCGCCCTGGGCGGTGACGATGCCGGCGACCCGGCTTGGGTCCAGCCTGGCCACATCGGAGGGGCCGACCTCGGTCATCACCAGTACATAGGGCTGGTCGGGCTCAACCTGCGCCTGCACGCCGCACAACTGGGCCAGCACGCGGCGGCCGATGTCGCGCAGGTCGGCGGCACGCTCGGCGAGCAAGGCGTCGTGCAGCGACTCCTGCTGCCGGGCGGCCGCCTCGATCACCGCCATCCACGCCGCAGGGGCGCTCTCGCCCTGGGCCAGACGCTGCTCGACATCATCGGCCAACGCCGGGTCGGCGAGCATTTCCTGGTGGGTGACGAAGATCTCGCCGATGGCCTTGTCGCTGCGCTGGACCAGCGTTTGCAACTCGCCGTTTACCGTTGCCAGGGCCTCGCGCAGCTTGACCCGTTCCTTGGCGGGGGACTCACCGCGCAGCGGGTAGTCGATGTCGCGCTCGACGCAGACGTGCGCCGGGCCACTGGCAATGCCGGGGGCCGCGCCGACGCCCTGAATTCGGCTACCTGCGGCGGGTGCCTGCAGCACCTCCTGCGGCGGGACGGCAACCGCTGCAGCGCTTTGCGGCAGCGGCTCGACGTCCTCGCCCAGGCCCTGCTCGATGGCCGCCAGCAGCACCGGCAGCGCATCAGCGGCAATGCCGGGTTCGGCAATCAGTTCCAGCTCCTGACCACGACGGGCACCGAGGCTGAGCAACTTGCTCAAGCTCTTGACCGACACGGCGGGTTGCGCGCTGTCGGTCAGGCGCACACGGACTTCGCCCTCGAACCCCTTGGCCAGTTGTGCCAGCACCTTGGCCGGGCGGGCATGCAAACCATGCGAGTTGGCCAGCACGATGCGCGCGCTGGGCCAATCTGCCGGCGCCTCGCCGCCCAGCACCTGCAGCACCGCGCGGCTGCTGGTGGCCTGGTAGAGCATCTGCCCGCGCCCTTCGATCAGCACTTCGCACAGGCGCTCGAGCAAGGCCTGATGGGCAGCGCCGAGGCTTGCCAGGCAGAACAGGCCGTTGAGCGGTTGGTCGCGGTAACGCAACGGTTGCTGCGGGGTAATGAATGCCAGGCCAGGCTGGCGCACCTGGCGCTCGCTGTGCAGCCACCACAGGCCCTCGCCCAGTGGCAGCGGCTCGGCCTGTTGCAGCACGGCGGCAAAGCCACTGTCGACGCAACCGGCGCGCTGCAGCAGGCGCGCACCGCGCCAGGCCAGTTCGTCGAAGTCTTCGGCCGGCAGGTTCAGGCCGACCAGTTGCGCATCCAGCGCCAAGGCTTGCGGCGCACCTTGCAATAACTTGAGCAAGGCCTCGGCAGAGCTGGCCCGGCGCAGCGCTTCGGCGAGGTCGGTCTCGCCCAGGGCGCGGGTCAGCAGTTGCAGCAAGCGCAAGTGTTCGTCAGAGCGGGCAGCGATACCGATGGCCAGGTAGACCACCTGGCCATCGCCCCAGTCCACACCCTCGGGGAACTGCAGCAAGCGCACCCCAGTGGTATGCACCAGGTCGCGAGTCTGCGGGGTGCCGTGGGGGATGGCAATGCCCTGGCCGAGGAAGGTCGAGCCCTGCGCCTCACGGGCCTGCAGGCCTTGCAGGTAACCCTCGGCGACCAGGCCGTCGGCAACCAGTTGGTCCGCCAGCAGGCGCAATGCCTCGGCCTTGTCCGCGGCCTTCTGGCCCATGGCTATCTGCCCTGTGGCGAGCTCGAGCATGACCTTCTCCTTTTACAGTGCCCAAAGTCGGGTACTGAGGTTATTGTTGTGAAATTCACGAAAACGGCCAGTTCAACAGCCTTGCACAGGCGGCAGCCAAGGCAGATATTTGGCAGCTGAAACGTTTAACCTGACCAGGCGGCCACGTTACTCGATAATCTCCCCAGGAAAAAGCCCCATCCTGTCGGACAATTGCGACAATGGTCGTCTGCGCGCGGCGGCAACTCCGGGTCAAACTACCCGGTCAGGCCTCGCAGCCAGCCCCGGTAATAATAAGGAAAATTCGGTGAAACTCAGCGATATCGCCCGTCTGGCCGGTGTGTCCGTGACCACTGCCAGCTACGTCATCAATGGCAAGGCCGAACAGCAGCGCATCAGCAGCGGCACTGTCGAGCGTGTGCGCGCGGTGGTCGAGGCCCATGGCTTCACACCCAACCCGCAAGCCGCCGGCCTGCGCAGCCGACACACCCGCACATTGGGCTTCATTCTCCCTGACCTTGAGAACCCCAGCTACGCGCGCATCGCCAAGCAGTTGGAACAAGGCGCCCGCGCCCGGGGCTATCAACTGCTGATTGCCAGCAGCGATGACCAGCCCGACAGCGAGCGCCAGCTGCAGCAACTGTTCCGCGCCCGCCGTTGCGACGCCCTGTTCGTCGCCAGCTGCCTGCCGGTGGAAGACGACAGCTACCGTGAACTGCAGGACAAGGGCATGCCGGTGATCGCCATTGACCGCCGCCTGGACCCAGCGCACTTCTGCTCGGTCATCAGCGATGACCGCGATGCCAGCCGCCAGTTGGCGGCCAGCCTGCTAAGCGCTGCCCCGCGCAGCATCGCCCTGATCGGCGCGCGCCCAGAGCTTTCGGTCAGCCAGGCCCGTGCCGGCGGCTTCGACGAAGCGCTGCAAGGCTATGCCGGTGAAGTGCGGCGTTACCAGGGCGAGGCATTCAGCCGCGAATGCGGCCAACGCCTGATGCAGCAACTGATCGACGAGCAAGGGGGGTTGCCCGATGCCTTGGTCACCACTTCCTACGTGCTGCTGCAAGGGGTGTTCGACACCCTGCAGGCGCGCCCCGCCGACTCGCGCCAGCTGCAGCTGGGCACCTTCGGTGACAATCAACTGCTCGATTTCCTGCCGCTTCCGGTCAATGCCATGGCCCAGCAGCACGGGCTGATTGCAGCCACCGCACTGGAGCTGGCCCTGGCTGCAATCGAGGAAAAACGCTACGAACCCGGCGTACACGCCATCGGTCGAACCTTCAAGCAACGGATCACAGCGGGCTGAGCATGCGCCTGATCGACACCCACACCCACCTCGACTTCCCCGACTTCGATGCCGACCGCCCGCGCCTGCTGGCTAACGCGGCGGTGCGAGGGGTTGAACGCATGGTGGTGCTGGGGGTGTATCAGGCGAACTTCCAGCGGGTATGGGACCTGGCCTGCGCCGAAACGCAGGTGTTTGCAGCCCTTGGGCTGCATCCGGTCTATCTTGACCAGCATCGCCCCGAGCACCTCACGCAACTGCGCGACTGGCTGGACCGCCTGCGCGGCGACCCGCGCCTGTGCGCTGTGGGTGAGTTCGGGCTGGACTACTACCTCGAAGCACTGGACAAGGGCCGCCAACAGGCGCTGTTCGAGGCCCAGTTGCAACTGGCCTGCGACTTCGCACTGCCCGCCTTGCTGCATGTGCGCCGCAGCCACGCCCAGGTGATCGCCACGCTCAAGCGCTACAAGCCGGCGCGGGCGGGGGTGATCCATGCGTTTGCGGGCAGCTACGAAGAAGCGCGTGAATACATCAAGCTCGGGTTTCGCCTTGGCCTTGGCGGGGCAGCCACCTGGCCCCAGGCGTTGCGGCTGCGCAAGACCCTGGCACGGCTACCGCTGGAGAGCGTCGTGCTGGAGACCGATGCGCCGGACATGGCCCCGGTGATGTACCCGGGTGAGCGCAACAGCCCGGAGCACCTGCCTGAGATCGCGGCGGCGCTGGCGCAGGTGATGGGGGTCGATGTCGAGCAATTGGCCGCTGCCAGCAGCCGTAATGCCTGCGAGCTGTTTGGCTGGTAGCCAGCTACCTGGGTAGGCTCAGACCAGCACCGTCCACAAGGCGAACCCGGCATACCACAGCACCGCGCAGCGCAGCAGCAACTCCCACAGGCTGTCCAACCGGCTCAACCCACGCTGGCTGTCTTCTTCCTCGGGAATATCGTCGGCAATCCGGCCGACCCGGGCCACCAGGTGCCCGGCGCTGATGTGCCAGTTGAGCAGTTCGTGGAGCATGACACGGGTGACCGCGACGAAATTGCCGACCAGCGCGAAGCTCAAGGCCAGCACCCGCACCGGCAGCCAGTCCATGATGTGCCGCAATTGCTCGGCACGCGCCTTGAGCGCGGGCTGATTGCTGTGCTCGCCGCACAGCGCCAGCAGGCGATAGGCCAATGCAGCACCGGGGCCGAGCACGAAATACCAGAAGATCACGGCAAAGAAGCTCTGGTAAGCCTGCCACAGCAAATAGCCCTGCACGCGCACCAGCAGGCTTTGCGGTTCATCGGCCACCAGGCCCAGATCGCGCTCGGCAACGTGCAGGGCGGCCTGATCATCACCGCGCCGCCAGGCATCTCGAAACGGCCCCAGCGCCGCCTTCGCATCGCCGCGGCCCAGGCTGTAGACCAGCACCAGCAGGTGTACCGGCAATGCCAGCAGGCCATAGGCCACCGGCTCCAGCACATGCAGCAGCAGTACCAGCACCGCTACCGGCGCCAGCACCAGAATGGCCAGCGTCCACCACGGCTGCACCTTGCCGCTGCGCTCCAGGCGCACCATCTCGCCCAGGAAAAAACCATCGCGCTGTACTTGATGGCGCAGTGCCGAGAACTTCTCGACCCACAGCGCCAGCAGCAGAACCAGAAAACTCATGGGTAATCCTCGTTATCCTTCACGGTTTGGCGATAGCGGCCCCAGTCAAATGCCGGGCCTGGGTCGGTCTTGCGCACCGGCGCAATGTCGCTGTGGCCCTGGATGCGCGCCAGGCCGATGACCGGCCAGGCGTTGCGGATCTGCCGGGTAAGCTGCGCCAGCGTGGCGTACTGGGCATCGGTGTAAGGCAGGTCGTCAGTGCCTTCGAGCTCGATGCCGATGGAAAAGTCATTGCAGCCTTCACGCCCGTCGAAGCTGGAGACGCCAGCATGCCAGGCGCGGTCGAGCAATGACACGAACTGGGTCACGGCACCATCGCGCTCGACGAACAGGTGCGCCGACACCGTCAGCTGGCAGATGCTCTGGAAATAGGGGTGCTCATTGGCGTCCAGGCGGTTCTGGAAGAACTCCTGAACCTTGCCGGTGCCGAAACACGCGGGCGGCAGGCTGATGTTGTGGATCACCAGCAGGGAAATCGACTCGCCCTCGGGGCGCGCGTTGAAGTTCGGCGAAGGGCAGTGGGTGATTCCGTGGAACCAGCCGGTGGCACGGTCCAATTGCATGGTGGCAGATCCTGAAAAACGCCGGGTACAGAACAGCAGTATGCCCTGCGGGCGAGGCCGTTTGCATGTGAATCATTGTAAGGGGGTCAATGCACCTGCTGTTGCCGCAGCCCTTCAAGCACCGACGCCAGCGCCCGTTCGAACAGCAAGCCGTCATCGAGCACACGCGCATCCCCCCGCTGCAACGCCTGGGCCAGGCTGCCAGTGCTCCATTCTCGCACCTTCATGCCCGTGCGATTGGCAAAGATCAGCCGATCATTGCTGTCGATACGTGCCACCAGCTTGCAGCGCAGTGTGTCGTCTTCATCGAACACCTCGACCCAGGTGCCGATACGCAGGCGCTGAACCTGGCGCAGTTGCGCGGCGAACCCATCGGCAATGTGCAAGGGCGCACAGGCCGGCTCTTCGGCGAGGGCCAGGACGATGTCCTCGGCTACCCGTACCTCTTGCAACGCCGGGTGGTCATCGGCCAATGGCGGTACGCAAGCCGAGCAGGCACGCAGGTGCAATTGCTCCAGTTGCTGGAAGAAGTCGCGGGTGGCGGACGAGTCCAGCGCCACGCCAGCCAGGCCTTCACGCAAGGCCTTGAGCAGGCCTGGCACCTGTTGCAGCAGTTGCTCGCAGGCCTGGTGCGGGGCAATGCTGACGAGCAGGGTGTCCATGGTGGCCAGGGCATCACGCCACACCTGCGAGCCTTCGCCCTGCTTGAGCCACGCCAGCAGCAGCACCTGGCTCCAGGCCTGCACCAGCATCTGTACCACCACCTGCGGCAACACCCGCCCGCGCAGACGCTGGTTGAGCACCTGCTGCACCCGCAGGCGGGCCTGCAAGGTGCGCGCCCGGCCCTCTTCGGCGTCTCGGGTGCGCTGCTCGAGCAGCTCGTTACGGCGGCGCTCGTCGTGGCTGAAGGCGAGGAATTCGTCGAGCAGTTCGGCGAACAGGCACGCGTCCTCGGTGTAATCGTTGAGCAGGCGCTGAATGATTCGCTCCACCCGCAGATGCAAACTGTCGCGCAGGCCCTCACCGCCTTGCTCCCAGCCGATCGCAGCAGCAGCGATCTCGTTGAGCAGGCGGCGGGCCGGGTGGCTGGCACGGCTGAACAATCCCTTGTCGAGCAGCGCGACCTTGAGCAGCGGGATATGCAAACGCGCAATCAGCGCCCGCAGGCTGGGCGGCAGGTTGTGGTCATTGTGGATATAGCCGAACAGCAGGCCGACCAGGTTGATCATGTCTTCATCGGCGGTGGCGATGCGCCGGCGGGTGCCACTGCGCACACTGACGCGCAACAGCAGTTGCTCAAGCTGCTGGCCGAGTTCGAAGTCATCTGCCGCTTGGGTGGCGGGTACATAGTGTTGCAGGTGCGAGAGCAGGCGCAGCAGGTCGCCGGTGCTGATCGGCTGGGCAGCGGCCACAGCCTGCAAACGCGGTGCGATCTGCCCACGCGACGGGGCCAGCAGTGCCTGCAGCGAAGCAAAAAACGCTTGCCCCGCACTGTCCGCGCCCACCTGCCCCTGTGCCTCCAGGTTTGCCGGCCGGCGCCCGGCACTCATGCGCCGGTCCTCGGCACGCCGACGCGGCGCAGGTTGCAACTCGGGCAGCACGCCGGCGGCGGCCAGCAACTGGTTGGCCTCCGCGTAAAGCACATCCACATCACGCAGCACGTAGCGCTCGAAGAGCTTGAGCAACACCAGCTTCACCCGCAGACCGACCCCCAGGTTGCGGCCCGCTTCGAGAAAATAACCGCACAGGGCAGCAGGCCCGACCGGGTTCTGCTGCTCCGCTACAGGGCGATCGAGCAAGGCCTGCAAGCGCAGGCCCAGTTGCTGGAGGGCAATGCCGTCACGCGAGAGCACCCGCGCGACCATCCCTTCAAGCGCCGATGCGCGCTCCAGTTGCGCCTTGCTGGCTGCGCTTTGCGTTTCACCCAGGCACCCCAAGGGGTCAACCTTGCCGATGCTGGCGAAGGTGTCGTAGAAGGTATCGAGAAAGCCCCGCTCGATGCTTTTGCGCTTCAGGCGCAAGTCGCGCATCGCTTCAAAATACAGGTTCTGGTCGCAGCGCTCGAAGGCCTTGTCGGCCATCTCGAACAGGGTGTCGTCGGCGTTGTCGAACAAGGCTTGCAGGCCTTGGCGCAATTGCAGTGCAGCCTTGTCGCGCACTTGCAGGAGCAATACCGGAAGGCAAGGCAGAGGCGTGCGCGCCCCTCTGTCGATGGCTGCCGCCAGCGGCACCACCTTGCCTTCTTTATGCATCCCGAACTCCTTGCAGGCTCGCTTGCCCGAGCGGGCAATAATTCGTCAAAGCTATGACGCCAAATACTGGGCACCATTATCGGCAAAAAATCTGATAGCTGCCAGCGCCGTTTCGCGTACGGGGAAATGACCCTGCTTTGCCGCAGATGCTCACACCGACCGACCAAAGGTCACCCGCCAGGGCGCTGTACACACCGGCCCCCTGCCCTATAATCGCCGGCATCTAGCTTGTGGAGCCGACCATGCCGAACCTACGCCTCGCCGACCTGACCGCCGAAATCGAAGCCAACGTGCGCCGCGCGCTGCTGGAGGACATCGGCAGTGGCGATATCACCGCGCAGCTGATCCCTGCCGAGCGCCTGGCCAAGGCGACCATCATTACCCGCGAGGACTGCGTGATCGCCGGCACCGCCTGGGTCGACGCCGTGTTCCGCCAGCTCGACCCGCGGGTAGCCGTGCACTGGCAAGTCGCCGACGGCGACCGCGCGCTGGCCAACCAGCCGCTGTTCCACCTGGAAGGCCCGGCACGCTCGCTGCTCAGCGGTGAGCGCAGTGCGCTCAACTTTTTGCAGATGCTGTCTGGCGTCGCCACGCGCGCGCGCTTTCTGGCCGACCTGGTCGACGGCACCCAGGTGCGCCTGCTCGACACCCGCAAGACCCTGCCCGGCCTGCGCCTGGCGCAAAAGTACGCAGTCACCTGTGGCGGTTGCGACAACCACCGCATCGGCCTTTACGATGCCTTCCTGATCAAGGAAAACCACATCGCCGCCAGCGGTGGCGTGCCTGAAGCGGTGGCAGCAGCGCACCGCATCGCCCCTGGCAAGCCCGTGGAAATCGAGGTCGAAAGCCTGGACGAACTGCGCCAGGCCCTGAGTGCGGGGGCGGATATCATCATGCTCGACGAGCTGACCCTGGATGAAATGCGCGAAGCGGTGCGCATCACCGCAGGCAAGGCCAAACTTGAGGCCAGCGGCGGCGTCAACGAGAGCACCTTGCGGTTGATTGCCGAAACCGGCGTCGATTACATCTCCATTGGTGCCATGACCAAGGATGTAAAGGCGGTGGACTTGTCGATGCGCTTGAGCCTCTGAAGGCGCAGAAAATTGCAGGCATGAAAAAACCGGCCAGATGGCCGGTTTTTTCGAGCGTTGGATCAGAACGAGGCGTTGGCCAAGCCGTCCAGGTAACGCTCGACGTCCAGTGCCGCCATGCAGCCTGCACCGGCCGAGGTGATGGCCTGACGGTAGACGTGGTCGGCCACGTCGCCCGCTGCGAACACACCTTCGACGTTGGTGGCAGTGGCGTTGCCTTCACGGCCGCCATTGACCACCAGGTAGCCGTCCTTGAGGGTCAGCTGGCCTTCGAACAGCGACGTGTTCGGCGTGTGGCCGATGGCGATGAACACGCCGTCGACCTTGATTTCGTCGCTGCTGCCATCGTTGTTCTTCAGGCGCGCACCGGTCACGCCCATGTTGTCACCCAGTACTTCGTCCAGGGTGGCGTTGAGCTTGAGCTCGATCTTGCCTTCGGCCACGCGGGCGTTGAGCTTGTCGACCAGAATCTTCTCGGCACGGAAGGTTTCGCGACGGTGAACCAAGGTCACCTTGCTGGCGATGTTGGCCAGGTACAGCGCCTCTTCAACCGCGGTGTTGCCGCCACCGACAACGGCTACCGGCTTGTTGCGGTAGAAGAAGCCGTCACAGGTAGCGCAGGCCGAAACACCCTTGCCCATGAAGGTTTCTTCCGACGGCAGGCCCAGGTAGCGGGCGCTGGCGCCAGTGGCAACGATCAGCGCGTCGCAGGTATAGGTGCCACTGTCACCTTGCAGGGTGAATGGTTTGTTGGCCAGGTCGACAGCGTTGATGTGGTCGAAGACGATCTCGGTCTCGAAGCGCTCGGCGTGCTCTTGCATGCGCTGCATCAGGGCTGGGCCGGTCAGGCCATGGGGGTCGCCCGGCCAGTTGTCGACTTCGGTGGTGGTCGTCAGCTGGCCACCGGCCTGCATGCCGGTGATCAGCAGCGGCTTGAGGTTGGCACGGGCGGCATAAACTGCGGCGCTGTAACCGGCAGGGCCGGAACCGAGGATGATGACGCGCGAATGACGTACTTCAGACATGTCGAACTCCTGTCGAGCCGGCCGCACGGGGCCAGCATCGGTGTGCCGGCGGTGCCAGCTGGAATTTAAAAAGGACCCACGCAACCTTGGGGAAGGCTACTACGCGTCGGTCCAGAACCTAAAAGTTGAGCGCACTGTAGCGAGGTCGCAAAGATTAAGGAAATATCCTTCGACAATCCACCTCATAGGCATCGTCTATTCAGCAATTTCATTCACGAAAAACGCCCTGGTGCTTTTGTTACAGCCGGTTTCGCCGACATCGCCCGCCTTTCGTCGGCGCAACAAACTCGGTAAGGTCAGCGCGTTTTCCTTATGTTCGGAGTGTCTCGATGCAAGCCCCTGTCCTCTCTGGCCCCCAGTATCTGCGCGAAGGCCTGAAACTGGTGCTGAGCCCGAACCTGCGGTTGTTCGTGCTGCTGCCCCTGGCGGTCAACCTGCTGCTGTTCGGCGGCCTGATCTACTTTGCCGGCCACCAGTTCAGTGTGTGGGTCGATGCGCTGATGCCGACCCTGCCAAGCTGGTTGAACTTCCTCACGTACATTCTCTGGCCACTGTTCGTCGCCCTGGTGGTGCTGATGGTGTTCTTCACCTTCACCCTGGTGGCCAACGTCATTGCCGCGCCGTTCAATGGTTTTCTGGCCGAAAAGGTCGAAGTGGTGGTGCGCGGCGAAGACAATTTCCCCGCGTTCAGCTGGGCTGAGCTGGTGGCCATGGTGCCGCGCACCTTTGGCCGCGAGATGCGCAAGCTGGGCTACTTCCTGCCCCGGGCGATCGGCCTATTCATCCTGTCGCTGATCCCGGTGGTCAACGTGATCGCGGCGCCGCTGTGGCTGATTTTTGGGGTATGGATGATGGCTATCCAGTACATCGACTACCCGGCGGACAACAACAAGATGAGCTGGCAGGACATGCTCGCCTGGCTGCGCCAGAAGCGCTGGCAGTCGCTGGGCTTTGGCGGTATCACCTACCTGGCGCTGATGGTGCCGGTGGTGAACGTGCTGATGATGCCGGCAGCGGTGGCCGGTGCCACCCTGTTCTGGGTACGCGAGCGTAACTGAGCCTGGCACGCGCTGGTGTAGGAGCGGCCTTGCGTCGCGAAAGGGTCGCGTAGCGGCCCCCGGATTTCAGCGGCTAATATCGATGGGGCCGCTACGCGACCCTTTCGCGACGCAAGGCCGCTCCTACACCAACAACAATCACTGAGCCAGGCGGCTGGAAAACTGCCCCACCACGTCCACCACCCGCTTCGCTCCGTCCTGAATCTCGACGATCACGTTGCCGGTCTCATCGGCAAGCGCCAGCCCCTGCTCGGCCTGGCGCTTGCTGGTGTCGATGATCGCCACCGCAGCCTGGGCCAATTGCTCGTTCTGCTGCACGACCCGGGCAATCTCTTCGGTGGCAGTGCTGGTACGCGAGGCCAGCTGGCGTACTTCGTCGGCGACCACAGCAAACCCCCGCCCCTGCTCCCCCGCACGGGCTGCCTCGATGGCGGCGTTGAGCGCCAGCAGGTTGGTCTGCCCGGCAATGTCGCTGATGGTCTTGATGATCGAGCCGATCACCCGCGACTGAGTGTCCAGCGCCTGGATACCCTCGGCCGCTTCCTGCATCGACGCCTCCAGCCCACGCATGACGCTTACGGTTTGCGTGACCACCTCGGTGGCCTTGCGCGCGCTGGTGTCCGTGCCCAACGAGGTGTTGAAGGCGATGTCCGCCGCCTCGGCAACTGCCTGCTCCTGGTTGACCTGGTCGGTGATCACGGTGGCGAACTTGACCACCTTGTACAGCACGTCATGGGCATCAAAGATCGGGTTGTAGGACGCCTCCAGCCACACTACCCGGCCATGGGCGTCGACGCGCTTGAAGCGCTCAGCGATGTATTCGCCCCGGCGCAGCTTGTCCCAGAACGCCTGATACCCTGCCGAATTGGCTTCTGCAGGCTCACAGAAGATGCGGTGATGCTTGCCGCAGATCTGCTCGAGACGGTAGCCGACCGCGGTCAGAAAACGTTCGTTGGCAGTCAGAATGGTGCCATCGAGGCCAAATTCGATCACGGCGGTCGAGCGCATCAATGCCTTGATCAGGCTTTCGTGCTCGCGTGAGGTTTCGATGGTGCGGGTAAGGTCGCTCGAGTGCAGGGTGAAATACTTGAGGCGCCCTTCGCTGTTCTTGACCGGCTGCAGGATGGAGCGCAGCCAGGCTTCCTGGCCATTGCCACGCAGCAGGCGGAACGCCCCGTTGAGGTGCTCGCCACGGCTAATGGCACTTTTCATGCGCTGATAGAAATCCAGCGTCTTCACATGGGCCGGGACAATGTCTTCGAGTTTGCGTCCAAGCAGTTGGTCGGCACGGTAGAGCATCTCGCTCTCGAAGTTGCCGTTGACCATCTCGATCCGTCCTTGGGGGTCGAGCTGGAGCACCAGCATCTCGCTGTCGAGGCTGCTCTTGACCTGTTCGACCGACAGCAGGTCTTCACGCAGTTGCTGGATTTCTTGCTTGAGCTTGTTGTTGAACATTCCCGCTCTCCTGGAGCGCAGCACGTAATCGAATGCATCTTCATCGGCTGGTGGTGGCAGGTTCTTGAGCACCCTGCAGGCAAATATTCACACCGTTGAAACAACCGGCGATCAGGCGTCACCTGCACGTCACAAGGCCGTCACATGCGCGCAATGCTGCAGGCGGACACTTTTTGTCATGAATACACCCGCCCTGCGTATCACCCTCGTCAGCGAAACCTTCCCACCGGAGATCAACGGTGTCGCCAATACCCTTGGCCGCCTCAGCGAAGGGTTGCGCCAACGCGGGCATGACATCGAGATCGTGCGCCCACGCCAAGCCGGCGAAGCGCCGGTGCACAACGACCCGCAACTGATGCTGTGCCGCGGCTGGGGCTTGCCCGGCTACCCCGGCCTGCAATGGGGCGAAGTGTCCATGCACAAGCTGCTGCGGCGCTGGCGCAGACAACGCCCGGATGTGCTGTACATCGCTACCGAAGGGCCATTGGGGCTGAGTGCGCTGCGCGCGGCGCGGCGCCTGGGGGTGCCGGTGGTCAGCGGTTTCCATACCAACTTCCCGCAGTACTCCGGCCAATATGGCTTGGGTTTGCTGGCACGCCTGCTCACCCACTACCTGCGCTGGTTCCATCGCCGTACGGCCATCACGCTGGTGCCCAGCATCAGCCAGCGCCTGGAGCTTGAACGCCGTGGTTTCGAGCGCCTGGAACTGCTGGCCCGCGGGGTCGATGCCTGCCTGTTCAACCCGGCCCGGCGCAGCCAGGTGCTACGTGAAAGCTGGGGGCTTGGCCCGGACGATATCGCCGTGCTGCATGTCGGGCGCTTGGCGGCAGAAAAGAACCTGGGGCTGCTGCGCCCGTGCCTGGACGCGCTGAAGCAGACTTATCCACAGAAGCGCCTGCGCCTGATCGTGGTCGGCGACGGCCCACAGCGCGCCGCCCTTGAACAACAGGTGGCTGATGCCGTGTTCTGTGGCGCCCAGCGCGGTGAGGCACTGGCCGAGCACTATGCCAGCGGTGACCTGTTCCTGTTCCCAAGCCTGACCGAAACCTTTGGCAACGTGGTACTCGAAGGCATGGCTTCGGGGCTGGCGGTGGTGGCCTACGATGAGGCGGCGGCCGCGCAACATCTTCGTCATGGGCACAGCGGCGCGCTGGCCATGCCCGGGGACCAGGCGGCCTTTATCGATGCCGCCTGCTGGTTGCTGGAAGAGGAAGAAACCCTGCGCCGAGTACGCCTGAACGCCCGTCAACACGCCAGCCGCCAAGGCTGGCCGGCGATTGTCGAGCAGTTCGAGGCCTATCTGTATGGTGCCTGCAAACAACGCGCAGGCGCGACGCAACAGGCACCGGGCACTGCGCTGGCGATCAAGCCAGGTTCGACAGCCCCGCGCGGCTGAGGAAAAACCTTAGCCCAGTGCCTTCTCGATGGCCTGAACCACGGCAGGGTCATCCGGCGCAGTGCGCGGCGAGAAGCGCGCCAGCACACGCCCGTCCTTGCCTACCAGAAACTTTTCGAAGTTCCAGCTGATGTCACCGGGGAATTCAGCCCCCTCCCCTGCCAGCAGGCGATACAGCGAGTGGCGTTGTGGCCCATTGACCTCCAGCTTGGCGCCCAAGGGGAAGCTGACACCGTAGTTGAGGCTGCAGAATTCCTGGATATCCTTCTCGCTGCCAGGCTCCTGGCCGGCAAACTGGTTGCAGGGCAGCCCCAGCACGCTGAAACCCTTGCCCTTGAACTGCTGTTGCAGCTTTTCCAGCGAAGCGTATTGCGGCGTCAGGCCACACTTGGAGGCAACGTTGACCACCAGCACCACTTGGCCCTTGAACGGTGCGAGGGGCAGTTCCCCGCCGTTCAGTGCCTCCAACTTCAGGTCGTGAAATGCACTCATGATGTAATCCCCTCTCAGGTTCCCGATGGCCGCGTGGGCGAAACCCGCCCAACAAAAAAGCGCTCGTCCAAGCCGTCCACCTCCCATTGGGAAGGCAAATGGCTTGCCCGAGCGCCTGGCGACTCTCTGAGCTTAGCGCAGAAAATCAGTGGTGATGGCCACCTTCACCGTGGATGTGACGGTGAGCGATTTCTTCTTCGCTGGCATCACGCACGTCGACAACCTTGACCTGGAAGGTCAGGCGCTGGCCGGCCAGCGGGTGGTTGCCGTCAACGGTAACGTCGTCGCCGTCGAGGTCGCGAATGGTGACGATCTGCATCTGGCCATCCGGCGCCGAGGCGTGGAACTGCATGCCGACTTCCAGCTCGTCGACGCCTTCGAACAGGCTGCGGTTCAGGGTGCTGACCAGCTCGGCCAGGTATTCACCGTACGCGTCTTCCGGCTCGATGGAAACATTCAGCTCGTCACCGGCCTGTTTGCCTTCCAGGGCTTTTTCCAGGCCCGGGATGATGTTGCCGGCACCGTGCAGGTAAACCAGCGGCGCGCCACCGGCGGAGCTGTCGATGGTCTCCCCGGCGTCGTTGGTCAGGGTATAGTCGATGGAGACAGCCTTGTTGGCGGCGATCAGCATGGGGCAAGACCTTTTGCAAAAGTATGTAGAGCGGACAAGTGTAACCAAGCCATCGCCCGATTGCGAACGCGCCTCGGCCGAGGAACAGCCCATCAGTCGGATCACTGGCTTCCATCAGGACGAAGAAGGCCACTGGGTGGTCGAGTTGTCGTGCGGCCACACCCAGCACCTTCGCCACCAACCCCCTTGGCAGGCGCGCCCGTGGGTGCTCGATGCCGCTCAGCGCCAGCAGCGCATCGGCCAGGCTTTCGCCTGTGGCTGGTGTGCACAGGCGGCCGATAGCGCTACCCTTGGCCGTTGATTCCTTGCACCGCTTTATTTCGAGAAGCACGCATGCAAACATTTTTCATTGCGCCGACCGACTTTGGTGTCGGCCTGACTTCAATCAGCCTGGGCCTGGTTCGCACCCTTGAACGCGCAGGCCTGAAGGTCGGTTTTTTCAAGCCGATCGCCCAGCCTCACCCCGGCGATACCGGCCCCGAGCGCTCCACCGAACTGATCGCACGGACCCACGGCATCAAGCCGCCCAAGCCTTTGAGCCTGGCGCACGTCGAGCGCATGCTCGGCGATGGCCAACTTGACGAACTGCTCGAAGAAATCATCCGCCTGTACCAGCAAGCCTGCGTGGGCAATGACGTGGTAGTGGTCGAGGGCATGGTGCCGACCCGCCACGCCAGCTACGCGGCGCGGGTCAACCTGCACTTGGCCAAGAGCCTGGATGCCGAGGTGATTCTGGTGTCGGCGCCGGAAAACGAGGTCCTCAGCGAGCTGTCCGGCCGGGTCGAGCTGCAGGCCCAGCTGTTCGGCGGCCCACGCGACCCGAAAGTGCTCGGGGTGGTTCTCAACAAGGTGCGCACCGAAGAAAGCATGGCGGACTTCGCCACGCGCCTGCGCGAGCACTCGCCATTGCTGCGCGGCAACGACTTCCGCCTGCTGGGCTGCATCCCTTACCAGCCCGAGCTGAACGCCCCGCGCACCCGCGATGTGGCCGACCTCCTTGGCGCCCAGGTGCTCAACGCCGGGGACTACGAGCAGCGGCGCATGAGCAAGATCATCATCTGCGCACGCACCGTGGCCAACACCGTGCCATTGCTCACCCCTGGCACCCTGGTGGTGACCCCGGGTGACCGTGACGACATCATTCTGGCCGTGAGCCTGGCGGCGATCAATGGCGTGCCCCTGGCCGGCCTGCTGCTGACCAGCGACAGCAAGCCCGATGCGCGCATCCTTGGCTTGTGCCGCGGCGCCCTGCAAGCCGGCCTGCCGATTCTTTCGGTGAGTACCGGTTCGTACGACACGGCCAACCAGCTCAATTCACTGAACCGCGAGATCCCCGTGGATGACCGCGAGCGTGCCGAGTTCATCACCGATTTCGTCGCCAGCCACCTCGACGCTGCCTGGCTGCATCAGCGCTGTGGCACGCCACGTGAGCTGCGTCTGTCGCCTGCGGTGTTCCGCTATCAGTTGATTCAACGCGCACAACAGGCCAACAAGCGCATCGTCCTGCCCGAGGGCGCCGAGCCGCTGTTGGTGCAGGCGGCGGCGATCTGCCAGGCCCGTGGCATCGCGCGTTGCGTACTGCTGGCCAAGCCCGAGGCCGTCGAAGCCGTTGCCCGCGCCCAGGGCATTACCCTGCCGCCAGACCTGGAAATACTCGACCCGGAGCTGATTCGCGGGCGCTATGTCGAACCGATGGTCGAGCTGCGCAAAAGCAAGAACCTTAATGCGCCCATGGCCGAGCAGCAGCTGGAAGACCCGGTGGTGATCGCCACCATGATGCTGGCCCTGGATGAGGTCGACGGCCTGGTCTCGGGCCTGGTGCACTCCACCGCCAACACCATCCGCCCGGCCCTGCAGCTGATCAAGACGGCGCCAGGTGCCAGCCTGGTGTCTTCGGTGTTCTTCATGCTGTTCCCCGAGCAGGTGCTGGTGTACGGCGACTGCGTGATGAACCCGCACCCCAGTGCCGCAGAACTTGCAGAAATTGCCCGGCAGAGCGCCGAATCGGCACAGGCCTTCGGCATCGCGCCGCGGGTGGCGATGATCAGTTATTCAAGTGATTCGGCGAGCGATGAAGAAGTCGAGAAGGTCCGCGAAGCGACACGCCTGGCACAAAGCGCGGAGCATGATCTGCTGATCGATGGGCCGTTGCAGTATGACGCTGCGGCCAACCCGGCCATCGCCCGGGAACTGGCACCAAACAGCCCGGTTGCCGGGCGAGCCACGGTGTTCGTCTTCCCCGACCTCAATACCGGCAACACCACGCACAAAGCGGTGCAGCGCAGTGCCGATGGGGTCAGCCTGGGGCCGATGCTGCAGGGGTTGCGCAAGCCGGTGAACGATTTGCCGCGCGGGGCTCAGGTGGACGATATCGTGCATACCATCGCCCTGACGGCGATTCAGGCCAGCGTCGTGCGCTGAAGCCTTGGGGCTGCTTGGCAGCCCCAAGGCGACCCTTATGACTTACGGATACTGCTGAACCTGCCCTTGCTGGTCATACTGCTGACCTGGGATCGGCTTCAGGTTGACCTCCACGCGACGGTTCTGTGCCCGGCCGTTGGCGTCGCCGTTGCTGGCGATCGGCTGGTCCGGGCCCATGCCACGTACCGAAATACGCGAAGCATCCACACCCTGCGAAGTCAGGTAGGTGCTGACCGCCTGCGCGCGGCGCTGGGACAGGTCCATGTTGTGCTGACGGCTGCCGGTGCTGTCGGTGAAGCCGACCACTTCGATGGTGTTCTGGTTGAACTGCTTGAACGAGCCGGCCAAGTTGTTCAGCGGCGAGTAGAAGCTTGGCGCGATGTTGGCCGAGTCGGTGGCGAAGGTGATGTTGCCTGGCATGATCAGCTTGATCTGGTCGCCCTGGCGCTGCACCTCGACGCCGGTATTGGCCATTTGTGCACGCAGTGCGGCTTCCTGCTTGTCGGCGTAGTAGCCGTAACCGGCTGCTGCGGCACCCACTGCGGCGGCGCCGATCAGCGCACCTTTACCCCGGTTGTTGTGGTCGATGGCGGCACCGGCGACAGCGCCGGCCAACGCGCCCAAGCCGCCGTACTTGGCGGTCTTGCTCATCCCCGTGGAGCCCTGCGCCTGACCCTGGTTGTCGTACGGGTTCTGGCTTGCGCAGCCAGTCATCAGGGCTGCAGCGGTTGCGACGATAATCAGACGACGCATGGTGAACATGGACAAGCTCCTACTGAAATTCATAAATGCGGCAGACCGCGAATGGATCTATGCCAGCCTTGGATTGCCAAGCGGCAGAAAAATTCCATGAACACGTTTTCACGCGGGTTCATGCCCGAACGAACGGGTTCTCGCGCATCTCGTCACCCAGGCGGGTATCTGGCCCGTGGCCTGTGACCACGATGGCCGTTTCATCCAGCCGGTACAACCGCTCCTTGATCGAACGAACGATAGCCCGCTGATCACCGCCCCACAAATCGGTGCGGCCAATACCGCGACGGAACAGGGTATCGCCGGCAATCAACAGCTTGGCATCGGCGAACCAGAAGCTCATCGAGCCGGGCGTGTGCCCCGGGGTATGCAAGGCCACGCCACAACCACAGGCCAGTTCCTCGTCATCGCTCAGCCAGCGGTCTGGGGCAGGCACCGGGGTGTAAGGCACGCCGAACACCTGGCACTGCATCTCCAGGTTGTCCCACAGCGACTGGTCGTCTTTGTGCAGGTGCAATGTCGCGCCAGTCAGTTCCTTCAACTTGCCCGAGGCGAGGAAGTGATCGAAATGGGCGTGGGTGTGGATGATGCTTACCAAGGTCAGGCCATGGGCTTGCAGGCGGGCGAGGATCTTCTCCGGGTCACCGCCTGGGTCGACGACGATGGCCTTTTTGCTCAGCGGGTCGCCGATCAGGGTGCAATTGCACTGCAGGGGGCCTACGGGGAAGGTTTCGCGGATGAGGGCTGAGGATAGATTTTCCATAGGGACCATTATTCAAAGAGGGTTTGTACGCGAGCCAGTGCATCAAGGATGACCACCTCGGGCACAGCCTCGACACGCTGGGCCTTTCTGGCCTCCAGATCCACTGTGCGTATCTGGTTACAGAGCATGACCCCTTGCGTCTGCGTACCCGCGCCGCTAAGCGTCACTGCGAACCCTGCATGCCTTGCGAAATCCCCACCCTGGGAGATCGGCACGATCACTGCGAGCCCCGCAGCATTGAAGGCCGAGGGTGTAAGCACCAATGCGGGTCGCCCTGCGCCTTGCTGCTCTCGTCCGACAGTGGGATCAAGGTTGATACGAACAATATCGCCTCGGGCGAATTTAACCCGCTTCACACTTCACGCCCCACTGGGCGCATCGCGCTCCAGGCGGCCATGTCCTCTGGCTCCGGTGCCGTCAGATCACACTGAGCCATCAATTCTTCAAGGGTGTATTTAGGTTTGGACCTGACAGGCTTGAGCACCAGCGTTTCACCCGCCGTATCCAAGCTAAGGGTTGAGCCGACACCAAGGTGCAGCTGCTTGAGCACCGCTGCAGGGAGGCGAATGGCCGCGCTATTGCCCCACTGCTGAATCTTGATCTGCATAAGTATCTCCCAAGGTAGATACATACTAGAAATCCTCCATGCGATTGCAAGTGAAATGTAGAAACGTCGTATCTACATTGTCACTCGCCTGGCTGGAAAAAAAGCCCAGCTACCACAAGAAGGAAATCCCTTACATCGTCTTGGGAATCGACGCTGGGGCCGCAATAAAAGGCAACACCTGATCACGCGAAATGGCCACGTGAACGATCAAGGCAAAAACAACCTGAACAACCCGCCCCCAAGCGCCCCGCCATTGGAAATCTCGATGCGCCCCTTCACCCCATCGCTCTCATGCAGCGCCGCGATCCGCGCAGCGAAGTACAGGCCCAGGCCAGTACTGCCACTGTGTGAATCGATCCCCTGAATGAACTCTTCCTGGCGTTCGAGCATGCGCTGTGGATAACCCGGGCCGTCATCGTTGACGCAGATCACCAGTTGGTTGGCCTCTTCCTCGATGCTGATCAACAAGGCATGCCCGGCAAAACGGGTGGCGTTGGTGATGACGTTGGCGATCACCGACGCCACCAGTTCGCGGTCGAAGAAGCCCAACGGGTTGTCGGTGTCGATACGCCAGGTGGCGAGGATGTCGTTGTGCTTGAGTACTTCCTGATGGGCAGCCAACTGGGCTTCGATGAAGTCGTCCAGCTCGTGGTAGTCGGGGCAGACCGGCAGCTGGTTGACACCCAGTTTGTACAGCCCCAACAGCTGCACCAGCATACCGTTGAGGTGGCGGAACTCGTGCTCCATCACCCCTTGCTCGGTGCCAGTGCGCAACTCTTCGGGCAAGCGCGCCAGCCACTGGTCATGGGACTGGATCAGCGCTGACAGGGAGTTTTTGAGGTCGTGCACGGTGGAGGCGATCACCGTGGAAAAATCCAGCCCCTGATTGTCTTGATTCATGCGCCGAACACTCGGATGTGCAGTTTGCCATAGCGGTCATAGCGGTTGTCGCTGGCCGGGATGCCGGCAACGCTGGTCAAGGCGTTGCGGCATTCCTGCATGATCGCAGGCTGTGGGTCATCCCCCCCGATGCGCAGCAGCGCCTGGGCGGTGTTGAGGGCGATGCTGATGTTCTTCGGTTGCAAGGCCAAGGCCTTGCGGAACAACTGCAGCGCTTCGTCGAGCTGACCTCCCTGGTAACTACGCACTCCCTGGCGGTTGAGGGTTACGGCTTCGGTGATCGCATTGAGTACGGCCGGATCATCCGTCAGCTTGGCTACCTTCTGCATGACCTTGGGGTCATCGCCATAGCTTTCCACACAGCTTTTGAGCACCCCAATCGCGGCCGCTTCCTGCCCTGACGCCTGCAGTTGGGCAGCCACTGTCAGCGCAGCATCGACCGAGAAGAACTGTTCCATCTTGTCCAGACGCTGCATGGCCTGCTCGGTGAGCTTGGCGGCCGTCTCGGCGTCACCGGCCTGCTGCAGGCTCGCGGCTTTCATCATCCGGGCGCGCACCTGCAAGCCTTGATCCTCGGGGTTTTCCTTGGCCACTTCACTGAGCACGGTGTTGATCTCGACGCGGGTCCGGGCGTCCAGGCCAAAGCCTGCGTTCTTGCTCATCAAGGCCTGCACCAGGCCAAGGTTGTTCTCGGCATCCTTGTAGCGCGAACTCTGCCCCTGGTTCACTGCATGGCGGAACGCTTTCGAGGAGGTTTCAAAGTCCTCGTTGCCCAGCGCCAGCTTGCCCAGCGTGGCCTGCCGGCGTACCGACAGCGGCGACAGGCGCACTGCTTCTTCCAGCATGTTCTGCGCGCGCTTGTTCTCGCCCTGCGCCACCAGCACTTCGGCCATGCCGTCGTACAGGCCCGGCATGATCGGGAAGGCCTTCAGTGCCTGCTCGTACACGCCCTGAGCCTGGGCATTCTGGCCACGCTTGTGCATCAGGCTGCCCAGCGCCGAGTACACCCACGGCTGCGGGCGGCTGGCGAGAATGGCCTTGAGGAACTTTTCCAGCTCGTCGAAGCGATTGAGGTTGCGCAGGGCATCGGCCCGGTAGCGCAGGCACAGAGGGGCGAAGCGCGGGTCCTTCTTGCACAGCTCGGCGCAGGCCGCCAGGACTTCGGCCGGGCGACCGCGGTCCAGGGCCTGGAGGATCGGCTTGAGCAAGGTCTTGCGCTGGAACAGCTTCTCGACGCGCTGGGCCAGGCCTACCCGGTTGAACGGCTTGGTCAGGTAGGCATCGGGCTCATGCTCGATGGCACTGAGGACGATGGCCTGGCTGCTCTCGGCCGTCACCATGATGAACACGCACTCATGGCTGATGTGCTTGTCGAGGATCAGGTCTTCGAGCACCTGCTGGCCGTTCTTCTTGCCGTCGCCCAGGTGGAAGTCCTGCAGGATGAAGTCATAACGTTTCTGCGCGCACATGCGCAGGGCCTGCTCGCCGCTGTCGGCAGTGTCCACGTCGCGCACACCCAGCTCGCGCAACATGGAACGTGTCGACGTACGAAAGTCGGTGAAGTCGTCGACGATCAGAAAGCTCTTTTGCCCGTACTGCAGCATCAACACGACCTGTATTGGGATGATTGAAAAATCGCGCAAGGCGATGCATACCACCGAATGCTGTATCGGCAGCCGGTCGGGAAAGATGAGGGTTGAGCATGCAGCGCGCTAAACAATTGCGCGCAGTGGCCTCAAGCCATTACTTTAGCGAGCAAACCCCGCGAGGGCTACCTCAGGCCAGCAAGCCCAGCGATTTGGCCTTGGCCACCGCTTGCGTCCGGCGCTCGACGCCCAGCTTGCTGTTGATGTGGCTGGCATGGGTCTTGACGGTATGCAGCGAGATAAACAGCCGCTCGCTGATCTGCTGGTTGGAACACCCCTGCGCGATCAGCTCAAGCACAGCCCGCTCCCGACCACTCAACGCCTCGCCGCTGCCGCTGCTGACCACAGGTAATGGCGGCAGGCGCTTGAGCAGTTCGGCCTGCACCGCGCAACCGGGGTGAGCTGCAAGCTGCTCGTGCAGCCACTGTGGGTGTTTTTCGAGCAACGTTTGGAAGGGGTGCAGCACGCCGCCCTGCGCGGCTTCGAGCGCCTTGGGCAGCAGCCCGGCAGCTTGCGCGTCACGGCCCTCCCCTAGCAGCAGGGCAACCCACTGGCACAGTGCACTGACGGCCAGCAGCATGCCGCCACTGGCCAAACCCCGTTCGACCAGCCCAGACAGGCGCTGAATAGATTCATCTGTACGCAGCTGGATACGCGCCAGCAACGCCTGCTGCAGTTCGATATGCAGTGGCAGCAACGGGTGAAACTCCGGGGCCGCTGCGGGCTGCTCGCCGCCGTAGGTCTGCCCCAGCCGCAGCAACCACGACTCGGCAAGGTCGGTACGCCCTTGCGCCAGCCACAGCTCGCACTTGACCAGGGTAATCATGGCCAGGTAGTAGATCGGCGGAACATCCCAGATGTGCATCAGCCGCTCCGCCTCGGCCAGCTCGGCGAACGCTTCGGCGAAGTGGCCCTCACGGCCATCGAGCGTCGCAATCACACAGTGGCCGATCAGCACGCTGATGTCCCGGCAGGCCCGCGCTTCACCCAGCCCCGCACGCAGGCGCGCACGGCCTTGGGCGGCTTGCAGGCGCGAAACCAGCAGGTAGCCCTCGTACAGGGTCAGCCGCGCCCGCACCGCATACAGGCGCTGCCCCGACAGCCCCTGCAGGCGCTGCAAGCCTTGGCGCACTTCGTCCAGGGCCCGCAACACTTCACCACGGGCATGCAGCACCCGCGCCCGATCATAGTGCGCCAGGGCCTCGAACAGCGGGTTGCCGACACGCTGGGCCAGCTCCAGAGCTTCGCGGTTCCAGCCCCGCGCATGCCAGAAGTCGGCATCGGCAATGGCCAGGTTGGACAGTGTCGACAGGCACACCAGGCGCTGGCCATAACGCTTGCACGGCAGGCTTTGCAGCGCTTCACCGCAATAAGCCAAGGTGCGCTCGCGATCACCCCGACCGCGCGCGATGACGCCGCTCAGCGCCAGCCACTGGGCCAGCATCGACTTCTGCGCGGTCGCCGACGGCGCAGGCAGAAAACGGCTGAGGTAACCGGCCAGTTCTTCGGCCGCATCCAGCTGGCAAGCCAACCCCAACGCCCAGCTATACAGCACGATCAGCCGCGGCGTGCTGATCAGCAAGCTTTCTGGGAGGTCCATCTTCCAGCGCAGCAGCATGCCGACGTTCTGCTCGGCCAGCAGCTGCTCCTCGGAAAGGCTCTGCACCAGGTCGGCAGCCACATCGAGGTGGCCGGCACGCAGCGCCTGTTCAACCGCCTCGTCCAGCAAGCCTTGCCCCTCGAACCAGCGGCAGGCACGCAAGTGCAGGCCCGCCAGCGGTTCGCTGGCCTGGCGGCTACGCAGCAGGTCAGAGAACAGGTGGTGGTAACGAAACCAGTGACCGTGCTCGTCCAGCGGTACCAGAAACACCTGGTGAGCCTGCAGGAAGCGCAGGATCGCGGTACTGTCCTCGCGGCCACGCAGGGCATCGCAGAGCGGCGCACAGAAGCGCTCCTGGCACGCCGTTTCGTAGAGAAAGGCCTGTACGTCCGCCGGCAGGATCTCGATGACTTCTTCCAGCAAGTAATCGCGTATCAGCCCTTCGCCGCCATGCAAGGCGTGGGGCAAGGCATGCTCATCGCCTGATTCGCTGGCCGCAAGCTGCCAGAAGCGTAGCCCGGCCACCCAGCCGTCACTGCGCTGGATCAGGTTGTCCAGTGCCTGGCCACGCAGGCCGGTGGGTTGGCGGCCGATTACCGCCAACGACTCGTCAGGCGTCAGGCGCAGCTCCTGCTCGTTGAGTTCGACCAGTTGCCGGGACAGACGCAAGCGCGCCAGGTGCCAATCCGGGCGCTGGCGGCTGGTGATCAACAGCACTAGGCCATTGGGCAAGTGATTGAGGAAAAACTGCAGGCAACTGTCGAGTACCGGCCCTTGCGCCAGGTGATAGTCATCCAGCACCAGCAGCAGGGGCGTATCGGCCTGCAGGTACTGCGCCAGCTCGTCGAGCAGGCCGTCGATCCACTCCTCGAAGGCGAATGGCTGGTGACGCTGGCGCATTTTCAGCAAGCCCATGGCCTGGCCACCCAAGGCGGGGCAGTACTGCTGCAGGCCTTCGAGCAGCCGCTCGAGAAAACGCCCGGGGTCGGCATCGCGCTGGCTCAGGCCAAGCCAGAGGCTTCGCCAGTGCTCGGGCAGTGCTTCGCAGAACTCGATGGCCAACGAGCTTTTACCAAAGCCCGCCGGCGCGTTGACCAGCAGCAACCGCCCATTCAGGCCTGCTTGCAGGCGCTGGCACAGACGTGCACGCGGCACATGGCCGTCCGGCAGCGGTGGCCGGAAGAAACGCCCGCCCAGCAGGCCGAGGGCCTGGCTGGCGAATCCATGCGTACGGGACAGATCTGTCATGGCCGGCTCATTCTGATGGGAAGACAACGGCGATACGGATGCTTGCGAGACTAGCGGGTAACGCAGCGCATTTGAAGATGATGGGCGCAATTGCGCTGTAAAAGACTACGACAAAAAGCAACAACCCTGATGGACGAGCACTAGGCCGGGGCTTTGGCGGAATATTCACCGGCCTTATCGCGGCCCTGCAGGTGGCCGCGAATTGCGCAGTGGCTGAACAGAAACGCCCCGGCAAGCCGGGGCGTTCTGGGGATCACACGGAGTTGCAGGTTATCAGCTCAACGAATACCCGACTGACGCAGGGCCGCTGGCTGGAAGTCGGCTTTGCTGGCACTGAAGCCAAAGTCGTAAGCGCGCTTCTCTTCGTTCTTCATGCCCAGCGCCAGGTAACGCCCCGACTGCAGGTCGTAGATGGTTTCCAGGGTGTACCAAGGCACCTCTTTGTTGTAATACGGCTGGGAATGGGCTTCGGAAACGCGCCACAGCTGGCCACGACCGTCGTACTGGTCGATCACTGCAGCCTGCCAGGTGTCTTCATCGATGTAGAAGTCACGCTTGGCGTAGATGTGCCGCTGGCCCGGTTTGAGGGTTGCGACCACGTGCCAGACGCGGCGCAGCTCGTAACGGGACAGGTCCTGGTTGATGTGCCCGGCCTTGATGATGTCGGTGTACTTCAGCTTGGGGTCATCCAGCTTGAAAGCGTTGGAGGCGATGTACAGCTCCTTCTTGCCTTCCAGCTTCCAGTCGTAGCGGTCTGGCGCCCCGTTGAACATATCCAGGTTGTCCGAGGTACGCAGGCCGTCGGCAGCGGTACCCGGGCCGTCGTACGACACTTGCGGTGCCTGGCGTACGCGACGCTGGCCGGCGTTGTAGATCCACGCCTTGCGCGGCTCCTTCACCTGGTCGAGGGTTTCGTGCACCAGCAGCACCGTCCCGGCCAGACGAGCGGGCGCGGTCACTTCCTGCTTGAAGTAGAAGAGGATATTGCCCGGGTTGCTCGGGTCGTAATCCTTCATCTTGTCGCGGAAGACGAACTGGTCGGAGAAGTACACCGGGTTGAAAGAGCCGTTCTGCTGTGGCGTTGCCTGGGTTACCAGGCGGCTGACACTGCCCCCCCGGTAGCGGGTAATGTGGTTCCAGATCACTTCCAGGCCGCTTTTCGGGATCGGGAACGGCACCGCCGTGTCGAAGTTGTTCAAGCCGTTGCCGCCTTCCACCAGCGTGGTCTGGGTAGCGTTTTTCTTGATGGCGGCGAACACGTCGGCAGGTACCGTGGAGCCACGATGGGTCTTGAATACCGGGATCCTGAAGCTGTCCGGGTAGCGTTTGAACATGGCCAGCTGGCCCGGCGAAAGCTTGTCCTTGTACTGATCGGCGTTCTGCGCAGTGATGGTGAACAGCGGCTTGTCACTGCCATACGGGTCGGCCAGGAAGCCCTTGCCGTCGACGCTACCCGCCGTCTTCGACAGCGGCTCCCACGGGCCGATCGAGCCATCGGCGTTGCCGGCCTTTTCGGCGCCCATCGGCGTCAGGGTACTGCCCAACTTGGCCGCCTCGTCGGCGGATACCGCAGCCATGACGCTGGTCGCCAGCAGGGACAGGCCCAGTACACCGGCTTGCAGCAGACTTCTGGTCTTGTTCATGTTGTGTCGTCCTGAATCAGTATTCTTAGAAGTTCACGCCGAAGCTGAGGGCGACGAAGTCGCGGTCATCCACGGTGCTGTACTTGCCATCGAAGAAGTTGGTGTACGACAGGCTCGCCGTATAGGTGTTCTGGTACTCGGCGTCCAGGCCCAGGCTGACGGCCTTGCGGCCTTCCTCGAAGTTGGCACCCGGGCCAGGCGAGTAGCCGGAAACGTCATGCGACCAGGCCACGCTGGGCTTGAGGTTGACCCCGGCGAAGACGTCGTTGTAGTCCCAGATGACCCGGGCGCGGTAACCCCAGGAGGTGCTGGTGGTGTAGCCGTCGTTCTCGCATTTGCGATTCAGGTTGGTGGTGGATGCCCCAGCACCCGCGCCAGCGATGGTGCTGCCATTGAGTGCCTGGCAGGTGTCCGCACCGCCGGTGGCAGGCAGCGGGCCAGGCCCGAATACCGGGTCGCGGCCGTAGCGGGTCTCGCGTGCGTTTTCCAGGCCGCCGACATGGGTGACACCCACTTCGCCCACCACGGTCATGCGGCTGGCGCCCATTACCTGGTCGAAGAAGTGCGTCAGGGTGGTCTGGAACTGGGTGATTTCCTTGCGACGGTAGCCGTGCAGGTCCTGCCCTGGGGTACCGGAGAGCAGCGACGCGTTGCTCAGGGCGCCACCAATCGGGCGAACACCGGAGAACAGGATGTCGGTGGTGTTCAGCTGTACCGGGGCGTTGGGGCGGTAGCTGACTTCACCACTCCAGGCGGTCCCTGTGGGCAGTGTGGTGGAGAAGCTCAGGCCGTACAGGCGGATGTCCTCGGGGTACTCGACGAAGTACTCGGAGTTACCGGCCACGATCAGCGGTGCCAGCGCCCGCAACTGTGCCGGCAGCGCGCTCAGGCCGGCGAACACCGACGGTGGGGCGCCAGTGGCGCTGAAGATCGGCGCGCGGCTGTGGTAGTTCATGAAGTAGGCACCGAACTCGGTGTCCAGCGGGTCGAACATGTAGCGCAGAGCCACGCCGAACTGGCCGCTGTCACGGGCATCACGGTCGGCGCCGCGGCGCACCATCACCCCTTCCTCGTTGATGTTCACGCCCTGGGTGGCGAGGAACTGCTGGGCCGCGCCCGGCACCGTGCGGCTGCTGTTGAGCACGCGCAGGTTGTCGGTACAGCCGTCGGCGATGATGTCTGGCTGGGAGAAGAACGTGCCGCAGTTGTCGACGACGGTCTGGTCCCATTCGATCTGATAGAAGGCCTCGGCCGACAGGTTATCGGTCAAGCTCTGGGAGATGTAGAACATGTTGACCGGGATCAGGCCTTCCTTGATCTCGGCTCCCGGGCGGCGGAACGCGGACACGTCGATCGGGTTGATCGAGTTGATGCCGCCGCCGATGAAGGTACTCTCACCCCAGCTGACAACCTGCTTGCCCAGGCGCACCGAGCCTGGCATGTCGCCAATCGAATAGTTGTGATAGACGAACGCATCGAGCAGTTCGGCACCGGAAGACTTGGCGCCTTCCTTGCGGTTGGAGTCGCTGATGTCCTTGAACTCGCGGCCTTCGTCCTTCAGCTCGAAGTCGTACCAGTACTTGCCGCGCACGAACACGCCGGTGTCGCCATACTTGAGTTCGAGGTCATGGATGCCCTTGAAGATCTTGGAGAACGTTTCGCCCTTCTTGAAGTTCAGGTGGCCATCGTCGGAGGTCTGCGACAGGCCTTTGCCGCCGTTGTTCACCCCGATCAGGTTCTTGTTGGGGTTGGCCGTCGACCAACTGGCGCCGATGGAGAGCGACGAGTCGAACTGGCCTTCGATTTCACCAATGTTGAAACTGACAGCGAAAGCAGGACTTGCGAGCGTGGAAGCAAGGCTGACGGCCAGGGGCAACTTGGCCCGGCGCCAGAACAGGTTTGCAGATTTCATCGACGCTACTCCATGTACTTTTTTGTTATGGCAGTGAGTCCTTTCAGAAACGGCCCGTGGGACCGGTATGCAGGCTTGCGCCTGCGGCAACACGGCTTGCGCGTGTCGCCCTCCCCCATTCCTGAAAATCCCCTGGCCTCGACTATAGCCAGCAAGGCACAGGCGCTTGATCCCTCTAAAGTGTGATTTGCGCTCCGTGCCGCCAACTCGCACCGACGTTTTTCTTCGTGACGCGCTGGCAGTGCTGAAGCATGGCGCATTTTGGCTGTTTGGCAAGGCGCCGGGCTCTCTAGCATGCGGGTCGTGTTCTGACGTACACGACCCGCATGGTGCTCACAGAGTCGACAGGAACGCGCTGTTACTGGCCTGCCACTGGACGATGTCCTGGCGGATGCGTTTCTTGTCGAGTTTGCCGACACTGGTCTTGGGAATTTCAGTAACAACGGCGATCTGGCTTGGAATTGCCCACTTGTTGATATGCCCCTCTTCGACAAAAGGCTTGAGGTGGTCTTTGAGCGACTTGGCGTCAATGGCCTGCCCGTCGCGCACCACCAGCAGGGCAAAGGGTCGCTCGCCCCACTGCGGGTCGGCGACACCCACCACCGCCACTTCGCGCACCGCCGGGTGACGGCTGATCAGGTCT
This sequence comes from Pseudomonas sp. Irchel s3f19, assembly GCF_900187555.1. Taxonomy (NCBI): domain Bacteria; kingdom Pseudomonadati; phylum Pseudomonadota; class Gammaproteobacteria; order Pseudomonadales; family Pseudomonadaceae; genus Pseudomonas; species Pseudomonas sp. Irchel s3f19. The sequence continues at coordinate 156,744 of NZ_FYDW01000003.1, read as the reverse complement.
TCGAGGTCAAGCGAAGATACCCACTCGCCGCCGGTCTTGATCACATCCTTGATGCGATCGCGGATATCGATGTAACCCATGCCATCGAGGGTCGCGACGTCACCGGTGTGCAGCCAGCCGCCCTGCCACAGCTCTTGGCTCTTTTCCGGCTCCTTGAAGTAGCCCATGGTCAGCCACGGGGCTCGCAGCACCAGTTCGCCCTGGGTCTCGCCATCGGCCGGGAGGAAATTGCCCTCGCCGTCGACGATCGCCGCTTCCACCAGGGGCACCGGCACGCCGGCCTTGATCCGGTAGGTGATGCGCTCATCCTCGCTGCCGGCCTGCAGTTCGTCGTTCAGGTGCGCGGCAGAAATCAACGGGCAGGTCTCGGACATGCCGTACGCCGCCGTCAGCTGGATACCGCGCGCCAGTGCAGCCTGGTACAACGACCGGTTAAGCGAACTGCCGCCGATGATGATCTTCCAGCCACCGAAGTCCTCGCCCTGGGCGCTGGGGCAATTGAGCAGCATCTGCAGGATGGTCGGCACGCAATGGGAGAAGGTGACTTTCTCTTCACGCCACAGCTTGACCAGCATGTCCGGCTCGTAGCGCCCCGGGTACACCTGCTTCATGCCAAGCATGGTGGCGGCGTAAGGGATGCCCCAGGCATGCACGTGGAACATCGGGGTGATGGGCATGTACACATCGTTGCTGCCCAGCAGGCGCACGCTGTCGATGCTGCCGGTCACCGAGGCTTCGGCCAGGGTGTGCAGCACCAGTTGCCGATGGGTGAAGTACACCCCCTTGGGGTTGCCGGTGGTACCTGTGGTGTAGAAGGTGGTGGCCACCGAGTTCTCGTCGAAATCCGGGAAGTCGTAGCGTGGGCTGGCGGCGGCGAGCAACTGTTCGTACTCGCCGACCAGGTTGGGCAGCTCGGCGGTCTTGTCCGGGCCATCGGTCAGCAGCACGGTCTTGTCGACCGTCGTCAACTGACCGGCGATGGCCTGGTAGAGCCCGACGAAGTCACTGTTGACCAGCACCACCCGGTCTTCGGCGTGGTTCATGGTGTAGAGGATCTGTTCCGGTGACAGGCGCACGTTGATGGTGTGCACCACCGCGCCGATCATTGGGATGGCGAACATGCATTCCAGGTAGCGATGGCTGTCCCAGTCCATCACCGCCACCGTGTCACCGGCCTTGACCCCGGCTTCGGTCAGGACATTGGCCAGGCGAGCGATACGCTCGTTGAGCTGTGGATAAGTCAGGCGCAACTGATCGCGATAAACGATCTCGCGGGTTTTCTCGTAACGGCTGCCGGACATCAGCAGGCGTTTGATCAGCAGCGGGTAGGCGTAGGCGCCTTCGGCGGGTTTGATGATGCGGGTCTGCAACATGGGTATCCCTTTTCTGAAAAGCGGGCCGGACAAGTCTGGATCTACTGTAGTAGCTCAATGTGACGGTCAAATCAGCCGAAGGAATGATTTGGGCCGTTGAGGTATGAGTGGCAGGCGTTGACGCGCGGTAACCGCGGGCTAGACACTGCGGCTAACCCCTTCGGGCTTTGCACCGAAACCCATGCCCCATTTCCCGCCCCGCCACCGGAGAACCCCATGCCCAGCCCGCGTCGCGCCGTGTTCCTCGATCACCAGTCCCTGGACCTGGGTGACCTCGACCTGTCGCCCTTGCAATCGCAGTTCGAGGCGTTCGAGCTGTTTGCCGCCACCCGCCCGGAGCAGGTCGCCGAACGCCTGCAGGGCGCCGTCGCGGTGATCAGCAACAAGGTCATGCTCGATGCCGCAGCCCTAGCGGCCAACCCGCAGCTCAAGCTGATCCTGGTGGCCGCCACCGGCACCAACAATGTCGACCTGGCAGCGGCCCGCGCCCAAGGCATCACGGTGTGCAACTGCCAGGGTTATGGCACGCCGTCGGTGGCCCAGCACACCCTCGCCCTGCTGCTGGCCCTGGCCACGCGCCTGTGCGACTACAACCAGGCGGTGGCTGACGGCCAATGGGCCAAGGCCAGCCAGTTCTGCCTGCTGGACTTCCCCATCGTCGAGCTGGAGGGCAAGACCCTTGGCCTGCTCGGCCATGGCGAGCTGGGCGGCGCGGTGGCACGCCTGGCGGAAGCCTTTGGCATGCGCGTGTTGAGCGGGCAGATCCCCGGCCGCCCGGAGCGCGCCGACCGCATGCCGCTGCAAGACCTGCTGCCGCAAGTCGACGCGCTGACCCTGCACTGCCCACTGAACGAGCATACCCGGCACATGATCGGGGCCGACGAGCTGGCCCTGCTCAAGCCCGGTGCCCTGGTGGTCAACACCGCCCGGGGCGGACTGATCGACGAGCAGGCACTGGCCGACGCCCTGCGCCAGGGCCACCTCGGTGGCGCCGCCACCGACGTGCTCAGCGTCGAGCCGCCGGTCAATGGCAACCCGCTGCTGGCAGGCGATATCCCCCGGCTGATCATCACCCCGCACAGTGCCTGGGGTGCAGTGGAGTCGCGCCAGCGCATCGTCGGCCAGCTCAGCGAGAATGCCCAGGCCTACTTCGCCGGTCAGCCACGCCGCGTGGTCAGCTGAGCGCAGCGTTAGCCTCTGCTACACTGCGCGACTTTTTTCCAGGAGGCGTCGTCCATGGACCCGCGCAGTGAAGTGTTGCTCCGCCAGGCGGACCTGTTCCAGGGCCCGCTGCTGATCGCCGGTGCGCCCGCCGACGATCTGCTCGGCCACCTGCCCATGGCCCATGGCTGGACCTGGCATGCCGGCGACCAGGCCATGCTCGAAGGGCGCTTTGCCGGCCGCAGCCACTACGGTGTCGAACCGCCCCCGGTGGCCTTCGACAGCGCCGTGCTGTTTCTGCCCAAGTCCCGTGAGCTGGCCGCCTACCTGCTCAACGCCCTGGCGTCGCGCCTGGCCGGGCGCGATTTGTACCTGGTCGGGGAGAAACGCGGGGGTATCGAAGGCGCGGCGAAGCAACTGCAGGCCTTTGGCAAACCGCGCAAGCTCGACAGCGCCCGGCATTGCCAGTTGTGGCAAGTGACCGTCAACCAGGCGCCAGCGGCCACGCCGCTGCAAAGCCTGGCCGAGCGCTTCGAGCTCGACCTCGAAGACGGCCCACTGCAGGTGGTCAGCCTGCCGGGCGTGTTCAGCCATGGCCGCCTCGATCGCGGTACCGCACTGTTGCTCAAGCACCTCGATGGCCTACCGTGCGGGCATGTACTGGACTTCGGTTGCGGTGCCGGCGTGCTGGGTGCCACGGTGAAACGCCGCTATCCGCAAAGCCGGCTGACCTTGCTGGACGTCGACGCCTTCGCCGTGGCTGCCAGTCGCCTGACGTTGGCCGCCAACGGCCTGGAAGGTGAAGTGATCAGCGGCGATGGCATCGACGCGGCCCCCACCGACTTGAGCCTGATCCTGAGCAACCCGCCGTTTCATACCGGGGTCCACACCAACTACCAGGCGTCGGAGAACTTGCTGAAAAAATCCAGCGTTCATCTGCGAAAAGGTGGCGAAATGCGCCTGGTGGCGAACAGCTTCCTGCGCTACCAGCCGCTGATCGAAGGGGCACTGGGCAACTGCCAGGTACGCGCCGAGGCCGACGGTTTTCGTATCTACCAGGCAACACGCGGTTAAAAACAGCGCTTGCCGAAACCGATTCGGCTAGGCAGAATCCGCACCGTCCTAGGGGAGTAGTCTCCCGCGAGCACCCAGCTCGCCCGGCACGCGTCAACATACTTGGCCCACAGGCCATGGCGCGTGCGACCCGCTATGCAGCGCCTGCATAGAGAGATCCGCACAGACGGATCCGCGGTTTGACAAGACCTATGACACGCACACCTTACCCGGGGCGGGAAGGCTGTACGTGTCATAGCCGTGTCGACCCGCCCCCGTAGGAAACCTGATGCTGGAATCCCTGCTGGTCCCCACCGCCATCGTTGCCCTCGCCGAAATCGGCGACAAGACGCAACTGCTCGCGCTCATCCTCGCTGCCCGCTTTCGCAAGCCTTGGCCGATCATCGCCGGTATAATCGCCGCCACCCTGGCCAACCATGCCGCCGCAGGCGCCGTGGGTGCGTGGGTCGGCGGGTTCTTCAGCGACTCGGCGCTGCACTGGATCCTGGCCGCCAGCTTCACCGCCACTGCACTGTGGACGCTGGTGCCGGACAAGATGGATGACGATGAAAACCCCGCGCGCCGCTTCGGCCCTTTCCTGACCACACTGATTGCGTTCTTCCTGGCCGAGATCGGCGACAAGACCCAAGTGGCCACGGTGATGCTTGCAGCACAGTACCCACACCTGATCATGGTCATCATCGGCACCACCCTGGGCATGCTGATTGCCAACGTGCCGGTGGTACTGGCGGGTAACTTTGCGGCGGATAAACTGCCGTTGACGCTGATTCGTCGCCTGGCGGCTACCGCGTTCATCGTGCTGGCGGTCGTGGCCGTTTATTCGGCGATGAAAGCCAGTGGCTGGGTGGGGTAACACAAAGCTGGGGGCGCTTTGCGTTGCAAAAGGGCCGCAAAGCGGCCCCCATGGCAATGCTTACTTCTTGGCCGCCTGATACAACGGCATCACCTTCGGAATGGCTGCCTGCAACGAGGCGATACGGCTCTCGGACGCCGGGTGAGTGCTCATGAACTCAGGCGGCGCGCCTTCGGAAGCCTTGCTCATCTTGTTCCACAAGGTGATCGCGGCATTCGGGTCGTAACCGGCACGCGCCGACAGCTCCAGGCCGATCAGGTCCGCTTCGTTCTCGTTGGAACGGCTGTTGGGCAGGGTCATGGCGTAGTTCACCACGGTATCGGCCAAGGCCATGCTGCTCTGGCCCAGTCCGAAGAGGGCGCCCGCGCCTTGGCGGGCCATTTCCACACCATAGGCCTTGGACATCGCTTCGCGGCTGTGCTCACGCAAGGCGTGGGCGATCTCGTGGCCGACCACCGCTGCAATCTCGGCATCGGTCAGCTTGAGCTGGTCGATCAGGCCGGTGTAAACGATGATCTTGCCGCCAGGCCCGCAGTTGGCATTGAGCTCATCGCTCTTGATCACGTTGACTTCCCACTTCCACTGGGCAGCATCCGGACGAAAGATCGGCGCCTGGGCGATCAGCCGGTCAGCGATGACCTGCACGCGCTTGGCGTCGGCGCTGGACTTGTCCAGCACGCCTTTGTTCGACGCCTCACCGAGGGTCTGCTGGTAGGACTGGGCGTACATCTGGTTGACCTCATCGGTCGAGAGCATGCTGAACATGTATTGCTTGCGCTCGACACCGACGGCCCCGCCGCTGGTCGTATTTACCGACTGGCAGCCTGCCAGCAGGATACCGGCGCTCAACAGACTGACAACAAATGACTTACGCATGAAAACACTCCCTTTTACATGCGGCGTATCCTAGGCCTAGTCGCCCAGGCCCGCCATAGCCGCAGGGAAGAATTTTACCGGCACTGCAGCCAGCGCATCAGGCCGGGGTCAGGCACTCTGGCGCATCGAGCTTCGGGTCATTGACGAAGTGTGCCAACGCCCGCTCACGCAACGTGGCCGGCGGGCTGGCCAGCAATTCATGCAACCGCGCCATCGGCGTATCAGGGTCCAGCCAGGCCGCTCGCCCCGCCTCATCCAGAATCAAAGGCCGGCGCTGGTTCATGGCCGCCTGGGTCACCACCGCGCAACTCAACCAGACTTGGTCCTGTACCGGATACGCCTCCCACACCGCTGCGAAATACAGCGAAGCCCCCTCCCCTGGCGTCAGCCAGTACGGGCGTTTGCGCACATTACCGCGCCACTCATAGAAGCCATTGGCCGGCATCAGGCAACGGCGCTGGCGAAACGCCTCGCGGAACATCGGTTGCTCGGCAAGGGTTTCGGCGCGGGCATGGGCAGGCGTACGGGAAAGGTCGGTGAGCCAGGCCGGGGTCAGCCCCCAGCGCGCCTTGGCCAGTTGCTGCTGGCCGTCGAGCTGGCGCTGAATCAGCACCGAAGCCCCCGGCGAGATATTCCATTGGGCCGGCTGGCCGGCCGGAAAGCCCGGCAGACTGGCAAGGGCCTGGGGCCAGCGAAACAGGGCGTAACGTCCACACATGAGCGAATTCTGAACCTAGCAGATCAAGGTACCGGGATAGCTCTCCGGTTCGTCGCCAACCAGTGGCTGGGCAGCATTGTACGCATCGATCAGCTGCCGTGCGTATTCGGCCTGCTCGTCGGGCACCGCCAGCGCCAGCAAGCCCTGCATCGGTAGCTCACCGGCAGCACCGACCAGGTCGCGCCCAATCAAATGTACCGAGACACCTTCACTGGCCAGCATGCCCATCAGCATTTCGGCCTCCAGCAAACTCTCCGGCTCGTAGATTCGCTGCATCAGGCATCGTCCTCGCGTCTGACCTCAAGCATCCATTCGTCACCGTGCACCTGCAAAATGAACACCACAGGCTGGCAACACACTTGGCAATCCTCGGTGTAGCGCTGGTCGCCACCGGAAATATCGACAGTGGTTTCCACACGTTCGCCACAATAAGGGCAATCATAGAAGTCGGTTTCCAGCATCGCGGCCTCCGCGGTGACTTATGCGTATAATTGCCGGTCTGATTACAGGGCCTGCGTGTGTTCGAGCCGTTTTTCGGACCCCGTCCCTACCTTATTACCCTAGCCGTTTCCAACAAGAGAGCATGATGGGCGAATTCGATGCCATCCGACCGTACGACGACGCTGAGGTCCCTGCCGTGCTGGCACGCCTGCTCAGCGACCCGGCATTCCTCGATATCCTCACCCACTTCCGCTTCCCGCGTGCGGCTGGCCCCCTCGGATGGCTGCTCAAGCCGCTAATCGCCCGTCGCCTGCGCAAGGAGTTCGCCGGCGTCACCTGCGTCTCGACCTTGCAGGACAAAGTCGAGTACTACGTCGATCAAACCATCGAACGCGCCACCGATGGCGTCACCTACTCGGGCGTCGAGCAGCTCAAGGCCGGCACCGCGTACCTGTTCCTGGCCAACCACCGCGACATCGTCATGGACCCGGCCTTCGTCAACTACGCCGTGTACCACGCCGGCCTGCCGACCCCACGCATCGCCATCGGTGACAACCTGCTGCAAAAGCCCTTCGTCAGCGACATGATGCGCCTGAACAAGAGCTTCATCGTGCACCGCTCGCTCAGCGGTCGTCGCGAAAAGCTGGCGGCTTACCAACTGCTTTCGGCCTACATCAACCACTCGATCCGCAACGATACTGCGTCGATCTGGATCGCCCAGGCCGAAGGCCGTGCCAAGGATGGTGACGACCGCACCGACTCGGCGATCCTCAAGATGTTCCACATGAGCCGCAAGGACGAACCGTTCGGCGCGGTCATCCAGAGCCTTAACCTGACGCCGGTGTCGATCAGCTACGAGTACGACCCCTGCGACCAGGCCAAAGCCCGTGAGCTGTACATCCGCGCCACCACTGGCACCTACAAGAAGGCGCCGGGCGAAGACGACAACAGCATCGCCAAAGGCATCACTGGCTACAAAGGTCGTGTGCACATCAACTTTGCAGCGCCGGTGACCGAATACTTCGAAGACACCAAGCAGTTGGCAGCCGAAATCGACCGGCAGATCCTCGGCGGCTACCGGCTGTTCCCGGTGCACTACCTGGCCTACGCAATGTGGGACGAAAAGGATGAGGCACTGCAGGTGCCGAGTGCCGAGAAGGTGTTCCCGGCCGAAGAGTTGGCGCGGGCCAAGGAAGAATGGCAGCGGCGCCTGGAGGCATGCCCCGAGGAGCAGCGGCCGTACCTGGTGTTGCAGTATGCGACGCCGGTGCGCAACCAGTATCAGGTCAGGCAGCAGGCACCGGTCGCCTGATCAACTCTGGGGCTGCTCTGCGGCCCCAGGTTTTCAGACCCAGGTACTGAACCAGGACAACAACAGCGCCAGGGCCAGGCACGAAAAACCGAGAATATAGAAGTAACGCGGCACCCTCAGGTCAAACGCATCCATCACCCCTTCATCCATTGCCAGGCTTTCACGCGTGACCGCCTCGCGGCGCCGTGCGCTGTGCAGCAGCAGGCCGCCTGGGCAGGTCATCAGCAATGCCAGCAGGTTGATCAGCTTGGTGGGATGGGCGGCCAGAAACCCCCAGAGCACTTGCAACGACATCACGCATCCTCGGTTTGAACGACAACGAAGGCCGGCATTCTACCCAAGTCCGCCCCAGGCGCCCGGCCTGGGCGACAAAGTGTCACTAAATTTCATCTGTCACATGCTCGTCATCAGAACAGGCCACCCTGTCGGCCTTTCCCCGATCCGGAGCTTGTTCATGCTGCACGCCGAAAACCAGGACCGCCTCTATCTCGTTGCCCAGAGCGACGAACAACAGGCGTTGATCGACGGTTTCGCCATCAATGTGCAAGACCGGCAGTGGCTGGTCTATTGCGCATTGGGAGGGCATGCTCATGAAGACTTGCCAGAGGTGGATGTTGCCACCGGTTTCAGCGTGCTGGATTTCCACATCCAGGCGGCCTGAAGCCCCCGCAGCCACCCACAAAAAACCCGCTGCCAGGCAGCGGTTTTTTTGTAAGGCAACTGAACGCTTACTCGGCCAGCACCTGCCCGATGGTCGGGTCTTTGAACAGGCGGGTCAGGGCGTCGCTCAGCACATCACTGACCAGCTTGGTGTTGGTTTCCTGGTTCGGCGCCATGCCGAAGCGCTGATCCAGCGAAGCGCCGTAACGGCCGCTGTAGCGGCGGTTGGCGTTGGCCACGTCGGCACGGAAAGTGGCGCCGATGGTGGCCTCGGTCACGTACAGGTTGTCCTTGGGCGACTGGTATTTCAGCTCGGCCAGGGTCACGGTCAGTTGCGGCGCATTGTTAGCGTTCGGCGTCGGGGTGAAACCGAGCAGGCGTACAGCGGCTTCGGCCTGGGCCTGCAGCTTGGGCAGCACATCATTGCCACTGACGCTGATGGTGCTGGTCTCGGGGTACATGCCACCGCGAGTGCCCAGGGACTGCGAAGCCCGACCATCAACCACCTTGACCACCACCGGCTGACCCTGGCCGACAGGTGCGAGCTGGGCGGTGAGCTTGGGTTGCGGGCTGAGTTGTTGCGGGCTGTGGGCACATCCGACCAGGCTGAGGCTGGCCACGGCGATCAAACCGAACAACAGACGTTGCAACATGCGCGTTTCTCCAGAAAATGCGGCTAAGGCGCACAGTATACCCAGCCTCGCACAGGCCAGTCATCGCCAAGGCTGCGCTGTCACAATCGTTTCATGCCCCTGCCGTTATCCTTGGCCCAGCCCTAACACAAAGGACTCACCGCCATGGCCTCGCTCTGGACCCTGCTCTTCCAACGCCCGCGCCACCGCCCCTATGCCCACCTTGACGCCGACGGCAAATGCCTGGCGTTCAAGCACTGTAGCCAGCCGCCAAGTGGCAGTGGCTGGGTGCAGGTCAGCGAAGTGCAGCTCGCCTGGCTGGGCCGCCAATTGCCCGCCAGCGCTCGGGTTTGCGCGCGCGCAAACAACCGTTGGCATCAACGCAGCCTGCCGGCCTGACAAACGCTGCAATAAAAACCACGAATAACGACCTTTCTGCCCGCGACATCGCTATAATCTCCCCCCGATTATAAGGACGTCTCCTGATCGGGCCCCGCATTTGCCGCTTGACCCCGGCACCTTCACCGCTTCGCCCACAGAGAGCCTTCCACTCAGGTCTTGCATCGGCTGTCGTGCCTGCTTTTCCGGCCCTTCGCACTGCATGAACCTGTGGGTTGCCATCGCGCAGTCCCCTTTTGAGGTTCACGTCTCCAAAAGAGCGTGAAAAAACGGTTTTTCACAACTTCACGAGAGTGTGGCGAGCAAATGAACAGTCTGGCATGTGCAAAAGCAGCAGATGTGTCCCGAACAGCCCTGAACAGGCGGCAACTGCGCTCATCCCGGATGAGTATCTGAGGCCGCTCCATAACGCACGCACGACACCTTGACCATAAGTCGAATTGCCGCACCTGTGGCAAACGGGGTTCAATACCTGAACCCGAAGACTGATTGGCGGTGTCCGCGGAAGTTGCAAGAACTGCGAAAAGTCGGACATGGCGACCCTGGCAAACCCGGGTCCTATGCTGTCAATTAGGTAGCTGTAGATTGTGGAGACGCGTTAAATGGCGCAGAACGAATCGGTTGATGTAGTACTGGTAGGCGCGGGCATCATGAGTGCCACCCTGGCCGTACTGCTCAAGGAGCTCGACCCGACCCTGAAGCTTGAGGTCGTCGAGGCGATGGACTCCGGGGCCGCGGAAAGCTCCAACCCCTGGAACAACGCAGGTACCGGCCACGCTGGCCTGTGCGAGCTTAACTACACGCCCCAGGCCGCCGATGGCAGCATCGACATCAAGAAGGCCGTGCACATCAACACCCAGTTCGAGGTCTCGCGCCAGTTCTGGGCCTACCTGAGCAAGAAGAGCAACTTCGGCTCGGCGCGTGCTTTTATCAACCCTGTCCCGCACCTGAGCTACGTCGAAGGTGAAAAGGGTGTGTCCTTCCTCAAGAAGCGCTTCGAGCTGCTCAAGCAGCATCACGCCTTCACCGAGATGGAATACACCGAAGACAAGGCCGTGATGAAGGACTGGATGCCGCTGATGATGCCCGGCCGCCCGGCCGACCAGCACATCGCCGCCACCCGCGTGGCGAAAGGCACCGACGTCAACTTCGGCGCGCTGACCAACAAAATGCTCAAGCTGCTGGCCGACACCCCGGACACGCAGGTCAAGTACAGCAAGAAAGTCGTCGGCCTGCGCCGTAACGGCAGCGGCTGGACCGTGAGCATCAAGGACGTCAACAGCGGCGGCAGCCGTGAAGTCGATGCCCGCTTCGTGTTCCTCGGCGCCGGCGGCGCGGCCCTGCCGCTGCTGCAGCTTTCCGGCATCCCCGAGAGCAAAGGCTTCGGCGGCTTCCCGGTCAGCGGCCAGTGGTTGCGGTGCGACAACCCGGAAATCGTCAAACTGCACCAGGCCAAGGTCTACAGCCAGGCCGCAGTCGGCGCGCCACCGATGTCGGTGCCGCACCTGGATACCCGCGTGGTGGACGGCAAGACCTCGTTGCTGTTCGGCCCTTACGCCGGCTTTACCACCAAGTTCCTCAAGCATGGCTCGTTGATGGACCTGCCGCTGTCGGTACGCATGGGCAACATCGGCCCAATGCTGGCCGTAGCCCGCGACAACATGGACCTGACCAAGTACCTGGTCAGTGAAGTGATGCAGTCGATGGAGCAACGCCTGGAATCCCTGCGTCGCTTCTATCCGCAGGCTAAAGCCGAAGACTGGCGCCTGGAAGTGGCCGGCCAACGCGTGCAGATCATCAAGAAAGACCCGAAAAAAGGCGGCATTCTGCAGTTCGGTACCGAGCTGGTCTCAGCTCAGGACGGCAGCCTGGCGGCGCTGCTCGGCGCATCGCCGGGCGCTTCGGTCACCGTTTCGATCATGCTCGAACTGATCGAGCGCTGCTTCCCCGAGCAGGCCAAAGGTGCCTGGGCTGCCAAGCTCAAGGAGATCTTCCCGGCTCGCGAGAAGACCTTGGCAACCGATGCTGCGCTGTACCGCAAGATCAGTGCCGACAACGATGCGGCGCTGGAACTGGTAGAAGACAGCCCGGCCCAGCATTACGCCTGAGCTGGCTGAAACGAAAAAACGCCCCTCGGGGCGTTTTTTTGTGGCTGCGATACAGGCTACACATCAGCCCCGAGCTTTCTCGATGACCTCGATGTACTCCGGCGCACCGCGCTGGTCGGCGATTACCTCGACAAAGGTCTTGCCGTGCTCGTCCTTGCCATCCAGGTCCAGGCCAGCTTCGACGAAGAAGCGGACGAAACGCTCGAAGTCGTCAATACGCAGACCGCGGTAGGCCTTGATCAGCTTGTGCTGAGAAGGCGAAGTCACGCCATCGGCCGGCTCGAACTGAAGGTACGACTTGATGTAGTCGTCGCTGATTTCGTCACCGATTACCTGTTTCTTGTCTTTACGCATTGCCGACTCCAACTGGACCATCACGGAATTTCGAAGGCCGGCAGTTTACCCCCCGCAGGGCGCGCGCCTCAACGCGTACGTACGGTCCCGGTGTGCAGGTCGGCCCAGATATGGCCGTTGCCATAGGTCAGAAACTGCACGTAGAGCGTCTCGTTGCGCAAAAGGTCCATGATCACGCGGTAATCGCTGACCGGGTAATTGAGGCTCAAGGTGCGGGTTTTTTCGTCATAGACCGGTTTTTTCAAGCTTTTGCCGGGCTCGCCATCGAAGGTCAGCAGCACCTGGGCAAGGGTGGCGCCCTTGCTCAGCGGCTTGCCCTTGAGGCGCATCTGCAACGAGGCGGTGATCGGGATCGGCTGCTGGTCGGACTGGCGCTGGGCACCTACTACGACCGAATAATCGGTCACCTGCAGCAGTTGCTGTCCAGTCGGCGCTTCCTGGCGCAACGACAGGTCATCGGGCGGCAGAAACTGGCTGTGCAGCGGTGCTGCACCGATCGGCAGGCTGACCGCCAACAGGAGGGGAACAATCGCACGCATGTGAGGCTCCTTGGCATGAACAGGCACTCTAGCATGCTGTGTTCAGCCTGTACCGGAGCCGCCGCTCAATCGAACTGCGCGCGCATCCAGGCCTGGTACTCGGCCACGCCCGCTTGGCCTTCGCGTGGCGCCCAGTGCGCATGCTCGCCCTCGCCCACCGGCCGGTACGGCCCGGCCTTGCACTCGAACAAGATGCTGTCTGGCTCCAGCACCACCAACCCATGGTAGGTACCCGGTGCCAGGTCCACGCCCAGGCAGTCACCGCCAGCCTGCAGCACACGCTTGTCGATGAGCGCGCCCTGCTCATCGAAAATCAGCAGGCCCAGGCGCCCCTTGAGCACGATCAGTGCTTCGGCCTTGTCGTCATTCAGATGCCGATGCGGCGGGATGTACGTGCTCGGCTGCAACCCGACCGCCATGCGGTGGCAGGGCTCTTCCATCTCGTGGAAATTGTGGTGCTGCCGCCCGCGAGGGTTGGCGGCAGCCTTTTGCGCCAGCCCAGCGAACAGCGATTGGTCGATGAACGCGGGCTGGCGCATGGTCACAGCCCCTTGACGGCGAAGATGCCGTTGGCGTTGCGCCAGTAGCCTTTGTAATCCATGCCATAGCCGAAGATGTAGCGATCGACGCACGGCAGGCCGACGTAGTTGGCCTTGAGGTCCGGGCTGGCCTTGCGGTCATGGTCCTTGTCGATCAGCACCGCGGTGTGCACCGAGCGAGCGCCGGCATGCTTGCAGAACTCGATGATGGCGCTGAGGGTGTGGCCTTCGTCGAGGATGTCGTCGACGATCAGCACGTCACGGTCGATGAACGAGACTTCAGGCTTGGCCTTCCAGAACAGCTCACCGCCGCTGGTCTGGTTGCGGTAGCGGGTGGCGTGCAGGTACGACGCTTCCAGCGGGAACTGCAGGTGAGTCAGCAGCTTGCCGGTGAAAATCAGGCCGCCATTCATCACGCAGAAGACCACCGGGTTCTTGTCGTGCAGGTCTTTGCAGATCTGCTCGCCGACCTTGGCGATGGCCGCTTCGACTTCGGCTTCGTTGTACAGACAGTCAGCTTCGCGCATGACTTGACGGATGTGCTCGAGATCGGCGGACATTGCGCTCTCCGGGGGTATTTTGGAAAAGCGGGCAAAGGTACGCATCCGCTCGTCACAGATCAAGCATTTATGGACTAACGTCCAAAAGGACTACACGACAGCACAGGTTGAATAGATTAATCTAGCGCGGTTTTTTTGCCCGCCTTTCGGAGCCCCCCTATGCCCACTCGTGAGATCCGCCATCCGCTGATCCGCCACAAGCTCGGCCTCATGCGCCGTGCCGACATCAGCACCAAGAATTTTCGCGAACTCGCCCAGGAAGTCGGCGCGCTCCTGACCTATGAAGCCACTCAAGACCTGCCGTTGGAAACCTACGAGATCGACGGCTGGTGCGGCAAGGTGCAGGTCGAAAAAATCGCCGGCAAGAAGATTACCGTGGTGCCGATCCTGCGCGCCGGTATCGGCATGCTCGACGGCGTGCTCAGCCTGATTCCGGGTGCCAAGGTCAGTGCCGTTGGCGTCGCGCGCAACGAGGAAACCCTCGAAGCCCACACCTACCTGGAAAAGCTCGCACCGGATATCAACCAGCGCCTGGCCTTGATCATCGACCCGATGCTGGCCACCGGCGCCTCGATGGTCGCCACCATCGACCTGCTGAAAAAGGCTGGCTGCAAGGAAATCCGCGCCATGGTCCTGGTTGCAGCACCGGAAGGTATCGACGTGGTGGAAAAAGCCCACCCCGACGTACAGATCTACACCGCCTCGATCGACCAGCGCCTCAACGAGCACGGCTACATCGTGCCGGGCCTGGGTGATGCCGGCGACAAGATCTTCGGCACCAAGCAAAAGGACGCCTGACCATGCAGGACGGCTTCAACGACCCGCTCTGGCGCCAGGTCGTTTCGGGCGCGCAGATGCTCTTCGTGGCATTTGGCGCGCTGGTGCTGATGCCACTGATCACCGGCCTCGACCCGAACGTCGCGCTGTTCACTGCTGGCATCGGCACGCTGCTGTTCCAACTGGTCACCGGCCGTCAGGTACCGGTGTTCCTGGCGTCGAGCTTTGCCTTCATCACCCCCATCATCCTTGCCAAGGGCCAGTTCGGCCTGGCCGAGACCATGGGCGGCGTGATGGCCGCAGGCTTCGTCTACACCTTCATGGGGCTGATGGTCAAAATCAAAGGCACCGGTTTCATCGACCGCATGCTGCCGCCCGTGGTAATTGGCCCGGTGATCATCTCGATCGGCCTGGCCATGGCGCCGATCGCCGCCAACATGGCCATGGGCAAGGGCGGTGATGGTGCTGCGCTGATGCCTTACCAGACCGCCATGCTGATCTCGATGCCGGCGCTGCTGACCACCTTGATCGTCGCGGTGTTCGGCAAGGGCATCTTCCGCCTGGTACCGATCATCTCCGGCGTGCTGGTGGGCTTTGCCCTGGCGTTCGCCTTCGGTGTGGTCGACACCGCCAAGATTGCCGCCGCGCCTTGGCTGGAGATCCCCAACTTCACCGCGCCGGCGTTCAACTGGCAGGCCATCCTGTTCATCGTGCCGGTGGCGTTGGCGCCGGCGATCGAACACATCGGCGGGGTGATCGCTGTGGGCAGCGTGACCGGCCGCGACTACCTGAAAAAGCCCGGCCTGCATCGCACCTTGCTGGGTGATGGCCTGGCGACCACGGCTGCCGGCCTGTTCGGTGGCCCGCCCAACACCACCTACGCCGAAGTGACCGGCGCGGTGATGCTGACCAAGAACTACAACCCGAAGATCATGACCTGGGCGGCGATTTTTGCCATCACCCTGGCCTTCATCGGCAAGTTCGGCGCGCTGCTGCAGAGCATTCCGGTACCGGTCATGGGCGGCATTCTGTGCCTGCTGTTCGGTTCGATCGCGGCGGTGGGCATGAACACCATGATTCGCCACAAGATCGACCTGGCCGAAGCGCGCAACCTGGTGATCGTTTCGGTGACCCTGGTGTTCGGCATTGGCGGGGTCTTGATCGGCAGCGGTGACGGCCCGGACGACTGGGGCCTCAAGGGTATTTCCCTGTGCGCCGTAGTGGCCATTGCCCTGAACCTCATTCTGCCGGGCAATGACGGCTGGAAGAACAAGAAGCTGGATGTGTAAGAGCGGCCTTGCCAGACCGCTCGCAAAGGGCCGCAATGCGGCCCTTTGCATTCAAGCCTTTTCGCACATCCCCGCCAACACCCGCACCCACTCCGGGTGATCATTCAGGCACGGCACCAGCACCAACTCCTCGCCCCCCGCCTCGATGAACTGCTCCTTGCCGCGGTCGCCAATCTCTTCCAGCGTCTCGATGCAATCGGCAACGAACGCGGGGCACATCACCAGCAGCTTCTTCACCCCCGCAGCAGCCAGCTCATCCAAGCGATTCTCGGTGTAGGGTTCGATCCACTTGTCCCGCCCCAGCCGCGACTGGAACGACACCGACCACTTGCCGTGCGGGATACCCATTTTCTGCGCAAACGCCTTGGCCGTGGCCTGACATTGCCCTCGATAGCACACTGCGCGCTCCTCGGCACTGGCGTCCTTGCAACAATCGGCCGCTCGGAAATCATGCTTGCCGGTGGGGTCCAGCTTCTTCAGGTGCCGTTCCGGCAGCCCATGGAAACTCAGCAGAAGGTGATCGTAATCCTGCTCCAGATAGGGCCTGGCACTGGCCACCAGCGCGTCGATGTAGTCGGGATGATCGTAGAACGGCTGCAGCACACGCATCTGCAGCGGCAGCTGGCGTTCGCTGATGGTCTGCTTCGCCTGCTCGACCACCGTGGTAACCGTACTGTCGGCAAACTGTGGATAAAGCGGTGCCAGGGTGACCGTGCGCACGCCTTGGGCGACCAGGCGCTCGAGCACCTCGGGCAATGCCGGCTGGCCATAGCGCATGGCCATCTCCACCGGGCCATGGGGCCAGTGCTCGACCATCGCGGCTTGCAGACGGCGGGTCAGCACCACCAGTGGCGAACCATCCTCCCACCAAATGGAGGCGTAGGCGTGCGCCGACTGTTCCGGGCGCTTGATCAATATCAGTGACACCAGTAAGCGCCGCACCGGCCAGGGCAGGTCGATCACGTACGGGTCCATCAGGAACTGGTTGAGGTAACGGCGCACATCGGCCACCGAAGTGGAGGCCGGGGAACCCAGGTTGACCAGCAGCAGGGCGTGATCAGTCATGCAGCGTCCTATGTCAGAGGCGGCTGGACAAGTCGTCCAGGGCCGATTGCAGATCATTGAAACGGAAGGTGAACCCTGCCGCCAGCAAGCGCACCGGGCGCGCCCGCTGGCCACCGAGCAACAGCGTCGACAGCTCGCCAAGGCCGGCCTTGAGCAACAGCGCAGGCACGGGCAGCACGGCCGGCCGGTGCATGGCCCGGCCCAGGCGCTTGGCGAACTCGCGGTTGCGCACAGGCTCTGGGGCGCAGGCATTATAAGGACCGCTGGCGTCCTTGTGCTGCAAGAGAAAATCAATCAGGGCGACCTGGTCGTCTATATGGACCCACGGCATCCACTGCCGGCCATCGCCCAACGGCCCGCCCAGCCCCAGTTTGAAGGGCAGGCGCAGGCGCGACAAAAAGCCGCCATCGCTGGCCAGCACCAGCCCCGTTCGCACCAGCACCACCCGGATGCCTTGTGCCTGCGAACGCTGGGCGGTTTCTTCCCAGGCGATGCACAACTGGCTGGCAAAATCTTCGCGTACCGGCTGCGATACTTCGGTCAGTTCGCGCTCACCGCCATCCCCGTACCAGCCCACCGCAGACCCGGAGATCAGCACCTCCGGGCGCTGCTCACGGCTGCCCAGCCAAGCCAGCAACTGCTCGGTCAGGGTGACCCGGCTGGCCCACAGCAGGTTACGCCGGGCGCCGGTCCAAGGCCGATCGGCAATCGGCGCGCCGGCCAAGTTGATGACCGCATCCAACTGATCATCCGCCTGCAGTTCTTCAAGCCGGGCGATGCCGCGCACCTGGCTACCGCACAGTTTGGGTACCTGATCAGGCCGGCGGCTCCAAACCGTAAGGCGATGGCCCTGGCCGAGCCAGAGCTGGCACAGGTGCCGGCCTATCAAACCGGTGCCGCCTGTCAGCAATATATGCATGGCTGTGTCCTCGCAGAATGCGGCAGTGGTCTATTTTTAGAACAAGGCACTTTTTTGACCCGACGCTCTCGGATAAACATAGGCCAACCTGCTCTATAAAGCGGAATAACCTTATACAAAATTTGTGCATTGTACAGGTTTGCCTGACAGCGTAGTCTGCTCACAGCAAGGTTTGAAGAGGCCATCATGACAGTACCTATTGCCATCATCGGTGCCGGTATCGCCGGTCTGTCCGCCGCCCAGGCGCTGCAAAAGGCCGGGCAATCCGTGCATTTGTTCGACAAAGGCCACGGCAGTGGCGGGCGCATGGCCAGCAAGCGCAGTGACGCTGGCGCGCTGGACCTCGGCGCCCAGTATTTCACTGCCCGTGACCGGCGTTTCGTCGATCAGGTCCAGCAATGGGTGGCTGCGGGTTGGGCCGAGCAATGGAAGCCGCAACTGTACAACTACCGCGACGGCGAACTCACACCCTCCCCGGATGAGCAGACTCGCTGGGTAGGCGTGCCGCGCATGAGTGCCATCACCCGCGGCATGCTCAAGGATGTGACGGTCAACTTTGGCTGCCGCATCGCTGAAGTATTCCGCGGCAAGCAGTACTGGCACCTGCAAGACACCGAAGGCTGCAGCCACGGCCCATTCAGCCGCGTGGTGATCGCGGTGCCTGCGCCGCAGGCAACGCCGTTACTGGCCTCGACGCCCAAACTGGCTGCCGTGGCGGCCGGCGTGCAGATGGAGCCTACCTGGGCCGTCGCCCTGGGCTTCCAGACGCCACTGGACACCCCCATGCAAGGTTGCTTCGTGCAGGACAACCCGCTCGACTGGCTGGCCCGCAACCGCAGCAAGCCCGGGCGTGACGAGCATCTCGACACCTGGGTGCTGCATGCCACGTCGAGCTGGAGCCGGCAGCATATCGACCTGCCCAAGGAAGAGGTGATCGAGCAGTTATGGGGCGAATTCGCCGAACTGGTCGGCTGTGTGGTGCCGGCACCCACCTTCGCCCTCGCCCACCGCTGGCTGTATGCACGCCCCACCAGCCACCATGAGTGGGGCGCGTTGGCCGATGCCGATCAAGGCCTGTACGCCTGCGGCGACTGGTGTTTGTCCGGCCGCGTCGAGGGGGCTTGGCTGAGTGGCCAGGAAGCCGCTCGCCGGCTGCTGGAGCATCTCGACTGAACGGGCGCTGAGCCTGTACAAAAAAATCAGTTTGCATAACGCCAAGGCTGTGCTGGAATAAACTTGTACAAAATAGATATCGCGTACAAGTTTACCGGAGACAGCCATGCAATCCCCTTCCGCTCACTGCAAGCCTCGCATCGCCATCAGCGCCTGCCTGACCGGGCACAGTGTGCGCTACAACGGTGGGCACAAGGCATCCGACCTGTGCCGCGCGCAACTTGAAGCGCACTTCGAATGGCTGCCGGTTTGCCCCGAGGTCGCTATCGGCCTCGGTGTACCGCGCGACCCTATTCGCCTGGTAGGCGACCCGGAGCAGCCGGAAGTGGTCGGTACCCGCAACCCCGGCATGGACCTCACCGGCCCGCTGCGCACCTATGGCGAACAGATGGCCGGCGAGCTCGACGATATCTGCGGCTATATCTTCATGCAGAAGTCGCCTTCGTGCGGATTGGAGCGGGTCAAGGTCTACCAGGATAACGGCCACCCTGCGTTGCATAGCGGACGTGGTGTGTATGCCCAGGCCTTCTGCAACCTTCGCCCGGATCTGCCGGTGGAGGAGGAAGGCCGCCTGCATGACGCAGTGCTACGCGAAAACTTCATCAGCCGCGTATACGCCTATGCCGATTGGCAGCGCCTGCTGGCCGAAGGCTTGAGCCGCGGTGCCCTGGTGCGGTTTCACTCGCGCTACAAGTACCTGCTGATGGCCAACAACCCCCATGCCTACCGCACCTTGGGGCGACTACTGGGCAGCATGAGCCGTGATGACGACCCGCAGCAGGTCGGCCCACACTATTTCAGCCAGCTGATGCAGGCCCTGCGCCGCTGCGCCAGCCGTGGCACGCACTGCAACGTACTGCAGCACCTGAGCGGTTACTTCAAAGACGCCCTGACCCAGCAGGACAAGGCCGAACTGCAAGCCATCATCAGCCAGTACCAACAGGGCGTGGTGCCGCTGGTGGTACCGCTGACGCTGCTCAAGCACCACCTGCGCAAGCACCCCGACCCTTACCTGATGCAGCAGGCCTACCTGCAGCCACACCCCGAAAGCCTAGGGTTGCGCAATGCCGTCTGAGGCCCTGCTAGCGATCGGCGAACTCGCCCGCCGCACCGGCGTCAACCCAGTCACCCTGCGGGCCTGGGAACGCCGTTACGGCCTGCTCAAGCCACAGCGCACCGCAAAAGGGCATCGCTTGTATTCCAACGAGCAGGTCGAACGGGTCGAAGCGATCCTGGCCTGGCTGCAGCGCGGCGCATCGGTGGGGCAGGTGCGCGAACTGCTCGATAAACCGGCCAGCACCGCCCCACAAAGCAACTGGCAGGCGCGACAGACGCAGTTGATCGAGGCTATCGCCAACCTCTCGCAGCGGGCACTTGACCAGCAACTCAACCAGGCCATGGCGCTGTACCCCGCCATTACCCTGTGCGAGCAATTGCTGCTACCCCTGCTCGACAGCCTGGACCTGCGCTGGCGCAACTATTTCAATGCACGGCTTGAGCAAGTGTTCTTCCACAGCTGGCTGCGCAGCAAACTCGGCGCCCGGGTGTATCACGACAACCAGCTGCTACAGGGTGCGCCAGTGCTGCTGGCCGAAGACAGCGAACGCGCCTTCGACCCTGAGCTGTGGCTGTGCGCCTGGCTGCTCAGCAGCAACGGCATCCCTGTCGAGGTGCTTGAACAGCCGGTGGGTGGCCCGCAACTGCAACGGGCCATCGCCGCGCTGCAACCGCGCGCCCTGTTACTGCACCTGGGGCCACGCATCGACATCAAGGCCTTGCAGCGCACGCTGCAGGGTACGCCGGGGGCAAAACTGCTGGGCGGCGCCACGCTCGCCCTGCATGAAGCCCAACTGAACGCCCTCGACCTCCCCGACCTGCTCCTGTTCGATACCCCGCAGGCGGCATTGCGTTTGCTTCAAGGCAATGACCGCCGGCCTGTAGAGATGAATGCACCATGCAATTGATCTGGCTGCGCAGCGACCTGCGCATCGACGACAACACCGCCTTGAGCGCCGCCTGTGAGCGCGGCCCGACCGTCGCCCTGTGGCTGCTCAGCCCCGGCCAATGGCAGGCTCACGACGACGCCGCCTGCAAAGTAGACTTCTGGCTGCGCAACCTGCGCGAGCTGCGCCAGGCACTGGGCACACTCAACATCCCGCTGCTGATCCGCTCAATTGACAGGTGGGATCAGGCATCAGATGCAATAATGGCAGTATGCCATCAGCATCGGATAGATAGCGTGCACTGGAACGACGAGTACGGCATCAACGAACAGCGCCGCGACCAGGCTGTGCGGGCGCGGCTGGAGCAATCAGGCGTGCAGGCGCACAGCTACCTCGACCAGCTGTTCTTCCGCCCTGGCACCCTCCTTACCCGCAGTGGTGACTACTTCCAGGTCTTCAGCCAATTCAAGAAAAGCTGCCTGGAGCATCTGCACCGCAGCCTCCCCGCGCTGGCCCCACGGCTAAAGCCCCAGGCGCCTCTGGCGATCGCCAGCGACCCGCTACCTGAGCATGTGCTGGGCTTCGACCCAGTACCGCGTGCCTTGCGCGATGGCTGGCCAGCGGGCGAAGCCGAAGCGCAAGCACGGCTGTCGCGTTTTCTCGATGAGCGGGTGGAAGACTACCAACACCAGCGCGACCTCCCGGCCAAGCCTGGCACCAGCGAGCTCTCCGCCTACCTGGCCGCCGGGGTGATTTCGCCCCGGCAATGCCTGCACGGGGCCTTGGCCAGCAACCGTGGCGAGTTCGACAGCGGCAGCACCGGCATCCAGACCTGGGTCAACGAGTTGCTTTGGCGGGAGTTCTACAAGCACATCCTGGTGGGTTATCCACAGGTATCCCGTCACCGCGCTTTCCGTGCCCAGACCGAAGCCCTGCCCTGGCGTGATGCACCTGAAGACCTTGCGGCCTGGGAACAGGGGCGCACCGGTTTTCCGATCATCGATGCCGCCATGCGCCAGTTGCTGCACACCGGCTGGATGCACAACCGCCTGCGCATGATCGTCGCCATGTTCCTCAGCAAGAACCTGCTGATCGACTGGCGCAAAGGCGAGCGGCATTTCATGCGTCACCTGATAGACGGCGACCTGGCAGCCAACAACGGCGGCTGGCAGTGGAGCGCATCTACCGGCACCGACGCCGTGCCCTATTTCCGCATCTTCAACCCGGTTTCGCAGTCTCAGCGCTTCGATCCGCAGGGGCGCTTCATTCGTCACTGGGTACCGGAACTGCAGGCGCTGGATGATAAAGCCATTCATCAGCCAGTTAAGGCTGCGGATCTTTTTGCTACCCATTCGTATCACAATCCAATAGTCGATCTCGGCAGCAGTCGCCAGCGCGCATTAGAAGCCTTCAAAGGCCTTCCGCGTCGGCAGCATTAAGGGGCAGTATCGTGAATAGAGCTCGCAGTGTCTGGGTGACAGGGGCCACTAATGGATTAGGGCTGGCATTGGTACAACAGTTGCTCGAACAGGGGCACCGGGTAGCCGCAAGCGGCAGGGAGTGTGAAGCACTTGACATGCTGGGCGAACGCTACGGCACGCAATTGCTGCGCCTGCCGGGCCAGTTGCAGGCGCTGGATCAGGTCGAGGCAGCCAGCAAGCTGCTATTGGGCAACTGGGGGTCGCTGGACTGCCTGATCATCAATGCCGGCACCGGTGAGTATGTGGCCGACGCCATACCTGATGCCGAGCTGTTCGAGGCCATCGCCGCCAGCAACCTGCTGGCCAGCGAACAATGCCTGGCCAGTGCCTTGCCGCTGCTGACCAAGGGTGAAGCGCCTCAGGTAATGGCGATCCTCAATCGCTATTCAGCCTCGCAGCTGTTTGCGCCCACACAGGTTTCCAGCGGTTTCAACAGCACCGCGCAGTGGTTTCGCGAGCAACGCCAGGTACTGGACCAACTGCAGATCAGCCTGACGGTGGTGGCGCCGCAATCATTGAAGACCCCCGTGACACCGGCGCAGGCTATGCCGGAGATGTGGACAGCGCAGAGCGCTGCCGAAGAACTGCTGCGGCGACTGCCGCTTCGAGAACCTGAACTGGTGCTGGAGACGCTGGACCCTAGCAGTTTGTGGCCGCTGCCGCGCTGACCCAAGGGTTGGCAAGGTGCTACCGCAGTGGGAGCGGCTCACCCGCTCCCACTGCCCAAGCAGGTGGGTTACAACGCCATACGGTAATGCAGGCTGTAGCTTTCCACACCATCGTTGGGCTGCTTGATACCGGCGTTGGAATAGTGGATGGCGCGCACGCCAATTTCATGCCCACCGGCAAAGCGCAAGCCGAAACCGATCCGGTCCTCGAACTGGAACGCCGAGCCTAGCTCGTTGCTTTCAAGCTCGGTGCTGGAGAAGGCCGCGACACCGATGCCCGCCTCGATGTAAGGCTTCACCGATTCCCCGGCAAACTCATAGACGAACACTGGCGCAAACGACAAGCTGTGGTTGCTCGCCGTCTCGTCACCCTGCCAATAGGTGTAAGCCCCATCCCAATAACCGGTAAGACGACCAACGCTGGTCTGCCACCAGCTCGCCTCCCAGTTCGACTGCAACCCCAGCCGATAGACCATGGTCGAGTCACCGGTCTGCCCCACCGAAAATGAAACATCGGCAGCCTGCGCCGACACCACTTGCCCCAAAGTTAAGGCGGCAACCGCCGCCAAGCCGAGCAGTTTCCTCATAAGAAACATCCTTCTTCCTGATGCTGTTGTTAGTGTTCGCCTCTTGCCAGGCAAATCGGTAGAAATCGGCAGTGGTACGATAGTTCAGCTGCTTTTGACGTTTTTTTCACAACGCAAAGCTTTGCACACTGTCGGACTTATGCCACAGCAACGGTAGGATTTTTCTCAGAGTTTGCGGGTCGGCACTGGTCCAGAAGCGGGTATCCAGCGCCGGGCCCTCGGCCAGCAGGTCGTTGGCGTGCAACAGCCGTTGCAGCTGGCGCGCCACGGCGGCGCCGGTATCGATGATGGCCACGTCTGCCGGCACCATGTCGGCCAGCAAGGGGCGCAGGAATGGGTAATGGGTGCAGCCAAGAATCAGCGTATCGCAGCCGGCATCCAGCAGTGGCTGCACAAACCCGAGCAGCAACTGGCGCAACGCGGGGCTGCCAAGGTCGCCGGTTTCAATCAGCTCTACCAGCCCTGGGCAAGGCTGGGTGACCACCCGTACATCGCTGGCGAAGCGGTCGAGCAATGCCGCGAACTTGGCGCTCTGCAAGGTCCCGGTAGTGGCCAGCACCCCGACCACACCGGAGCGGGTGGCGGCGGCTGCAGGCTTTACCGCAGGCTCCATACCCACCAGCGGCCAGACCGGGTACAGCTCACGCAGGTCGGCAACCGCCGCCACCGTTGCGGTATTGCAGGCCAGGACCATGGCCTTGGCGCCTTGCTGATGGAAGAACTCGGCAATGCGTCGGCAGCGCTGGCGGATGTAGTCCGCCGACTTCTCACCGTAGGGCACATGACCGCAATCGGCCACATACAGCAGGGTTTCGTTGGGCAGCAGGCGCTGGATCTCGGCAAGCACCGACAAACCGCCGACCCCCGAATCCATCACGCCAATCGGCGCCGAACGCTCAGCCATCGCGCTTGCCGCAGACAGCGCAGGCCGGGTCGCGCTTGACCCGCAGTTCACGTATGCGCGTGCCGAGGGCATCGATCAGCAGCAGGCGGCCCACCAGTGGCTCGCCGAACCCAGCCAGCAGCTTCATGGCTTCCAGCGCCTGCAGGCTACCTACCAGCCCCACCAGCGGGCCGATCACGCCGGCTTCGCTGCAGGTCAGTTCATCCTCGCTGCCATGGCCATACAGGCAGTGGTAGCATGGGCTGTAGTCACGCCGCGGGTCGAACACCGAAAGCTGGCCCTCGAGGCGGATCGCCGCCCCACTGACCAACGGCTTGCCAGCAGCGACGCAGGCGGCATTGACCGCCTCGCGCGTGGAAAAGTTGTCGGAGCAGTCCAGCACCAGGTCGACCGCAGCCACCGCTGCGGCCAGCGAATCTTCGTCCAGCGCCTGGCGGTGAGCGACCAGGCTGATCTCCGGGTTGATCGCCCCCAGGCGCTGCAGCGCCGAGTCCACCTTGCTCATGCCGACGCTGTCGCTGTCGTGCATCACCTGGCGTTGCAGATTGGTCAGGTCGACGGTGTCGAAATCTGCCAGGTGCAACTCGCCCACCCCCGCCGCAGCCAGGTACAGCGCCACAGGTGAGCCCAGCCCACCGAGGCCGACGATCAGCGCCTTGCTCTGCTTGAGGCGCAACTGGCCGTCGATATCGATCTGCGCCAGCAGCACTTGCCGGCTGTAGCGCAACAGTTCCTGATCACTCAGCATGGCAGGCGCCCCAGGGTAATGCGTTCATGGCTGCCCAGGTCGATGCGGCTGGCAACCTCGGCAAAGCCTTGTTCAGTCAGCAAGGCGCGCACCGCCGCTGCCTGATCATAACCATGCTCCAACAGCAACCAGCCGCCTGGCAGCAAGTGCTGCGGCGCCTGGGCAATGATCACGCGCAGGTCGTCCAGGCCATCGGCACCTGCCACCAGTGCGCTGCTGGGTTCGAAACGCACATCGCCAGCGGCCAGGTGGGGGTCTTCGCTGGCAATGTAGGGGGGGTTGCTGACAATCAGGTCGAAACGCTCATCGCCGAGCTGGTCAAACCAGTGGCTGACGCGCACCTGCACATTGCCCAGCCCCAGGCGCTGGCGGTTGCGCTCGGCCAGCGCGGCGGCCTCCTCGACACGGTCCACCGCCATCACCTGCCAGGCCGGGCGGTCGCCGGCCAGGGCCAAGGCAATGGCCCCGGTGCCGGTGCCCAGGTCGAGCACCTTGGCAGGTGTCGCAGGCTGAAGCTCCAGGGCGGTCTCGACCAGCAGCTCGGTGTCCGGGCGCGGGATCAGCGTATGCGGTGCCACTTCCAGGTCGATCTTCCAGAACCCCTGCTGCCCAAGGATATACGCCACCGGCTCACCGCTGCGGCGGCGCTGCAGGTAACCGGTATAAGTGTCGGCCGCTTCGCTGCTGACGATGCGCTCGGGCCAGGTATGCAGGTAGCTGCGCGACTTGCCGATGGCCGCAGCCAACAACAGTTCGGCGTCCAGCCGCTCGGTGGGCGATTCGGGCAACTGCGCATTGCGCAGCAAGCTGGCGATGATGGTCATCAGTCCCCCAGGGCGGCCAGTTGATCGGCCTGGTACTCGGCCAACAGCGGTTCGATCACGGCATCGACGCCACCGGCAAGGATGTCGTCCAGCGAATACAAGGTCAGGTTGATGCGGTGATCGGTTACCCGGCCCTGTGGATAATTGTAGGTGCGGATACGCTCGGAGCGGTCACCGGAGCCCACCAGCAGCTTGCGCTCACTGGCGATGGCATTCTGCGCGGCGCTGGTCTGCATGTCGTTGAGCTTGGCCGACAGCCAGGACATGGCACGGGCACGGTTCTTGTGCTGCGAGCGTTCTTCCTGGCACTCGACCACGATACCGGTGGGCAAGTGAGTAATGCGAACCGCCGAGTCGGTCTTGTTGATGTGCTGGCCACCGGCCCCGGAAGCGCGGTAGGTGTCCACGCGCAAGTCGGCCGGGTTGATCTCGATCACCGCCTGCTCATCGGGCTCGGGCAGCACGGCCACGGTACAAGCGGAGGTATGGATGCGCCCCTGCGACTCGGTCTCGGGCACCCGTTGCACACGGTGCGCACCAGACTCGAACTTGAGCTTGCCGTAAACGTTATCGCCTTCGACGCGGGCGATGATTTCCTTGTAGCCGCCGTGTTCGCCTTCGTTCTCGGACAGAATCTCCAGACGCCAGCCACGCTTTTCGGCGTAGCGCGAATACATGCGGAACAGGTCACCCGAGAATATCGCCGCCTCGTCACCACCGGTGCCAGCGCGGATTTCGAGGAACACGTTACGCCCGTCGTTGGGGTCCTTGGGCAGCAGCATGCGTTGCAGCTGCGCCTCCATCGCCAGCAGTTGCTCCTTGGCTTCGCGCACTTCCTCCACGGCCATTTCGCGCATATCCGGATCGCTGTCCTTGAGCAGCGCCTGGGCACCTTCAAGGTCGTCCTGGACTTTGCGCCATGCCTGATAGGCCGTGTGAACCGGCTCGACTTCGGCGTATTCGCGGGAATAAGCACGGAAACGCGTCTGGTCGCTGATGACCTCAGCGTCACCGAGCAGTGCGGTCAGTTCTTCGAAGCGGTCCTGGAGAATATCCAGTTTGTTCAGCAGCGACGCTTTCATTGCAGGGATTTGTCCGTCGAGCCCTCGTTGAGGGCAAAGAGTTCCTGGGCCATGGCCAGCGCATCGAGGCGGCCCTCGGCCGAGAGCTTTTTCAACTGCACGCTGGGCGCATGCAGAAGTTTGTTGGTCAGGCCCCGGGCCAGCTGGGCCAGCACGTCCTCGGGGTTGCCGCCGTTGGCCAGCAGGCGCTGGGCTTTTTGCAGCTCTTCATCGCGCAGGCGCTCGCTTTGCTGGCGGTAGGCCTTGAGCACGTCCACCGCAGCCAGTTCGCGCAGGCGCACCATGAAGTCTTCGGCGCCCACCGACACCAGCTCTTCGGCAGCCTGGGCCGCACCCTGGCGGCTCTTGAGGTTTTCTGCGACTACGTCGTGCAGGTCATCGACGGTATACAGGTAGACGTCGTCGAGCTCGCCCACTTCGGGTTCGATATCACGCGGCACGGCGATGTCGACCATGAAAATCGGCTTGTGCCGGCGTTGTTTCAGCGCGCTCTCGACCGCGCCCTTGCCAAGGATCGGCAACTGGCTTGCGGTGGAGCTGATGACGATGTCGCTGTTGGCCAGTTCCTGGGGGATGTCGGCCAGCAGCACGGCATGTGCGCCGAACTGCTCGGCCAGCGTGCTGGCACGCTCCAGGGTACGGTTGGCCACCACGATCCGGCGCACACCTTGCTCATGCAGGTGGCGGGCGACCAGGGTGATGGTCTCGCCGGCCCCGATCAGCAGGGCCTGGCTGCGGCCCAGGTCACTGAAGATCTGCCGCGCCAGGCTCACCGCGGCGAACGCCACCGAAACCGGGTTTTCGCCGATCGCGGTGTCGGTGCGCACCTGTTTGGCGGCACTGAAGGTGGCCTGGAACAGGCGCCCGAGCAGTGGGCCAACGGTACCGGCCTCACGCGCCACGGCGTAGGCGGACTTCATCTGGCCGAGGATCTGCGGCTCGCCGAGCACCAGCGAATCGAGGCCAGAGGCCACGCGCATCATGTGCCGCACCGCATCGTGCTCTTCATGGATGTAGGCGCTGGCGCGCAGTTCATCCAGGCTCAGCCGGTGGTAATCGGCCAGCCACAGCAGTACGGCCTCGGCAGACAGGTGGTCCTGCTCTATATAAAGCTCGCTACGGTTGCAGGTCGACAGGATCGCCGCTTCACGGCTGGCGGTCAGTCGGCAGAGCTGTTGCAGGGCGTCCACCAGCTGCTCTGGGGTAAACGCCACGCGCTCGCGTACGTCTACCGAGGCAGTCTTATGGTTGATACCAAGTGCAAGAAAGGCCATGCAAGGTCGCTGGTTGTGACGAGAAGCCGATAATTGTCCTCTTTCGCAGGTTTTAGAACAACCACCGTTCGCTATTGTCGTGCAGGAGCGGCCTTGCGTCGCGAAAGGGCTGCGCAGCGGCCCCGGCAATATCTCTGACAAACCTGAAAACCTGGGGCCGCTACGCACCCCTTTCGCGACCCAAGGCCGCCCCCACAGGCCACCCCCACACAGGTGGCGGAACCTGGGCGCCCCTGCCATGGTCGCAGTTAAGCAAATGCTTCGCAGGTGGGTTTGCCCCCGCGCTTGTGTCATCATGCTCCGACCGCCGGTGAGTCCTTTTAAGCCTTTCTATGAACAGACACTACGCACTGCTGCTTGCCTTCGCCCTGCTCCAGGGTTGCCAGAGCCTGGCCCCGCAAAAAGCCGAGCCACCCGTTGCCGAGGCCGGCAAGGGCGAGGCCGAAAAACCCGTGGTGTACGGTTCGTTCAAGCAAGACACCCTATATAGCCTGTTGGTGGCGGAGCTGGCCGGCCAGCGCAACCGCTTCGACATCGCCCTGGCCAACTACGCCGACCAGGCCGAAAAAACCCAGGACCCTGGCGTTTCCGAACGCGCCTACCGCATCGCCGAGTACCTCGGCGCCGACGAGCCGGCCCTGGAAAACGCCTTGATCTGGGCCCGCAACGACCCGGACAACCTCGACGCCCAGCGCGCCGCCGCCATCCAGCTGGCCCGCGCCGGTCGCTACGACGATGCTATGGTCTACATGGAAAAAGTCCTGCAAGGCCAGGGCGATACCCATTTCGACTTCCTCGCCCTGTCGGCCGCCGAGACCGACCAGAGCACCCGCGACGGCTTGCTGCAGAGCTTCGAACGCCTGCTCGTCAAGTACCCGGAAAACAGCCAGCTGGTGTTCGGCAAAGCGCTCCTGCTGAACCAGGACGGCAAGGCCGAAGAAGCGCTCGAACTGCTCGAGGAGCACCCGCCGCAAAATGGCGAGATCGCCCCGATTCTGCTGCGTGCCCGCCTGCTGCAAGCGCTCGACCGCGGCAAAGAGGCGCTGCCCCTGCTGCGTGGCGCGATCCGCGACAACCCGGATGACAAACGCCTGCGCCTGACCTACGCCCGTACCCTGGTCGAGCAGGACCGCATCGCCGATGCCAAGGGGGAGTTCATCAGCCTGGTCCAGCAGTACCCCGAGGATGACGAGCTGCGCTACTCGCTGGCACTGGTATGCCTGGAAAACAAAGACTGGGATGAAGCCGAGGGCTACCTGCAGGAGCTGGTCGAACGCGACAGCAACGTCGACGCCGCCCACCTGAACCTGGGCCGCATCCGCGAGGAGCGCCACGACCCCGAAGGCGCCTTGCGCGAATACGCCCTGGTCGGCACCGGCCCCGACTACCTGCCGGCGCAGCTGCGCCAGGCCGACATCCTGATTGCCAACGGCCGCGGCACCGAGGCTTCGCGCCTGCTCGCCGAAGCCCGCGAGGCCCAGCCGGACTACGCCATCCAGCTGTACCTGATCGAATCGGAAAGCTACAGCAACAACAACAAGGACGCCCAGGCCAACCAGGTGCTGCAACAAGGCATCCAGCGTTACCCGGACGACCTCAACCTGCTGTATACCCGCGCCATGCTGGCCGAAAAGCGTGATGACCTGCCGCAGATGGAGAAAGACCTGCGCGCCATCATCGACCGCGAGCCGGAAAACGCCATGGCCCTGAACGCCCTGGGCTACACCCTGGCCGACCGCACCACCCGCTACGCCGAGGCCAAGGCGCTGATCGACAAGGCCCACCAGCTCACCCCGGATGACCCGGCGGTGCTCGACAGCCTGGGCTGGATCGCCTACCGCCAGGGCAACCTGGACGAAGCCGAAGGCTACCTGCGCCAGGCCCTGGAACGCTTCCCCGACCACGAAGTGGCTGCGCACCTGGGCGAAGTCCTGTGGGCCAACGGCAAGCGCCGCGAAGCCCGCCAGGTCTGGGCCAAGGCCTTCGAAGCCCAGCCCGATAGCCCCATCCTGCGCAAGACCGTACTGCGCCTGACCGGATCAGAGACCCTTTAACGCCATGTTCCTGCGCCATTGCATCACCTTCACCCTGATTGCCCTGCTCGCGGGCTGTGCCGGCTTCGGTAGCCGTGAAGCCCTGCAGGGCCATGGCGACCCGCAGCAGTGGCGCCAGCACAAAGCGCAACTCAGCACCCTCGACGGCTGGCAGATCAGCGGCAAGGTCGGCATCCGCGCCCCGCGCGATTCCGGCAGCGGCACGCTGTTCTGGTTGCAGCGCCAGGACTACTACGACATCCGCCTGGCCGGGCCATTGGGCCGTGGCGCTGCCCGCCTGACCGGCCGCCCCGGCGGCGTGGTGCTGGAAGTGGCCAACCAGGGCCGCTACGAAGCCACCAGCCCGGAAGCACTGCTGGAAGAACAACTGGGCTGGCAACTGCCGGTTTCGCACCTGGTCTGGTGGGTACGCGGCCTGCCCGCGCCCGACAGCAAGAGCCAGCTGACCCTGGACGGCGACAGCCGCCTGGCCAGCCTGCAACAGGATGGCTGGCAGGTGCAGTACCTGAGCTATACCGAGCAGAACGGCTACTGGTTGCCCGAGCGCCTGAAACTGCACGGCAAGGACCTCGACGTGACGTTGGTGGTCAAGGACTGGCAGCCGCGCCAGCTGGGGCACTGATCGATGACCACCCTTACCCTGCCCGCCCCGGCCAAGCTCAACCTGTGGCTGCACATCATCGGCCGCCGCCCGGACGGTTACCACGAGCTGGAAACCGTCTTCCAGTTTCTCGACCATGGCGACGAGCTGAGCTTCGCCCTGCGTGAAGACGGCGTGATCCGCCTGCACACCGAAATCGAGGCGGTGCCCCACGACAGCAACCTGATCGTGCGTGCCGCGCGCAAATTGCAGGAACAATCCGGCACCCGCCTTGGCGCCGACATCTGGCTGACCAAGGTCTTGCCCATGGGCGGTGGCATCGGCGGCGGCAGCTCGGACGCCGCGACCACGCTGCTGGCGCTGGCGCACTTGTGGCAGCTGGACTGGGATGAAGATCGCCTGGCCGGCCTGGGCCTGACCCTCGGTGCCGACGTGCCGGTGTTCGTGCGCGGCCACGCGGCGTTCGCCCAGGGTGTGGGCGAGCAACTGACCCCGGTCGACCCGATCGAGCCCTGGTATGTCGTGCTGGTGCCGCAAGTGTCTGTCAGTACTGTAGAAATTTTTTCACATCCGCAGTTGACACGTGATTCCCTCCCCCTTAAGATGCGCCCCGTTCCCGAGGGAAACAGTCGAAATGACTGCCAACCGGTGGTAGAGCAGAGTTACCCAGAAGTTCGCAATGCGTTGAATTCACTGGGCAAATTCACTGAAGCTCGATTAACCGGCACTGGAAGTTGTGTGTTTGGGGCCTTCCCAAGCAAAGCCGAAGCTGATAAAGTTCTGGCCCTTCTTTCAGCGACCCAAACAGGGTTTGTGGCGAAAGGAAGCAATGTTTCGATGTTGCATCGCAAGCTGCAAAGTCTGGTCAAGAAGTCGAGTGCCTAGCGCTCGCAGCAACAGATACAGGGGCGTCGCCAAGCGGTAAGGCAGCAGGTTTTGATCCTGCCATGCGTTGGTTCGAATCCAGCCGCCCCTGCCATTTTCCTATACTCATCCAGGTATACCCTCAGCCTTCAGGTACTGCGCGTGTCCAAGATGATGGTCTTTACGGGGAACGCTAACCCCGATCTGGCTCGGCGTGTCGTACGTCAGCTGCATATCCCTCTCGGTGACGTCTCTGTCGGTAAATTCTCCGACGGCGAGATCAGCACTGAGATCAATGAAAATGTCCGCGGTAAAGACGTCTTCATTATTCAGCCGACCTGTGCCCCGACCAACGATAACCTGATGGAACTGGTAGTGATGGCCGACGCCTTCCGCCGCTCCTCAGCATCCCGAATCACCGCCGTGATTCCTTACTTCGGATACGCCCGCCAGGACCGCCGTCCGCGTTCGGCACGTGTAGCCATCAGCGCCAAAGTTGTCGCTGACATGCTCACTGTCGTGGGTATCGACCGTGTACTCACCGTCGACCTGCACGCTGACCAGATCCAGGGTTTCTTCGATATCCCAGTCGACAACATCTACGGCTCGCCCGTATTGGTCGACGATATCGAAGACCAGCGTTTCGAGAACCTGATGATCGTCTCCCCGGACATCGGTGGTGTCGTGCGCGCACGTGCCGTCGCCAAGTCCCTGGGTGTCGATCTGGGTATCATCGACAAACGCCGCGAGAAGGCTAACCACTCCGAGGTGATGCACATCATCGGCGACGTCGAAGGGCGCACTTGCATCCTGGTAGACGACATGGTCGACACCGCCGGCACCCTGTGCCACGCGGCCAAAGCCCTGAAAGAACACGGCGCTGCCAAGGTTTACGCCTATTGCACGCACCCTGTCCTGTCGGGCCGCGCGATCGAGAACATCGAGAAGTCGGTACTGGACGAGCTGGTGGTGACCAACACCGTTCCGCTGTCCGCCGCTGCTCAAGCCTGTGACCGTATCCGCCAGCTGGATATCGCACCGGTTGTCGCTGAAGCGGTACGCCGCATCAGCAACGAAGAATCGATCAGCGCGATGTTCCGCTAAGCGGAACACGTGTTGATGTGAAGCGCCCCGCCCCAGCATTTGTTGGGGCGGGGCTTTTTTGCCATTCCCGTTGGCGCTGGTCGCAAACGCCCTCGGGAGGCTATTTTGGAGAAACAAAATGACTGATTTCACGCTGAACGCCAAAGTGCGTACTGACCTGGGGAAAGGTGCGAGCCGCCGCCTGCGTCACTCGCTGAGCATCCCTGCCGTTGTCTACGGTGGCGATAAAGAAGCGCAATCCCTGACCATCGTGTCGAAGGAAATCGCCAAGCTGTTCGAAAACGAAGCTGCCTACAGCCACGTGATCGAGCTGAACGTTGACGGCGCCAAGCAAAACGTCATCGTCAAGGCCATGCAGCGTCACCCAGCCAAGCAATTCATCATGCACGCTGACTTCGTTCGCGTCGTTGCTGGCCAGAAGCTGACTGCCAAGGTTCCGGTTCACTTCATCGGCGAAGAAGCGCCGATCAAGAAAGGCGGCGAGATCTCCCACGTTGTTTCCGAGATCGAAGTTTCCTGCGAAGCCAAAGACCTGCCTGAGTTCATCGAAGTTGACCTGGCTAACGCTGAAGTCGGCACCATCATCCACCTGTCGGACCTGAAAGCTCCGAAAGGCGTAGAGTTCGTCGCTCTGGCCCACGGTGATGACAAGGCTGTTGCCAACGTTCACGCGCCACGCGTTGCTCCAGAAGCAGAAGGCGCTGCCGAGTAATCCACTCGCACGCCGGTGTTGATCGGGTTACAGTGCCGCGCGCGCTGTAACCCACCAACTCCAAGGAAGAGCCCCTGACGTGACCGCCATCCAGTTGATCGTTGGCCTGGGTAACCCCGGCCCCGAATACGAACAGACCCGGCATAACGCAGGGGCTCTTTTCGTTGAACGCATTGCCAGCGCCCAGCGCGTCTCGCTGACCGCTGACCGCAAGTATTTCGGCCTGACGGCTAAATTCAGCCATCAGGGCAACGACGTTCGTCTGCTCATCCCCACCACCTACATGAACCGTAGCGGCCAGTCCGTGGCGGCCTTGGCCAATTTCTTCCGCATCAAGCCGGAAGCAATTCTGGTGGCGCATGACGAACTCGACCTGCCTCCGGGCGTCGCCAAGCTTAAACGCGGCGGCGGCCATGGCGGGCACAACGGCCTGCGCGACATCATCGCGCAGCTCGGCAACCAGAACGACTTCCACCGCCTGCGGCTTGGCATCGGCCACCCGGGTGACGCCAAACTGGTCTCCAACTTCGTCCTGGGCCGCGCGCCGCGCGCCGAGCAGGAGAAGCTCGACGCCAGCATCGATTTTGCCCTCGGCGTGCTGCCAGATGTCCTCGCTGGCGATTTCGCCAAGGCGATGCGCGAGCTGCACAGCCAGAAGGCCTGATTTCCTAGAGAGGGAATACCCATGGGTTTCAATTGCGGCATCGTCGGCCTGCCCAACGTCGGCAAGTCCACCCTGTTCAACGCCTTGACCAAGTCCGGCATCGCGGCGGAGAACTTCCCTTTCTGCACCATCGAGCCGAACAGCGGCATCGTGCCGATGCCCGACGCGCGTCTGGCTGCCCTGGCAGAGATCGTCAAGCCTAACCGCATCCTGCCGACCACCATGGAATTCGTCGACATCGCCGGCCTGGTGGCAGGCGCATCGAAAGGTGAAGGCCTGGGCAACAAGTTCCTCGCCAACATCCGCGAGACCGACGCCATCGCCCACGTGGTGCGCTGCTTCGAAGACGAGAACGTGATCCACGTTTCCAACAGCGTCGACCCCAAGCGTGACATCGAGATCATCGACCTCGAACTGATCTTCGCCGACCTCGACAGCTGCGAGAAGCAACTGCAGAAGGTTGCCCGCAACGCCAAGGGTGGCGACAAGGAAGCCCTGGCGCAAAAGGCCATCCTGGAAAAGCTGATCCCGCACTTCACCGAAGGCAAGCCTGCACGCAGCCTGATGAAGCACATGGCTGACGACGAGAAGGCCGTCATCCGTGGCTTCCACCTGCTGACCAGCAAGCCGGTGATGTACATCGCCAACGTCGCTGAAGACGGCTTCGACAACAACCCGCACCTGGACGTGGTCAAGGCCATCGCCGAGGAAGAAGGCGCGGTCGTGGTACCGGTGTGCAACAAGATCGAAGCCGAAATCGCCGAGCTGGACGACGGTGAAGAGAAGGACATGTTCCTCGAGGCCCTGGGCCTGGAAGAGCCTGGCCTGAACCGCGTGATCCGCGCCGGTTACGAGCTGCTGAACCTGCAGACCTACTTCACTGCCGGCGTGCAGGAAGTACGCGCCTGGACCGTGCGCATTGGCGCCACCGCGCCACAGGCTGCTGGCGTGATCCACACCGACTTCGAAAAAGGCTTCATCCGCGCTGAAGTAGTGGCGTATGACGACTTCATCCAGTTCAAGGGTGAAAGTGGCGCCAAGGAAGCCGGCAAGTGGCGTTTGGAAGGTAAGGACTACATCGTCAAAGACGGCGATGTGATGCACTTCCGCTTCAACGTCTGACGCTCAGCGTTTGCCTGTCAACAAAAGCCTCCGTATGGGGGCTTTTGTGTTTCTGTTGTCCCGTTCGCCCCTATCCCCCTCAGTGCGCCCACTGCCGCGCCCTGCGCCTGTCGATCCAGATCAGCAAGACGCTGGCATACACCGAGACAGCCAAGAACAGCGCCATGCGCACCGCAAAGGCCCGGTACACGTCCTGCCCTGCCGCGCTGTCTTGCACCGACTGCCCCAGCAGAATCAGCATCGTGGTCAGGCAACTGACCCAGTAAGCAGGGCCGTGCCGCGTCGCCACCGCCCGGTAGAGCCGCCGGGCCTGCCAGAGGGTGAACAGCAACACCCACAGAAAAAACATCCACAGGTGCACGAACAGGCTCAAGGCACTCCACAGCAGGATCGCCAGCAGCCCGGCTAGCAGGGTCGAACCAATCAGCTCTCGGCTGGCATTGCGGGCATGGGTTTCGCCGGCCTGCTGGCCCAGGCTCACCGACTTCATGATCAGCGGCATGAATGCATCCGGGGCAATCAGCGCCAGCAAGAACGCCGGCATGACGATCAGCGTGGCACGCAGCGCAACCCAACTGGCACGCGCGCTGGGGAGCGGTGGCGGGGACGGTTGCGCGGGGGCATCGACAGGTTCGGGAAACAGTACATGCGCCAGCGCCGTGCCCAGCGCCGCCAACAGCATGCCTTTGGCTAACGCCTCGACCACCGACAGCGCCAAGGTGAAATCATGGGTGCCGGCTGCGGCGATCATGGTCAGGCCGATCACCAGCAAGTTCGCCACCAGGCCATTGCCGCCCTTGAGCGCGTAACGCAGCACCAGAAACACCCCAACGCCGACCAACAGCACCCCACTCACCGGGGCATGGCGCAGCAGTGGAATCAGCAACAAGCCGCTGCCACAACTGAGCAGCACCAGCACCGCCAACGCCGGTGCCGCGCGCAACGGCAGCGGCTGGCTGCGGGTGGCTAACAGCAGCACCGCAAACACCGGGGCCAGGATCGGCACGGGCAGGCCGATGCCGAAGCTGACCGCCAGGCACAGCGCCACGCCCCAGGCCAGGCGTAGCGCCCGCAGGCGCCGCCACTCAATAGGCATACGACAGCCAGCTCATCAGCCACATGAACACGCGGCCCAGCACGTTCAGCGGGTTGCCCTCGCTGGGCAGCGCCATGACTTCGGCCTGGCCGCCGACCCGCAACCCGGTCTTGTCCTCCAGCTGGTCACGGTCCAGCTCGACGATCACCGGAAAACGCTGCGCCGAGCGCAGCCACTCGCGGCTGTTCTGCACGCTCGGCAGGGTACCCGGCGGGCTGCCCTGCCCCACGCTGACGCCATACCCAATGCTGCGTATGCGCCCCTTCAGCACGACCCCCGGCAGTGCATCGAGCACCACCAGCACCGCTGTACCGGAGCGCAGGCGGCCGAGGTTGTTTTCGGTCATGTCGGCGCTGATCCACACGTCATGGATCGCGATCAGGGTCATCATCGGGCTGCCGGCCGCCACATAATGGCCAACGTCTGTGCGCAGGTCAGTGATCAAACCGTTGGCATCGGCGCGCACCACGGTGCGGGCCAGATCCAGGCGGGCCTTTTCAACATTCGCCGCAGCGCTGCGCAACTGGGCGTTGTCTGCCTGTGAACCGCCCTGCTGTTCACGTGCCCGCTCGACTTCGGCACGGGCCGCCGCCACCTGGCTGATGGCTTGGTCGCGCGTGGCCTGGGCCCCTTCCAGGCGGCGCACCGACACCGTGCCTGGGTCTTCCTCGATCAGCCGCTTGAGCCGCTCGGCATCCTGGCGCGCCTTGCGCTCGTTGGCCTGGGCCGCCAGCAACGCCGCCTTGGCCGAATCGATGCCGGCGGTGTTGGCGCCGATCTGCCTGCGCACGGTATCAAGGTCGGCCTCGGCGCGAGCCAGCGCAATGCGGTATTGCGCCGGGTCCAGCTCGAACAGCACCGCGCCTTGGCGTACCTCCTGATTGTTGCCCACGGCCACACGCTTCACCGGGCCAGCCACCTCGGCGCTCACCGGCACCACATAGGCTTGCAGGCGGGCCTGCTGGGTGTAAGGCGTGAAACGGTCTGCCAGCAAGTACCAGAGCAGGCTTATGGCAATCAGCAGCAATACCCAGCGCATGCCACGATCAGGCGCTTGCGGGGGCGGTGTTTGCGGGGCGTCGCTCATTTCGGTTCACCGGGTTGCTGTGCGGTAGGGGGTGGCGCGTCCAGCAGGTCTCCCCAATCGGTGCGTTGCTGCATCTGTCGACGCGTGGCCGGGTCGACCGCTGCACGGCCTGGCTGCCAACCGCCGCCCAGGGCCTTGTACAAGCTCACCACGCTGCTGACGGCATTGCCGCGGCTGACCAGGTAACCGTCTTGTTGCTGCAGCAGCAGTTGCTGGGCATCGAGCACCCGCTGGAAGTCGGCAAAGCCTTCGCGGTATTGTGAGGTGGCCAGGCTCAGCGAGCGCTGCGCGGCTTGCGAGGCCTGGTCGCGAATACCCGCGCTCTGCAACGAGCGCACCAGGCCGCTGGCTGCATCGTCGGCCTCGCGGGCGGCTTCGCGCACGCCCTGCTGATACAGCTCGATCAGTTGCTGCAAGCGGGCATCCTCCACGCGCACGGCGTTCTTGCGCCGGCCATAGTCGAACGGGTTCCAGATCAGGCCTGGGCCAGCGGCGAGGTCGAAACTGTCGGGCAGGTGGCTGGCCGTCACGAAGCTCCAGCCGATGCTGCCCAGCAGGCTCAGCTGTGGATAAAGGTCCGCTTCGGCCACGCCCACCAGCGCCGACTGCGCCGCGACGGCCTGCTCGGCGGCACGGATGTCCGGGCGTCGCAGCAACAAACGGGCGGGAACGTCTTGCAACAGTGCCCGGTCTGGCAGTGGTAACTGCCCGTAACGAGGTTGCAACTCCGGCAGCGGCCCCGGTGGCCGCCCAAGCAGCGAACACAACACGTTGCGCAGGGCATTGAGTTGGTTTTCGAACTCGGGGATGGTCGCCTGCGTCGCCAGGTACTGGGTGCGTGCCTGCTGCCAGTCGAGCTCATCATGCTCGCCATGGCGGAACAACCGCTCGGTGATCTCGAGGCTGCGCGCCTGGCGCTTGGCGTTTTCCTCGGCAATGGCCAGCCGCGCCTCGGCGGTACGCAAGGCAAAATAGGTGTCGGCCACCTGTGCACGCAACAACAGCATGGCATCGGCGTAGTTGGCCTCGGAGGCAAAGTACAGGGCATCGGCCGCCTCGATGGCACGGCTGAAGCGCCCCCAGAAGTCGATCTCCCAACCAATGTCGAAGCCCACGCTGGACTGCCAGAACACCGAATCACGAGCGTTGGCGGTACCGGACTGGTCCTGCTTGAGGTAGAGGCTTTGCGCGCGCAACTGCTGCAGTTGTGGATAACGCCCGGTCTGCACGATGGCCAGTTGCGCACGTGCCTCGGCGACGCGCAGCCCAGCCACGCGCAGGTTGGTGTTGTGCGCATCGGCTTGGGCGATCAGGGCATCCAGTGTCGGGTCGGCGAACACCGCCCACCACTGGCGAAAATCCGGCGCCGCGGCGCTACGGCTGGCCTGCTCCAGCAGCGGGGTGCTCCAGGTGTCCAGCCAGGGCGATTGCGCCGGCGGGTAGTCCGGTCCGACCTGCGTACAGCCTGCCAGCAAAGCCACCAGGCACAGTGCGCGGCGCCAGCGAGGTCCGGGCATGCCAGGCCCCGGCTCAAGCCGACGGTTCGGCAGGGTCTTCCGGCACCTGCAACGCCACCCACTGCCAGAACAGCACATAGGTCACGCCCAGAATCACCGGGCCGATGAACAGGCCAATGATGCCTTTGACCACCATGCCGCCCAGCGCACCGATCAGCACCACTGGCATCGGCACATCCACGCCGCGCCCCAGCAACAGCGGCTTGAGCACGTTGTCGGCAAGGCCGGCGACGAAGGTGTAGATGGCAAACACGATGGTCGCGACGGTGAAGCCTTCGGCATGGAATACATAGGCGATGACCGGTAGCGTGATCAGCGTGGCCGGCGCCTGGGCGATGCCCAGCATAAGGATGGCGATTGCCAGGATCCCCGCGCCCGGCACACCCTTGACCACAAAACCTACGCCTATCAGCAGCATCTGGATGAAGGCGATGCCGATCACACCCTGGGCGACGGCGCGAATGGTGGCGGTGCACAGCCTTGCAATGGGCTTGCCGCGCGACTCACCTGAAACCCGAATGGCAATGCGCTGCGCCGCCACTTCGCCGCGCTCGCCGAAGGCCATGATCACCCCCGAGATGATGATCGCCGCGATGAACATCAAGAATGCACCCCCGGCACTGGCAGCGGCGCCCAACAATACACGCCCGGCATCCTTGAGCTGCGGCATCACACTGTTGAGCACCCCGCTCAAGCTCTCGGAAGCCGCCAGCCACAAGGTATACACGCGCGGCCCGATCAGCGGCCAGGTGGCCACCGACTCCGAAGGCGTCGGCACGCTCCAGGCACCGCTTTTGAGCAGTGTCACCAAGCCGTCCACCGACTCGCTGATCGACACCACCACCAGGTAGATCGGCACCAGCAACACCACCAGCACCAAAAGCACCACCAGCGTTGCCGCATAGCCGTCCTTGAGCCCCGTGCCGCGTTTGATGCGCTGGTGCAGCGGGTACAGGGTCACCGCCAGGATCACCGCCCACAGCATCAATTCCAGAAAGGGCTGAAACACCTGGAAGGCGAAGATCACCAGGGCAGCCACCAGGCCTGCCTTGATCAATACATCGAGCAGGCCCCGCGACAGGGCACTGTCCAGCTTGAAACTCGGCTGCATGCTTCACCTCCGCACATTCATTTTGCCAACGGGTGCAGTTCAGTGGTCGGTTTGACGCTCAGGCGGGGACGCCTCAGCGTCGCTCAACTGCCGTGTCAGGCCCATCATCACCAGCGGTACCACGGCCATCGACAAGGTGATGGCCAGCACCAGCAGGTCGTGAACCTGCTGCTCCAATACCTGGTGCTCACGCGCCAGTTTGAACACCACGAAAGCAAACTCGCCGCCCGACGCCAGCACCACGCCCAGGCACAGCGCCTGGGCGCGGTTCAACCCGCCGGCCCTGCGGCCCAGGGCAACCAACAGTGGCAGCTTGATGCCCACCAGCAGCAGCGTGAGCCCAAGCACGGCCAAGGGCATGCCGAACAACAGGCGCAAGTCTGCACTCATGCCCACGCCGACAAAGAACAGCCCGAGCAGCAACCCTTTGAGCGGCTCGATCTGGGTTTCCAGTTCGTGGCGAAACGGCGACTCGGCCATCAATACGCCGGCCAGGAATGCGCCAAGGGCCATCGATATGCCTACATGCTCCATCACCCAGGCGGTGCCCAACACCACCAGCAACGCAGTAGCCGTGGACAGCTCCGGCAACCCGGAGCCGACTGTCCATTTGAAAATCGGGGTCATCAAGTAGCGGCCGCCGATAATGATCACGCCGATGCCGAGCGCCACGGCCAGCAGCGGCCAGTTGCCTTCATCTGCATGGCTGACATCACCGCCAAGCAAGGGCACTACGGCAATCAGGGGGATGGCGGCGATGTCCTGGAATAGCAGAATCGCCACAGCCAGTCGGCCGTGGGGCTTGCCCAGGTCCTTGCGCTCGGCGAGCACCTGCAAGCCGAACGCCGTGGATGACAGCGCAAGCCCCAGCCCCAGCACGATGGCCGCCGGCTTCGACTGGCCAAATACCCCATAGGCGAGCAGGCCAAGTGCGGCGGCGGTCAGCCCGACCTGCAGCGAGCCGATGCCGAAAAGGGCGCGGCGCATGGTCCACAGGCGGCGGGGCGAGAGCTCAAGGCCGATCACGAACAGCAGCATCACCACGCCCATCTCCGACAGGCGGGCGACGTTGTCCGGGTTGCCCAGCAAGCCGAGCACCGAGGGGCCGATCAGGATGCCGGCCAGCAGATAGCCAGGCACTGCCCCCAGTTTCAAACGTTGCGCCAGTGGCACCAGAAGCACCACGGCCAGCAGGAACACCACCGTCGCCTGCAGCAGGCTGCCGTCATGTGGCATAGGATTTCATCCTTTAGGCTCCCCGCAAGGAGGGGGTCAGAAGCGCTCTTCAACCACCTTGAACGGGTAGGCCACCGCCTTGTACTTGCCGACCTTGCCGCGCTTGGGCAACTTCACGACCTGGTCGCGGGTGATGTCCTTGTAGGGAATGCGAGTGAGCAGGTGGCTGATGATGTTCAGCCGCGCCCGCCGCTTGTCGTTGGAATGGGCCATGAACCAGGGTGCCCAGGAGGAATCCGAGGCGGCGAACATCGCGTCGCGCGCCTTGGTGTAATCATCCCAGCGGCTATACGACTTCAGGTCCATGGGTGACAGCTTCCACAGCTTGCGCCCATCGCTGATGCGGTCCTGCAGGCGGCGGGTCTGCTCTTCGGCGCTCACTTCCAGCCAGTACTTGATCAGGATGATCCCCGACTCGACCATCATCTTCTCGAACAGCGGCACCACCATGAGGAATTTGTCGGCTTGTTCATCGCTGCAAAAGCCCATCACCCGCTCGACGCCGGCGCGGTTGTACCAACTGCGGTCAAAGATCACCACTTCGCCCGCAGCGGGCAGATGGCCCAGGTAGCGTTGCACGTACATCTGCGACTTTTCCCGCTCGGTCGGTGCCGGCAGCGCCACCACACGGAATACTCGCGGGCTGACACGCTCGGTGAGGGCCTTGATGGTCCCACCCTTGCCCGCGCCGTCCCGGCCTTCAAAGACGATGCACACCTTCAGGCCCTTGGCCACGACCCATTCCTGCAGCTTCACCAACTCGACGTGAAGCTGCTTGAGCGCCTTCTCGTAGGCCTTGCCGCCCAACTTTTCCGGCTGTGCCTGTGGGGTCTTCTTCCTGGCTGACTTCGACATGGGTCGCTCCCGGCGGCGAATGAAGGTTCAGTATGGTCGATCCACGGGGGTTTGCCGCTTCGCTTGCTACCACAGCACCGCCCCCCTTTGGAGAGGGCGGACAATGGCCGGGTTATTTGGCCAGCTTGTTGTAACTGGTCATCAGGTTGCGGTAGTCGGGAATGTGGTTGGCGAACAACGTCCCCAGCCCTTCAACGTCGTTGCGCCAGTCGCGGTGCAGCTCGCAGGCCACACCGAACCAGGTCATCAGTTGCGCCCCGGCGGCCTCCATGCGGCGCCATGCCGAATCGCGGGTCAACTCGTTGAAGGTGCCAGAGGCGTCGGTGACGACGAAGACCTCGAAGCCCTCCTCAAGGGCCGACAGTGCCGGGAACGCCACGCACACTTCGGTCACCACACCAGCG
The DNA here is from genome assembly GCF_900187555.1 of Pseudomonas sp. Irchel s3f19. Taxonomy (NCBI): domain Bacteria; kingdom Pseudomonadati; phylum Pseudomonadota; class Gammaproteobacteria; order Pseudomonadales; family Pseudomonadaceae; genus Pseudomonas; species Pseudomonas sp. Irchel s3f19. Next base: position 113,984 of record NZ_FYDW01000003.1, on the reverse strand, counting down.
ATCAGCAGTTGCTTCTTGCCCGTGGCCTTGACGGCCTTGACGAAGTCTTCGTTGTCCCAGGCGTTGATGTTACCGGGGCGGGCAATGTAGGGGGCGTCGGGGAACTGCTCTTTGAGCTCGGGGACCAGCGGGCCATTGGGGCCGGTTTCGAAGCTGGTGGTGAGGATGGTCGGCAGCTTGAAGTACTTGGCCAGGTCCGACAGGGCCAGAACGTTGTTCTTGAAACGGTCCGGGTCGATATCCCGTACCAGCGAAAGCAGGCCGGTCTGGTGATCGACCAGCAGGACTGCGACGTTGTTCTTGTCCAGACGCGTGTATTGGAAGGCCATGGTGGAGCTCCTTGCATCAGTGGATAGGGAGTATCAGCGTAGGCAAGGATGAGCGACTGCGGTAACCGTCAGTCGGGTCCGTTCTTGAGATCGAGCGCCGCCCACGCGGCGCTCGATCTCATAGGCGCCAAAACAGCCAAGGCGAGCCCCCACCGCTCACTTCACAATTTCCTGAACTGATTATTTGCCCCCAGCGATTTTTCCCCTCGCCCACCGCCACCAGAATCGCTCACCACAATCACAAAAACCGTGAGGCCACTCCCGTGGACCAGACACTCCAGGTACGGCAGGCCGCCGCCGACCTCGTCGATGCCTTTGCCAGCAACGACACCGCTCGCTACTTCGCCTGCTTCAGCGAAGACGCCACCTTCCTCTTCCACACCTTGGCCCAGCCGCTGTTGTCGCGCCGCGACTATGAAGACCTCTGGGCCCAGTGGCAGGCCGAAGGCTTCGCCGTGCTGGCGTGTGAATCGGGCAATGCCCAGGTGAGCCTGCAAGGCGACGTGGCGATCTTCATGCACGATGTGGCCACGCATATCCGTATCGCCGGTGACGAACACCAGCTGGCTGAACGCGAGACCATCGTGTTCCGCCGCCACGGCGAACGCTGGCTGGCCTGCCATGAGCACCTGTCGGTCGTCACCACCGCCTGAACCTTCTTTTGCGGCCTTGCCGCTCTGCCATCGCACCCACAATAAGGCCCGCGCACCGCGCCGGCCGACAACAACCGCGCTGGAGCATCACCATGAGCCAATCGACCGGTATCGAGACCAACGGTGTCGAACAGATCCCCGACGATCAACGCCTCGCCGCCCCGCTAGACCTGTTCCGCCTGATCTTCGGCGGTGCCAATACCTTTGCCACTGCCGTGCTGGTCAGTTTCCCGGTGCTGTTCGGGCTGTCGTTCCAGGCCGGGGTCTGGGCAATTTTGCTCGGGGTCGGCATCGGCGCCATCATCCTCGCCCCCATGGGCCTGTTCGGTGCGCTCAACGGCACCAACAACGCGGTGTCTTCGGGCGCGCACTTCGGCGTGCACGGGCGTATCGTCGGCTCGTTCCTGTCGTTGCTCACCGCCGTGGCGTTCTTCTCGCTGTCGGTGTGGAGCTCGGGCGATGCCCTGGTCGGCGGTGCCAAGCGCTTGGCCGGCTTGCCGGAAACCGACTTGACCCTGGGCCTGGCCTATGGCCTGTTCGCGGTGCTGGTACTGGTGGTGTGCATCTTCGGCTTCCGCTTCATGCTGTGGGTCAACAAGATTGCCGTGTGGGCGTCGAGCCTGCTGTTTCTGCTAGGCATCGTCGCCTTCGCCGGTCCGTTCGATGCGGGCTACGCCGGCAGCGTCAACCTCGGCCAGGCGGGTTTCTGGGCCGCCTTCGTCGGCGCGGCGATCCTGGCCATGAGCAACCCGGTCTCGTTCGGTGCCTTCCTCGGCGACTGGTCGCGCTACATCCCGCGGGCAACCCCCAAGCCGCGCATCATGCTGGCCGTGATCGCCGCCCAGGCCGCGACGCTGATCCCCTTCCTGTTCGGCCTGTGCACCGCCACCCTGGTCGCCAGCCAGGCACCGGACTACATCGCGGCCAACAACTACGTCGGCGGCCTGCTGGCGGTCTCGCCTAACTGGTTCTTCCTGCCGGTGTGCCTGATCGCGGTGATCGGCGGCATGTCCACCGGCACCACTGCGCTGTATGGCACCGGCCTGGACATGTCCAGCGTGTTCCCACGCCTGCTCAGCCGTGCCGGCGCCACCTTGCTGATCGGCGTGCTGGCGATCGGTTTCATCTTCATTGGCCGCTTCACCTTCAACCTGGTGCAGAGCGTGTCGACCTTCGCCGTGCTGATCATCACCTGCACCAGCCCCTGGATGGTGATCATGATCCTCGGCCTGATCACCCGCCGCGGCTTCTACCATGCCGATGACCTGCAGGTGTTCACCCGTGGCCAGCGCGGCGGCCATTACTGGTTCACGCACGGCTGGAACTGGCGCGGCATGGGGGCGTGGATCCCCAGCGCGGCGGTCGGCCTGTGCTTCGTCAACCTGCCGGGGCAGTTCGTCGGCCCGCTGGGCGACCTGGCCGGCGGCATCGACCTGAGCCTGCCGGTAACCCTGGGGCTGGCCGGGGTGCTTTACCTCGTGCTGCTCAACCTGTTCCCTGAACCTGCTGGCGTGTATGGGCCTGATGGCCCGCGCTGGGTGCGCTGCAAAAGCACCCCGCATGCGCCGCTAATCACTGCCGAAATAGCCTGACTGGAGTCTGCCCATGACCACTTCTCACTACATCGCCGGCCGCTGGGTCGAAGGCCAAGGCAGCGACTGCATCAGCGTCAATGACCCTGCCCTGGGCCTGCCCTTTGCCGAATTGATGGCCGCCAGCGTCGCCCAGGTCGACCAAGCCGTGGCTGCCGCCCGCGAAGCTCTGCCCGCCTGGAAGCAGACCAACGCCAGCCAGCGTGCTGCGTACCTGCGCGGCTTTGCCGAGCAGCTCGGGCAACGCCGCGAAGCGTTGATCACCCTGCAGATGCGCAACAACGGCAAGCCGCGCCATGAGGCCGAAATCGACCTGGACGACGCGATTGCCACGTTCAATTACTACGCCGACCTGGCTGAGCAGTTGCCGCAGAAAAACTGCGACGTACCCCTGGCCGCGCCTGGCTTCACCGCCCGCACCCGTCTGGAGCCGGTTGGCGTGGTCGGCCTGATCGTACCGTGGAACTTCCCGCTGGTGACCAGCGCCTGGAAGCTTGCCCCGGCCTTGGCCGCAGGCTGCACCGTGGTGCTCAAGCCCTCGGAGGTTACCCCGCTGATCGAGCAGACGTACGGCCAGATCGCCGATACCCTGGGCCTGCCCGCAGGTGTGCTGAACATCGTCAACGGCAAGGCCGAAACCGGCGCCGCGCTGAGTGGCCACAATGGCCTGGACAAGTTGTCGTTCACCGGCAGCAACAGCGTCGGTAGCCAGGTGATGCGCAGCGCTTCGGCGCAGTGCCGGCCGGTGACCCTGGAGCTGGGCGGCAAGTCGGCGATCGTGGTGTTCGATGATTGCGATGTCGAGCAGGCGGTGGAATGGATTGTCGCCGGCATCAGCTGGAACGCCGGGCAAATGTGCTCGGCCACCTCGCGCTTGCTGGTGCAGGACGGCATTGCCGATGCACTGCTGCCGCGTTTGCAGGCTGCACTGGACAACCTGCGGGTGGGCAACCCGTTGAGCGAAGAAGTGGACATGGGGCCACTGACCAGCCAGGCGCAGTGGCTGAAGGTTGCCAGCTACTTTGCCACTGCTCGCGAAGAGGGCCTGCAGTGCCTGGCCGGTGGCAAGGCGCTGGACCGTGACGGCTGGTTTGTCAGCCCGACGCTGTATGTGGACGTGCCGGCAGACAGCCGCCTGTGGACCGAAGAAATTTTTGGCCCTGTGCTGTGCGCACGCCGCTTCGCCACCGAAGCGCAGGCAATTGCCGAAGCCAACGACAGCCGCTTCGGCCTGGTCGCCACCGTTTGTTCAGCAGACCTGGAACGCGCAGAGCGGGTGGCCGATGCCCTGGAAGTTGGCCATGTGTGGATCAACTCGGTGCAGGCGGTGTTCGTCGAAACGTCGTGGGGCGGCACCAAGGGCAGCGGCATTGGGCGAGAGCTCGGGCCTTGGGGGTTGTCGGGGTATCTGTCGGTGAAGCATGTGACGCGCTGCCTGGGCTGATATCGCTGGGGCCGCATTGCGGCCCTTTCGTCGGCAAGCCAACGCCTACAGGGATAGCGCCAGCACTCGAATGGTGCGCCAACCTGTGCGAGCTGGCTTGCCGGCGAAGAGGCCAGCACAACCAATAGAAATCTCCCGCGCGTGACTTTCCCCTCCCCCCGCCAAGTCCCACTCCCTGGTACCCCCACAATCACAACACCAGGCCGGACCACCATGCACCCTCAACGCACCGCCTTGCACAACGAGTTGCACGCCCGCCCGTCGCTGTATTTCGATGGCCCTGCGCATGTCTTCCACCTCGCCCTGCTGGGCGGCGATGCCGCCTGTACCGCGCTATTGCAGCGCTGCTGCCCACAGGCTGCAGATGCCGGCGCTGCGCAAGGCATTACCCAGCTCGATGGCCACCCGTTCAAGTGGGAGCGCCATACCGAGTTCTTCACCCTGACCCTGGTAGTGCCTTGCTCGGCCGCCGACACCCAATGGCAACCGCTGCCAGCGGTGCTGGCCGACGCCATCGCGCCCCAGGCGGCGCAACTGATCAACGCGGTGCAAGTGCTGGTGCGCGACGAGCAGGACCTGAACCTGCCCGATTACGGCTTCAAGGACCCGTGCGGCTCCTGCGTCGGCGGTGGCGATGCGGTGGTGTGGAGCGACTTTCGCCTGACCGCCGACGGCACCAACCGCTTCGTGTTCATCAACCGCCGCCTCAATGCCTACCGCCAGGGCCGCATGATCCGGCGCCTGCTGGAGATCGAGACCTACCGCATGATGGCCTCGCTGACCCTGACCACGGCCAAGGCGCTGAGCCAGGAACTGGACGCCTTCGACAAAACCCTGGTGAGCCTTTCCGAACGCAGTGCCGGGGGCGATGGACGCGACTCCAAAGGCCTGCTCGACGCCATCGCCCACCTGTCGCGGCAGGTGGTCAGCCGCACCGTGAAAACCCGCCATCGGTTCGGCGCCACGCAAGCTTATGCGCAGCTGGTGTTCGAGCGCCTGGGCGAATTGCGCGAGAGCCATGTGGGCGATTGCCAACGCCTTGGGGTGTTCATCGAGCGCCGTTTCAAACCAACGGTGCGCTACTGCGCGGCGACCGAGCAACGGCTGGAACAGCTGGCGAAGAACGTCGCCAACCTGGGTGACCTGCTGCAGGCGCGGGTACAGGTGGAGATGGAAGAACAGAATGCCGGGATTCTGCACAGCCTCAATGCCCGGGCCGATGCCCAGGTGAAGATCCAGCGGGCGGTGGAGGGGCTGTCGATCATCGCCATCACCTATTACCTGCTGAACCTGTTCAAGCTGCTGTATGGCGGGTTGAATGTGCTGGGGCTGGAGCTGACGGCGAAGGATGCGCTGATGGCGATGGCGCCGCCGGTGTTGCTGGTGCTGCTGGTGATATTGCTGCGGATCAGGCAGGCCAAGCAGCATTGAAGCGGGGGGCGCTGGGCGCCCCCCAAAACTCACGCCGGCTCGTCGGCCGGGCGCGAACCTTCCTGCAGCAACACCATGCTCTGCGGCGAAGACAAGGGGATCCCCTCATCACGCAACCGCCCAAGAATGGTGAACAGCAGGTCACTGCGGGTGCCGGACACCTGCCGCGGCCCGGCCACGTAACCACTGACCGCAATCACCATGCCACTGCTCGTCAGGTCCTTGAACGACACCGAACTCGCGGGTGCATCCAGTATCGCTTCGTGCTCGTGATACGCCGCCAGCAGCAGGTCGCGCACGCGGTTGGCATCGGTTTCCAGTGGCAAGGTCAGGGTCACGCTGACCACCCCAAGGGCATTGCCCATGGTCACGTTGCGCACGTTCTGTGAAATGAACTGCGAGTTGGGCACGATCACTGTCGAGCGGTCAGACATCTGTATCTCGGTGGCGCGCACGTTGATGCGGCGGATGTCACCCTCGACACCGGCCAGGCTGACCCAGTCGCCCACCTTTACCGGGCGCTCGGTAAGCAGAATCAGACCCGAGATGAAGTTCTGCACGATCTGCTGCAGACCAAAACCGATACCCACCGACAACGCACTCACCACCCAGGTCAGGCTGGTCAGGTTGATACGCAGGGTCGACATCACCAGCATGGCCAGGAACAGGAAGCCCAGGTACCCCACCAGGGTCACCAGCGAGGCACGCATGCCGGCGTCCATGTCGGTTTCCGGCAGCAGGCGCTCGCTCAACCAGCGCTTGAGCACACGGATGCCGAACATGCCGCCGAAGAACATCGCCACGGCCAGCAGGATATCTTGCGGCACGATGTTCAAGTTGCCGAGCATCTTGCCACCGGTGCCATCCCAATCCCCCAGGCTGAGCAGCAACTCACCGGGGCTGGTGCCCGAAGGCGTGAAGGCCAGCAGTACCGCCAGGAACAGCAGCACGGTACGGCCGATGCCAGCCAAAATGGTGCTGGCCTGGGCCTGATGGCGCGGAGCCAGGCCCAATGTCGATGCCAGCGCCAGGCCGCCCGGTTGGCGGGGCGACAGCAGGGTTTCGCACAGGTCACCGAGGAAGGTGGTCAGCAGGTAGGCACAGGTCGCCACCACGCTGATCCACAGCAACTTGGCCGTAAGGAAGTACGCCAGGGTCAGGAAACCGGCCAACAGGGCCAGTACGATCAGCCCCACCCATACCACGATGACGAAGGGGATCAGCCCCGCCAGGCCAGTCGGGCGTTCCAGCTCATGCTTGCGCAAGGTGCGGCGGTAGCGCAGCAAGGCCACCGAGAAAATCACCGCCACCACCAGCGCAGTCAGGCCGTTGGTCGCCACGGTCAGCGCCAGGCTGGTACCGATCACGCTGTTAATGCGCTCCTGGGTCAGCAGCACCATCAACGCCAGGGCCAGCAATTTAGGGAACCAGCCCAGGGCGCTGGCCACCTCATCGTGGATCGGTGGCAGGCGCCAGGACGGGCGCTGCAGCATCAACATGGCGCGGCCCAGGCCTGAAATGAAGGCGCTGAACACCACCAGAGTAAGGATGTGGTTAGCCAGGCTGGCGATATCCGTGCCCAGCTCGGCGCTGCTTTCCAGGCCCCAGCGCAGCAGCGACACGGAACCGGCGATGGTGCCCAGCGTCGCCAGGCTGACGCTCAGGGCCAAGGCGCTGCGGCGCAGGCGGCCTTCGGGCAGCCAGCGGATCATCGCATCTGCCAGCAGGCGTTCAAGCAGCCGACGAACCAGCGTCCACACCAGGATGGCCGCCACCAGGCTGCTGAGGAAAAACCAGCGATGTTCTGCACTGAACGCGCTGGCCACGGCATCGGCCGCCTCGCCACGCAGGTCGCGCAGGCGTGCCACGTCTTCATCGGTGGGGCGGATCAGCGACTGCCAGAACGCGGGGGTCAGCGGGCTGGTGGCGCGGCTGGTGACCTGCGAGTTGAACTGGCTGCGGCGCAGGTTGACGATCTGCGTGGACAGGTCCCGGGCCGACTGGGTCAGCTTGGTGGCCTGCTCCTGCTCGGCCAGCACGGTCTTTTTCTGGGCTTCGAGGTCCTTGCGCTGAAGGGTGATGCTGGCAGGTTCATCCGGCTGCTGCGGGCCCAGCACCTTGAGCTTGTCGTCCAGGCCTTGCACGTCGGCAGTACGCAGCGCACCAAGGGCATCGGCCTGCCGCTGAACCTGTATGGCAGCCTGGCGCAGTTGCGAAAGCACATCGTCATTGGCGCTGCTGGTCACGCCCTGGCGGATCAGGTCGAGTCGATCACTCAACTGTTCAAGGCTCGCGTTCTCATCGAGCACCGGCAACTCGGCAGCCGCCAGGCTGGAGGCTGGCGGGGCCGGAGCGGACCAGGCCGGAGTGGCCAACGCCAGCATCAGGGCCAATACGCCTAGGCAATAACGGGCAAGGCTGACACGCCTCATCGAACAATCCTCTATGCATTTCGATTTGGCGGGGGATTCTACGCGGCTTCACGCGATCAGGAGAGTGCCGTTTCTCGCTTGAGCAGTTGCTGCTTGCGCTCCACACCCCAGCGATAGCCGCTGATGTCGCCGTCGCGACGTACCACCCGATGGCAAGGAATGGCCACGGCAATGCGGTTGGCCGCGCAGGCCATGGCCACGGCGCGGACCGCCCTGGGTGCGCCGATACGCTCGGCGATGTCGGTGTAGCTGACCCGACAGCCGGCAGGTACCTCACGCAAGGCCTGCCAGACCCGCTCCTGAAATGCCGTGCCTTGGATATCCAACGGCAGCGCAAGGCCCAGCGCGGGGGCTTCCACAAAGCCCACCACCTCGGCGACCACCCGCTCGTAATGGCTATCACCGCCGATCAGCCGAGCGTTGGGGAACTGGTCCTGCAAGGCCTGCAACAGTGGCTCGGGGTCATCGCCCAGCAGAATCGCGCAGATACCCTTCTCGCTCTGGGCCACGAGGATCGACCCCAGCGAACACTGGCCCAGCGCAAAACGAATGGTCGCCCCTGCCCCGCCGGCACGGTAGGCCTTGGGCCGCATGCCCAGGCGCTGCCCGGCACTTTCGTAGAACCGGCTGTTGGAGTTGTAGCCAGCGTCGTAGATGGCATCGGTCACCGAACGCTGATCCTGTTCCAGGTGCTCACGCAGGCGTCGGGCGCGAAACGCCGAGGCATAGGCCTTGGGGGTGAGGCCGGTTTCGGCCTTGAACAGACGGTGCAGGTGAAAGGGGCTGACCGCGAGCTGCGCGCTGAGCTGGTCCAGGTTTGGCCCGCTGGCAGCGCCCTCGATCAGGCGGCAGGCACGCGTCACCAGCTCGCTGCGCCGGGTTGCACTGGCACCGCTGTCACCCGCGCAACGCTTGCAGGCGCGGTAGCCGGCGGTTTCGGCGGCGGCGGTATCGTTGAAGAACGCGATGTTCTCGCGCTTGGCCATGCGCGACTTGCACCCTGGTCGGCAGTAGATACCCGTGGTGCGTACGGCATAGACGAAGTGGCCGGCGGCGGCGCTGTCACGGGCCTGCACGGCTTGCCAGCGCTGCTCGGGGGTGGTGTAGGGTTTCATCGCGGGTTACCTCTTGTCTGTCTCGCCTGTACCGCCAATGCAAAAACATCAGGCCCGCCACAGGTACCAGGCTGCCACGGTCCGGTACGGGCACCAGCCACCGCCCAGCGAGCGCATCTGCGCCGGCGTCGGTGCTTTCTCCAGCCCCTTCAGTCGACGATACCCCTCGCGTACCGCGAAGTCGTCGACCGGCAGAATGTCCGAGCGCTCAAGGCTGTAAATCAGCAACATCTCCACCGTCCAGCGCCCTACCCCACGCAGGGCCACAAGGCGTTCGATCAACACCTCGTCAGCCATGGCCAGCGACTCCTGACGGCTGGGCACCAAACCCTCTAGCCGAGCTTGGGCAATACCCTGCACGGTGGCCGTCTTGCTCGCCGAAAAACCGCATGCGCGCATCGCCTCAGGTGTCACGGCCAGCAATTGCTCCGGGGCGGGAAAACTGCCCTCGGGGAACAGCGCCAACAGCCTTCCCAGAATCGACTCGGCGGCGCGGGCATGCAACTGCTGGTAGGCAATTGCCCGTACCAGCGCCTCATAAGGCTCGCGCCCGGGCGTTGCCTGGTGCAGGCACGGCCCGATCGCGGCAATGTGCCGTGCCCAGTCCGGGTCCGATGCGGCCAGGTGTCGGCTGGCCTCGCGGTAAGCTTCGGGCGAAAGGTCAGCCAGAATCATTGCGCCTCCAACAGGTCGATGACAGGCCCAGCTTAGCCCAACCGTTCATCGGTGAAACGCCGGATCTTGCGCGGCTAATTCCTGGCATACCATTGATCCGCGCCGCGCTCCGCGCATAGAATTGAGAACTATTCACAATCACGCACGCTCACCGGATCAGGCCTTCGCTACGATGCAGACCACCGACACGCTCAAGCCGACCGAGGTTGCTCTGCTCTATCAGTCCCACCACGCCTGGCTCAGCGGCTGGCTGCGCAGCCGGGTCGGCTGCCACGAGCATGCCGCCGACCTGGCCCAGGATACCTTCGTGCGGCTGTTGCGCGCCCGCCAGGCTTCGCCGCTAAAGGAGCCCCGCGCCTACCTGAGCGCCATCGCCCGCGGCCTGATGATCGATCAGTTCCGCCGCCGCGCCCTGGAGCGGGCTTACCACGAAAGCCTGACCCTGCTGCCCGAAGCCGAGGTGCCCAGCGAAGAACACCGGCTGGTCATTCTCGATACCCTGGAGCGCCTCGACCGCGCCCTGCACACGCTGAAGCCGCGTACACGCCAGGCCTTTCTGCTGGCCCAGATTGACGGGCTGAGCATCACGCAGATCGCTGTGCAGCTGGATGTGGCCCGCGCGACGATCGAGCGCGACCTGGCCAAGGCCCTGGGTGTCTGCTACCGGTTGCGTTATGTCGACCTCTGACGGCGCGCCCGCACAGGCCCAGGTCGACCAGGCCATCGACTGGCTGGTGAAGCTGCGCTTCGACAGCCCCAGCCCGCGCACCGAGCGGCAATTCCAGCAATGGCTGGCCAGCCATCCGCACAACCCCAAGGCCTGGCAGCGTGTCAGCAACCTCAGCGACGAATTGGCCGGGCTGCCCAAGGCCCTGAGCCGCAGCACCCTCGACGCCAGCCAACGCCAGCGCAGCAGCCGCCGTGACCACCTCAAACTGCTGGCGCTGCTGGCCGCCGGCGGCAGCCTGGGCTGGGCCGCACGCGAACCGTTGGGCCTGCCGCAGCTACTGGCAGACAGCAGCACCGCCACGGGCGAACGCCGGCAATTGCACGGCAGCGATGGCAGCCGCATCCAGCTCAACACCGACAGCGCCATCGACCTGCGCTACAGCGCCGAACAACGTCAGCTTGAGCTGCTACGGGGCGAGGTGAGCCTGGACAGCAACGCCAACGACAACCGCCCTTTCCGCATCGATACCCGTGTTGGCACCCTGGGCACCCGCGACGGGCAACTGCTGCTACGCGAAAACGACAAGGGCTTGCTGCTGGCAGTACGCGGTGGCGAGGTGACGTTGTTCCCCGCCTCTGCCCACGCACGGTTGGTGCATGCCGGCGAAACGCTGCAAGTGCAGGCCAACGGCAACTTGCAGGCCGTCAGCCTGCACAGCGACCCTTGGGGCTGGACCGACGGCGTGCTCAGCGTGCAGCAGATGCCGCTGGGGGAATTTACCGCCGAACTCTCGCGCTACCGCCCGGGCCTGCTGCGCTGTGCTGACGACGTGGCAAACCTCAAGGTCTCCGGCACTTACCAACTGGCCGACACCGAGCAGATTCTGCAACTGCTAGCCCGCAGCCTGCCGGTGCGGGTCGACTACCGCACGCGTTACTGGGTGAGCATCGGCGCCGCCTGAAAAAGCCTGTGATCAGTCCGCCACTGCGCGCAACCGCCCTGCCCGCCGGTACGACTGCCGGGCAAAGCAGACAAACAGCCCCGCCATCAGCGCCAGCGCCATCGGCAACCCGTGCGGCGCCACATCCATCGCCGCGCCGCTGACCAGCGGCCCGACCAGGCTACCCACTCCCCATAGCAGGCCGACACTGGCATTGGCCGTGACCAGGTCCTGCCCTTTGAAGCGCTGCCCGATCAGCACCAGTGCCAAGGTGTAGATGCCCCCCGCCACAGCGCCCAGCACCACCAGCAGTGGCCACAGCAACCAGGTCATCTGCAGCAACCACGGCAGGCCGATGCCGATCAGCATCGCCACCAGGCCGCACACCAGGTGCAGGCCGGTACGCTCGACCCGGTCGGCCAACCAGCCCAATGGCAGCTGGAACAGCATGTCGCCGGCAAACACCACCGTCACCATCAGCGCCGCCACGCCTACGGCAAAGCCATGGCTGGTGGCATACACCGGCAGCAGCGACAGCACCACGGCATCGAAGAAGGAGAAGAACAGCACCGCCACGCACAAGGCTGGCGCCACGCGGAAGAAGCCGGCCAGGCCAAAGCTCTTTTCGCCTTCTTCATGTTCCACATAGTCGTTGGGCACCGTCAGCACGATGCACAGCAGGGCCAGGCCATAGCAGGCGGTGACCACGCCGGTGATCCATGGGCTGTTGGCCCCCAGCACAGCCAACATCGCCGGGCCGAGTACCTGGAAACCGGTAAAGCTGGTGGCGTACAGGGCCATGATCTTGCCGCGATTGTGCTCGGGGCACAGCTCGTTGACCCAGGACTCGCCCAGAATGATGGCAACCCCCATGCCGATGCCCAGACCCAGACGCAGCAGCGCCAGCAGCCAGATCGAGTCGAAGGCCGACTCCAGCAAGGCGATGCTGACGGTGCACAGGCTGAAGCACAGCAGGTAGATCGTCCGCCGGGTCAGCAAGCGGCAGCAGGCGTCGACCATGAACGCCGAGAGCATCATCCCCGCTGCGGGGATGGCTGAGATGATGCCGATTTCCAGGGTGCCTGCGCCGGCCTCATGCAGGCGCAACGACACCAACGGCAGGCTGGCCCCCAGGCTGAAGCCCACCACCGACACGGCGAACAACAGGCCCGCCAGCAAACGCATGTTCATTTACCACTCCTTGCAAACCGAAAAGACGAGCAAACACGAGCGCGCACGCCAGGGCGGCGGACGACGCAAAAGCGCAGATCAGTTCAGGGCAAGGTGTGGCGAGAAGGTGAAGGCAAACAGCACGCTGCGCCGACGCTTGAGCACCGTGTCACTCGGCCACGCACGACGCAGTGCCTGCAGTGCAGGCTGGCGAGCATTTGGCAGGGACGGGTTACGGCGCATTGCTTTGACTACGCAGGTTGGAGAAAAGAGGCGGCACTCTAGGCCAAGCCAGGTGGAATCGTCAATCCAAGGGCCGCTCGCAATCCCTGTAGGAGCGGCCTTGCGTCGCGATGGGCTGCGCAGCAGCCCCCAAACGCCTCAGCGCTTACGAGTACTAGGCAAAAACACCGCCAACAACCCGAACAACGGCAGGAACGAGCACACCCCATACACATACTCGATACCGCGCAGGTCCGCGACATAGCCAAGCAGCGCGGCGCCAATCCCACCGAAGCCGAACATCAAACCGAAGAAGATCCCGGCAATCATGCCCACGCTGCCCGGCACCAGTTCCTGTGCATACACCACAATGGCGGAAAACGCCGATGCCAGGATGAAGCCGATCACCACGCTCAGCACCGTGGTCCAGAACAGGTCGGCATACGGCAGCGCGAGGGTGAAGGGGGTGACCCCCAGGATGGAGAACCAGATCACCGCCTTGCGCCCGATACGGTCACCGATCGGCCCGCCAAAGAACGTACCCGCCGCCACCGCGCCCAGGAACAGGAACAGGTGCAATTGCGAGCTGGCCACCGAAACGTCGAACTTCTCGATCAGGTAGAAAGTGAAGTAGCTGGTGAAGCTGGCCATGTAGAAGTACTTCGAGAACACCAGCAGGCCCAGCACGATCAGCGCCGCGATCACCCGCTTGCGCGAGATGCCATGGGTAGCCTGCACGGCCTTGCGCGCCTTGGCCTGGTTCAGGTGCTCCTTGTACCAGCCCCGCAGCATCAGGGTCACGGCGAAGAAGAACAGCCCCGCCAGGCCGAACCAGGCGACGTGCGTCTGCCCGAACGGGATGACGATGGCCGCCGCCAACAGCGGCCCAAGCGCCGAGCCGGTGTTACCGCCCACCTGGAAGGTCGACTGGGCCAGGCCAAAGCGCCCACCCGAGGCCAACCGTGCAATGCGCGAGGTCTCTGGGTGGAAGGTGGACGAGCCGATGCCGACCAGCGCCGAGGCCAGCAGGATCATCGGGAAACTGCCGACAAAGGCCAGCATGACGATGCCCACCAGTGTGCACAAGGTGCCCAGCGGCAGCAGGTTCGGCGCAGGCCGACGGTCGGTAAAGAAGCCCACCCAAGGCTGCAGCAGCGAGGCAGTGATCTGGAAGGTCAGGGTGATCATGCCGATCTGGGCGAAGCTCAGGTCGTAGTTGGCTTTGAGCATCGGGTAGATGGCCGGCAGCACCGACTGGATCAGGTCATTGATCAGGTGCGCCAGGGCGCAGAAACCGATGATGCGCATCACCAGGGGGTTGGCAGGGTTCGCCGCTGCGCTGGTGGAAGCCGTGGAGGTGCTACTGGTGGCCATGTGCCTGAATCTCCGTCCGCAGATTTGGGATCCGATTATCAGGAAACAAATAGATACATAGCTACCTTTTTTATCCCTCCGTCGAGACGTACTTGTAAATGGTTCTCAATATATTTAGCATCCTCGACTCATTCCCCTGTCATCGTTGGGCGAAACGGCCCCTATCGTGAGCAGACCGATCCCATGAGCCCGATGCCCGCCAAGCAATTCCAGCCCGACCCGCAGCAGGAAGCCCTGGAGTGGTTCTCCCGTTTGCGTCAGCCCGGGTGTGACGAAGGCGAACGCCAGGTGTTTGCCGCCTGGTGCCAAGTGCCGCAAAACGCCCAGGCTTACGCTGAGCTGGAAACCTTCTGGCAACAGCTGCAACCCGCACCGGCTCGCCCGCAACCCCGGCAGCTAACGGCGCGCCGCAGCCACCTGGGCAAATGGCTGGCGCTGGTGTTTCTACTGGTGATGGGCACCTTGGCCTACCTGTACTGGCCGCTGATGCAACGCCTGGGCAGCGAAATGCACACCGACGTTGGCGAACGCCGCAGCCTGCGCCTGGCCGACGGCTCGACCGTGCACCTGGACAGCGCCAGCGCGATGAACGTCGACCTGCGCGGGCGTACCCGCCAGTTGCACCTGGTACAAGGCCAGGTGTACCTCGAGGTACTGCTCGATGGCCGCGCCATGGAAGTGGACGTGGGCGATGCGCGCATCCAGGTATTCGGTACCCGCCTGCAAATTGCCCGCTTTGCCGACCACAACGAACTGGTGGTGCTCAGTGGCAAGGCGATGGTGGTCCAGGGTGGCGAACAGCGCCTGGTCTCTGCCGGCGAACGGGTGACATTCGATGCCACACGGATCGACCCTGTACAAAAAGCCGACATGAAGACCGCCGACAGTTGGCGCAACGGCCGCCTGCGAACCACCGACATGCCGCTGGGGCAGGTGTTGGAGCGCCTGGCGGGGTACCAGGGGCAACGCCTGTGGATGCTCGACGAGCAGGCCGCCCATCGACGCGTGAGCGGCGACTTCAGCCTCGACCGCCCTGCCGAAAGCCTTGCCGCACTGGCCAGCACCCAGCAATTGCAGCTGCAGGGCGTGCTCGACCACTGGCTGATCGTGCGCTGAGGCCGGCCCTGGCGGCTAAGTTTTTGAAAGCGTGCAAATTTTTTTTGAAATGAGTGTTGACAGAGGGGCATCACAAGGGAATAATGCGCGCCATTGGCTACATAGCTCAGTTGGTTAGAGCATAGCATTCATAATGCTGGGGTCCGGGGTTCAAGTCCCTGTGTAGCCACCAAACATGATAAAGGGCTTACCGAAAGGTAAGCCCTTTTTCTTTGCCTGCGAAAAAGCACAGCCTGAGCTGTTTGGGTGCGGCCTATATGGCCAGCACCCCAACTTGCAATCGTCACATCAACGCACACCTGTGACTGCCACCGCCAGGCCCAGGCCGATCAATGCCAGCCCGATCACCCGGTCCACCAGCCGCTGTCGCTCGATCATTGCCTTGCGCAACGCCGTGCTGGAGAAAAACACGGCCACCAGACTGAACCACAGCCAGTGGGCAAAAGACATGAACGCGCCGTAGGCGAAGTCCAGTGCCAACGGGCTGCCCGGCTGCACCACTTGTGTGTAGGCGCTGATGACGAAGAGCATGGTCTTGGGGTTCAAGGCATTGGTGAGAAAGCCGGTGCGCAGCGCGGCCGCAAGGCTGGCGCCAGTGTGCCGGTCGATACCGTCCATCCTGATGCGCTCGGTGTTGGTCAGCGATTTGTAGCCCAGGTAGACCAGGTAACCCGCGCCCACCACCTTCATGCACAGGAACAGCGTCGGGCTCTGGCTGATGATCACCGCAATGCCCAGTACGGTGTACAGCACATGCACCTGTACGCCCAATGCAATCCCCACCGCAGCCGCCAGCCCGGCCTTGCGGCCCTGTGCATAACTGCTGCGGGTGACCATGGCGAAGTCGGCGCCAGGGCTGATGACGGCGAGGACGGTGAACAGGGCTACAGCGATGAGTTCAGTCATTGGCGGGTCTCGATAGGCGATGAAAATGCACAGACGCGCCGATTATCCCGGGCTTATTAACTGGGAAAAATCGATTTATAGTGGCGGTTATCCGCTAGTTATTCTCACAGACAGCACAACATGAAACTGCCGCCCCTCAACGCTTTCCGCTACTTCGACATCGCCGCCGAAACCGAAAGCTTCGTGCGCGCCGCCGAGCGCCTGCACGTCACCCATGGCGCGGTCAGCCGTCAGGTACGCCTGCTCGAAGAAAGCCTTGGCGTCGAATTGTTCGAGCGCCGCAACCGGGCCATTTTCCTCACTGCCGCCGGCCGCGCCCTGCAGGGCACCACCCAGGCCATGTTCGAACAGCTCGAAGGCGCCGTGCAGCGCCTGCAACAGCAGGCCAGCGACAATGTGCTGGTACTCTCCTGCGAGCCCACCATCGCCATGCGCTGGCTGATCCCGCGCCTGCCCCGCTTCAACGCCGCCCACCCCGACCTGCAGCTGCATCTGGTAGCCGCCGGTGGGCCAGTGGACTTTACACGCAGCGGCGTCGACCTGGCGCTGCGCCGCGATGACTTCCATTGGGACCGCCAACTCCATCACCGCAAGATCTGCGACGAATGGATCGGCCCGGTGTGCCGCCCCGGCGCCGTCACCAGCCTGGATGGTCAACGCCTGCTGCACAGCCGCACGCGGCCCAGCGCCTGGCCCACCTGGCTGCGCCTGAGCACGCAACGGGCCAGGCACACCGAGCGCAGCGACTATGAGCACTTCTACCTGTCGATCCAGGCCGCCAGTGCGGGCCTGGGCCTGGCCATGGGCTCAGCGCTGATGGTGCGCGACGAGCTCGACAGCGACCAACTGCAGGCCCCCTTCGGCTTCTTGCGCGACGGCTCTGCGTATCACCTGCTCAGCCCGCAGCCGCTGGACGATGGCGGCAAGCGCCAGCGTTTTGCCGAGTGGGTGATCAGCGAATGCCAAGCCTGCCTGGCTCACCTGGGCCTGGCGCAGAACGACGAGCCCGCACTGCCATCGCCACCCCAGGTGCGATAGCCGGCGGTGTCGATATGGATGCGACCTGACGGATAACGGCCCAGGCCCATGTTCCAGGCCTGGCCGTGTTGTTGCCAGAAACTGCACAGTGGGTTGGGGTCGGCCCAGGCCGGCAACAGGATATCAACGGCGAATGCGCGGGTATGGGCGCTACCCACGGCACCGCCCGCACATCGGTTGAGGCTGGGGTCGCGGTAGGCCGAGACCACTTCGAACTGGCGCAGGATGCCCTGGTCGTCGAGGGTGTTGAGCAATGCCAGCGTCGAGCGCACCGCAGGCCATTGGCTGGCAGGTGGCACGGCGAAGGGGGATGCCCGGCACAGCTTCCAGTCAGAGGCCGAGCGAAGCAGTTGATGGATCGGCACCACCCCATACAGCCGGGCATCCACCAGCATTTCGCGGAAGGGGCGTGTTTGATGATCGCCGGCCCATTGGGCGAACATCCACAGGTCACGGTCATCGGCGTGCGCGACACTAACCACCCACATGCCCATCGCCATCAGCAGCCACTTCGCGCCTGTCATCCCCACTCCCCTGCTCAACGAGATCGAACACCCTGTTTCAAGTTATGTAAGCAGAAACGCAGGGCAACACACCGCCTACTCCAACGCCCGCAACCGATACTGCGGTGGCAGTTGGGCAAAGCCGCTGATGGTGGTGTCCAGGCTCTTCCAACGCCCGTCCTTGATGCCATAGATGCAACCATGCACCGACAGCTCCTGCCCGCGATGCCAGGCGTTCTGCACGATGCTGGTGTGGGCCACGTTGGCGACCTGCTGGATGACGTTCAGCTCGCACAGGCGATCGACCTGCGCCTCTTCAGTTTCCAGCTTGGCCAGTTCGCCGCGCTTTTCGTAGTACAGGTCGCGGATCGAACGCAGCCAGCCGTCGATCAGGCCGAGCTGGCGGTCCTGCATGGCAGCGCGCACGCCGCCGCAACCGTAGTGGCCGGTGACCAGGATGTGTTTGACCTTGAGCACTTCGACGGCGTACTGGATCACCGACAGGCAGTTCAGGTCGGTGTGCAGCACCACGTTGGCGACATTGCGGTGGACGAACAGGTCGCCAGGCAGCATGCCGACGATTTCATTGGCCGGCACGCGGGCGTCGGAGCAACCGATCCAGAGGAACTCGGGGGTTTGCTGACGGGCCAGTTTGGCGAAGAAATCGGGGTCACGCTGGGTGATGGCATCGGCCCAGCGTGCATTGTTGTCGATCAGTTCCTGCAGGTCGTGCATGGTCTTGCCTCATCAGGTTGTACCTGTGTGACAAGGCCTGCACTCGAGGGGTCACTCCTCGAACAGGGTGCAGGCCATCACCAGGGCATCTTCACGGCCGCCGGCCATCGGGTAGTAGTCACGGCGGCGGCCGATTTCGTTGAACCCGTAGCGCTCGTACAACCGATAGGCCGACTGGTTGCTGGCGCGCACTTCCAGGAAGCACTCGCGGCCATTGAGCTGGTAGGCCCGCGCCATCAGGTGCTCAAGCAGACGCAGGCCCAGGCCGAAACCTTGGTTCTCGGGTTTGACGGTAATGTTGAGCAGGTGCGCCTCGTCGATGATCACATTGATCACGCCATGGCCGACCTGCTGCTGGCCGTCGAACATCAGCCACACTTCGTAGGACTTGAGCGCATCCAGAAAGATTCCGCGGGTCCAGGGATGGCTGAACGCGGCATATTCGATCTTAAGCACGGCATCCAGATCCGCCTCGGTCATCGGGCGGAAACTGATCGAGTCACTCATTCAACGCTCTTCCAGCGCGCCATCAGCTGGCGCATGGCTTGCCAGACGTCCGCCTTGCGCTGCGGCTCGTCCATCAACAGTTCAAGGCCCGGCAAGGCCCAGGCATCGCCCAGGCCCTCAAGCGTCAGTGTTTGGTAGTAAGTGTGCGCGTCGGTATTGCCGGCAAAGCGCAGCGCGGGCAGGCCGATCAACCACAAGCAGGTGCAGGGTGCCTCTTCCAGGCGGGCCTGGATGAACCCCTGGACGAAATCGCGTGCAGCGTCCGGGCCTTGGTCCATGTTGCCGCGCACCAGCAGCGGCCAGCGCACCGGCTCACCGATGATCTGTGGGGCGTCGGGCAGGCCGGCGGCGCGCAGCATGTCCTTGAGCAACAAGTAGGACGGGTCGCGGCTCTGGAACGGCTGGCCGGTGGCCAGTTCCACCAGCAGCAGGCAGTTGCCGGCGCGCAGCAGTTGCAACGAGAAGCGCGGTGGCGGCACCGGCACCGGGCGCGGTGCGGGGGCTGGTTCTTCTGCTTCGATGGGCTTGGCGGCAGGCTTGGGGGTGCTGCCTGGGCGCGGAATCTCGATTTTCGGGCGTTCGCCGCTGCGCGCCTGGGGGGCGGCAGGGGCTTCGTTGGCGGCGGGCGCTGGTTTGACGTCGAAGTCGAGGTCTTCGACCGGGGCCACCGGCAACAACAGTTCGGGGCGCGACGGTGCAGCGAACGGCAGTTCGGCGCGCGGCAGCCAGTGCACCACTTGCATGGCGGAAAGGTAGGCGCGGCGACGGGGTTCGGTCAGCACGAGGCGGGTATCCGGGGGGTTATATCAATCGGGCATTGTAACGCGTACGGCGGGTTTTTTGCAGCGCCTGGAAGACCGAGCGCCGCCCGGGCGGCGCTCGGTCTTCCAGGCGCCAAAGCCCTCCCGCCATACACACAAATAAACAAAGGCCATTTCTCATTACAGACCAAGGGGTGAAATCCTCCCCCCCGTATGCAGTACAATCGCCCCCTTTTTCTTGGCAACGAGTCGAAGCCATGATCGAACCCAAGCGCGTCCTGCGCGCCCTAGCCGAACACTGGGCCCTGATCGAGCCGCTGTGCGAACGTTTCGACCAGGGCACCCTGAGCCTGGTCGAACTGCGTCAGCATGTGGCCCGCCAGCAGGTCGAGAGTACCCCGCAGGACATCACCCAGCTGCTCGACGTGTGGATCCGCCTGGATATCCTGGTGCCGGTGGCCAAGAGCCCGAACCGCTTCGAGCTCAACGCCCAGATCCACGACTTCCTCGCCTACCTACGCCGCGAACACCGCTTGGGCCTGTGCCTGGAGATCGAAGCCTACCTGCGCCACCTGGAACGCCTTGCCGGGCACATCCAGGATGCCTTCGACAACCGCGACAGCGACGACCTGGCGCGCCAGTTGCGCCTGCTCGACATGCGCGTGCGCGATGTGCTGAAGAAGCTCGACAACGACGAGCAGGCGCTGGTGGCCGTGGCCGAGCGGGCCAAGACCAGCAACCGCCAGATCCCGCTGCGCCAGCGCTACGCTGAAGTCCTCGCAACCTGGGACGAGTACGTCGAGCCGATGATCCAGCTGGTCAACGCCGACGGCGCCTTCGAACAGGGCGTGCGCAAGGTCGAAACCGTGCTGCTGCGCCTGCTGGGCGAGCAGGCGCGCCTGGGCCACCTGGTCGACGACGACATGCTGCTGCGTACCCACGCGCGCATCCTGGAAATGCAGACCAGCGCCCAGCTGACCCTGCGCCACGCCCGTGAACTGCTGCTGCCACTGCGCGAAGAAGCGCGCCGGCACAACGCCGTGACCCGTGGCGCCGCCCTGGCGCTGTCGGTGATCCGCCGCAAGGGCATCGATGCCGTGCCGCAAGCGGCCATGCCGATGTTCACCCGGCCGCAGAGCACCTTCCTCGGCAGCGCCAGCCAGGTCGAGGCCTATGTCTACGCTTTGGCCCGCTTCGAGCCCAAGCCTGCGCGCTTCCCCAAGGCGCACAAGACCGACAAAGACCCGTTGCCGCGCGCGCCACGCACGGTCAAGGAAATGCTCGAACGCTGCGAGCAGGCCCTGCCGCTGCCCGACCTGATGGTCTGGCTACTGGAGCAGGAGCCCGACGGCGCCACCGACGAACTGCTGTACTGGTTCTCGCGCCTGTCGCGCGAGAAGCGCTTCCAGCGCGAGCGCCTCGAACGCCGCGACTACACCACCCACGAACACCTGGTCAGCCTGCGCTCGTTCGCCCTGACGTCCAGCCGTGAAGACGTCGCCAGAACGACTGCCGAATCCAACGCGAGCCCAGCCAATGCATCTTGATCTTTCCGAACTGTCCCAGCTCGCACCGATCTTCCGCGAGCTGTTCAAAGGTTTCCACGTCAGCCGCCGTGACCCCGAGCTGTACGCTCAGCTGTCGAACTTCCAGGACCAGTACCGCACCCTGTTCAAGGCCCTGGGCTTCGAATTGGTGTGCGACACCCGTGGTTTCTATTACTTCGTGCCCGAGCTTGCCGCCGCGCAGGTCAACAAGACCGCCCAGCGCCTGTCGCTGTTCACCTTCATCCTGGTCGAGCACCTGGCCGACCAGGGCCGCGACCCAATGGCCGTGCTCGACGGCGGCAGCATTGGCCGCGACGAACTGCCATCGCTGCTGGAAAAATACCGCGACCTGTTCCTGCAGGCCGAAGTGCAAACCGTCGAAGAACTGGAAGAAAAAATCCTGCGGCGCATGACCCAGCTCGGCTTCGCCTTCGAGGAAGGCGGTATCTACCGCTTCCTGCCGCCGATGCATCGCTTCCTCGACGTCTGCCTGTCGGTGCAGCAGGACCGCGACCTGGCCGCCACCCTGCACAGCGACCTGCCTTTGCCGACCCCGGTACTGGCCGAGGAAGAAAGCCCGGAGCAACTCAACCGCACCGACGACCCGCTCGACCTGTCGCCATTCGAAGGCGACGAGAGCGAAGAGGACGCCCTGGCCCGGGCCATCCGCGAAGAGCAACAGGAGATTGACGCATGAGCCAGGAACGCTACGGCATCCGCCGCTTTGCTTTGCTCAACACCGCCGGCTACAGCCTTGGCCTGTTCCCGCTGGAGCACCCGCTGTCGGTGTACGGCGCCAACAACCTGGGTAAATCGGCCTCGATCAACGCCCTGCAGTTCCCGATCCTGGCGCGCATGTCCGACATGAGCTTCGGCAAGTACAGCCTGGAGCAGTCGCGTCGCTTCTACTTCGCCAGCGACACCTCGTACATCCTCTGCGAACTGAACCTGCCCCACGGCCCGCACGTGATCGGCGTGGTCGGCCGCGGCCCGGGCGGCGGTTTCGGCCACCAGTTCTTCGCCTACAAAGGCGAACTGGACCTGGCCCACTACCAGAAGAACGACACCTGCCTGCGTCAGAAAGAGCTGTTCACCAACCTCGAGCGCCTGGGCCTGAAGGCCTACGAGCTCAAGCCCGACGAGCTGCGTCGGCTGCTGGTCGGCGGCCACACCTCGGTGCCGCTGGACCTGACCATGATCCCGCTGCGCTCGACCAGCGAGCAAAGCCTGAAAACCTTCCGCGCGTTGTTCATCAACCTGCTGCACATGCGCGAGATCACCGCAGCCAAGCTCAAGCAGCTGTTCCTCGACGCCTTCGAGCACAGCCTGCGCTCGGGCAGCGTCGACTACATCGCGGCCTGTGAAGAAGCCTTCCGCGACGTGCGCCGCATGGAGCAGGACTACAACGCCCTGGTCGCCGCCGGCCCGCTGGTCGAAGCCCTCGCCGGTGGCGTTGCCCAGCGCGACATTCTGCGCGGCAAGCTGCACCGCCTCTCGCCCCTGCTCGACAACCTGCTGGGCACCTGGCAGGAATACGCCATGGCGCGCAAGGAAGAGCTGGTCATCCAGTCCGAGCACTACCGTGGCGAACAGGACCGGCTGCAGAACGACCAACGCGGAGGCACCCAAGAACTGATGCGGCTGGAGCGTGAGATCACCGGCATCCAGCGCTGGCTCGGCGAGCTGTCGGTGCTCAAGCGCCGCTTCGCCCTGGTCGATGACGTCAAGGTCCTGGAGCAGCAGTTGCTGGCCGCCAAGGATGCCCACGACGAACTGGCCGGCGCCCTGGCCCAGTCGCGGCAGTTCTCTGCCGAAGACCTGGACGAGCGCGTACGCGACCTGGAAAAACGCGTCAAGCAGGTCAAGCAGCAGCTCGACCACGCCGACAACAACAGCTATGCCCGCCTGCGCGAAGAGTTCTCGCAGCAGGACGTCGACCGCCTGATGCGCCTGTTCAACGGCGCGCTGTTCAGCCTGCCGCTGGGCGAGCGCGGCATCGAACTGGACGACAGCGACCTGTGGGTGAAGTCGCTGGAAGCGGTGCTCGATGGCTTCAAAGGCGAGCGCTTCGAGGCTCCGGGCCTTTCCATCGATATCTCGCACATCGACCCACCAGCCCTGCAGGCGCTGGCCGACCGCGCCGCCCTGCGCGACCAGAAGGACCGCCTGGAGCGCGAGCTCAAGCAGCTCAAGACCCAGCAGGCCGTGGCCGCCGACCGCTCCGCCTCCAAGGCGCAGACGGAAACCCTGTACCAGGCCGTACTGGATGCGCAGAAGGCGCTGGAAGACTTCCGTCGCAGCGAAACGCTGGCGGCCGAAGAACCCGAGAAACTGGAGCACTTGTCACAACTGGAAGCGGCCCAGGACGAGCTCAAACGCTCCAGCGATGCCTTCACCGAGCGCGTCCAGCAACTGTCGGCCAAGCTGCAACTGGTCGGCCGCCAGCTCGGCGACCTGGAGTCCAAGCAGCGCACCCTTGAAGACGCCCTGCGCCGCCGCCAGCTGCTGCCGGCCGACCTGCCTTACGGCACGCCGTTCATGGAAGCGGTCGACGACTCGATGGACAACCTGCTGCCGATGCTCAACGACTACCAGGACAGCTGGCAGGGCTTGCAGCGGGTGGACAACCAGATCGAGGCGCTGTACGCCCAGGTGCGCCTAAAGGGCGTGGCCAAGTTCGACAGCGAAGACGACATGGAGCGCCGCCTGCAACTGCTGGTCAACGCCTACGCGCACCGCACCGATGAGGCCCTGACCCTGGCCAAGGCGCGCCGCGCCGCAGTCACCGACATCGCCCGGACCCTGCGCAACATCCGTAGCGACTACGACAGCCTCGAGCACCAACTGGCGCTGTTCAACCGCGAGATCAACAAACGCCAGGTGTCCAACCTGCAGAGCTTCCGCGTGGTGCTGGCACCGAACAAGGAAGCGCTCAAGCACATCGACCAGATCATCCACAGCGCCGGCCAGTACGAGGAAGGCGAAACCCTGTCGGTGTTCGACCTGACGCAGAACTCCGACCAGGACCACAAGAACGAAGAGGCCAAGGAGTACCTGGCACGGCTGGTGGCGGCCAACCACAACCAGCTGGGCCTCAAGGACCTGTTCGAACTGGCCTTCGAGATCACCAAGGTCAATGGCCAGCCGGTGATCCACGCCGACATCGACGGCGCCGCGTCCAACGGCACCACCATGACCATCAAGGCGCTGACCAACATGTACTTGTTGCTGCACCTGATGGACCGTGACCTGGCCGGGCGCATTCGCCTGCCGTACTACCTCGACGAGGCGGCAGACATCGACGAACGCAACCAGGCGGCCTTGCTGGAAACCAGCCTGCAACTGGGCTTTGTGCCGATTCTGGCGAGTGTGAAGCCACAGGTGTCGGCCAAGGTGGCGATCGACCTGGAAGGCGGTAGCGGGCCGAATGGTATCTACATCGATGAGGCGGACTGGAAGTTCATCAGCCGGCTGGATGAGGTGAAGGCCGACGTGCGTGAGGATCAGGCCGAAGAACTGGCCTGATTACTCTTCGATAGGGGCCGCTTTGCGGCCCAATCGCGGGGCAAGCCCGCTCCCACAACTACCCCGCCGCCTGTGATGACTGTGCTGAATTTGTGGGAGCGGGCTTGCCCCGCGAAAGGAGGCCAAAGGCCTCCCAACTTTCACCGGCCTATCAATGAGCCCAAGGCAAGATCGGAATCGCCGTCACCGCATTCTGCGGGCTGCCTTCGATCATGCGGTCGCTATACACCAGGTACACCAAGGTATTGCGCTTCTTGTCGAGGAAGCGCACCACCTGCATGGTCTTGAACACCAGCGAGGTGCGTTCCTTGAACACTTCTTCGCCGTCTTTGAGCTCACCCTTGAAGTTGATCGGCCCCACCTGACGGCAGGCAATCGACGCCTCGGCACGGTCCTCAGCCAGGCCCAGGCCGCCCTTCATACCGCCCGTCTTGGCGCGCGACAGGTAGCACGTCACACCCTCGACCTTGGGGTCATCAAAAGCCTCGACCACAATGCGGTCGTTCGGCCCGAGGAACTTGAACACGGTCGACACCTGGCCAACCTCTTCCGCTGCGGCCAGCATCGGCAGTGCCAATGCCGCCACGGCAATCACCCGCTTGAACCTATTCATACCAGCACCAGGTTGTCGCGGTGCACCAGCTCCGGCTCGGCGCTGTAACCGAGCAGGGCCTCGATGGCATCGGACGACTGGCCGATGATTTTCTGCGCTTCGAGGGCGCTGTAGTTGGCCAGGCCGCGGGCCACTTCAAGGCCGTCCGGGCCGACGCAAACCACCATCTCGCCACGGCGGAAACTGCCCTGCACGGTCTTCACGCCAACCGGCAACAGGCTCTTGTTGGCCTGGCGCAGTGCCTGCACGGCGCCGGCGTCGAGCACCAGCGTGCCACGGGTTTGCAGGTGCCCGGCCAGCCACTGCTTGCGCGCAGCGAGCATGCCGCGTTCAGGCGACAGCAAGGTGCCCAGGCGCTCACCACCCTTGAGGCGATCAAGCACGCGCTCGATGCGGCCACCGATGATGATGGTATGCGCACCGGAACGTGCCGCCAGGCGTGCGGCGCGCAGCTTGGTCTGCATACCGCCACGGCCCAGCGCGCCACCGGTGCCACCGGCCACGGCGTCGAGCGCCGGGTCGTCGGCACGGGCTTCATAGATCAGTTGGGCTTCGGGGTTGTTGCGCGGGTCGGCGTCGAACATGCCGTCGCGGTCGGTGAGAATCACCAGCAGGTCGGCTTCCACCAGGTTGGCCACCAGCGCGGCCAAAGTGTCGTTGTCGCCGAAGCGGATCTCGTCGGTGACCACGGTGTCGTTTTCGTTGATCACCGGCACCACGCCGAGGTCGACCAACGTGCGCAGGGTGCTGCGCGCGTTCAGGTAACGTTTGCGGTCGGACAGGTCGTCATGGGTCAGGAGGATCTGCGCGGTGTGCTTGCCGTGCTCGCCGAAGCTCGACTCCCAGGCCTGCACCAGGCGCATCTGGCCGATCGAAGCGGCGGCCTGCAGCTCGTTCATCGCGCTCGGTCGCGAGGTCCAGCCCAGCTGGCTCATGCCCGCTGCCACTGCCCCCGAAGAGACCAGCACCAACTCCACGCCTGCCTCACGCAGCGCGACCATCTGCTCGACCCAAACGGCCATTGCGCCGCGATCCAGGCCTTTGCCATCGGCGGTCAGCAGCGCACTGCCAATCTTCACGACCCAGCGCTTGGCGCCCGTCACCTTGCTTCGCATCTTCTTCCAACCTATGTCGAATCTGTAGATACAGTGGATACAAAAACGCCGCTCCAGAGAGCGGCGTTTAGTGTACTGCAACCGGTCAGTCGCGCACGTAAATGATTTCCGGGCCGTCTTCGTCGTCCTCGAAATCATCGTCCCAACCGTCATCGTCGCCGATGTCGTGGACGCTCTTGACGCCTGTGCGACGCAGGGTACGGGCGTCGTCCAGAGCCTGCAGCTGGGCGCGGGCTTCGTCTTCGATGCGCTGGTCGAGGTCGGCCAGCTCGGCGGCGAAGACCGGGTCGTTGGCCAGGCGGTCGGCGCGGTCTTCGAGGTAGCGCATCAGGTCGTGGCTGAGCTTGTCGGTGCCCTGCTTGGAGATGGCCGAGATCACGTAGACCGGGCCTTCCCACTGCAAGCGCTCGACCACTTCCTTGACCCGCTCGTCGCGCTCGTCGCCCATGACCATGTCAGACTTGTTCAGCACCAGCCAGCGCTCACGCTCGGCCAGCGACGGGCTGAAGCGGGTCAGCTCGTTGACGATCACTTCTGCGGCATCGGCCGGGCTGCTTTCGTCCAGCGGCGCCATGTCGACCAGGTGCAGCAGCACGCGGGTACGCGCCAGGTGCTTGAGGAAGCGGATACCCAGGCCGGCACCGTCGGATGCGCCTTCGATCAGGCCGGGGATGTCGGCAATGACGAAGCTCTTCCAGCGGTCGACGCTGACCACGCCCAGGTTCGGCACCAGAGTGGTGAACGGGTAGTCGGCGACTTTCGGCTTGGCAGCCGACACCGAACGGATGAAGGTGCTCTTGCCAGCGTTTGGCAGGCCGAGCAGGCCGACGTCGGCCAGGACCTTCATTTCCATTTTCAGGTCGCGCTGATCACCTGGCTTGCCCGGGGTGGTCTGACGCGGCGCACGGTTGGTGCTCGACTTGAAGCGGGTGTTGCCCAGGCCGTGCCAGCCGCCTTGGGCGACCATCAGCTTCTGGCCAGGGGTGATCAGGTCACCGATCACTTCCTGGGTGGTGGCGTCGATCACCGTGGTGCCGACCGGCACCCGCAGGAACAGGTCTTCACCCTTCTTGCCGGTGCAGTCGGTGCTGCCACCATTGGCGCCCCGCTGGGCCTCATGGTGACGGGTGTAGCGGTAGTCGACCAGGGTGTTGAGGTTTTCGTCGGCAACCATGTACACCGAACCGCCGTCACCACCGTCGCCGCCGTTAGGCCCACCGTTTTCGATGAATTTTTCGCGACGGAAGCTCATGCAACCGTTACCGCCGTCACCGGCTTTGACTCGAATCGATACTTCGTCAACAAACTTCATTAAAACCGCCCCTCGTCTTCCGACGAGCTGAATACTTAAAAAACCTGAGGCTCTTGCAAAAATGAGCGCGGCGGCCCCGTACGACCGTAGAAACCCACGCCGGCAGCCCATACAAACAGCTTTGCAAGAGGCTCACCACAAACGAAAAAGCCCCGTCGCATGACGGGGCTTCTGGAGCGACGTCGCGATTAGGCTGCGACGATGCTCACGTAACGGCGGTTGAACTCGCCTTTCTTCTCGAACTTGATCACGCCTTCGATCTTGGCGAACAGGGTGTGATCCTTGCCCATGCCAACGCCGTAGCCGGCGTGGAACTGGGTGCCGCGCTGACGGACGATGATGTTGCCGGCCTTGACGACCTGGCTGCCATACATCTTCACGCCAAGGCGTTTCGATTCTGAGTCGCGACCGTTACGGGTACTACCACCAGCCTTCTTGTGAGCCATGGTTCAATTCTCCAAATAAATTCAGGGGATCTAGGGGATTAAGCCTGGATGCCGGTGATTTTGATCTCGGTGAACCACTGGCGGTGGCCCATACGCTTCATGTGGTGCTTACGACGACGGAACTTGATGATGCGGACTTTATCGTGACGGCCTTGCGAAACGACTTCAGCAACAACTTTAGCGCCGGCGACGACTGGAGCGCCGATGGTGACTTCTTCACCGTTGGCAACCAGCAGAACGCGATCGAAAGTCACGGATTCGCCAGTGGCGACTTCCAGTTTTTCGATCTTGAGGAATTCACCTTCAGCGACTTTGTACTGCTTGCCGCCGGTAACGATTACTGCGTAAGACATGGGTATTTCTCCGATAATCCTGCTCACCCAGCGCTTTATATGATGAGTATTGGCTGGCATGGCTGCATGGGGCTGGAACGGCCCGGTGCAATTGCGTAAGGCAGGTGCTGCCCAGGAAGTTAGGGTGCGCGATTGTACGCAACCCCGGTTTTGCTTGCAAGTACCGCCCCCGTGGCGCTGGCACCGCGCCTTGACACACCGGGACCCGCGACCTAGCATGCCGCGCAACGTCAATGGAGCAGCCGATGCAACCCCAAACCTTCTACCGCGCGGTGGCTGATGATTTCAGCGCCGTCGACGAGATCATCAAGAAGCAGCTGACCTCGCGCGTGCCGCTGGTATCGAAGATCGGCGACTATATCACGTCGGCCGGTGGCAAGCGCCTGCGTCCCCTGCTGGTCCTGCTGTGTGGCAAGGCCCTGGGCCGCGAAGGCGACGACCTGCGCCTGCTGGCAGCGACCATCGAGTTCCTGCACACCGCCACCTTGCTGCACGACGACGTGGTCGACATGTCCGGCATGCGCCGCGGCCGTTCCACCGCCAATGCACTGTGGGGCAACGCACCGAGCGTGCTGGTGGGCGACTTCCTTTATTCGCGCTCGTTCGAAATGATGGTCGAACTGGGTTCGATGCCGGTCATGCAGATCCTCTCCAAGGCCACCCGCGTCATCGCCGAGGGTGAAGTGCTGCAGCTGTCGCGCGTGCGCGATGCCAGCACCACGGAAGAGGTGTACATGGAGGTCATCCGCGGCAAGACCGCCATGCTGTTCGAGGCCTCGACCCACAGCGCCGCCGCGCTGGCCGGCGCCAGCGACGCGCAGCGCGAAGCCCTGCGCACCTTCGGCGACCACCTGGGTGTAGCCTTCCAGCTGGTCGACGACCTGCTGGACTACAAGGGTGACTCGCAGACCCTGGGCAAGAACGTCGGTGACGACCTGGCCGAGGGCAAGCCGACCCTGCCGCTGATCTACACCATGCGCGAAGGCACGCCTGAACAGGCTGCGCTGGTGCGCCAGGCGATCCAGAAGGGTGGCCTTGAAGACCTCGAGCAGATCCGTGCAGCGGTCGAAGCCTCGGGCGCGCTTGACTACACCGCGCAGATGGCCCGTGACTACGTGAAGCGGGCCATCGAGTGCCTGGAAGTGCTGCCGGCCAGTGAATATCGCGATGCGTTGATCGAGCTGAGCGAGTTTGCGGTAGCGCGTACGCACTAACATCGCGCCACCTTCATCGCGGGCAAGCCCGCTCCTACAGGTCCATGTAGGAGCGGGCTTGCCCGCGATGCTTTTGCAAGGACAAAACACTTCACAGAGAAAACCTTATACAATATGGGCCTTTTCAACCGCCTGTCTGTTTAAGGAACCGAAGTGAGCACTTTGCCGCCCTGCCCCAAATGCAATTCCGAATACACCTACGAGGATGGCACCCAGCTGATCTGCCCCGAGTGCGCGCACGAGTGGTCGGCCAACGGCGAAGCCGATGCCGCCAGCGATGACGTGGTGAAAAAGGATTCGGTCGGCAATGTGCTGCAGGACGGCGACACCGTCACCGTCATCAAGGACCTCAAGGTCAAGGGCTCGTCCCTGGTGGTCAAGGTCGGCACCAAGGTCAAGAACATCCGCCTGTGCGACGGCGACCACGACATCGATTGCAAGATCGACGGCATCGGCGCCATGAAGCTGAAGTCCGAGTTCGTGCGCAAGGTCTGACCCTCGGGTGCGACGGGGCTACCTTTCTGGTGGCCCTGACAGATCCTGCAACAGGGTCACTGCACCATTCGGCAAAAATACGCCAATAGACCCTTGCTATTTTGATAATAAGAATTATTCTCATTGGAACTGCTATCCAAGGAGAATAGCCATGACCTATCTGATCGACGCCTGGCTGGACCGCCCTCACCCTTACCTGCGCATCTTGCATCGCGAGACCGGCGAAGTGTGCGCGGTGCTTGAAGAAGAAGCCCTTGATGAACTGCGCGACCAGGGCGACCTGGACATGAGCGGGCTGAATTCGAGTGAACCTGGGGTGCTCAAGGAGCTGGTGCGGAATTTGTTTCTGTTCTGCTATGCGCGGGCGTTGCGCCCTGAGGGGACGGATTGGAACTGAGGCCGGCTAAGCCGGCCCCATAGGCATTACAGAACGTCGAGCAGCTCGACGTCGAACACCAGTACGCTGTGCGGCGGGATGCTGCCAACGCCTTGGGCGCCGTAGGCCAGCTCGCTCGGCACGTACAGGCGCCATTTGCTGCCAGCGTTCATCAGCTGCAGGGCTTCGGTCCAGCCAGCGATCACGCCGCCTACCGGGAATTCAGCCGGCTGGCCACGCTCGTAGGAGCTGTCGAACACGGTGCCATCGATCAGGGTGCCGTGGTAGTGGGTGCGCACGTTGCTTTCGCGGGTCGGCTTGGCGCCTTCACCTGCGGTCAGCACTTCGAACTGCAGGCCCGAAGCCAGGGTGGTGATGCCTTCGCGCTTGGCGTTTTCGGCCAGGAATTCCTTGCCGGCACCAGCCGCTGCTTCAGCCTTGGCAGCTGCCTCGGCTTGCATGATGTCGCGGATGACCTTGAAGCTGGCCGACAGGTCGGCTTCGCTGACGCGGCTGTCGGCGCCGTTGAAGGCGTCGGTCAGGCCGGCCAGGATGGCGTCCAGGCTGACGCCTGGTGGCGGGTTGTCACGCAGTTGGCCACCCAGCTGACGGCCGATGCCGTAGCTGACGCGGGTTTCGTCGGTAGACAGGTTGAGTTCGGACATTGTCGTGCTCCACTGCAGGGCGCAGTGAAGCCGCGCCCTTGATGAAAAGGGCGAGCAGCCTAGCACACTGGGGCGCCTGGAGCAGCTACCAGGCCGAACGCTGGGAAATCGGTACTTTCAGGTCTTCTTCGGGGTGCGTGCCCATGCCGCACATTTCGTCCTGCACTGACCAGTGCAACAGGTTCAGTGACAGCAATGGAAGGGCTTTGAGCAGGTCACGCGCTTCTTCCACGGAGTGCACGCGCAAGCGTTGCCCGCGGCTGTCGGAAAGCGGATGCGCACGGCCCTTGACCCGGGCCTCAAGCAGGTAATCACCACCTTCGATGGCGATCAGGTTGAGTTCGTCGACATGGCCAACCCTGGCCTCGGTATTGAGCTGATGCAGGTTCATGAGAGCACCTCGCAGCGGGAACCGCATGAGTGCTCATTTTTTGTACAGGGCCAGGGAATACACAAGGTAAAACTGACGCCACTCGTCAGTTTTACCCTATCAGGCGGGCTCAGTGCTTGGTGAGCTTGTCCAGGTAACCCATGCAGAAGGCCGACACCACGAAGGTCATGTGGATGATCACGTACCACATCAGATAGTCGGTGGAGATGTTCTGTGCGTCCATGAACACGCGCAGCAGGTGAATCGACGAAATGGCGACGATCGAGGCAGCAACTTTCATCTTCAGCGAAGATGAGTCCATCTTGCCGAGCCAGTTGAGCTTCTCTTTGCTGTCGTCGATGTCCAGTTGCGAGACGAAGTTCTCGTAGCCGGAAATCATCACCATCACCAGCAGGCCACCCACCAGCGACATGTCGATCAGCGACAGGATCACCAGGATCAGGTCGGCTTCGCTCAGGGCAAATACGTTGGGCAGGACGTGAACGACTTCCTGGAAGAACTTCAGGGCCAGGGCCAACAGCCCGAGGGACAAGCCGAAGTAGATAGGGGCGAGCAGCCAGCGCGAGGCATACATCGCATTTTCGAGAATACGTTCCATGGAGGGTAGGGACTCGTCAGGTGACTAAAAAAGCGACGGCGAGTATAGCCAGCCACCTGCTGCAGCAAAAGCCCGGCTCCGCTGCGCAGCGCAATCGCGACACAAGGCCGCACCCGGCCACCGCTGTGGGAGCGGCCTTGTGTCGCGAAAGGGGCGCGCAGCGGCCCCAGCAATCGGCTAGCTTTCCGGATGGAACTGATAATCCCCCAGGTTACGACAGCGCTCGCCATTGATGCGACGCAACTGGGCCTGCAGGTGCAGGCACCAGATCTGCGGGTCTTCGGCAACCTGATACCCGTGTAGCGTCAGGCTGTCGACAATGGCATTGAGCACCGACTCGGCCACCAGCGGCCCGTGAAACGGCCCCTGGGCCTTGATGGCCGAAGGTTGCTCGCCGGCCATGCCGGCGGCGAACAGCAGCGTCCACATGCCGTTGTCGCCGGCCAGTGGGCGGATGCTGCATTCGATGCGGGTCACCAGGCCCAGGCACTGGCGAGTAAGGCTGAGGTTGCGCATGGCCGCGTCCCCTCCAATGAGCCCTGTTCAGCCTGAAACCCTCAGGCTGTTTCCATCCTGAACGCTGATACCGTCCTAAGTTCCAGCATAGAGGAACAGCACAGAAAGTTGGAAAACCGGCGCTGAACGGTAGCACATCGCCGCCAGCGCCGGTTTATTGACTTAGGCCGGCTTAGCCTGCGCAATCACCTCTTCCAGGCGTTCCTTTTCTGCCTCTTTGATGTCCTCTTCACTGATCATCTCGGCGATTTCGCGCAGGCGCTCCACCACGCGGGCGTTGACGCTGCCCTCGGTGAACTCGCCATTTTCATCCGCCGTGCCGGCCTCCTCGCCCACCAGCAGGCTCAACGCCTCGTCGGCCTGGCTGACCGCATACACATGGAACTGCCCGCCTTCGACCGCCTGCAGTACCCGCTCGTCGAGCATCAGCGTGGCCACGTTGGCACGCGGGATGATCACGCCTTGATCGCCGGTCAAGCCGCGCGCCTCGCAGAGCCGGAAGAAGCCCTCGATCTTCTCGTTGACCCCACCCACCGCCTGCACTTCACCGAACTGGTTGATCGAACCGGTGATGGCAAAGCACTGCTTGAGCGGCGTGCGCGACAACGCCGAGATCAGCGTGCACACCTCACCCAGCGAGGCACTGTCACCGTCGACGTAACCGTAGGACTGCTCCAGGGCAATGCTCGCCGAAATGGCCAGCGGGAACTCCTGGGCGTAGCGGCTACCCAGGTAGCCGGTGAGGATCATCACGCCCTTGGAGTGGATCGGCTGGCCCAGGTTGACCTCACGCTCGATGTCGACGATGCCGCTGCCGCCGGGGTAGACCGTGGCCGAGATACGCGCCGGCATGCCGAATGCCGAATCACCCACCTCCAGCACCGTCAGGCCGTTGCACTTGCCGATGGCCGCGCCTTCGGTGTCGATCAGGATGATGCCGGCGAGCATGTCGTCCAGCACCCGCTGCGACACACGCCCGGTGCGGGTGGCCTTGGCCTTGAGCGCACGCTCGATGTGCCCGGCGTCGGTCATCTCGTCGCTGGCCAGCTGGCGAATGAAGTCGGCCTCACTGACCAGCTGGAACAGGTCACCGATGCGTGCCGACAGCCGCGACTGGTTTTCCGCCAGCCGGGCGCTGTAGGTGGCCAGGCGCGCCACGGCATCACTGGTCAGCGGCGCCATGCCTTCTTCGTTGGTGCGGGTACGCAAGAGCTGGGCAAATTGCTCCAGGTTCTCGTCGACCATGGGCATGTCTTCGTCGAAGTCCACCAGCACCCGGAACATTTCCTGGAAGTCCGGATCATGGTCCTGCAGCGCGTAGTAGAGCTGACGCGAGCCGATGATCACCAGCTTGACGTTGAGCGGGATCATCTGCGGCGTCAGGCTGACGCTCGCCACCCGGCCCAGCTCGCCCAGCGGCGACTCCATCTTCAGCTTGCGCGACTGCAGCGCCCGCTTGAGGGCATCCCAGACGAAGGGCTCGCCGAGCATCTTCTCGGCTTCAAGAATCAGGAAGCCGCCATTGGCCCGGTGCAACGCCCCCGGGCGCAACTGGCGGTAGGAGGTGTACAGCGCGCCCTGGTCGGTGCTGTATTCGATCCGGCCAAACAGGTTGTCGTAGGTCGGGTGCGGCTCGAACACCACCGGCGCGCCACCGTCGTGGTGATGCCCCACCACCAGGCTCGGCGCGTATTGCTCTTCGAGCATCTTGCGCGCCACGGCGTCGGTCTTGCTGTCATCGACCAGTTGCTCGACCACGGTGCGCAGCAGGTTCAACTGCACCGACTGCAGGTAGGCGCAGACCGCCGCGTTCTCGGCGTACTTTTCCGACAGCGGCGCCAGCAGCGGCTGCAGGGCCAGGGTAATGGTTTCTTCATTGAGCTGGCGCAGCTGGTTGTTCGACTCACGCTTCCACTGCGGCAGGCTGGCCAGCTCTTCGTTGAGGCGCTCCTCGAGCAGGGCGATGTCTTCGTGGAACTGCTCACGCACCGCCTCCGGCAGTTGCGCAAACTCGGCCTCGTCCAGCGCCTTGCCTTCGGCCATCGGGGTGAAGGCGACGTTACTGGCGTCGCGGTACAGGGCCACGTCTTTTTCCAGCGAAGCGCGCTCGATCACATCCAGGGCGCGGTCATAACGCTGGTTGAAGGCACGGTCGATAGCGCCCTTCTTCTGCTGGTACGACGGGTGCTCGAACACCGCCGGGAAGGTCGACAACAGGTTGTCGATCAGCCCGTTCATGTCGGTGATGAATTCACCGGCTGTGCCCGAAGGCAGCTCCAGGGCACGCGGCTCGCGGGTGTCTTCGTAGTGGTTGACGTATACCCAGTCGGCAGGGGTGTGTTGGCGCTTGCCTTCGGCCTTGAGGTAGCGCTTGACGAACGAGAAGCGGCCGGTGCCGGGCTCGCCCATCACATACACGTTGTAGCCAGGGCGGGGCATGGCCACGCCGAATTGCAGGGCCTCGACTGCTCGCTCCTGGCCCAGGACACCTCGAAACGGCTCCAGATCGTCAGTGTGGGTAAAAGCAAACTGCTCGGGGGAAAAACGCCGGGTCAGGGCTTCAGGCGCAAGACGCAGGCGCGCAGCGACAGGATCGGGCATTGGGTTTCCTTACTTCGGCGGGGCGGATACGCAGCATTCTGGCGCTGCCCGCGCGCGCCTTGCAAGGCTCGGCGGGACTTTATGTCGCAGTCGCGATAACACAGCGCTTCAGGCAAATTTTTCGCAATCAACAACGCAACCTTTAGATCGTGCCTAAACTCCAAGCTGCGCGGGTGGGTGAAAAGCTTTCCCGCCTGGCAACCGAGTTGCCAGAAACCCTGACCCTTGGTTAAGACAAATAGAGAACAAATGCTATGAAACGGATTCTTCTGGGTACTCTGTTCACCGTGGTCTCCCTCAATGCCATGGCCGAAGCGCCTGGCGGCCCGAACTGCGGCTGGGGCAACATGCTGTTCGAAGGCCAGCGCGGTACGCCGGCCCACTTCCTGGCTTCCACCACCAACGGTACCTCCGGTAATGCCACCTTCGGCATGACCTCCGGCACCAACGGCTGCTCCACCAAGGCTTCGCTGACCTATGGCGGCAAGTCCTGGTTTGCCATGAACGGCATGATGAACGAACTGTCCGAAGACATGGCGATGGGCAAGGGCGAGGCTCTGACCACCTATGCCGTGGTACTGGGTGTAGCGCCTGAAGACCGCACCTACTTCGAGTCGGTCACCCACCAGCACTTCAACCAGATCTTCAGCAGCGCCGACGTCACGGCCGAAACCGTGCACAGCAACACCCTGGCGGTGTTGAAGAGCGATCCACGCCTGGCCAAGTACGCAACCGAGGCTTAAGTGCAGCTTGCCCCGCCCCACCTCCGGGGCGGGTTTCGCCTTTTTTTCGGCATCGTGAAGAAGTAGTTGCCCGATATGCTCAAACGCCTCGCTTACCTGGCGCTGTGTGCCTGCGCCCCTGTTCATGCTGCGCCTGCGCTGGATGAAGGCCGTATTCAGCAACTGGCCAGTACCCCCTACTGGATCGCCCTGGGCCATTACGAGACTGCCAAGCTCGGTGGCTGGCGAAGCTATGTGGACGACACCCGGTTCTTTCTCGCCGAGGATGGCGCGCACCACCCCGACCAGGAGCTGCGGGCCACGGTGCAGGCGCTGTATGCGCCGGCCAGCCTGGGCGACAAGCATGCCCAATGCGTCTTTCCGGCACGCACCCGTTGGCTCAAGGAACAACTGGGGCTGACTGACCTGCCGCAGCCCGACTGCCAGGAATTCAAGACCTGGTACACCTCGATCGACCCGCACAGCGCCGCGTTGATCTTCCCGGCGGCCTACCTGAACAGCCCATCGTCGATGTTCGGCCATACACTGCTGCGCATCGACCAGTCCACCACCCACAGCGACGACACCACGCTGCTGAGCTACGCGATCAACTTCGGCGCCTACATCGAAGGCAGCGACAACAGCATCCTGTACGCCTGGAAGGGCCTGATGGGCGGCTATCCAGGCCTGTTTGCGCTGATGCCGTACCAAGAGAAGCTGTCCGAGTACCGCAGCCTGGAAAACCGCGACCTGTGGGAGTACAAGCTGGACCTCACCCCGCAAGAGACCGGGCGCATGGTCGAGCATGTGTGGGAGCTCAAGCAGATCCAGTTCGATTACTTTTTCTTCGACGAGAACTGCTCCTACCGCCTGCTGGAACTGCTGCAAGTAGCCCGGCCGAGCCTGGACCTGACCTCGCAGTTTCCGCTGACCGCCATCCCCACCGACACGGTCAAGGCGGTGCGCCAGTCTGGCCTGGTGGCCAGCGTCAACTACCGGCCTTCACGCGAGCGCGAACTGCTGGCCCGCGCCGAGCCTTTGGCCCCCCACGAAAAGCAGCAGGTACTGGCGGTCAGCGCCGATACCGCGCAGTTGCAAAGCCCGACCTTCACCGCCCTGCCGCGCGAGCGCCAGGCGCTGGTGCAGGACGCCGCCTACCGCCTGGAGCGTTACCGCGCCAACGGCCAGGAGCGCGACCCGGGCCAGGCCACGCGCAGCTTCGAGCTGCTGCGGGCGATCAACCGCAACCCGCCGCCAGCGCTGGATATCGAGCGCCCCGGGCTGCCCGAAGATGGCCATGACTCACGCACCTGGCAGCTCGGTGTCGGCACGCGGGAAGACCGCGCCTACGCCGAGTACGGCCTGCGCATGGCCTATCACGACCTCAACGACAACGCCTACGGCTTCCCGCTGGGCGCGCAGATCGAGATCTTGCAGCTCAAAGTGCGCCAGTACGAAGGCAACGACTGGCAGGTACAGCGCCTGGACCTCGCCACCATTCGCTCCCTGACGCCGCGCAACGCGCTGCTCAAGCCGTGGTCATGGCAAGTGACCGGCGGCCTGGAGCGGGTGCCGGGCAAGCATGACGACGAGGTGCTGGTAAGCCATGTGAACGGCGGTGCCGGCGGTACCTGGCAACTGGCCGATGGCCTGCTGGGCTTCGCCCTGGGCACGGTACGCGTGGAGCACCACAACGACTTCGCCGAGTTCATTTCCCCGGCGGCGGGTTTCAACGGCGGGCTGCTGTGGCGCAACGGGCTGGGCAACATGACGCTGGAGGCCAAGGGCGATTTCTTCACCAATGGCGAGGTGCGGCGCAGTGTAAGCCTGAACCAGCAATGGGAAATCAGCCGCAACCTGGGCCTGCGGCTAAGTGCATCGCGTGAGTTCAGCCACCTGGCGACGGCGCAGAACGAGGTGATGCTGGAGCTGAAGTGGTACCACTACTGACTCTTTGACACTGTTTTGACGGCCCACCGACAAACCGCCACCTAGACTCTCCCGCATCAACTGGAGGGTCTGGTGGCTATGTCGCGGTACTGGTTAGGCCTGTGCTTTGCCTTTTTGCTGTCTGGGTGCGCAACGACCCACGAACAGATGCTCAACCACGGTTACCCGCCCGCCTACGCCGATGGCTTCCAGGATGGCTGCAGCAGCGGCCGCCAGGCTGCCGGGCTGATGGTCGGCGACTTTCGCAAGGACGTGCCGCGCTACCTGCACAACCGCCAGTACGAAAGCGGCTGGGACGATGGTTTTCGCCAGTGTCACGCCCTGCAGAACAGCGAAGAGCAGCGTCAGTACCGCGACCGCTACTGGGACCAACGCGACCGTGACTGGGAGCAGGAGAAAGACCGCGGCGCTGCGCGGGCCTACCGCCACCCCTAGTGTGCCATCAGTACCTGCCTGGGGAATGAGGCGGCAAATGATGAATCGATCCAATACGCCCCGGATTGATCAACTATGGACAGTCAAATATTGAGTATATGCATTGATACACCTGTGCGGGATCAGCTTTGACTCCCACTTTATCCAACGCTTGCAGCCCCTTCCCGTCATAACCCTTATAATTTTTCCTCTTGCTCATCGCCACATTAATTTTTATGACTTATTCCTTTGGGTTTAATGCATTAGGCCTATCACTTGACGCAGGGATGTGCTCTGCTCCACACATCGACGCCGCGTGATTTGACACAGGAAACAGGTAATCTACCTTGAAATGAAAGCCTGCGCTTGGCACAGCCACAGTGCGCTTTACGGGAATAGCACTACGCGCACGCATAGTGCGTTCGTGGCGTGCCAAGTACCCGTAACGCTTTATGCATATTTTATCTCCCAATAGTCATTCTTTAGGTATAGAAATGTTAAATCCGGGAATTGTAGGTGTGATTCAGGACCTCATAGCTGCAAACGCAGCTGAAAGATCCCAAGAGGAGCGAGCGAAAAGAGGTGATGACGTGCCGCAGGCGCATGGTGCGCCGCTTCACCACTTTCAACGCCGGGAGTTTCGTATTCTAGTGGAAAATCGAACTCCATTTGGCTTGAAGCCTCTTGGTTATGATTTCACAGAAGGGACTTTCATTGAAGCCACAGGACGCGATACGGTTATAGCTCCGAACCACACAAGAAAATATGTGTTCGACAATGAATACCTCAAACCCGACGGCATACCCGATTTCCACGGACTCCTCCAGTTCCAGATTGTCAGCCATAATGAGGAGATGAAAGGGGATATACAATTTCGTATCGGGTGGTCGAATTATTTCTCCAAAGAAAACGAATGCGGGAGTGATTGGGAGGAAGATGGCCAGTCCAGTCCTTACTGGGATAACTTCTTCCTGAGTGACCCAGACAGCTGCTCAGACAAGATATGTACATTGAGTTGGGTCCTCGAATTTAAAAAATAAAGTAATTAGAATTAACGATGGCACTTCAAGTCGAAGTGCTATCGGTTGGGTTTTTCCTTCCGGCTGGCACAGAGGATGCTTAAGCTACTTATATTACGCGGACGACACCTTTTCGTGATCGCAGGCCACAAGTACAACAGAGTGCGAGGATAGAGCAGGTAGACGACCTCCAACTGGGCCTGCTCAGCAACCCGGATACCGATAGTTTGAATGATCCAGACCAGCAGCACGTCACGCTCAGGCAGTCCCGCACCGTGAGTCGGGCAGCAGAGAAAGTCTCAATCGATACACTCCAGAGCAGGGTGACCGCGATCGACGATCGACTCGATACTGTCAGGCAAGCCCCTAGGTCGCAATCGGACATCCTTTGAAACCGGCGGCCTGCCATCATGGTCTTCAGCACAAGGAGGCCACCATGAGCCGAGCATTCGTCAACGAAGACCAGGCCGCCGCCCAGGCCGACCAGCCGGTTGAGCGGCGGGTCAGCGAGCAGCCCAACTACGTCACGGCCCTGGGCCTGGAGCAACTGCAGCAACGGGTGGCCGAA
The DNA here is from genome assembly GCF_900187555.1 of Pseudomonas sp. Irchel s3f19. Taxonomy (NCBI): domain Bacteria; kingdom Pseudomonadati; phylum Pseudomonadota; class Gammaproteobacteria; order Pseudomonadales; family Pseudomonadaceae; genus Pseudomonas; species Pseudomonas sp. Irchel s3f19. The sequence continues at coordinate 73,931 of NZ_FYDW01000003.1, read as the reverse complement.
CTCAACACATTGCGCAGCCAGCTGCAGGCGCAGGGCGAGCGTGCCGACAAGCAGCGCCTGGCCGATGCCGAGCGTGACCTGCGCTACTTCAGCGCCCGGGTGCAGAGTGCCCAGGTGGTGCCAGCCGCCACTTCGCGGAGCAAGGTGCAGATTGGTAGCCGGGTGAGGTTTGTCGATGAACACGACCAGGCGCACGAGGTGCAGCTGGTTGGGGAAGATCAGGCCGATGCGGGGCGCGGGTTGATCAATTGGGGGTCGCCGCTGGGGCGGGCTTTGCTAGGCGCGGGGCCTGGGGATGAAGTGGTTTGGCGGCGGCCGGTAGGGGATCAGACGATCGAGGTAGTCGCCATCGAGGGTGAGGCGTGAGGCCGCCCCCACACCTGTAGGAGCGGCGGGCTGATGGGGCCGCAAAGCGGCCCCATCGGTTTTGGATCAGACCACGCCCTGCGCCAGCATGGCATCAGCTACTTTCACAAAGCCGGCGATGTTCGCGCCCTTGACGTAGTTGATCTTGCCGTCAGCCTCTTCACCGTAGTGAACACAGGCATGGTGAATCGACTGCATGATGTTGTGCAGCTTGCTGTCCACTTCACCGGCCGTCCACAGCAGGCGCATGGCGTTCTGCGACATCTCCAGGCCCGACACGGCCACACCGCCAGCGTTGGACGCCTTGCCCGGAGCGTACAAGATGCCCGCCTCCAGGAAGATATCCACAGCCTCGAGGGTGGTCGGCATGTTGGCGCCTTCGGCCACGCAGAAGCAGCCATTGCGCAGCAGGGTGCGGGCGTCTTCGGTGTCCAGCTCGTTCTGCGTGGCGCACGGCAGGGCGATGTCGCACGGCAGGCTCCACGGGGTCTGGCCCTTGCGGAACTCCAGGCCGAACTCGCCCGCCAGGGTGCTGAGGCGACCACGCTTGACGTTTTTCAGCTCCATCACGGCGTCCCACTGGGCGTCGCTCAGGCCCGCTTCGGCGTACAGGGTGCCCTCGGAATCGGACAGCGAGATGACCTTGCCGCCCAGGTCCATGACCTTGCGTGCGGCATACTGGGCCACGTTGCCCGAGCCGGAAATCGCCACGCGACGGCCATCGATGCGCAGGTCGCGGCGCTTGAGCATCTCTTCAGCGAAGTAGACGCAGCCGTAGCCGGTGGCTTCCGGGCGAATCAGGCTGCCGCCATAGGTCATGCCTTTGCCGGTCAGTACCGAGGTGAACTGGTTGGCCAGGCGCTTGTACTGGCCGAACATGAAGCCAATCTCGCGGGCGCCCACGCCGATGTCACCGGCAGGCACGTCGACGTCGGCACCGATGTGGCGGTACAGCTCGCTCATGAAGGCCTGGCAGAAGCGCATCACTTCTGCATCGCTCTTGCCCTTCGGGTCGAAGTCCGAGCCACCTTTGCCGCCACCCATGGGCAGCGAGGTCAGGGAGTTCTTGAACACCTGCTCGAAGGCCAGGAACTTGAGCACGCTCAGGTTGACCGACGGGTGGAAGCGCAGGCCGCCCTTGTACGGGCCGATGGCGCTGCTCATCTGGATGCGGTAGCCGCGGTTGACCTGGACCTTGCCCTGGTCATCGACCCACGAAACGCGGAACAGCACCGCGCGCTCGGGTTCGACCATGCGCTCGAGGATACCGGCCTGCAGGTAATGGGGGTTGGCTTCGAGGAACGGCCACAGAGTGCGCAAGACTTCTTCCACTGCCTGGTGGAACTCGGGCTGGGCAGGATCGCGTTGCTTGAGGCGCGCGAGGAAATTATCGACAGATTCGACCATGGTAGACATCTCACCAAGAGGGATTGGACTTATTGGTTTTTTTTCGAATGTACCAAGAAGCAATCGCACGAGAACAGGGCGTGATGTCGTTTTTTTGAAATTATTTGGTGCGTTTTATATAAATGTATACAAAATTGATGGATTGTTGTTAGCAGGTCGGGCTTCTTCGCGGGGCAAGCCCGCTCCCACAGGATCTATGAAAGGCCCCAGATCTCTGGAAATTTTGTGGGAGCGGGCTTGCCCCGCGAAGGGGGTAGCACCCCTTTATGCCAGGCACAAAAATGGGGCCCCTGAGGGCCCCATTCTTGTGCATCCAAAACGGGCTTACTGGGCCAGCTTCTTGTGCCGTACACGGTGCGGCTGGGCAGCAGCATCGCCCAGGCGCTTCTTGCGGTCAGCTTCGTACTCGGTGTAGTTGCCTTCGAAGAAGATCACGTTCGAGTCGTCTTCGTACGCCAGGATGTGCGTGGCCACACGGTCCAGGAACCAACGGTCGTGGGAAATCACGATCGCGGCGCCCGGGAAGTCCAGCAGGGCTTCTTCCAGCGAACGCAGGGTTTCGACGTCGAGGTCGTTGGACGGTTCGTCGAGCAGCAGGACGTTACCGCCCTCCTTCAGGGTCAGGGCCAGGTGCAGACGGCCACGCTCACCACCGGACAGGTCCTTGACGAACTTCTGCTGGTCGCCGCCCTTGAAGTTGAAGCGGCCAACGTAGGTGCGCGACGGGATCTCGTAGTTACCGATGCGGATCTGGTCGGAACCGTCGGAGATCTGCTGGAACACGGTCTTGCTGCCGTCCAGGTCTTCGCGGCTCTGGTCGACACAGGCCAGTTGCACGGTTTCGCCGATCTCGATGCTGCCCGAGTCCGGCTGCTCCTTGCCCATCAGCATGCGGAACAGGGTCGACTTACCGGCGCCGTTACCACCGATCACGCCGACGATGGCGCCTTTGGGCATGGCGAACGACAGGTTGTCGATCAGCACGCGATCGCCATAGCCTTTGGAAACGTTCTTGAACTCGATGACCTTGTCACCCAGGCGCGGGCCGGCCGGGATGTAGATCTCGTTGGTTTCGCTGCGCTTCTGGAATTCCTGCGACTGCATTTCTTCAAAGCGCTGCAGACGTGCCTTGGATTTGGACTGGCGGGCCTTGGCGCCTTTGCGCACCCACTCCAGTTCCTCTTTCATGGCCTTCTCGTGGGCGCTCTGCTGCTTGGATTCCTGCGCCAGACGGTCCGACTTGGCTTCCAGCCAGCCCGAGTAGTTGCCTTCGTACGGGATACCGGCGCCGCGGTCCAGTTCGAGGATCCAGCCGGCGACGTTGTCGAGGAAGTAACGGTCGTGGGTAATCGCTACCACGGTGCCGGGGAAGTCGTGCAGGAAGCGCTCCAGCCAGGCCACCGAGTCGGCGTCCAGGTGGTTGGTCGGTTCGTCGAGCAGCAGCATGTCGGGTGCCGACAGCAGCAGACGGCACAGGGCCACACGGCGCTTTTCACCACCGGACAGGTGTTCGATTTTCGCGTCCCAGGCCGGCAGGCGCAGGGCGTCGGCGGCAACGTCCAGCTGGCGCTCGAGGTTGTGGCCGTCGGCAGCCTGCAGGATCGACTCGAGCTTGGCCTGCTCGGCGGCCAGCTTGTCGAAGTCGGCGTCGGGTTCTGCGTAAGCCGCGTAGACCTCGTCCAGGCGAGCCTGGGCGTCCTTGATGACGCTGACCGCTTCTTCGACTACTTCACGTACGGTCTTGGCCGGGTCGAGTTGCGGTTCCTGCGGCAGGTAGCCGACGTTGATGTCGGGCATCGGACGGGCTTCGCCGTCGAATTCCTTGTCGACGCCCGCCATGATCCGCAGCAGTGTCGATTTACCCGCGCCGTTCAGGCCGAGCACGCCGATCTTGGCGCCTGGGAAGAACGACAGGGAGATGTTCTTGAGAATTTCGCGCTTCGGCGGCACGACCTTGCTCAGCCGATGCATGGTGTAGACGTATTGAGCCAAAACCAAGCCCTCTAAATAGGTAAAGACATCGACGAACGCCCCGGCAATGGGCCAGGGGGATGTGTTTACGGGGTGTCATTGAACAAAGTCGACCATTCTACGCCAACGCGCGGCGTTGCATAGGAGGGCCGGGTGGGGGCATCAACAGGGGGCCGCTATACGGCCCATTCGCGGGACAAGCCCGCTCCTACAGGTCGATTGCGGCTGTGGGAGCGGGCTTGCCCCGCGAATGGGCCAGCAAACACAATTGCCCGAAGAGGCTCAGACGTGACGCTGTTTGGCCTTGCCCCGCGGCAACCGGCAACCGCCACCCTGCTCGGCCAGGCGCGCGGCCCAGGCAGACTTGACGCTGAAGCCACCCTTGCGGGCAGGCTGCTCGGCGGCCTTGGCCGGCTTGGCGGCAGGCTTGCTGACGGCCTGGGTAGCCGGCTGTTTCACCACGGGCGCGGCCGCAACCGGTGCTGCTGCCGCCTTGGCGGTCTTGCGCAGTTCGGCCAGCGACGGGGCCTTGCTTTTCGAGGCGGCTGCCGCCTCGGGTTTGACCAGCGAACGCTGGCACGACTTGCAGGATACGTCCTCGGTCACGGCAGTGCTGACAAGGGTCTGACTGCTGCGCCCACAGGCGGAATCGAGGCCATTGGAGGAAAAGTGAGTAACCAAAACCGAACATCTCCGAAGCGTTGTCATTGAAGCGGGCGGCATTCTCGCACAGGTTGCAGGGGCTTGCCGAACCACGGGGGCGCGACCACGACCGTCGGCAGGCCGAGCGCCAGCGGACAACCGGGCTGGCACTTTGCCATAATCCTAGGCATGCTAGCCGGTTTAGGGTGTCCGGCCTTATAGTGCGCCACCGCGGTCTGGCAACCAGACACCGGCACCGACCGTGCATGATCCATCCCTGCCATCGCCAGCCCAATCGCAGGACCAACGCTTGACCAATCTCACTCATCCGTCGTCGCTGCGTCCCGCTTCACTGGCCCCTGCTGCTTCCCTGCGCGGGTCGATCAAGGGTGCGCTGGCGCTGTTGGCCCTGATTCTGCTGGCCCTGCTGCTGTGGCAGCTGTTCGCCCAGTTCCGCCATACCCAGGCCGACCTGCGCAAGCAAAGCCTGGAGGCCACTGCGGAGCTTGCCGACCACCTCAGCCTGAACATGGCGCTCAAAGCCCAGCAGGCGGTGAATGTGGTACAGCCCTACGTCAATGCACCGACGCCCGCCGCCCTGCCCAGCCTGCTCGACACCCTGCGCGCACGCCTGCCCGCCCTGCGTGACCTGGCCTGGCTGGACACCAGCGGGCAGATCCGCGCCGACAGCCTGGCCGGCAGCCCAGACCGCCCATTGATTGGCGAGCTGCTGAGGTTGAACCAGGGGCGCCCCTACTTCTTCACCAACTCGGCAGACAACCGCACCCTTTACCTGTTGCTGCGCCAGTCCACCGAACAGGACCGCGGCTATTGGCTGCTGCGCCTGTCCGGGGCGTATTACCGTACCCTCACCGTGCACCTGGACAACCCGGGCCACCCGCTGTGGCTGCTGGAAAACAGCCGCAGCGGCGCGGTGCTGGAGCGCCATGCCACCGCGCGGACCAGCACCGCGCCGCTGCAGAGCGTGATGCTGGCGTTCATCGACAACAGCACCTGGCAGCTGCGCGGCCTGTTCGACGCCGAGCTGGCCCAGCAGAAGTTGCTACCGGCACTGATCGGCAAGTGCATGCTGGTGCTGTTTTGTGCCCTGCTACCGGTGCTGGCGTTGATCAACATGCGCCGCCGCCAACGCGCGCTGCAGGAAGACCGCCGGCGCTATCAGGAAATCTTCGAAGGCACCGGCGTTGCCCTGTGCGTGCTCGACCTCTCCAGCCTGCCCGGCCAGCTCGACCGCTACCACCTGCGCAACCACGCGGCCCTCAAGCACAGCCTGGCCCTGGACCCGAACCTGCGCCGCTCGCTGCTGCAGGAGTTGAAGATCACCGAGATCAACCAGGTGGCGCGCCAGTTGCTCAACGTCGAATGCCACGAGGGTGCCTGGCAGCGCCTGATCGACGGCAGCGGCGATGGCCGTGACAGCATCGGCATGCAACTGATCGATGCACTGATCGAACAACGCTCGCTGCTGGAGCTGGAAGTGCGCCTGCCGGCGCCGCTGGGCGGCGAACTGCACCTGTGGCTGATGGCCCGCCTGCCGCTGCAGCGCCGCGACTACCAGGCGGTGATCCTCAGCATCAGCGACATCACCAGCCGCAAGCAGGTGGAGCTGTCGCTGCTCGAACGCGAGAGCTTCTGGTCGGACGTGGTGCGTACCGTGCCCGACCAGCTCTACGTGCAGGACGTGCCCAGCCAGCGCATGATCTTCAGCAACCGCCACCTCGGCCAGACCCTGGGCTACAGCCGCACCGAGCTGGCGCAGATGGGCGACCGGTTCTGGGAGTTGCTGCTGCACCCCGAAGACGCCGCGCACTTCCAGGCGCTGCGCCAGCATCAGCGTGAAACCGGCCACAGCGAACCGCTGCACTGCCAGTTGCGCTTCCGTCACCACGACGGCAGCTGGCGTTGCTACGACATTCGCGAACAGGTGCTGACCCGCGACCCCGATGGCCTGGTGACGCGCATCATCGGCGTGGGCAAGGACGTCACCGTGCAGATCGAGGCCAGCCAGTCGCTGCGCGACAGCGAACAGCGCTACCGCATGCTGGCCGAAAGCATCAGCGATGTGATTTTCTCCACCGACAGCCAGCTGCAGCTGAACTACGTCAGCCCCTCGGTAAAAGCGGTACTGGGCTATCAGGCCGAGTGGATCTTCGACAACGGCTGGCAATCGATCATTGCCAACCCGGCGCAGCTGACCGGTATCTACAGCCTGATGGAGCGCGTCAGCAATGCCATGGGCGACCGCGAGCAACTGGCCCAGCTACGTAGCCAACTGCCGACTCAACTGTTCCTGTTCGACTGCCTGCGTGCCGATGGCCGCAAGATCCCGATCGAACTGCGCCTGGTGCTGGTGTGGGACGATCAGCAGCACTTCGAAGGCGTGCTCGGGGTAGGCCGCGACATCAGCCAGCAACGCCGCGCCGAAAAAGACCTGCGCATGGCCGCAACGGTATTCGAGCACTCCACCTCGGCCATCCTCATCACCGACCCGGCCGGCTACATCGTCCAGGCCAACGAGGCGTTCAGCCGGGTCAGCGGCTATGCGGTCAGCGACGTGCTCGACCAACTGCCCGGCATGCTCACCGTCGAGCAACAGCAGGAAGGCCACCTGCGCTACGTGGTCAAGCAACTGCACCAGCGCGGCAGCTGGGAAGGCGAAGTGTGGCTCAAGCGCCGTGACGGCGACCATTACCCGGCCTGGGTCGGCATCACTGCGGTGCTCGATGACGAAGGCGACCTGGCCAGCTACGTGTGCTTCTTCACCGACATCAGCGAGCGCAAGGCCAGCGAACAACGCATCCACCGCCTGGCCTACTACGACGCCCTCACCCACCTGCCCAACCGCACCCTGTTCCAGGACCGCCTGCACACGGCCCTGCAGCAGGCCGACCGGCAGAAGGCGTGGGTGGTGCTGATGTTCCTCGACCTGGACCGCTTCAAGCCGATCAACGACTCCCTCGGCCATGCTGCGGGCGATCGCATGCTCAAGGACATGGCCCTGCGCCTGCTGGCCTGCGTGGATGACGACGACACCGTGGCGCGCATGGGTGGCGATGAGTTCACCCTGCTGCTGCAACCGCGCGCAACCCGTGAAATGGCCCTTAACCGCGCCATCCATGTGGCCGAGAACATCCTCGCCAGCCTGGTACGGCCCTTCGTGCTGGAAAACCGCGAGTTCTTTGTCACCGCCAGTATCGGCATCGCCCTCAGCCCGCAGGATGGCAGCGAGCTGAGCCAGCTGATGAAAAACGCCGACACCGCGATGTACCACGCCAAGGAACGCGGCAAGAACAACTTCCAGTTCTACCAGGCGGAAATGAACGCCAGCGCCCTGGAACGCCTGGAGCTGGAGAGCGACCTGCGCCATGCCATGGAGCAGAACGAGTTCATCCTCTATTACCAGCCGCAGTTCAGCGGCGACGGCAAGCGCCTGACCGGCGCCGAAGCCTTGCTGCGCTGGCGCCACCCGACCCGTGGCCTGGTGCCACCGGGTGATTTTATCCCGGTGATCGAAGAGCTGGGCCTGGTGGTGGATGTCGGCGACTGGGTGCTGCGCGAAGCCAGCCGCCAACTCAAGGCCTGGCACAAGGCCAAGGTGCGGGTGCCGAAGGTGTCGGTGAACATCTCGGCGCGGCAGTTCTCCGACGGCCAACTGGGCACGCGCATCGCCACCATCCTGGAAGAAACCGGGCTGCCACCGGCATGCCTGGAGCTGGAGCTGACCGAAAGTATCCTGATGCGCGAGGTCAACGAGGCCTTGCAGATTCTGGCCAGCCTGAAGAACCTTGGCCTGAGCATTGCGGTCGACGACTTTGGCACGGGTTACTCGTCGCTCAACTACCTCAAGCAGTTCCCGATCGACGTGTTGAAGATCGACCGCACCTTCGTCGACGGCCTGCCCGAGGGCGAGCAGGATGCGCAGATTGCCAGGGCGATCATCGCCATGGCGCACAGCCTGAACCTGGCGGTGATCGCCGAGGGCGTCGAAACCCATGAGCAGCTGGAGTTCTTGCGCGAGCATGGTTGCGACGAGGTGCAGGGCTACCTGTTCGGGCGGCCGATGCCGGCGCATCAGTTCGAGGCGCAGTTCAGCAACGAGACCCTGTTCATGTTCCAGTAACACCCGCTCCAACCGCAAAAAAACGGACTTGAGAGTCAACTCCAGCCCAGTCAGGGCGCGGCTTGCAACATGAGTCCCATTGGTCCGCGACTTGACGTCACTTCATATGCCAGGCGCGAAGCAATCGGTTAGAATGCCCCCCCAATTCAGCCCGATCCTTGAGGACCGCCATGTTCAGCCGTGATTTGACCATTGCCAAGTACGACGCCGAGCTCTTCGAAGCCATGCAGCAAGAAGCTCTGCGCCAGGAAGAGCATATCGAGCTGATCGCTTCGGAAAACTACACCAGCCCGGCTGTCATGGAAGCCCAGGGTTCGGTACTGACCAACAAGTACGCCGAAGGCTACCCAGGCAAGCGCTACTACGGTGGTTGCGAGTACGTCGACGTGGTCGAGCAACTGGCCATCGACCGCGCCAAAGAGCTGTTCGGCGCCGACTACGCCAACGTTCAGCCGCACGCTGGCTCCCAAGCCAACGCCGCGGTCTACCTGGCCCTGCTGTCGGCCGGTGACACCATCCTGGGCATGAGCCTGGCCCACGGCGGCCACCTGACCCACGGCGCCAGCGTCAGCTCCTCGGGCAAGCTGTACAACGCCATCCAGTACGGCATCGACGGCAACGGCCTGATCGACTACGACGAAGTCGAGCGCCTGGCTGTCGAACACAAGCCGAAGATGATCGTTGCCGGCTTCTCGGCCTACTCGCAAGTGCTGGACTTCCCACGCTTCCGCGAAATCGCCGACAAGGTCGGTGCCTACCTGTTCGTCGACATGGCCCACGTTGCCGGCCTGGTTGCCGCTGGCGTGTACCCGAACCCGGTGCCGTTCGCCGACGTGGTCACCACCACCACCCACAAGACCCTGCGCGGTCCACGTGGCGGCCTGATCCTGGCCCGTGCCAACGCCGACATCGAGAAGAAGCTGAACTCCGCCGTCTTCCCAGGCGCCCAGGGCGGCCCGCTGGAGCACGTGATCGCCGCCAAGGCCATCTGCTTCAAAGAAGCCCTGCAGCCTGAGTTCAAGGCGTACCAGCAGCAAGTGGTGAAAAACGCTCAGGCCATGGCCAGCGTGTTCATCGAGCGTGGTTTCGACGTCGTTTCCGGCGGCACCCAGAACCACCTGTTCCTGCTGTCGCTGATCAAGCAGGAAATCTCCGGTAAGGACGCCGACGCCGCACTGGGCAAAGCCTTCATCACCGTGAACAAGAACTCGGTACCGAACGACCCACGTTCCCCGTTCGTCACTTCGGGCCTGCGTTTCGGCACCCCGGCTGTGACCACCCGTGGCTTCAAGGAAGCCGAGTGCAAGGAACTGGCCGGCTGGATCTGCGACATCCTGGCTGACCTGAACAACGAAGCGGTGATCGACGCCGTGCGTGAGAAGGTCAAGGCCATCTGCAAGAAGCTGCCGGTTTACGGCAACTGATTGGCGTTAGCCTGATGTGAAAAGCCCGGCCTTGTGCCGGGCTTTTTCGTTTTGCACAGCTTCGCGGAACCTGTTCCAGCTGGGTAGCCACCCCAAGACGACCTAGCCTGCGGCCTCCCCCACGCCAAACCGGAGGCCTTCCATGGCGGATCATCTAGCGCGTTCTTTCACGGCTACCCTGCAGATAGCCGAATCACCGGTGAACAGCCTGGACTGCCTGACCACAGGGCCAGTGATCCTGGTCACACCACGCTATGCACCAGGCCATGCATTTGACGGAGCCCGGGCGCTGGGCATGCTCAACGGCACGGAAGAAGACTGGCAGCACGGCAAGGAGTCAGGGCTGATCACGTTCGACAAGGGCGCCACGCCCTGTGCGCTGCTGCTGTACTTTCGCCACAGCGATGCCGGTTACAGGCTGTATGTGCGCAGCGGCCCTCATCTGGGTAAAAGCGTGTTCACGAACGTCGATGGGCAGGTGACCCTCAGAACCTCAACGTCGAAGGAGCCCAGCGTGTGGAGCCTGATCGATGTGCAAACCGGCAACGCCTTCGACCTGACACTGCTCGAAGATGGCCGCCGCGAAATCCAGTTGATCAGCAGCGATGGCCACCCTCTGGAAATTCACAACCTATACCCTGTCGGCGGCTTTCTTGCGTGTTATGCGCAGGCCCAGCCATGCACCCTGAGCCTGTTGATCGAACAACGCGGGGTGGACTGGCTCGACACCTGATGTCGCCTGCACGCGCCCCACGTATTACCCTGTGCCGCTTCGACCACCGAGCACGCACAGGACCCTGCCTTGACCAGAGAGCAACTCGAAACCCACCAGATCCCGCTCTACTTTGCTGCCGTGCTGGTTGCCGCGGCCTTCGGCCTGCTGGCCCCTGACGCCGCTCACCCCCTGCAAGCCCTGATCACCCCTGCCATTGCCGTGCTGATGTACGCGATGTTTCTGCAGATCCCCTTTCTCGACCTGCGCCAGGGCCTTGGCAACCGCCGCTTCATCAGTGCGCTGCTGGTGGCCAACTTCATCCTTGTGCCACTGCTGGTATGGGCGATCACCCGCGGCCTGGTCGCGCACCCGGCCATCCTGATCGGTGCCCTGTTGGTGTTGCTGACACCGTGCATCGACTACGTGGTGGTGTTCACCCATATCGGCAAAGGCGACTCACGCCAGACACTCGCCGCAACGCCCGTGCTGTTGCTGGTGCAACTGCTGCTGTTGCCGGTGTACCTGGGGTTGATGTTGGGTGACGGCGGCGAGGTGGCGATTGCCATCACCCCATTCGTGGAAGCGTTTGCCCTGTTGATCGTGTTGCCGCTGCTGCTCGCCGTGCTGACCAGCGCCAGCGCCCGTCGCTCGCGTGTGGCAGCGGCATGGAACGACGCCTGGGCGTGGCTGCCGGTACCGGCGATGGCACTGGTGCTGATGGTGGTGATCGGCTCGCAGATCGCTGCCGTGCTGCATGACTTGGCGCGCTTGCTGCCGGTGATCCCGGTGTACATCGGCTTCATGCTGCTGGCGCCGCTGATCGGCTGTGCCACGGCGCGGCTGATGCGTTTACCGGTGGCCGAGGTGAGGTCGGTGACCTTCAGTGCGGCCACCCGCAACTCGCTGGTGGTGCTGCCGCTGGCGCTGGCGTTGCCAGAAGGCCTGCGCGGGCTGGCGGCAGCGGCGGTGATTACCCAGATGCTGGTGGAGTTGGTGGGGGAGTTGATTTACGTGCGCGTCGTGCCGGCGCTCGTGCGCTGATTGCTCAAACGCTACGCCAGTCAGTCAGGGCCCTTGGGCCGCTGCGCCCTGCGACCCTGTCAGAGCCCTACACCCCGTTCATAGCGCATTCATTTCAGCAATATCGCGCAGCACTTGGTCTGCAGAGTGGTCGAACATCGCCTGCTCCTGCGCATCCAGCGGCAACTCGATGACCCGCGCAATCCCCTCCCCAGCCAGTACACAAGGCACACCCATGGCAATACCTGTGCGCCCGTACTCGCCCTCCAGCACCGCGACCGCTGGCAAAATGCGGTTTCGCCCATTGGCGATCGCATCCACCATCTGCGCAATGGCCACGCCCGGCGCGTCGCAGGCACTACCCAGCTTCTTCAGCCCCAGAATCTCGCCGCCACCCTGGCGGGTGCGCTGCACGATGCGCTCTATCTGCTCACTGGACAGGAAGTGCGCCAATGGCACCGACCCAACCGCGCAGTAGCGCATCAGCGGCACCATGCTGTCGCCATGCCCGCCCAGCACCAGGGCCGTGATGTCCCGAGCGGAAAACCCCGTTTCCTCGGCAATGAAACACTTCATGCGCGCGGTATCCAACACCCCCGCCTGCCCGAACACCTTGTTGCGGCCCAGCCCGCTGCGCGACCAGGCACGATAGGTCAGCACATCGACGGGGTTCGACACCACCAACACCGTCGCCGCCGGCGCATGTTGTTTGATGTCCAGCAGGATGCCGTCGAGAATGGGCAGGTTGATGCTCAATACATCCTGGCGCGACTGGCCAGGCTTGCGCGGCACCCCTGCCGTAATCACCACCAGGTCAGACCCCGCCAGCATTTCGGCCTTGGCCCCGCCCTGAACTCGTGTATCGGAACCCGACTCGACCGCCGCCTGCCAGATATCCAGCGCCTTGCCCTGTGCCAACTCACCCTGCACATCGATCAACATCAACTCACGGCACAACTCATCCCGGGCGATGACCTGAGCCGCCGCCTCGCCGACCAAGCCGGCACCCACAATGGATAATTTGTTCACCTGACACCTCCCAGCGGCGCGCGCCACCAGGAACACGCCTGCGTATACACAGAAGTATTGCCTGCCAGGGCTAAAAGGCCACCCCGAGGTTGATACCCGTCGGCTGAGCGGTTTGAGCCGCGCCAGGATGCAGTTCAGCCGATTCCTGCATCGGCTGTTTCCAAAGTCGCCCTCTCCCCACTACAATTGCAACTCATTCCTATCTGCAACTCATTCATGGGAAGAGGAAAGTGCCCACTGACGCCCCGTTGCAACCACTGGATAGCCTGTATCGCGACCACCACGGCTGGCTGCAAGGCTGGCTGCGTCTGCGCCTTGGTGATCGTGAGCGGGCTGCGGATATTGCGCAAGACACGTTCCTGCGCCTGCTGGTGACACGGCGCCTGCCGGCGCAGAGCGATGGGCGCCGGTTTCTGGCGCAGATCGCCCGCAACCTGGTCATCGACCAATGGCGCCGCCAACGTATCAAGCAAGCTTACCTGGAGAGCCTCGCCGCCCTGCCCGAGCCAGAAACCCCGTCGCTGGAAACCCGTGCCATCGTGATCGAAACCCTGATGCAGATCGACGCCATGCTCGACAGCATGCCCGCGAAGGTGCGCGAGGCGTTTCTGCTGTCGCAGTTCGAAGGGCTGAGCTATAGCCAGATCGCCGAGCGCCTCGAGGTCAGCGTCAGCTCGGTGCAAAAGTACATGCTGCGCGCCATCACCGCCTGCTACCAGGTGCTGTACGCCGAATGAAAACCACCAGCGAAGCGCCCGTCGCGTCTGACATCATCGAGCAGGCCAGCCATTGGCTGATGCTGCAATGGGGTGGCGAGCTGGACAAGGAACAACAGCGTCGCTTCGCTGAATGGCGTACCGCAGACCCGGAACATGATCGTGCGTGGCAGCGCCTGGAGCACCTGCAAAACACCCTGAGCGGTGTGCCCACAGATACTGCGCTGGCGGTGCTGCGTGAGCTGCCCGATGCGCGCCGCCGGCAGACGCTGAAACTGCTCGGCGCGCTGCTGTTGGCCGGGGGCAGCAGCTACCTTGCCCAATCGCAACTACCCTGGCGCGAGGCCACCGCCGACCTGCGCAGCGGTACGGGGGAACGCCTGCAGCGCACGCTGGCCGATGGCAGCCGGCTTAGCCTGAACAGCGGTAGCGCGGTGGATATCCTGTTCAGCGCGAGCGAGCGACGCATTCGCCTGCTCGCGGGGGAGTTGCTGCTCGACAGCGGCCATGACCCAGCGCAACGCCCCTTGATCGTGGACACCGCCGCCGGGGAAATCCAGGCGCTGGGCACGCGCTTTTGCGTGTACCAACGTGATGATAGAAGCCAGGTCGATCTGTTCGAGGGCGCGCTGGAACTGCGCCCGCGTCAGGCCCGCGCCACGCGCCTGCAAGCCGGACAAGGTTGCTGGTTTACCGCGACCCGGTTCGGTGACATCGCGCCCGCGAACCTCAACGCCATCGCCTGGCACGATGGCAGGCTTATCGCCGAACGCATGCCGCTGGGGCAGTTCGTTGCAGAACTGGCTCGCTATCGCCGCGGCATGCTGCGCTGTGACCCGACCATCGCCGGCCTGCCGCTAACGGGCGTTTTTCCCTTGGTAGACACAGACCGCGTACTGACTGCACTTGAGCAGTCCCTGCCGGTAAAGGTGCACAGGCTGACGAGCCTCTGGACCACGATTAGTCCTGCGTAGCGGCATTGCACGCACCGATAAAAAATGCTGCTGCCCCTTGTCGGTTTTGCCGACTTGTCCGGGATACCTCTTGAATCCAACCAAGAAGCATTCTCAAGAGGAACGTCAAGAGTGCCGTATCTGCCCACAACCACCTGTTCTCGACTGAGCCTTGCGGTGCGCCGCAGCCTGTTTGCCGGCTTGCTCTGCACCAGCCCACTGCTGCTTGCGCTGCCCGCAGTACCGGCTGACGCCAGCGAGCAAACACACAGCTATGCCATCCCCGCTGGCGGCCTGGACCAGGCGCTGAACCGCTTTGCGAGCGAGGCCGGTATCTTGCTTTCTGCCGATGCCCAGCTCACCGCCGGCAAGCGCAGCGCTGGCCTGAACGGCAGCTATTCCGTTGCAGATGGCCTGGCCCAGTTGCTGGCCGGTACCGGCCTTCGCGCATTCAATAGCGGTGGCAACTACACGGTGGAGGTCGCAGCGGGCAGCGGTGGCGCCCTGGAGCTGGAGGCGACCAACGTCATCAGCAACCAGCTGGGCACCGTCACCGAAGGCACCGGCTCTTACACGCCCGGCACCATCGCCACGGCCACCCGCCTGGTACTCAAACCCAGGGAAACCCCGCAGTCGATCAGCGTGGTCACGCGCCAGCACATGGATGACTTTGCCCTCAACAGTGTCGACGCGGTGATGCGCCACACCCCCGGCATCACCGTGTCGGCCTACGACACGGACCGGACCAACTACTATTCCCGCGGTTTCTCGATCAACAACTTCCAGTACGACGGCATCCCCTCCGCCGTGCGCAACGTTGCCTACTCAGCCGGCAACACCCTGAGCGACATGGCCATCTACGACCGCATCGAAGTGCTCAAGGGCGCCTCCGGCCTGCTCAGCGGCGCCGGCTCGCTGGGCGGTACCATCAACCTGATACGCAAAAAGCCCACCGCCGACTTCCAGGGCCACGCCACCCTGGGCGCGGGCTCGTGGGACAACTACCGCAGCGAACTGGATGTCAGCGGCCCGCTGACCGAAACCGGCAACGTCCGCGGCCGGGCCGTGGTTGCCTACCAGGACAAGCACTCGTTCATCGACCGCTATTCGAGCCAGAATTCGGTGTTCTACGGCATCGTCGAGTTCGACCTGTCGCCCGATACGCTGCTGACCGTAGGCGCCGACTACCAGGACAACGACCCCAAGGGTTCCACCTGGTCCGGCAGCTTCCCGCTGCTCAATTCCAAAGGCGAGCGCAACGACGCCAAGCGCTCGTTCAGCAACGCAACCGACTGGAGCAGCTGGCAGCAGTACACCCGCACGGTCTTCGCTACGCTGGAGCACGACATGGGCGACGGCTGGGTAACCAAGCTGCAACTGGACCACAAGTACAACGGCTATGACGCGCAGATGGGCGCCATCCAGTTCGACCAGCCGCAGCCCGACGGCAGCGCCGAAATCAACGCGCAACGCTACAAGGGCGACACCACCAGCGACTCCGCCGACCTGTATGTCAGCGGCCCGTTCAACCTGCTCGGCCGTGAGCACGACCTGGTGCTCGGCGGTTCCATCAGCAAGGCCCACTGGGATGGCAAGGGTTACTGGGACGAAACCTTCTCGGTACCCAACCGCGTGGACTACAACAACTGGCACGGCAACCTGCCCAAGCCCGACTGGGGGCCGGTGTCGCAGCGCACCGACGACGTGATCCGCCAGACCGGCGTCTACCTCACCACCCGCCTGAACGTCACCGACGACCTGAAAGTGCTGCTGGGCGGCCGCGTGGTCAACTACAGCCTGACCGGCCTGACCCCGACCTACACCGAGTCCGGACGCTTCATACCCTATGCCGGCGCCATCTACGACCTGAATGAAAACTTCTCGGTCTACGCCAGCTACACCGACGTGTTCATGCCGCAGGAAAACTACAACCGCGACCGCGACAACAAACTGATCGAGCCGGATGAAGGCGAGAACTACGAAGTCGGGGTCAAGGGCGAGTTCTTCGACGGCCGCCTGAACGCCAGCCTGGCCTACTTCGAGGTCAAGGAAACCAACCGCTCGGTGCCGGACGACGCCTACAACAACCTGACCCCTACCCCATCCAACTACGCGTTCAAGGGCAGCAAGGCGACCACCAAGGGCTACGAGCTGGAAGTGTCCGGCGAACTGGCCCCAGGCTGGCAGGTGCAAGGCGGCTACACGCACAAGGTGGTGCGCGACAGCAACGACGTGAAGCTGTCGACCTTCGAGCCCGAAGACCAGTTCAGCCTCTACACCACCTACAAGCTCACCGGTGACCTGGACAAGATCACCCTTGGCGGTGGCGCACGCTGGCAGAACAAGGCCTGGCAGCAGATCTGGAACAGCCCCAAAGGCGTGAACGAGGACGTCACCCAGGAATCGTACTGGGTGGTGGACCTGATGACCCGCTACCAGATCACCCAGAACTTGTCGGCGACGCTTAACGTCAACAACCTCTTCGACAAGTACTACTACACCAACGTCGGCTTCTATAACTCGGCCATTTACGGCGAACCGCGCAACGTCATGGTTACTACTCGCTGGGACTTCTAAAGCCCGTGCCAGCCTGGAATACCCGAATACCCAGGCTGGCCTTTGTGGGCACAACTGCCTTGCTCAAACTTCCAAAACAGCCATGCCCCCCGTGGGAGCGGGCTTGCCCCGCGAACACGGGCGAAGCCCGTGCCATCCACCACAGTGCCTGCTTCGCGGGTAAACCCGCTCGCACCGGGCCAGCTAATCGCCCGGATCCTGCCCATTGAGCTCCATCACCTTCCCACACTGCTCACTGGCCAACCGGCTAATAATCCGAATCGCCTGATGGATACCAGCCGTGTTGCGAAAACTCAGCTGCGGGTTGTGTTCGCACTCCAGCATCTCGTCGTGCTGGACCAAGGCTTCGCCTAGCAGCTCGAGGGTCCAGGCGTAGCTTTGGATGGTGGCGAGGCGTTCGTGGTCAGTCATGGAGGGCCTCCTGGGGGGTGGAGGTGGCGCAGGAATGGGTGTCGATGGGGTAGAAACGGTGGGGGGTGCGGGCCGGCGCGGGGCGGCGGCGGAGAACGAATGCGAGGATCTTTGATGGATTTAAGGTGAGCATGCATGAGACTCCAAGTTTTATTTGGAGCTGCCACGATCCTTCCTACGGGATTGGGTGGCAGCTGTGCATGGGGTAGGAATACCGGGAAACTTGGAAACCCGGCCAGGCCGAAGCCTGCCCACACACAGCCGCCATGACACAGCACGGCAGGCACAAAAAAAGCGCCAGCTGTGGTGCAGGGGCGCCTAGTGCATGCGCCAAGTTTACCAACGGGTTCCTACGCCCGGTCACGGAATTTGCCGCGACTTGGGGAATTTATCGTCTCGTTTCAGGTAGGGCAAGGTTCTTGGTTGTGGGAAACGTCCCATTGTTTTGTACGAATGCACAGGGAAACAAAACCGTAGCGTGCAAGGCAGGGAGGATGATGGACCATGGCTATTCACGCTCAACATTTCACCCTGACAGCCGTTAAAGCTCGTTGAGTCATACACAACGATGAGAACTGTTATGAAGCGAGTCGAACGGGATTTCATTACGCTATTCAACTGTTTGTGGTACCGCGATTTTCCGGTTACCGAGGCAAACGATCTAGCGGGGCGCGCCGACTGGACAATTCACCTTGGATTGGTAGTGCGTCAGTGCGCAACGCTTCTTGGCGCAAGGGCGTTGTTTGAACAAGGTGGACGCACCGACGCTGTGCTGCGGTATCCAGAAGGCGACACACTTTCGTTCGTCGAGTGGGAATGGAAACGGGCACATACGGATATCAATGAGATTTCCAAGCTGCTTGAGCGCGCCGGCAAAGCAGTGTTCCAGACCTTCATCGGCTATAGCAGGACAGAAGACATCGCGCTCACGCTGGAGCGAATCCACACACAGTGGCAGGACGCGGACAAGCCACTGATGGTGTTCCTGATTACGTACGAGCTGTCTGGTCGTAGCCGTCATTTCATGGAGCTGCAGACGTACATGTTTGCAAGGGGAAAATACAAGAAAGTACGTGCTCAGCCGGCGTTGCCTTGGAAGGTGAATCGGGCGAAGGCTAACAGTGCATCTGATGAGGCGTGATTACTGCTGCTTACCCTAGTGCGGTGTTTTCAGAAGTACCAATGAAAATTGCTCAAGGCCCGTGCCGCACGAGCGACTGAGGCCAGGATGTCCTCGGCTTTTTTATGGTTCTTCACGGAATGTTGGAGAAGTGAGGCTGCTATGTGCTTGTCGGGAGATAGGGTGATGGCGGCTAGGTGCCTGTCTTTAGCTTGGAGGTAGGGCGGCGCCGGATCTGATAGGCGCTGAAAATGCCAAGCCAGGCACCTGGTGGCCCCGAATACAATCTCCAGGCATCCCCCCCTTAAAAAAGCCGAGGACATCCTGGCCTCAGTTGCTCGTGCGGCACGGGCCTTGAGCAATTTTCATTGGTACTTCTGAAACACCGCACTAGAACTCAACCTTACCCCGCCCCGCCTTGACAGTACTGCGCCTGGCTTTTCCTTCGAGGCGGCGGGTCTTCGAGCCGAGAGTCGGTTTGGTGGGGCGGCGTTTCTTCTCGGTCTTGCCGGCAGCGATGATCAACTCGGCAAGACGCGCCATTGCGTCAGCGCGATTCTGCTCCTGGGTGCGGTACTGCTGGGCTTTGATGATCAACACGCCGTCACCGGTGATGCGACTGTCACGCAGCGCCAGCAGCCGCTCCTTGTAAAACTCGGGCAGCGACGAGGCGGGAATGTCGAAGCGCAGGTGCACGGCGCTGGACACCTTGTTGACATTCTGCCCGCCTGCGCCTTGCGCGCGGATGTATGTCAGTTCGATGTCGGCATCTGGCAGATGCACATTATTCGAGATGGTCAGCATGGCATGGCCTTTGTCATTGCCTTCCATTATCACAGCCTTCGCCGCTGGCCTACAGAACAAAAGACGTTTGACCTCAACCACAGTGGTCGAGACGCTCTACTCCGCCATTGCCAATTCGTACAACACTGCTCCCAGCTAGGACACTTGGAGTGGGGTGTTTCCCTCCAACCTCAGTCTGCGGAATAACTCAGCAGCAGGTCGTAGTGAGAAAACTGGGTCATCTCGAAATTATCTCTAAACGGGAAAAACGTTATCTAGAAAAAAATCGGCTTCCCCCCCGTAAACATTGGTCCAAACCGAATCAACAGATACCCACTATCTAGAAAAGTCTGTAACGCTAAGTGGAAAACCGCGCCCTCTCAAGTCAAAAGCACGCAGATCAACAGCGTAAAAACAGCCACAAAAAAACCCGCACAAGGCGGGCTTTTTAGCAGGGCCAACAAGCGAAAAATCGCCATTGGCCAATCTGAATGTGGTGCGGAGACAGGAATCGAATAGCAGCCGATTTAGCCAGAAAATGCTGACTATCCATATCTTCACCTCAACGATGTATCCCTAAACATATCCCTAAAGAAGAATCCACTATCGCCGCAAGCCTCCTAAGCGATCTCAGGACGGCAGGCTTGCTAGGTGAGTGTTAAGGGCCCGTCCGGCGTCAATGATCAGGCTTGACTGCCTGGCATACTCAGGATCAAGCGTTGGTTTAACCCAACGAGCATCGTACGCCTGCCCGCCGTGCTCAAACCCGGCAAATTTCAGGCCGTTGGGCATACCTGCTTCTGTGAAATCAACCGAATAGGAGGCCTCGACAATGCTTCGGTGCTTTGAATGATTATTGAGAGCGGATATGTAACGAAAGCCATCATGATCAGTGAGAGAGGTCAATGCCTGCAGAACCGGGGCAACAGTGACTTTCTTCATCACGTTCACCATGTCGATATTCCGCAGCTTGAGCTCGGTTGCGGGATCCAGATTCATACCCAATGCGTAGTACACCGTATGAGCAAGAATATCCGCAGTGGCGTGCATACTCTGCACACAGGCGGTGATATGCGCCTGTGATTGAAAGCGGGCCTCGCTGAACGCCTCGCTCGCGTCATCCGCCCCCAGGACCAGCATCATCATTGCGCTCGGATCGGTATGGGCTGCAGTAGCCTCATCGAGCAAACGCTTAGCCTCTAGGTAGTGATACTTGGCGAAAGCACCTCGCTGGAGGACTGAGTTGAGCGAAGGGGCTAGGACCTCTTTTTGCTGCCGCCCAAATTTCGCTTCTACCAGGCTTCTCAGCTCGGCCAAATTCCATGCAGTCATGCGAGAAATTCTCATCAGAAAGGGATACAGATCAATTAGACGCAGGCGAAGTCAGAGGCTAACGCCCGCTGAGCTAGCGACCTGCTTCAGCCTAAAGGCTGGCATCGCGGTGTACGCAGGTAAGCCCTGTTGGCTCGGCCTTCTGCAAAGGTACCAGATCACTGCGAAGACGGGAGCGATCCATCCCAGCCTTTGAGCCCATAGCTTACGGAATTTGCTGTCTGACAAAAATACTTGCCCCAGGCACGGGACGGGTCCTCGATTTTTTGTGAGCCCTCCTTAAAGCTGCATAGGGCCGGTCAGTTCACCAGTTCACCAGTTAACTAAGCTCAGATGTCAGCCGCTAACGAAGAAGCGCGGGTTTCCTGCCCCGTATCTCAGCGTTCTTCTCAGGGTCCCCCCGGTCAAAGCGGGAGCAGTGCCTGGCACCAAGCTTCCAGAGCCGTTTCTCGCTGTAGGTGTTACTAAAGGCTGGGCGGGGGCTCGAAACCTAGTCGAGTTTGGATTAGGTTTCAGGTGTAGCAAGTGTTTCTTGATGGTTAAACCGTTGATTTGCATGAATATTATTTATTTTAGGGTTTCCATTATTTATGTGTAACAGTTCAGTGTGACGTGTAACGGTGTTGCGCAACCGCCCTGGGTGCTGTGCGATGCTTACGTACGGGAAGGGGGTTGTACCAATGGGTCGATAGTGCCCGAGACATGTCCTCAATCCGCGCATTGCTCGGCCCTATCATCTCTATTATCCGTCATCACCGGATCCGAGCACCTCGGTAGTGGGATCATTCATTGGAATGGTCGAGGCTGGCGAGCCACTGATTCGGCAAGCGCTTGAAGCCTTCTGAAGGCCAATGCAGCGGATGCCGCTGACTTGCCGGTGCATAAAGGTAAGCGTTTACACTCATTGGCTGATTCGCTTTACCAGGCTGTCATTGATTTTCATCTTGTCAAAGTATGCAAGCTACAGCCGGCAATTTATGGAGGCGCTGTCACTAAGGGATGTGGGAAATGCCATCCCGATTACCCGTGCCCGCAGACGTGGTAGACAAGTTCAGGCTGTACTACGAGGCGCTGGCATCTGGTTGTCCCATCGAGGAAACTGAGTGGCTGCGTCAGATCGCAGAATCAAATACCGGGCTGTGAATGGACATCGCCTGAGAGCCTTTAGCTGCCGTCCTCGTGGGACCTACTGACAGAGTTGATCAAATCTTCATCTGGGGTGTGCACATCGATAGACACATCGTCTCTGAGCTGCCTAGCGTGAGTGGCAGAGATCGGCCAAAAGCGGATACCGCAAGGTGTTAGCTACCAACTGATCATCTTTCGATTGCCAAATCACACCTTCAAAGAGATCATCATTGGTATCCATATAAGCAAAGGATTTGTCATGCCACTCATCATCAATTCCAGTCTTGTGCTGTCAAGTACGAAACAGGCCATCCGGCAGATTTTCAAATGGGATCTAAACACTTCTGACGAAATCGAAGATGGGATATCACGCATCGCCAGAGCGCGCTTGTTATGAGTCTCCGGTTTTCTGAAGAGGGCCCGGCATTCCCAGAGCAACTAGTCGAAGCTTTGCATACCGGTGAAGTAGTTTTTCTGTGCGGTGCGGGCGTGAGTGCGCCGCAGCTCCCTGGTTTCAAAGACTTGGTCGAGCGATGTTTCGGCCGGCTCAATCTGAAAATGAGTGGATCCGAGCAGAAGTCGTTTGAGGAGGGTCGATTCGAAGAGGTTTTGGGGTCACTCAGTCGGCGGATTGTGGATCCGGTCGATATGATCAGGACGGTAGTTGAATTGCTGCAACCTCTGACACAGCCCGACCTCAGTAATCATCGCACTATTTTAAGGCTATCTCGCAACCTAAATAATCAGCCCGTTATCGTAACGACCAATTTCGACACGATGCTTGAGAAGGCACTTCTTGACGTCGATGGTGCTAAGCAGGTAAGAGCTCTCAGCTTTGCAGGGCAGGATTTACCCTCCCCAGGGAGTGCTGACTTCGCCGGGATCATCCATCTCCACGGCCGTGTAGCTGACGAATGTATCGAACTGGAAGAGACGCCCCTTGTAGTGACAAGTGCAGACTATGGCGACGCCTACATGCGCTCAGGCTGGGCGTCTCGTTTTTTATTCGACCTTTGCCGCTGCAAGACTATTGTGTTGGTCGGCTACAGTGCCAGCGATGCGCCAGTGCGTTATTTTCTGAACGTTCTGGAAGCCGATAGACAGCGATTCCCTGACTTACGTCCAGTCTATGCGTTAGATGCGGTCGATGCACGGGAGGAGGCGGACCTACGATGGGGAGCACTTGCTGTCGAACCGATTGTGTATGAACGCGTAACCGATACTGCGACCGGTAGAAAAAATCACAGTGCACTTTGGCGCGATCTTGATCATCTCGCCGATGTTGTTGAGCGCCCCCGAACTACCCGCCGAAGGTGGACGGAAGCGACTCTCGCTAAATCCGTTGCTGCGGTTGATCCGGCCGAACTAGATCGAATATTGTGGCTACTCAGCGGCCACCATGACCTCTGGCCAGTCGCAATTACAACGATTTCTGATGCAACTTGGTTCGATTTTTTTGTCGACCGAAAGCTCTGGAGCGATCAAGATGCTGCTTGGATTGTTGGTTGTTGGCTTGCCCGCGACTTTGAGTCAGTGTACCGGTTCCAGTTAGCCATCACATGGTTGGAGCGGTTAGGCCAGCCGTTTGCTGACGTTATTGCTAGCAGGGTTTCCCATACCAAAGACTTACCGGATTTATGGGTTCGTGCTTGGCGCTTGCTTACAATCAGCCAGCCGCGTTGTGACTTTAATTTGGGGCGTCAATCGTACGCCTCCCAGAATAGGCTTCGTGGCCCAGTCGTGCTGCACGCAGACCTCCATATGGCCGTGGGACTACTTACGCCGGTCCTCAGAGTAAAAGCCAATCACTATGAACTTGATAGCGAATGCGAGTTCAGTTCTCCCAAGCAGTTATGCGACTTAATTCGGCCGAGCTGGGTGGTTTATGACATAGATGGGGCTCCGGGGCTCGTCGACGCACTTAGCGCCGTTTCACAACCGGGAGTCATTATGGCGCTGGCAACGGCGAGGCTTCAAGAGGTCTTCGGAACTTCTCTCGATATCGATGGCGGCGGCGAAGACGCCTATATCAATGACTTCTCTGTACCCTCGATCGAGCCACACGCGCAAAACGAACATCATGATGGAGTTATTTTTCTAGTTCAGCTTCTTGCGCAGCTACTTCCCGCTATCGCCAAAACGAATAGACGTGAAGGCCGTTTACTGTCAGAAACATGGCGTCATATGCCAAGAATTCTTGGGGTCCGGCTTTGGTTGCACGCTCTGCGTAATACTATGCTCTTTTCAGCGGACGAGGCTATTTCTGGATTAGACAAACTACCGATCAATGTATTTTGGAGTATCCGTCGCGAGCTTGCGTTGGTATTGCGGGACCGTGCAGCCGATGCAGATCCGGCGCTGGTAGCACTGATTGAGCTGCGGATTCTGAATGAGGGGGTCACTTACTACGAAAGTTACGCCCTCGAAAAAGGACAAGTAGATTGGCGCAGTCATGCGCGTGATGCCGAAGTGTGGCTAAGACTCAACATGCTCCGTACCGCCGGCGTTTTGTCTGATGGAGGTATCAATGAACTAGCAGCCATTAAAGTCCGCCGCGATTATCTTGATCGCGAAGTGGAGGATAGTGACTTTTTCATGTCTTACTCTACCGGCGTCCGAATATCGATGGGCGATTCTCTGCCGATCACCGAGGCGGCTGACGACGAGCGCCTTGAAGTCGCACGTGCAACAATCCACAGCCCTAATATTGAGAAGCGACAAGGTTGGAGCGCCTATTGCCGCACTGATCCTAGCGGCGCCTTCGACACCCTGAAGGGCTCATCGCTAGATGCTTCAAACGCGCCACTTTGGAGTGCTCTCATTGGATCTTTATCGTTTCGGAAGGATGAACTCGACTCGACCACCAGGGGGCTTGTCATCAATATTTTTTCAATGCTTGAGCCCGCGACTGAGTCCTTTCTCGGTCTCATCATAGGCCGATTATCAGAACTTTACTCAAGTTCTCCACGGCAAGCGGCACCCAAGATTGCCGCATGGTGGCCACGACTTTTTGCAAGTGCTATTGCTCATGAGAATTTACCGTTAGGCGATAGCCGAAAGATCTATGAAAATGCAATCAACTCTTCAGGGGGGCGGTTAACTGAAGCTGCGCTAATCGATATAGAGCGGAGCCGGCAAGCAAATGAACCGATTAGTAAAAACTTACTGGATGCTATTAAACAGGCCGCTGGCGCTGAGGGCCGACAGGGAGCGTTCGCGCGCGCAATTTTAGTCAATGCAGCCGGCTTTGTTCTAACAATAGAAGGGCAGAAGGTGGGCGAGATTCTTGATACAGCACTGGGTGATACTAGCGCTGATGGAGTTGCACTACGTGCCATTTTAGTCAACCAATCGCGCCTATCGCTCGTTGCATCGCAGGCATTCGCCAAGCATATATTGCGCGGTGTAATCGAAGTTGACAATCGAGGGCGAGTTGCGTCCACCGCAGCGGCTAAAATTGTGGCTCCAGCTCTATCGATCATTCGCCAGGAAAAAAATGCCCATGTTTGGGGAATTTCGCTCTCAGATACTGCATCAGCGCTTCAGAGTGGTTCCCCTGCCTTGCGGGAGGGCGTAGCTAGTATCCTCTTACAATGGATCGACCAGATCGAAGGTGGGCCGGCAATGGCATGGCGTAGCAGCATAGGTCCACTGCTTGCTCAGGTTTGGCCGCGTGAGCGTGCCTTGCGCGAAAAAGGGTTGACGCGACATTTCTCCAGATTAGCGTTGAAGTCAGCTGAGGCGTTTCCCGAGGCATTAAAACAGCTGCTCCCCTACCTCACTCTGTTGGAGGGGAATGGAGACCTCTATGCTATCGAACAGTCCAGTTCGCCCGAGCAGTTTCCTCGCGAAACCCTAACACTGCTATGGCGGCTCTTCGGTCCGGGTACCACTAGCAGTCTCTACGGGATGCCCAATATTCTTGAGCGGATGATTGAATCAGATCCATTAATCGAGCTGGACCGCCGACTGCAATGGCTATACCAGCAAGCTGGTCGCCATGAGTAAACGACCGCACTCGCTATCAAAGATTTTTTGAATGACTATTTTTGGCGGATGGCGTCGTACGTGAGGGACGGCACTTGCACTTACCCTCACCGCCTAAATTCGCACTTAACATATATTATTAAGGAGATCTATGCTTTCCATTCACAATAGCGAACTAAAAACAGTCCTTAGGATGCACAATATTGGGCTTTTAACAATCAGGGCTGATACTGGCAAATTAATTTTAATTATAAAAATTAGCAAAGAAATATTACTAACCATGAAACTGCGCAAAGGATTTAAAGTTTCTTTTGTGGAATATGAGTCAAATGGTGTCCGAGCCCATGCTCTTCTTACACTTATTTACGATATCCCAAGCGAGCCACTTATCCTGACCAATACTCTTTATGACCTACCTCAGTCTAGAGAGTTAATAGAGTTACTGGGGCAAGATGAGTTTCAAGTCTATGGATTTGACGAACATGACCGCGAATTTTTTGGTTTCGTAGCAAAAACTGAGGGCATTGAACGGTTTCGAGAGGTAGAAAAAACACTAATACTACGCCCCCGCCAATCGAATGTCGAATCAGATTTCGAAGACCTCATAAGTACCTGCTACCAAACTGCAAAAAACAATAATGAATACAATACATTTTCCATTGATTTTGTTTCTGCCATTTACCCGGAGTTTAGTTGCTTTATTGATACGACAAAACTTGTTTCTTCACCGTCTAGCGAGCTGAAGCCGCAGCATTATACGCTAGTACGCAAAGAGCCAGGCGACCAACAAGAGCTGGATATTTTTCTTTTACTGGAAAAAATATTCTGTGACGATGACATATTTCTAAACCCCATTAAACTGGATAATGGTGAAGAATTTTGCGACATATTAGTTATCACTGAAAAACACGTGCTTATTATTCAGGCAAAAGACAGCCCTAATACAGAGGCTTCGCTCTCAACATCGATTGAACGCAAAAAGAAAAAAACCTTAAGCCATCTTGATAAGGCCATCCGACAGTTGACTGGCGCTATAACCCATGCAAAAAACAATAGGATTTTAAAGTTCAAGCGAAAAGACTCCCCCATCGAAATTGATCTTCTTGATCGGGAATTCGTCGGCCTAGCGATAGTTAAGGAATTATTTGATGAAGATAGGATGACTTATATGGAGAAATTAATTGAACCTCACAGATCTACCGGCACTCCCTGCTCAGTTTTAAGCTATATGGATCTCCATACTTATTCCTGCTATGTTGATTCGACGTTGTTCTTTGAGGTTTTAGGGGCGTCGCATGCGGAAGGAGTAAAGCGAGGCGTCATGCTCAAGACGAAGTTTAAGAACAAAGAGTAACCATCATTAAGCATTCTGATCTGACTGGAAGCCTAATGGCTTCCAGCTTAAACCGCGTACAGATTTGGTTAAATAAAGATCGGCTTAGGGATCTCAATAAGTGTACTCTGCATTTTGCTCCGTGATCACCTTAGTTAATAATAAAAGATGTGAATTTTAGGGGCCGATCATGAAGCACTGTCTACCTAAGCTTACTGCGTACCAGTGCGCACCCACTATCTTAATTTTCATAGAGCCGTTGTAAAGAATAGCCGCTAAACCTGAGGGGTCGCCAGTATAAACAAACCAGTCCGGCAGCCCGCTCTATGGATTTTAATGATAAAGCAAGATAGTTGATTCTGACACAAAATATAGTAAAAATCACCTAAACTCCGTTACTGCTCATCCTATGCACTGAGCGAACCATGGGTTCAAGATCGTCTCTCAAGTTGAATTTCAACGCATTTGATCATGGCCTTGTTCAGCTCAATTGATAACAGCTGAACCTCGGAAAAGGTCTTGTAATTTCCAATAGTTAGATTATTGATCTCTATCAAATGGAGCCTCCGGTCCCGGAGGGTTTCATTCAATGTCTTTTCTTTCTTTTCTTTTGCTTTCATATAGGCAACTCCATTCGCTTCCACTGGGGAAATAGGTGGATGCCGAGCGTATTCTCATCTATTGCCGTTATACGCTCGGCACCTTATCAAGACGCGTTATCGACTTGCGTGCCCCCTATGATCTGCATGTCGATGATCTGCGAAGGAGAAAAGCTTCTGCTCAGCTTCGCAATGTCTTGAGCGTCCCAAGACGTAAATCCTTCTGTCTGGCTACCCACTTTGAAGCCCAGGAATGCCATCTGCTCGTGCCCCATGTAGCATTTCGCTGCATACAGCTGTGCCCCTACGTCCAAAAGTTGCTTCGCCGATACATCCCACTGTTCCTCAAGGCGCTCTTTAACCAACAGAACTGCTGAGCGCTCCGCTTTAAGAATACTCTGAACTGCCTCCTCGATGTGCGTATCAATGGTCTCGATTTCTTGCTCCATCGCAGTGAGAATCAAGGCTTGTCGACGTTGTTGCTCCATCGCTGAGTTCAACGTCTTCGCCGCCTTTTGTGTGTCATCGGCTGCTTTCTTCTCACCCTCAACGTCGCCCCATGCAACTGCCTGGGCGTAGGCGCGCGCAGCCTGCTCCTCGGACTGGCGGGCATCAGCAATTATCTTTTCGGACTGGCTCTTAATTTCTGCCAACCGCGTGTAGAGGGCTTGCCGCTTCCCTTCCAGATCAACTTTGTCGGCTGACCAGCTTTCCATAGTTTCTTTGTATCCTGCCATCAGCTCGGAGCTGTTTGCTTTTCGGTCGTACCATGCAATGTCCTGATCGATGAGGGTAATTTTGAATTCAATGGTGTCGACTTTGGAGTTTGCCTCTCGCAGGCGAATTTGTAGTTCATCGCCGGCGGAAGTTACCGCGAAATCCGGGTCACTCAGAAGCCCTTCCCACTGAGCGATTTGCTCTTTGAGCTCGTGGAGTTCTGCTTGGTGTTGGCAGCGTTCTGTGTTCAGTTGTTCAAGACTTTTCATTCATTTGTCATCCATAAAATTGAGGTATCAATTGAACGGCTGGCGAGGCCGGACACGCCGGCGTAAGCCTCATATGCGAGGGCTACTATTAAGCAGCCTCAGCCTCAGCCAGCGGAGCCTCGGTACTCGGCTCACTGAGCACCACATAACAGCGCTGCATCCCCATGCCTGGCAATCTCACAGTGCACGAAGCCTTTCCGTCCTTACCGCTCTGTAGAACGCCTCGCTCTATCAGCTCGCGGTTGACGGCCGTTATGTTCATTCCACGGAACACCTCAGAACGCCACGCCTCCGGAAGCACGTAGTAGGTGATGGTCGTGTGCATGGTGTCGCCCATGCCGTGCTCCATGGTTTTGCGGAAGCCCAAACGGTCGATCGTGCGAGGGCCGTGCTCATCGATCTTCGCGGCGATGGACTCCCACCGTGTGAATCGGCTCTCACCGAAGCGCTCAATGATTTGGCGTAGGCGCGCCATAATGGCTTCCCCCTCCATGTTCCCAGCACCGCCGCGCTCCGCCAGCCAGGCGTGCAGACAAACGCGAGCTGCCGTAAGCGCAGCGCCGTCCGGCCAGCCGGTCACGCCCAAAGCAGTGGCGAGCTCGCCCGCTGCGCCGGCCAAGCCGAAGCGCAGAGCAGCACGCTGGACCTGCCCACTTGCTGATGCTGGGAGGTTCTGTGCGATGAACTGCTCGACAGTACGACGCATGATGCTCACCAGACCGGGAAGCTTGCCGGGAGCGCACAGGGCCTCTAGGAATGCAGTGAGCGGCGTACCGTAAAACTTACTCACCCGCAGTTTGAGCGCATCTGAAAGCGATGCGGCATCCTCAAATCCGCACAGGGTGTCGAACATCCCCAGCCCCTTGGTGGCGTTCGCCGGTACCGCCAGCATGCGAACCTCCATGCCAGCCTTGAGCTCTTTGTTGGCTTCGGCCATGTGCTGCGCCAGCGTCTTCTCACCGGTCGAAAGAAACAGCAGGCGCCATTCCTGTACGGTACGGCCTGCTTGTCCTCGATCATTCGCCCGAGCTTTGCCGGTGCCGTTACCGAGCATGTAGACGGTTTCGCCGATAATGCGAGCGTCGCACATGCCGATTTCATCCAGGATCAGAAGTCCATCAGAGTGCGCAGCAGCGATTGACTCCAGGGCGTTATCGGTCGACCTCCAAGACCGTACCAATCGTGGTCCGCCATATACTGAAGCGGCCACCTGCAAGTGCGTGGTCTTCCCGCCGGAACTGTCACCGTAAAGGTGAAAACCGCCGGACTCGTGCCCCAGCAGATGAAGCAAGGGGCCGGCAAAAGCCGTGCTGACCACAAACGCCAAGCGGTGATTACCGACACAAAGGGCGCCGATCTGGCTCTGCCACTGCTCTAGGGTGCCCGCCTCGTTGATTGGTGGGAGCTGGGCTCCAGCGTCATAGAAATGCAGGTGCTCGCCGTGCTGGCCAACCTGACGATCAGGCAGAAGGAATGCATTGTTGTGCCAGCCCAAACGGGTAACCAGTCGTGCGCGCTGCGAGCTATCAAAACCCTGCAGGTAGCTCTGCAGGTCGTTACGCGCATGCCTCCCTGACCTAGAGCCGGCCAGGCGCAGCCCCATGTCGACCAGTGGCCCCAAGACGTCTTTACCGAAATCGCCGGTCATAGTGCGCGCCGGGATGTTCCAACGTTTCTTTTCACCGTCAGGGTCGTCGAACTCGACAAGCAGACCCCAGTTGTGGCCCTTCTCGTCGCGGGTACGCGCGAGAATTTCAAGAGGCGAACATACGGGGCGGGCCTCACCATCTTCGGTGGCGTAAAACACGCCTTCATCTGTCAGGCGGAACCCAATCGGGAGTAGATCCCGACTGGCGCGAGCCTTCCCTTTCTCCGCTTTGCTTGGCTTCGCATTGACCACCTCGACAACCGATGGAGTGCTCTGGTTCGAAGCGCCGAACAGCTCCCCGGTTCCAGCAAGCAATGCGAAATGCGCAGCAGTCCACCCTTCCTCCAGTGCATCGGCGGCGTCATCACCGTCACCCCATCGTCCACCTTTGGTGAAGCTCGGTGTTTCGCCGTTGAGCACAGGCTTGCGCTTGAACACTGCTAGCTCGATGGTTTGAACTGCACAACCAATTTCCGCCAGTTTGGTGGCTATTGCCTTCATGCACTTGGTGCCGCTGTCATCGTTATCGGGCCACAAGAGCACCGCACGGCCCTGCAAGGGGGTGAAGTCCGCCTTGTGCCAAGAGTTGGAGCCGTTTGGCCAGCAGGTGGCCACGTGACTGGGTAGAAGCACCTGCGCTGCATCAGCGGCCTTCTCGCCCTCGCACAGAATTACTGGCGCGTCTGGCTTCTTATCCAGCTCGTCCAGGCGTAACAGTGGGCGTGGCTCAGCCAGCCCCTGCCAGCGCCATTGAGCCGGTCCCTGCGCGCCACGCGTGCACCACGTGAGCGGTGCAAATACCTTCTTGGCGGGCTCTTCTGGATTACCGGCGACGTCGAAGCGATAGAGAACCATCAAGGGCTCGCCTTGGCTGTTGCGGTAACACCAAACTTTCGACGGAACCCCATGCTGTCGGTGCTTGCTTGGGCATTTGGTCATCGCCTCAGCGGGGATCGGTAATACCGCCTGCCATTCAGCAGCGGCGGGCTTTTTCGCCGACTGAGCCGACATAGCCGTACGGGGATCAATACGTAGAAACTCGATGAGCTTCTGGCATGCATCAACATCGGAGCAGCTTTCGAGATAGCGCACTAGGTCGATCAAATCGCCGCCTTTGTCGCCCGTGGCAAAGTCAGCCCATGTCCCCTTGGTCAGGCTGATTTTCAAAGAACCGGCGTGCTTGTCATTCCGAGTGGGGTTCGGTGCGGTGTACTCCTTACCGCCGTCTACCCGTTTACCGCCTGGCAACCAGTTAGAAAGGACTTGGTCGATTGACTTGAGGGAGGCGTGTTTGACTTCGGAAAAGCTGGGGCGCTTGCTCATTTGCCCGCTCCATGCACCAGCTGGTACGTGGACTTATCGCCGTGCAAAGCCAGCGACCGAATCAGTCCCACTGTCCCTTGGACGTCCCAAATAACATTCGCTATTACTGAGTCAGACAACCTCTCAACATCCGGACCGGAATTGAACTGTGCCATGAGCAAGTGCAAAACGGCGTCGACGCGGGAACAAGCCGCAGTGATGGCATCAATTGGCACACCGGCAGCGTTGGTGGCGCATACGGATAGAAGGTCTTCGGGGAGACGCCCCTCAAGCCCCTTGGATGCAGATAATTTCATTGCGCCCCCCCGACGGTTTCCAGGGAGCGAGCAATGCTCATATGTCGGTTGTAGCGTGCGAGGCGAGTGGCAAGGCTGGAGTTTGCGTGTAGAGCGGCGAGAGCCATTGCCCGGTGGGCGGCGGCGCGAACTTTGGACGGATTGAGGGCGTGCATGTGAAGCTCCTATTGTTGAGGAGCTGCCACGAATCGTCGCCAAACGATTAAGGGTGGCAGCTGTACGCGGGTTGGCGAACCGGGACAATAGGAACCCGGCAGACCCGAAGGTCTCCCACGCACAGCCGCCATAACGCAGACATGCGGGCACAAAAAAAGCGCCAGCAATCGATATGGGGGCGCCTGTGCGCCTATTGTTTCTCGGGTCGCCAAACCCGGTCACTGAATTTGCAGCGACGGACGCAGCATAGCGGCTCGATTTGATAAGAGCAATACGCGGGGCTTGCGCGAACACGCACGACGACATAGTTTGAGGGGGCATACGAATTACCTCTAACGCCTCCGGTTGCAGCCGGGGGCGTTTTCGTTTGAGCAGTGAGGCCGGTGCTGTCAGTTGCCCGATGTCTGTGGGATCGCTTCGCCTTTCAGCCAGGCAAAGATCCTTGCGTCTTCCTTGCAACGGCGGCGGTACTCTTCAGTGAGCCACTCTCCACGTTTTGCAACGCATTCAGCCACGAAGGAATCCAGATCTGTCTGGTCTCGTCCGAGCGCATGGCTTTGTTCGCTGGTGACTTGCTCTTGCACCAGGTCATTCGCTACCCAAACGTCCCAAACCTCGGGATCGTTCGAATAGGGATAGCTCTCATCGGTGAACCAGTAGGTAACCCATTCGGCCAGCTGGCACGATGTGAGGCACGAGCGGCGCTGTTTATCCATCGCGAAGGGCCCATCACCGTGAATGGTGGAGAACTCGCGACGCACCTCATGCTTTCGCAGGAAGGCGGGCATCTCCCAAGGATTAGCGCGGAGCGGAATGGCTAGGCCATCAGGGTTGAAAAAGAACGCCTCTTGGGATTGGCCGTTCCAACTCACGCCAGCAATGATTCGGTGCCGCCAATTGATGTCCCCAGGTTTGTAGAGGCAGAACGCTGCACCATATGGATCATGGAATGGGCCAGTGAAGTGATAGCGGCGCACGCTCATGCTGCCACCCGATCACGAGCCTGAATGCGGCTACGCGTCCATGCTTGAACCTCGGAAAGAACCCAGGCTACGGGGGCGCCTCGGGCGGTGCTGTTGCTCAGCTTCACTGGCAGCGGGAAGCCACTCTCGGCCTGCTGCATCAGCTTGTAGATCGTGGGACGGGCCAACCCTACGATGGCCATCACCTCAGTGATGCGTATCAGAGTGGTCTGTGGGTCGCGCTTAGAATGGAGGGAGGTTGCTGCGGAGAAAGTGGTCATAGTCGTGCCTATATCTACAGAGACAGGCACAGACTAAAAACTCAAAAACGAATCAACACGGTCCGCTCGTTTTTCTTTTTTTCCTAGGACCGTACTCTCCCAGCACTCTGAGATTTTCCCTAATCGTGTCCCGCGTCCCGAGTCCCTCTAAACCGACAAGCATGGACAGCAGCGCCTTAGGCTCAATTTTAGGATGGGCCTTCTTGATGCGCTCAACGGCGGCGCGGGTGAGCTCCCGTTTCTTCGCCTTTCCATCTTGAGTAGCGGTACCTAGCCGACTGTTCCCCTTGCCAGCCAAGCGAGCCCTCTCGGAGTTTTTCACGGTGTAGATTTTGTCGATCATCGTCGGGAAAAAACTACCTGGCTGAAGTGTCCCAGAGCTCAACGCGACTTCAGACTGGCGATGAAGGTCAGCAAGCATCAAAACCTTTTCCGATTCAGCCACCCACTGGGCAAAGCTCTCTCTCACCTCAGCTTCCCTGCCCGGTTGGGTACGACGTTGGCGGTCAACCATGGTTTGGAAAAACTCGGGATCATTCAGCCTTAGGTATTCGGCTAAGTCAGGGTTGATGTCGTACACATTGAGCTCAACATTCACCAGCCAATCAGCCAGCATCTGAATAGCGTCCAGCGCTTGCGCGAAGGCGTAGCTGGCCGCCATTCGAGAGCTAGGAATAGCTTTAACTTGACCTAGCACCTCACGCACTACATCCGGCAGCGAAAGCGACTGGGCATAGCACAATCGCTCGTAAATATGATCTCGCTGCCTGAACGTCTCATGGATTACCCGCCTTGCTTGACTGGAATACCCCAGGCCTTCCTCGAGCCAATATGACGCTGCCTCGTTTATCACATCGAATGCATGGCGAAAGTGCTCACGAAATTCAGGGAAAAGTGCAGCTTCCGCTACAGCATCCTCCATCACCTGGATCTCATCGAGCAGGCTACTGATGTCAGTATTCGCAAGCTCGAACGTGAATTGCTCCACCTCATTTTGGGACCAGATCACACCCCACGCCCCCTTGATCGAAAAATGAGCCTGCGCCACAGATGATCGCTAAGATGCCGACAGGGACGACAGGCAACAGTAGTGCGAAACACCATATTGCGCTGATACACCTGCTTGTCTGCGTGGGCCAGCGATGTGTTACCAGTCCGAAGGCTAGGATTTTCAACGGTTCCACCAGCCTCGAAACACGGGTTACACATGAAACACCCCAATTGGCGGCTACGATCCACGAGCATTGACGACCGTAACGCATCGCGGGCTCTCGATGCCTCATGCGTTTCTTGAAGTCTCAAATGTCGCTCGCTACAGCATCTCGGTGGGCAAAGTCGTACGGAGTGATCGCTTCCACTCGATTGGCGTCCAAATAATCTGCCCACCACTGCACCATGAGCCTTCGCTCCTGAATGTGTTCTGCTTTGTGGATATACGCTGCGCGCACCGTGTTTCGCTCCTGATGACTCATCTGTCGTTCGACGGCGTCTTTACTCCACAACCCCGACTCAACTAGTGCTGAACAAGCCATTGTCCTGAAACCGTGGCCGCAAACCTCTGACTTCGTGTCATACCCCATGCGTCGAAGGGCCTTGTTGACGGTGTTTTCGCTCATGGGTTTCCAGTGATGGTGATCACCTGCAAATACCAAGTCGAATCGGCCGGTGAGCTCGCGGATTCGTTCCAAGACACCAACTGACTGGCGACTGAGCGGAACCAAGTGTGGTGTACTCATCTTCGAGCCGCGATGGGAGTTCTTTACGCCCTCGATAGGCGCTCGCTCACCAGGGATTTCCCACATCAACCTCCCCATGTCGATCTCTCCCCAGCGAGCGAATCGGAGCTCACTGGAGCGGATAAACACCAGCAAGGTCAGCTGCACCGCGAGCTTGGTCAAGCCGCGCCCGCTGTCGGCATCTATCCGGTGGAGAAGCTCAGGTAAGCGCTCGAATGGCAAAGCAGGCCGGTGCGCTGTTTTGCGGGTAGCCGTGGCGCCTTGCAGATCGATGGCAGGGTTGAAATCCAGATGGCCATGCTGCACCGCCATACGGAGGATGCCCGTCATGTACTGGCGCAGGCGTGCAGCCGTATCCAAGGTATCCCGCTTTTCCGCCGCTTTCAGCGGAACTAGTAGATCCCGTGTTTTGAGCTCCGCGACCGGACGATCACCGAGAGTGGGCAACAGGTGGGATTCAATGCGTCGCCACACGGTGGAGGCATGACCAGGTGTCCACTTACGAGCGCAGGCCGCGTGCCATTCCTGAGCAATCAAACGGAATGTATTCGCCCGAGCGTTAGCCGCTTCCTGTTTGTCCAAGCGCGCCTGCTCGATGGGGTCTTTCCCAGCAGCCAGTAGCTCAAGCGCCTGAGCGCGTCGCTCCCTGGCCGCTTTCAAGCCGAGCGCCGGATAGTTGCCAAACGTAGCTAAACCATCACGGCCATCAGGTTTGGTGTACTTCATACGCCAAGTCTTGACCCCTGACGGCTTCACCAGCAGGTAGAGGCCTTTACCATCGAACAGCTTGTAATCCTTCTCCCGAGGCTTGGCCGCATCACATTTAGGATCGGTGAGAGGCACCACTGTGCGCGCCATAGGGATACGTTTCCTTGTCGAACCGAGATATCCCTAACCATATCCCTAAATCACGTAGATGCCCAGAGACAAAACGAGACAGACAGAAACAACAAAGCCCGCACTAGGCGGGCTTTGCTGGGTGTTTCGTAGACAGTCATAGACTTCTGGAAACTGGTCTCTGGTGCCGGAGACAGGAATCGAACCTGCGACCTTCGCGTTACGAGTGCGCTGCTCTACCGACTGAGCTACACCGGCGTGTAGCGCAACGTACCACTGCCGCACCCGTTACGCAAACCCCTGTTTCCCCTCGTTTATTGCCCTACCCTCAAGCCCCTTTGCAACCACTCGGCGCGAGGTCTTCCTCGATGTTGGTGGTGCAGCCCCACCCAGTAGCCGAGCGGGTCAGGGTCAGGGCTTTGCCAACCACGGTGGCCGGTGCATCCACCAGTGTGCACACAATGCTCCCGGTGCCGGCAGCTGCGTTGCCGCTGGCGGTAATCGCGCAATGCGCTGTCGCCGGTTGCCCACCCAGCGCGCCTACATCCGCCACATCCTTGCCTTCATTCAAGCGCAGGTCCATGGCTGTCTTCAGCGCTGAAATCTCCAGCAACCCGGCTGCGGCCTTGGTGCGGGACTGGTGGTTGGTGTACATCGGTATGGCGATGGTCGCCAGAATGCCGATGATCGCGACAACGATCATCAGTTCGATCAGGGTGATACCGCGTTGCCCTTTCATGAACGTTTTCCTTGTTTGATACGCATACACATTGGGGTCACTCTCGGCCCCAGGCTGGCAGCGGCGCAGTAGGCCTGAACAGACACCTTTTGTCACCCCTGCCCGCCTGGGCGTCATCTTCGCTGAACTACTCTAGTGAGCATCAGGGAAGCACGCCCTCTCATGGACACGGCAAGCTGTTTCGAGGCTTGTCGTGCGGGCAAAAAAGGACCTTTGCATGAACCCTTCGATACGTCTTTACGCCTGGCAGGGCACCAACGCTGATGGCCTGGCCGTCAGTGGGCAAATGGCTGGGCGCAGCCCGGCTTATGTGCGCGCCGGGTTGCTGCGCCAGGGCATTCTGGTGGCGCGTTTGCGGCCTGCTGGGCGGGCGTGGCGTTGGCCGAAGCGGCGGGAGAAAACCGACCCGGCGGGTTTCAGCCGGCAGCTGGCGACTTTGCTGAAAGCCGGGGTGCCGCTGCTGCAGGCGTTCGAGGTGATGGGGCGCAGTGGCTGTGATGCGGCGCAGGAGGCGTTGCTGGCTCGATTGAAACAGGATGTGGCATCGGGGCTGGGGCTGGCGGATGCGTTGCAGCGCCACCCGGGGTGGTTCGATACGTTGTACTGCAACCTGGTGCGGGTGGGTGAGCAGTCCGGCACGCTCGACCGGCAGCTGGAGCAGTTGGCGGGCATGCTGGAACAGCGCTTGGCCCTGCACAAGAAGTTGCGCAAGGCGATGATCTACCCGCTGCTGTTGTTGCTGACCGGGTTGGGCGTTTCGGCGGTTTTGTTACTGGAGGTGATCCCGCAGTTTCAGAGCCTGTTCGCGGGGTTTGATGCGGCACTGCCGGCCTTTACCCAGTGGGTGATCGACTTGTCCACAGGGCTGGGGCGTCATGCACCGGTGTTGCTGGTAAGTGCGGTGCTGTTGGCTGTGGCTGGGCGTGAGCTTTACCGCAAGCACAGGCCGGCGCGCTTGTGGATAACTCAGCGGGTGCTGGGCCTACCGGTGTTCGGCAAGCTGCTGGGGCAGGCGGCGCTGGCGCGTTTTGCGCGCAGCCTGGCAACGTCTTATGCCGCTGGGGTGCCGCTGCTGGATGCCTTGGGTACGGTGGCCAAGGCCAGTGGTGGCGAGCTGCATCAACAGGCGATCCAGCGCTTGCGCCAAGGCATGGCCAATGGGCAGGGGCTGAACCAGGCGATGGCGGCAGAGTCGCTGTTCCCGCCCTTGTTGGTGCAGCTGGTGGCCATCGGTGAGTCCAGTGGCACGCTGGACCAGATGCTGGAAAAAGCCGCCAGCCACTACGAGGAACAGGTCAGCCAGGCGCTGGACCAGTTGACCAGCCTGCTGGAGCCGGCCATCGTGCTGGTCCTGGGCCTGCTGGTTGGCGGCCTGGTGGTGGCGATGTACCTGCCGATCTTCCAGCTGGGTAGCTTGATCTGAACATGACTTTATGGACCTTCCTGGCGATGGAGCCGGCTTACTTCATCACCCTGGCGACCGTGCTCGGCCTGTTGGTGGGCAGTTTTCTCAACGTTGTGGTGTACCGCCTGCCGATCATGCTGGAGCGCCAATGGCAGCGTGAGGCACACGAAGTGCTGGGGCTGCCGGTGACCGAGCACGAGCGTTTCGACCTGTGCCTGCCGGCCTCGCAGTGCACGCAGTGCGGGCACCGGATACGGGCGTGGGAAAACGTCCCGGTGCTCAGCTACCTGGCGTTGCGCGGGCGCTGTTCGGCCTGCAAACAGCGCATCAGCGTGCGTTACCCGTTGGTCGAGGTGGGTTGTGCGCTGCTGTCGATGGTGGTGGCCTGGCGCTACGGGGCCAGCGTCGAGGCACTGGTGCTGCTGCCGCTGACCTGGAGCTTGCTGGCCCTGAGTTTGATCGACCATGACCAACAACTGCTGCCCGATGCCATCGTGCTGCCGGGGCTGTGGCTTGGGCTGATCGTCAATTACTTCGGGGTATGGGTGCCCTTGCCCGATGCCGTATGCGGCGCGGTGGTCGGGTACCTCAGCCTGTGGACGGTGTACTGGCTGTTCAAGCTGGTTACCGGCAAGGAAGGCATGGGCTATGGCGACTTCAAGCTGTTGGCGCTGCTCGGCGCCTGGGGTGGCTGGCAGGTGCTGCCGCTGACCTTGTTGCTGTCGTCGGTGCTTGGGGCGCTGGTTGGGGTGTACCTGCTGCGGGTGCGCAAGCATTCCATGGGTACGGCCATGCCATTTGGGCCCTATCTGGCAATTGCGGGGTGGATTGCCGTGCTCTGGGGTGATGAAATATACGCCTCTTACATGCAACTGCTTGGATTCTGATGACCACTGCAGCTTTCACCCCTTGGATTCTGGGCCTGACCGGCGGAATCGGCAGCGGCAAGAGTGCCGCCGCCGAGCGCTTCGTCGAGCTTGGCGTGCACCTGGTCGATGCCGACCAGGCGGCGCGCTGGGTGGTCGAGCCTGGGCGACCGGCGCTGGCCAGCATTGTCGAGCGCTTCGGCCCTGGCGTGCTGCTGGACGATGGCCAACTCGACCGCGCGGCCTTGCGCCAGCTGATTTTCGCCGACCCGGCGCAGCGCCAGTGGCTGGAGGCGTTGCTGCACCCGCTGATCGGGCAGGAGATTTTCAGCTACCTGGCCAAGGCCGAATCGCCTTATGCCGTGTATGTGTCACCCTTGCTGATCGAGTCTGGCCAGTATCGCAAGACCCAGCGCGTGCTGGTGATCGATGCGCCGCAGGCGTTGCAGGTGGAACGTACGCTGCAGCGGGACAACACCAGCCCGGAGCAGGTGCAGGCCATTCTCAATGCGCAGCTGGCCCGTGAAGAGCGGCTGCGCCATGCCGACGATGTGGTGGTCAATGACCGCGACCTTGCCGCGTTGCACGAGCAGATCGACCGTCTGCATCATTTTTACCTGACTTTACGAGGAGGCCAGCCATGAGCCAGCCATTGACCGTCGACTGCCCTACCTGTGGCGCACCTGTGGAATGGAACGAGAAAAGCACGTGCCGGCCGTTTTGCTCTGATCGCTGCAAGCTGATCGACCTGGGGGCCTGGGCGGCGGAAGAACATAAGATCGCGGGGTCGGAAGAGTCCGAGGATGAGCTGTATTCGGGGGACCTGGAGCCGCGGCACTAAGCCTCTGTATTGGCCATCTGAATTGGCCTCTGTAGGAGCGGCCTTGCGTCGCGAAAGGGCTGCGCAGCGGCCCCGGCAATATTTGTGGTGGCGCTGAAACCGGGGGCCGCTACGCGGCCCTTTCGCGACGCAAGGCCGCTCCTACAGGGGTCGTGCAGCGGGACGGGGCCGGTCAATGTTCGTCTTCTTTCCACGGCGCCTGCAGGTACCGCGTGCGGTTGAACGTTTCCAGCCACTCCGGGCAAAACACCACCAAAGCACTGATCACCATGCCGTTGATGAACGCCTCGGGGAACATCATCAGCCACAGGTAGCCGACAAAGTCACTCAGCCACTCCGGCATGGCAAAGCGCCCGTCCAGCCACAAAATCCCCAACCCGGCCAACACACACACCAGCACCGTCAACGCTGCCGGAAAAAACCCTGAACAAAAGATATACACAAACAGGTTTCGCGGTTGCGCACGTTCGACCGCCATGGCGCACAGTTCGGTAATCAGTACCGGCAGGCCAATCAACAGCAGGCCGTTGACGCCCAGCGCCGCCAGGTCCTGACGACCCAGCGCCAGCAACCCCAACTGCGCAAGAAAGCCGCCCAGCACCGCCAGCGGCCAGTCCAGCAACAAGGTGACGGCCGTCATGCCGATGAAGTGATACGACACGCCCGTATCAAAATCGCGCCTGACCAACCACAGGGCAAACAGGCAAAACACCGTACCAAACAGCAGGTGCTGGCGGCGCCGGTCGGTGAACAGCTCTACCCAGCGGGCGCGGCTGGCCGCCCAGAGCAACAGCGGCACGTAACCCAGCCAGCCCAGCGTGAGGCTGGTGCCTGACAACACCTGTGCACTGATCACCTGGTAAATACCCCTTTCAGCCTTGTGGATAAAGTGAGTCTACACCCATTCTCCCGTTCATCCGGCTGCGGTAGGCTGGCGCCTCCCCGCGATGCAGGACGCATTCAAAATGCCGGAAGGAACCAACCTCGCACTGCTGCTGGCAGCGCTGCTCAACGCTGTGATCGGCCTGTTGCACCTGGCCATTATCGTGGTCAGCTCGCTGGTCTGCCTGGGGTTTGGCCTGGTGCACCTGCTGGGGGTTGTTCAGCAATGGCCGGTGTTGAGCTGATTTCTACGCACAAACAGCATCTTACCGTCATCGATTAGCGTCTAAGCTTGTCTGCATGGATGACTCAGACTACCTGCGCCTGCTTACCATCCAGGCCGAACAAGCCAATGCGTTTCTGTCCAATGCACGCAAATGGGAGCGTGAGCGTTGGGTATGCCAACGCCTGCTGCAAGGGTTGAACATCCCCTACCGCAGCGAAGACTTCACCCCGGCCGGCCAGGAGCCACCGGATGTGCTGTTCCGCGATGCGGCATTCGAGGTGTTCTTCGTGCTGGACGAGGGCCGCCGCCTGAACGATGAGTGGCGCGAAGAGCTGCAGCGCCGGCGCAGTGCGTTTTCCCTGGCGCAACTGGTGCGCCGCGAAGCACGCCCGCGGCGGATCAGCGCCACGGAGCTGCTCGGGCGCCTGGCGCCGACCTTGCGCAAAAAAGCGCACAACTACCGCGAACGCGGGCTGGAGCTGAACGAGCTGGACATCATCGCCTTCGCCAGCCTCAAGCGCGAAGTGCTCGACCTCAACACCCACTTCCCGCCCCCTACCGAATACCTGCGCCAAGGTTGGCGCTCGTTGTCGCTGGTCGGGCCGACTTTCGCCCGGGTGTTGTTCGCCCACCCCGACGCGCCTGACTTTTTACGCGGCAACCTGGGGCGCAGCATCGTCTTCGATGTGGGCATCAGTCTTTGATCCAGTGCAGCGACTCTTTGCGATGGCGTACACTCGGCGCCAGCGATAGAACGCATTATCATTTGTTCCAAGCGCTTGCACGAACGCTGTAGCGTTTGTGCAGTCACATACGTCTATCTGACGAGGCCCACCATGACCAGCCGACTGAACCCGGAAGATCAGCGTCGTGTCGATGAGTATCTACGAGCCCCCCAGCACCAAGTCGAGCGCAGGCCCTTCCGGCCATGGCTGCTCCTGGTGCTGGTGGTGGCCGTGACCATTGGTCTGGGCCTCATTAGCCGCCTGTTGAGTGGACTGGTGCTATGAGCTGCCTTGCGCTCGCCCTCTCCTCATACAGTTTGCGGCCGGCCCCCAGGGCCAAGAATTCCGTAAACCTTATGAGATATCCCCATGACTCATCGCATCGTGATTGTCGGCGGCGGCGCCGGCGGCCTGGAACTGGCGACCCGCCTGGGTAAAAGCCTGGGCAAGCGCAAGCAAGCCGACATCACCCTGGTCGACGCCAACCTGACGCACATCTGGAAGCCACTGCTGCACGAAGTGGCAGCCGGCTCGCTGAACTCCTCGGAAGATGAACTGAACTACGTGGCCCAGGCCAAGTGGAACCACTTCAACTTCCAGCTGGGGCGTATGAGCGGCCTGGACCGTGAAGGCAAGCAGATCCAGCTGGCCGCCACCCTCGACGAAGAG
This sequence comes from Pseudomonas sp. Irchel s3f19, assembly GCF_900187555.1. NCBI lineage: Bacteria > Pseudomonadati > Pseudomonadota > Gammaproteobacteria > Pseudomonadales > Pseudomonadaceae > Pseudomonas > Pseudomonas sp. Irchel s3f19. The sequence continues at coordinate 31,699 of NZ_FYDW01000003.1, read as the reverse complement.
GGCCGCGAGCTGGTGCCTGCGCGCACGTTGAGCTACGACACCCTGGTGATTGCCGTGGGCAGCAACACCAACGACTTCGGCACCCTGGGCGCGGCGCAGCATTGCCTGTTCCTGGATACCCGCAAGCAGGCCGAGCGCTTCCACCAGCAACTGCTCAACCACTACCTGCGCGCCCACGCCGGTGACGTGGCCAGCGAACAGATCAGCGTGGCCATCGTCGGCGCCGGTGCTACCGGTGTGGAGCTGGCCGCCGAGCTGCACCACGCCGCCCACGAACTGGCCGCTTATGGCCTGGATCGCATCCAGCCCAAGGACATGCACATCACCCTGATCGAGGCTGGCCCCCGGGTATTGCCTGCGCTGCCTGAGCGCATCAGCGTGCCGGTGCACAAGACCCTGGAAAAACTCGGGGTGAAGGTGATGACCAATGCGGCGGTCAGCGAAGTGACCGAGGATGGGCTGAAAACCAAGGACGGCGAAGTGATCCAGGCCAGCCTCAAGGTGTGGGCGGCCGGCATTCGTGCACCGGGTTTCCTCAAGGACATCGATGGCCTGGAAACCAACCGCATCAATCAGCTGGTGGTGCGCCCTACCCTGCAGACCACCCGTGACGACAACATCTTCGCCTTTGGTGACTGCGCCGCGTGCCCGCAACCGGGTACCGACCGCAACGTGCCGCCACGGGCACAGGCTGCACACCAGCAGGCTTCGATGTTGGCGCAAAGCCTGAAGGCGCGGCTGGAGAACAAGGCGCTGCCGACGTATGCGTACAAGGACTACGGGTCGCTGGTATCGCTGTCGCGCTTCTCGGCGGTGGGTAACCTGATGGGCAACTTGATGGGCAGCGTGAAGCTGGAAGGCTGGCTGGCGCGGATGTTTTATGTGTCGTTGTACCGCATGCACCAGATGGCGCTGTACGGGTTCTTCCGCACGTCAATGATGATGCTGGGTAGCAAGATTGGGCGCGGTACTGAGCCGCGGTTGAAGTTGCACTGACAGAATGCTGGGGGCGCTTTGCGCCCCTTTCCGACCGGTCCGGCGCCCCGGCAAGGCCGCTCCTACAACAGATGCCGGAGCGGCCCTTGTAGAATTCGAGGCAAAAGAAAAAGGGCATCTCTGTCGAGATGCCCTCTTTACATGGTGGGTCGTGTAGGATTCGAACCTACGACCAATTGGTTAAAAGCCAACTGCTCTACCAACTGAGCTAACGACCCTGAAAATGGTCGGGGTGAGGGGATTCGAACTCCTGACATCCTGCTCCCAAAGCAGGCGCGCTACCGGACTGCGCTACACCCCGAGATTGGCTCCGCGACCTGGACTCGAACCAGGGACCCAATGATTAACAGTCATTTGCTCTACCGACTGAGCTATCGCGGAACTGAACTTCGGTACATCTTTACTGCTTCGAAGTCTGTGTTAGCTTCGATCTCTTTGGCTATCCGCTTTCGCGTTGTCGCTGCTGAGGCCGGCTATTCTACATTCTTCGTTTTGCTTGTCAACCCCTTTTTTTCATTCAACTTACTGATTTGTAAGTTGTTTTGCTAACACCGATGTTGCTGGTGATTCGCTTAGTGCCTGACAGCGGGGCGTATATTAGGTGCACTCGATTTTTGATGCAAGCAAATTTTTCAAAATTTTCAGCAAGTTATCAAAAAAAGTTGGAAGGCCCCGGTTTTACGGGGTCCAGGCCGGCCTATGCACGGGCAAACCCGCCCCCACAGGGGCTGCGGCAGGCTGTAAAAAACCCTTAGCCATAAAAAAGCCCCGCATGTGCGGGGCTATTTTTTTCGCCAGCGGGATCAGGCAAACACGATTTCTTCGCCTTCCACCCGCGCAGTAATCGCTGTACCTGGCAAGAATTTGCCAGAAAGGATCAACTGCGCCAGTGGGTTTTCGATCCAGCGCTGGATCGCACGCTTCAGTGGCCGTGCGCCATACACCGGGTCGTAACCGACTGCGATCAGCTTGTCCAACGCCTCAGGGCTCAGGCTGAGCGACAGCTCACGCTCCAGCAGGCGGCTACGCAGGCGGCCCAACTGGATCTCGGTGATGCCGGCGATCTGCTCGCGGCCCAGGGGCTCGAACACGACCACTTCGTCGATCCGGTTGATGAACTCCGGACGGAAGTGCGCACCCACCGCATCCATCACCGCCGCACGCTGTGCTTCGCGATCACCCACCAGCTCCTGGATCTGCGCCGAGCCCAGGTTGGAGGTCATCACGATCACGGTGTTGCGGAAGTCCACCGTACGGCCGTGGCTGTCGGTCAGGCGGCCATCTTCAAGCACCTGCAGCAACACGTTGAACACGTCCGGGTGCGCCTTCTCCACCTCGTCCAGCAGTACCACCGAGTAGGGCTTGCGCCGTACCGCTTCGGTCAGGTAACCGCCCTCCTCGTACCCTACATAGCCGGGTGGTGCACCGATCAGGCGAGCCACGGAGTGCTTTTCCATGAACTCGGACATATCGATGCGCACCATGGCCTCTTCGGTGTCGAACAGGAACTCGGCCAGCGCCTTGCACAGCTCGGTCTTGCCCACACCGGTCGGGCCAAGGAACAGGAACGAACCACTGGGCCGGTTCGGGTCGGACAACCCGGCGCGGGAACGGCGCACGGCGTTGGCCACGGCAGTCACGGCTTCGTGCTGGCCGATCACGCGCTGGTGCAGCAGGTCTTCCATCTTCAACAGTTTCTCGCGCTCACCTTCGAGCATCTTGGCAACCGGGATGCCGGTCCACTTGGACACCACTTCGGCAATCTCTTCCTCGGTGACCTTGTTGCGCAGCAGCTGGTTTTCCGACTTGCCGTGCTGGTCGACCATCTGCAGGCTGCGCTCCAGGTCCGGGATCACCCCGTACTGCAGCTCGGCCATGCGGCTCAGGTCGCCTTTACGACGGGCGGCTTCGAGCTCCTGGCGGGCCTGCTCGATCTTCTGCTGGATCTGCGCCGAGCCTTGCACTTCGGCTTTCTCGGACGCCCAGATCTCTTCCAGGTCGGAATATTCACGCTCCAGCCGCTCGATTTCCTCGTGGAGCTTTTCCAGGCGCTTCTTCGCGGCTTCGTCTTCTTCCTTCTTCAGCGCCTGGGACTCGACCTTCAGCTGAATCAGGCGACGGTCCAGGCGGTCGAGCACTTCCGGCTTGGAGTCGATCTCCATGCGGATGCGGCTGGCCGCTTCGTCGATCAGGTCGATGGCCTTGTCGGGCAGCTGACGGTCGGTGATGTAACGGTGGCTGAGCTTGGCCGCAGCAATGATCGCGCCGTCGGTGATGGCCACCTTGTGGTGCACTTCATAGCGTTCTTTCAGGCCACGCAGGATGGCGATGGTGTCTTCCTCGCTCGGCTCTTCCACCAGCACTTTCTGGAAGCGCCGCTCCAGGGCCGCGTCCTTCTCGATGAACTGGCGGTATTCGTTGAGCGTGGTGGCGCCAACGCAGTGCAGCTCGCCACGGGCCAGGGCCGGCTTGAGCATGTTGCCCGCGTCCATGGCGCCCTCGCCTTTACCGGCGCCGACCATGGTGTGCAGTTCGTCGATGAACAGGATGATCTGGCCTTCCTGCTTGGACAGCTCGTTAAGCAGCGACTTCAGGCGCTCTTCGAACTCGCCGCGGTACTTGGCGCCGGCGATCAGTGCACCCATGTCCAGCGCCAGCAGGCGCTTGCCTTTGAGGCCATCGGGCACTTCACCATTGATGATGCGCTGGGCCAGGCCTTCGGCGATGGCGGTTTTACCCACGCCAGGCTCACCGATCAGCACCGGGTTGTTCTTGGTACGGCGTTGCAGCACCTGCACGGTACGGCGGATTTCGTCGTCACGGCCGATCACCGGGTCAAGCTTGCCTTCTTCGGCACGCTTGGTCAGGTCGACGGTGTACTTGTCCAGGGCCTGGCGCGACTCTTCGGCGTTGGCGTCGTTGACTGCCGCGCCGCCACGCAGGTTGTTGATGGCGTTTTCCAAGGCTTTTTTGGTCACGCCCTGGCTCAGCAGCAGCTTGCCGAGCTTGCTGTTCTCGTCCATGGCGGCGAGCAGCACCAGCTCGCTGGAGATGAACTGGTCGCCCTTCTGCTGGGCCAGGCGGTCGGCCTGGTTGAGCAGGCGCGCCAGGTCCTGCGACATGTTCACGTCGCCTGTCGGGTTCTGGATTTTCGGCAGTTGGTCGAGTTCTTTCACCAGTGCCTGGCGCAGGCTGTTGATGTCGAAGCCGACTTGCATCAGCAGCGGCTTGATCGACCCGCCCTGCTGTTCAATCAGCGCCTGCACCAGGTGCAGGGGCTCGATGGCAGGGTGGTCCATGCCAACCGCAAGGGACTGGGCATCGGATATTGCTAATTGAAGCTTGCTGGTTAAACGGTCTATTCGCATGGGGATACCTTCCTGTAAGGGCAGGTCGGAGCGATGGACAGCGCCTTTAATGAAGAAACCTGCCTGAGATGACCTTATAGATAAGGCTTATTCTGGAAGTTTCAAGCGTAGCGGGGTTGACGGAGATCAACCTGATGGATTAGCGGCGTGGCCGGAGCAGTCAGCGGGGGGCTAACCAGACCAGTGAGGCAAACCGCCCACCTTGCGGGGTGCGGCGATACGAGAAGAAACGCTGATCGCTGACCGTGCACAAGCCACCGCCATACACAGACGTCACCCCGCGCGCCGCCAGGCGAATACGCGCCAGCGCATAGATGTCGGCCATCAGCTTGCCCGGCCGCGCACCCGCAACAAAGGCAGCCGCTGCCTCCGGGTGCACCGCGGTAAAGGCATCACGTACTTCCAGGCCCACTTCGAACGCCTGCGGGCCAATCGCCGGGCCCAGCCACACCAGCACGTCTTCAGCCGGCACGGCCAAACGGTCGAGGGTCGCTTCCAGCACTCCGCCCGCCAACCCGCGCCAGCCGGCATGGGCCGCTGCCACACGGGTGCCTGCACGGTCGCAGAACAGCGCAGGCAGGCAATCGGCAGTCATCACGGTGCAGGCGATGCCAGGCTGGTCAGTCCAGCTGGCGTCGGCCTCGGCCACCACGGCCGGGTCGGCATCCGCCACTGCCAGGCCATGCACTTGCTTGAGCCAGGCAGGCTGGATGGCGAACGCATCGCTCAGGCGGCGGCGGTTTTCGGCGACGGCGGCAGGGTCATCACCGACGTGATCACCCAGGTTGAAGGTGTCAAAGGGCGGCAGGCTGACGCCGCCCTGACGCGTGGTGACACAAGCGCGAACCGAGGCCGGGGCCGGCCAGTCGGGCAATAGCAGCGCCTGCGTCAGACCACTCATCCGATAAAGCTCTCGCGGTCTTCGTTCAGCAGCGTCAGCAACCAGAGGAAGTCATCCGGCAAGGGCGATTCCCACTTCATGACTTCACCGGTAATCGGGTGGGCCAATGCCAGGAAACGCGCATGCAGCGCCTGGCGCGGGAAGGTCTTGACCGCCTCGACCATGGTTGGGCTGGCAGCCGGCGGAATGCGGAAGCGCCCACCGTACGTCTGGTCGCCGACCAGCGGGAAGCCAACGTGGGCCATGTGCACACGGATCTGGTGGGTACGGCCGGTTTCCAGCTTGACCCGCACGTGGGTGTGCGAACGGAAGCGCTTGAGCACACGGTAGTGGCTGACCGCCGGCTTGCCGCCGTCGGTTACCGCCATGCGCTGGCGCATACCGCCATGGCGACCGATCGGGGCGTCGATCTTGCCGCCGGCGGTCACCACACCAATCACGATGCACTCATAGATGCGGCTGACCTTGCGGCTTTGCATCTGCTCGACCAGGCGGGTCTGCGCTTGCAGGGTCTTGGCCACCACCATCAGACCGGTGGTGTCCTTGTCCAGGCGGTGCACGATACCGGCGCGTGGTACGTTGATGATGTCTGGCACGTGGTGCAGCAAGGCATTGAGCAAGGTACCGCTGGCATGGCCCGCGGCCGGGTGCACAACCAGCCCGGCAGGCTTGTTGATCACCATGATGTGGTCGTCTTCGTAGACGATATCCAGCTCGATGTCTTCTGCGATCCACTCGCCCTGGGCCTCTTGTTCGGCCTCCAGAACAAGCACAGAGCCACCATAGACGGTGTCTCGAGGGCGCACGACGGCGCCATCGACCGTCAGGCGGCCCTCTTTGATCCACGTAGTAAGCCGCGAACGCGAGTACTCGGCGAACAATTGGGCGGCGACCTGGTCGAGGCGTTGACCGCCCAGATCGGACGGTACCTCTGCGCTAAGTTGAATGATCTCGGACATGCTCGATTCGGCGGGCGCACAGCCTTTGGTTTCGGCTGCGAGCTTGTGGTTAAATACGGCTTCTTTTGTCCCGGGGTTGGCCGGGGCGCTCATCATAACAGGACGGCACCGCCCAAGACAGCGGCCGTCAAAGGGACGCAAGCCGCCATGCAAGTGAAACACCTGCTGCTGATCGCCATCCTCGGGCTTACCGCGGCCTGTTCCTCTAACAAGGAAGTCATTGACGAGAACCTCAGCGAAGCCGAGCTGTACCAGCAGGCCCAGGCTGACCTGGATAATTCCAGCTACACCAGCGCGGTGAACAAGCTCAAGGCCCTGGAGTCGCGTTACCCGTTCGGCCGTTATGCCGACCAGGCGCAGCTCGAGCTGATCTACGCCAACTACAAGAACACCGAGCCGGAGGCCGCCAAGTCCGCCGCCGAGCGTTTCATCCGCCTGCACCCGCAGCACCCGAACGTCGACTACGCCTACTACCTCAAGGGCCTGACCTCGTTCGACCAGGACCGCGGCCTGCTGGCGCGCTTCCTGCCGCTGGACATGACCAAGCGTGACCCGGGCGCCGCGCGCGACTCGTACAACGAGTTCGCCCAGCTGACCAGCCGCTTCCCCAACAGCCGCTACGCGCCAGACGCCAAGCAGCGCATGATCTACCTGCGCAACCTGCTGGCTTCGTACGAGATCCACGTGGCCGACTACTACCTGGGCCGCCAGGCTTATGTGGCCGCCGCCAACCGTGGCCGCTACGTGGTCGAGAACTTCCAGGAAACGCCGTCGGTCGGCGACGGCCTCGCGATCATGGTCGAGGCCTACCAGAAGATGCACCTGGACGAACTGGCCGCTACCAGCCTGGAAACCCTCAAGCTCAACTACCCCGACCACCCGAGCCTGGCTGACGGTGAGTTCCAGCCCAAGCAGACCGAGTCTGACGGCCGTGGCTGGTTGTCCAAGGCAACCCTGGGCCTGATCGAGACCGACACCCCGCTGCCGCCGGGCGAAACCCGCGCCAACCAGGACGTGGTCAAGCAGTTCCAGGATGCTCGCGCCGAGATGCCGCAAGAGCTGCTGCCGAAGGACGAAAACGGCGACGTGATCCTGCCGGAAGGCCCGAAAGAAGCCGAACAGGACCGTTCGTGGTTCAGCTACATGACCTTCGGTCTGTTTGACTGAGTGTGTCGAAACGTAGAAAGGGAGGCCTGAGGCCTCCCTTTTTTATTGGCTGCGTCCTAGACTGTGGCCTTCTTCATTCGACAAGCTGGACACCATGGTTCGCCTACTTTTCTGGATCGCCCTGATCGCCGCCGCGTTCTGGCTGTGGCGCAAGTTCAAGATCAGCCAGCAATCGCAACCGGAGCACAAGCTCGACGACCCGCTGAAGATGGTGCGCTGCGCCCATTGCGGCGTGCACCTGCCCAATGACCGGGCGCTGCAGCAGGGCAAAGAGTGGTATTGCAGCCAGGCTCACCTGCAACAGGGCCCTGGCCAATCGCGTTGATTCAGTACCGGCCTCATCGCGGGGCAAGCCCGCTCCCACAGTTTAAATGCATGCCTTCAGCGCAGCCGTAGCCTGTGGGAGCGGGCTTGCCCCGCGAAGAGGCCGGCACTGATGATGCGATCAATCCGATTAACCACATATCCCTCCCCGACCCTTTCGCACCATTTACGACCCCTCCCCCTCCGCCAGCATTGACCCACCCGGGCAAAATTCGCTAAATCCTATTTATCCGCATAAATATGAAAAATAGCGAAATGCTCAAACCCAAACGCAAGCGCCAGAAGCTGTCCGACGTCATCGTCGAATCGGTCAAGCGCTCGATCGTCACCGAGGCCCTGCACCCCGGCGACCGGTTGCCCACCGAGCGCGAGCTGATGGAGCATTTCGAGTGTTCCAAAGGCACCGCCCGCGAAGCGCTCAAGGCCCTGGAAGTCGAGGGCCTGGTCAGCACCCGCACCGGCCCCAGCGGCGGCGCCTACCTCAACGAGGTCGGCACCGAGCCGGCCAGCCGCGCCCTGCGCAACTACCTGCACTTCCAGCACCTGGATGGCGAGCAGGTGTACCAGTTGCGCAAGGTCATCGAGGTGGAGCTGGCCGTGTCGGTCATGGGCCAGCTGAGCGAAGCCGACTACGCCGCGCTGCAAGCCAACATCGATTTTTGCAGCACCCCGGAAGACAGCGAAGAGGGCCAGCGCGAGCAACGCCTGGCCGAACTGGAATTCCACACCTTGCTGGCGCATCGCTGCCCCAACCCGCTGCTGCGCTTCATGGCGGTATTCCTCAACGACCTGCTGCGCGACCTGGTGGTGCTGAAAAAGGCCTACCTGCCCAAGCGCCAGCAGTTTGCTGCGGCCAACATCGGCTACCACAAGCAACTGTTGCTGGCCCTGCGCGCCAGCGACGAACCCGCTGTACGCCGGCTGATGCACGAACACATGTGCGACGCCGAGCACCACATGACCGCGCTGGAAGGCGAGGTTGCCCGCAACTTCCTGCTGGAGTTCGACCACCACCACTGATCCGCCTGGACAGAGGCCTGCGCACAGGCCCGGCCGCACCCGCTTTGTCATTGCCACTCCTGCCTAATAACCACAACCAAGGAGTTACTCATGCAAAGACGTACCCTGCTCAAGGCAGGCCTTGCCCTGGGTGCCCTAGGTAGCCTCCCGTTGGGAGCGCACCGGGCATTCGCCGACGAACCGCTGACCTTCTACGGGCTCAAGTCCATGTCTGGCCCCTTCGCCAGTTACGGCAAGTACGCCGACATGGGGTCGCGCCTGGCCATCGCCGAGTACCCGCAGCTACTCGGGCGCCCGCTCAAGTACAAAGTCATCGACACCGAAGGCAACGCCGGCAAGGCGGTGCGCAAGGTACAGGAAGCCATCGGCCAGGATGGCGCGCGCTTTTTCCAGGGCTGCACGCTGTCGTCCTCGGCGTTGGCGGTATCGAAGGAAATCCACAAGGCCGGCGGCGTGTTCATGACGCCGGTCGGCGCCGACGAAATCACCGGCAAGGACTGCAACGCCTCGACCTTCCGCTGGTCGGTACCCACCTATGGCGCCATCCGCGAAACGCTGGTGCCGATGATCCGCCAACTGCCGCAGGCCAAGCGCTGGTACACCATCACCCCGCAATACGTGTTCGGTGATGCGTTGCTGGAAAACGCCCGCAAGGTGTTCGCCGAGTTGGGCGTGGAGCACATCGGCAACAGCTACCACTCGCTGCAAGAGCAGGAGTTTTCCGGTTACCTGACCAACGCCATCGCCGCCAAACCCGACGTGCTGGTGCTGCTTAACTTTGGCAGCCAGTCGTCCAACGCGCTGCGCCAGGCGGTGAACTTCGGCATCAAGGACCGCATGAAGGTGCTGCTGGTGTGGTCGGCCGGGCTCGACCAATTCCAGGAGCTGGGCAGCGACGTGCTCGAAGGTGTGTACCTGGGCGCGCAGTACTGGCACCAGGTCGACACGCCACTCAACAAACAGCTGGTTGCCGCCACCCGCAAGGCCTACGGCATCAACCCCAACTACCCGTTGGCGGCCGACTACATCGGCACCAAGGTGATGCTCGATGCCATTACCAAAGCCGGCAGCCTGGACGGCGCCAGCGTCTGTGCCGCCTTGCAGGGCATGCGCTTCCAGGGCCCGACCGGCGAAGAGCTGATCCGCCCGGGCGACCACCAGGTGCTCAAGGACTACTACCTGTTGCGCGGCAAGCCCCAGGCGCAGATGCGCGACGAGGACGACCTGGCCGAAATCATCAGCGCCGGCCGCTCGTTCATCGAAGTCGACCACACCGGTTGCGCCCTGGCCTGAAGCCGCGGCGTTAGTCAAAACCACTCGTACAGGCAGCCGCACCACGCGCTGTCGAGGGCACACTCATGCTCGATTTGTACCTGTTCCAACTGCTTAATGGCCTGGGCCTGGGGATGATCTACTTCCTCATCGCCGTGGGCCTGACGATCATTTTCGGCCTGCTCAACTTCGTCAACTTCGCCCACGGCGCGTTCTTCTTGCTGGGCGCCTACCTGTGCTACACCGCCGTGGCGATTACCGGCAACTTCTGGCTGGCGCTGCTGATTGCCCCACTGGCGGTGGCGGCGCTGGCCTGGGCGGTCGAGCGCGTGCTGATCAAACGCATCTACCACTTGCCGCACACCTTCCAGATCCTCGTCACCCTGGGCATCGCGCTGATCATCCAGGAGGCCTCGGTGCTGATCTGGGGCCCGGTGGGCAAGAACATCGCCGTGCCACCGGAGCTGCGCGGGGTGCTGATCCTCGGTGATTTCATCTACCCGTACTACCGCCTGTTCCTCATCGGCTTCGCCGCGCTGATAGGCCTGGGCCTGTGGCTGCTGCTGGAGCGCACCCGCTTCGGCGCGCTGGTCCGCGCGGGTAGCGAAAGTACCGAAACCGTTTCGCTGCTGGGCACCAATATCTTCCGCCTGTTCTCCCTGACCTTCGCCCTGGGCGTGGGCCTGGCCGGCGTGGCGGGCGTGCTGTTCGCGCCGCTGCGTGGCGCGCAGCCCTTCGTCGGCCCGGAAATCCTCGGCATCGCCTTCGTGGTGGTGGTGATCGGCGGCATGGGCTCGTTCGGCGGTGCGCTGGTCGGCGGGCTGTTGGTGGGGGTGGTGCAAAGCATGATGAGCAGCCTCTGGCCGCAAGGCGCCAGCCTGATGATCTACGGCGCCATGGCGGCGGTGATCCTGGTTCGTCCCTATGGCCTGTTCGGGAGAGCATGACGATGAGCAATAAAACTGCATTGCCCCTGGGCCTTGGCCGCACGCCTGCCCTGCTGTTGCTGGTACTCGCCAGCCTGGTGGCGTTGCCGCTGATCTTGCCGTCAGCCACCCTGGCCACCGAGATCCTGATCTTTGCCTTGGCGGCGCTGGCCTGCAACCTGCTGCTCGGCTACACCGGCCTGTTGTCGTTCGGCCAGGGCATCTTCTTCGGCGTGGGCGCCTATGGTGCGGCGCTGCTGATGATCCACCTGAAGTGGGGCATGCTCGGCGCCTTGTTCGGCGCAGCGGTGTTCGGTGCCTTCTTGGCGCTGTTGGTGGGCGCCCTGGCCATCCGCCGCACAGGCATCTACTTCGTCATGCTGACCCTGGCGTTCAGCCAGATGGCCTACTTCCTGGCCTACACCCTCAGCGGCTGGACCGGCGGTGACAACGGCCTGCTCGACGTGCCGCGGCCCAACATCGAAATCGCCGGCCACGTGCTGGTCGACCTAGCCGACCCTCGGCACTTCTATGTGTTCGTCGCGGTGCTGTTCCTGCTGATCTTCGCCGGTGCCCTGCGGGTGATCCGTTCGCCGTTCGGCAGCACCCTGCTGGCGATCCGCGAGAACGAAACCCGCGCCGCCGCCATCGGCTACGACACGCGCCACTTCAAGATCCTGGTGTTCATGCTGTCTGGCGCCATCACCGGCATCGCCGGGGCGCTGTACGCGATGCTGCTGCACTTCGCACCGCTGTCGAACATCGACCTGATGATGAGCGAAAACATCCTGATCATGACCATCGTCGGCGGCACCGGCTCGCTGTTCGGCTCGCTGCTGGGGGCTGGCGCCATCGTGGTGCTGGGCGATGTGCTGTCGGAGCTGTGGCCACGCTGGCTGATGCTGCTGGGGGCGATCCTGATCCTGGTGGTGGTGTTCATGCGCGGTGGTTTGTGGGGCGGGCTGGCGGCACTCGGCAAGCGCTTGCTGGCGTCGCGTACGGCCGATGACAAGGCCCCGGCCAAGACCAAGGAGACCTTGTGATGAGCGATTACCTGCTGGAAACCCGCAACCTGGAGCTGGCCTACGGGCCGTTCAAGGCGGTTGCAGGCGTCGACCTGAAAGTCCGCGCCGGCACCATCCACACCGTCATCGGCCCCAACGGCGCCGGCAAGACCAGCCTGTTCCACTGCTTGACCGGCGAGCGCCAGGCCACCGCGGGCAAGATCCTCTTCAACGACCGCGACATCATCCGCAAGCCGTCCCACGGCCGGGTGGCACTGGGCATGGCGCGCTCGTTCCAGCTCACCAGCCTGTTCCAGAACCTGTCGGTGCGCGAAAACCTGCGCCTGGCCGCCCAGGGCCGCGACGGCCTGGGCGCGCTGAACTTCTGGCGCAGCGTGGAGCACAAGCGCAGCCACTGGAACACCGCCGACCAGGTGCTCGAACGCCTGAAGCTCACGGCCCGCGCCGAGACCCTGGCCGGCGAGCTGTCGCACGGCCAGCAGCGGGTACTGGAAGTGGGCATGTCGATCTGTGCCAAACCGACCCTGCTGATGCTCGATGAGCCCACCTCGGGCATGGGCATCGACGATATCCCGGTGATGACCGACCTGATCAGCGACCTGGGCCGCGACCATACCGTGCTACTGATCGAGCACAACATGAGCATCGTCATGTCGATCAGCCAGCGCATTACCGTCATGAGCCACGGCCAGATCCTGGTCGAGGGCACCCCGGAACAGGTGCGCAACGACGAGCGCGTGCGCACCGCCTACCTTGGAGAGGCCGCCTGATGCTCAACGTCGAATCGATCCATTCGTACTACGACAAAAGCCACGTGCTCGAAGGGGTTTCGCTACAGGTCGGGGACGGCGAGCTGGTGACCTTGCTGGGCCGTAACGGCGCCGGCAAGACCACCACCTTGCGCAGCATCCTCGGCATCGTGCGCCCTCGTCAGGGGCAGATCAGTTTCGACGGCCAGCAACTGGTCGGCCGCGAAATCTTCGACATTGCCCGCCAGGGCATCGCCCTGGTACCCGAGCATCGCGGCATCTTCCGCCAGCTCAGCGTCGAAGAGAACCTGAAGATCGCCGTGCGCAAGGGCAGCCGTTGGCAGCTCGATGACGTCTACAGCATGTTCCCGCGCCTTAAAGAGCGGCGGCGCAACGGCGGCTTCGCCCTCTCTGGCGGTGAGCAGCAGATGCTGGCCATCGCCCGCGCCCTGCTCAACGGCCCCAAGCTGCTGATTCTCGATGAGCCCACCGAAGGCCTGGCCCCGGTGATTGTCGACGAGTTGGTGAAGATCCTGCGGCGGATCAAGGGTGAAGGCCTGTCGATCCTGCTGGTGGAGCAGAACCTGATGGTCTGCGACGCCCTCGCCGACCGCCACTACGTACTCGAACAAGGCCGTGTGGCCTACCAGGGCAGCGCCGCGCAGTTCCGCGACGACCCAAGCATCAAGAACCGCTACCTGGCCCTGAGCGCCTGAAAGGAGAATGCCCATGAATACCCGCATCGACCCCTCGCAGCACCTGCTCGGCCAAGGCGCACAGGTCAGCCGCGAGCGCCTCTGGCAATCATTGATGGACCTGGCCCAACTCGGCGCCACCGCCAAGGGTGGCGTGTGCCGCCTGGCGCTGACCGACCTCGACCGCCAGGCCCGCGACCTGTTCGTGCGCTGGTGCACCGAGGCCGGCTGCACCGTCAGCATCGACGCCATCGGCAACATCTTTGCCCGCCGCCCAGGGCGAAACCCGGCCTTGCCGCCGGTCATGACCGGCAGCCATATCGACACTCAGCCTACCGGCGGCAAGTTCGACGGTTGCTACGGGGTAATGGCCGGGCTGGAGGTGATCCGCACCCTCAACGACCTGCAACTGACCACCGAGGCGCCCCTGGAAGTGGTGGTGTGGACCAACGAGGAAGGTTCGCGCTTCCCGCCGTGCATGATGGGCTCGGGGGTGTTCGCCGGTAAGTTCGGCCTGCAGGACACCTTGGACAAGGTCGATGAGCAGGGCTTGTCGGTAGGTGCCGAGCTGGCCCGTATCGGCTATGCCGGCCCGCGCGTGCCCACCGGGCATGCCGTGGGCGCCTATTTCGAAGCGCACATCGAACAGGGCCCGGTGCTGGAAGACCAGCGCACCACCATCGGCGTGGTCCAGGGCTGCCTGGGGCAGAAATGGTTCGACCTGGTGCTGACGGGCGTCGAAGCCCACGCCGGGCCCACCCCGATGCACCTGCGCAAGGACGCGCTGGTTGGCGCCGCTGAAGTGGTCGCGGCGGTCAACCGTGTGGCCCACGCCCATCAGCCGCATGCCTGCGGCACGGTGGGCTGCCTGACCCTGCACCCGGGGTCGCGCAATGTGATCCCGGGCCAGGTGCACATGACCCTTGACCTGCGCCACCTCGACCCCACCCACCTGGCCGCCATGGTCGCCGAGGTACGGGAGGTGATCGAAGCCAGCTCGGCACGGCACGGGCTGCGTTTCGAACTGACGCCGACGGCCGACTTCCCGCCCCTGTACTTCGCCGAACAGTGCGTCGATGCCGTGCGCCAGGGTGCACGCGAGCTGGGCCTGAGCCATATGGACATCGTCAGCGGCGCCGGCCACGACGCCATCTTCCTGGCCGAGTTGGGACCGGCCGGGATGATTTTCGTGCCGTGCGAAGGCGGCATCAGCCACAACGAAATCGAAAACGCCGCGCCCCAGGACCTGGCCGACGGCTGCGACGTATTGCTGCGCGCCATGTTCCAGGCCGCCAATCAGGGAGCGCATTGAGATGACCAGCAAGACTGCCATCGGCGAATTCACCGCCGTCGAACTGCTTGAACTGTACCAGCGCCGGCAGCTGTCGCCGGTCGAGGTGATCGACGATGTACTGGCGCGCATCGACCAGCACAACCCAGCGGTCAACGCCTACTGCCACGTGGACGGTGAAGGCGCCCGCGCCGCCGCCCGCGCCAGCGAACAACGCTGGCAACGCGGCGAACCCTGTGGCCGCCTGGACGGTGTGCCCGCGTCGATCAAGGACCTGACCCTGACCCGTGGCATGCCCACGCGCAAGGGTTCCCGCACCACCAGCGGCGCAGGCCCGTGGGACGTCGATGCGCCCTTCACTGCATTCATGCGCGAAGCCGGTGCGGTGCTGATCGGCAAGACCACGACGCCGGAGTTTGGCTGGAAGGGGGTAACCGACAACCCGCTTTACGGCATCACCCGCAACCCCTGGGATATCCGCCTGACGGCAGGTGGCTCCTCCGGCGGCGCGGCGGCGGCGGCAGCGCTGAACCTGGGCGTGCTACACCAGGGCAGTGATGCCGGTGGCTCGATCCGTATTCCTTGTGCCTTTACCGGCACCTTCGGCATCAAGCCCACTTTCGGCTACGTGCCGCAATGGCCGGCCAGCGCCATGACCGTGCTGTCGCACCTCGGGCCAATGACCCGGACTGTCGACGACGCAGTGCTGATGCTCGACTGCGTAGCCCGCCCGGATGCCCGCGACGGGCTGGCCGGGGCACCCCGGCAGGCACCATGGCTGGGCGAGGGCCAGGACCTCAGCGGTTTGCGCATCGCCTTCAGCGCCGACTTCGGCTACGTGCAGGTCGACCCGCAGGTTCAGGCACTGGTCGCGCAAGCGGTGCAACGCTTGGCCCGGCTGGGGGCGCAGGTGGAGGAAGTCGACCCGGGCTTTGCTGACCCGCTGGAAACCTTCAATACCCTGTGGTTCGCCGGCGCGGCGCGGCTGGCCAGTGCCTTTGGCGATGAACAGCGGGCACTGCTCGACCCAGGGCTGCGCGGGATAGCCGAGCAAGGGGCGCGGGTTGGCCTGAGCGAGTACACCCAAGCGCTGGAAGCACGGGCTGAGCTGATTGCGCGGATGAATGCCTTTCACCAGCGTTACGACGTGCTGGTGTCACCGATGCTGCCACGGGTGGCGTTCGAGGCGGGGCATGACGTGCCGCCCGGTTCGGGGATGGCGCAGTGGATGGAATGGACGCCGTTCAGCTACCCGTTCAACTTGACCCAGCAACCGGCGGCCTCGGTGCCGTGCGGGTTTACCCGCGAAGGGTTGCCAGTGGGGTTGCAGGTGGTCGCCGGGCGGTTTGCCGATGAGCAGGTGCTGCGGGTGTGCAAGGTGTATGAGCAGCACTATCCGAGCCGGCATTTGCAGGCGCCGATAGTGGCGTGAAAGCTGAATGATCCCGCCCCTGTAGGAGCGGCCTTGCGTCGCGAAAGGCCCGCAAAGCGGGCCCGGCAATCTCAGCCCAAACGCCCCGCCGGCGCATACGGCGCCGGATCAATGATCGGCGCCCCCCCCGTCAGCAAGTCAGTAAACAACTGGCACGAAGCCGGCGCCAGCACCAACCCATTACGGTAATGCCCGCAGTTCAACCACAACCCGTCATGCCCCGGCACCGGCCCAATATACGGGATACCTTCAGGCGACCCCGGCCGCAGCCCCGCCCAATGCCCGACCACCGAGGCATCCTTGAGCTGCGGCAACAGCTCTAGCGCCGAAGCCTTGAGGCTCGCCAGCGCCTCCTCGGTCGGGGTCTTGTCGTAGCCGGCATGCTCCAGCGTGCTGCCCACCAGAATGTGCCCGTCACGGCGCGGGATCGCATAGCGCCCCTTGGCCAGCACCATGCTCGGCAAGAAGTCCTCGGCGCACTTGAACAGAATCATCTGCCCCTTCACCGGCGCCACCGGCAGCTCAAGGCCAAGCGTGCGCAGCAGGTCGCCACTCCAGGCGCCAGCACTGAGCACCACGTCATCGGCCTGCAGCACACCGTCCGCCGTCTGCACGCCAGTCACGCGCCCAGCGTCCTGAACAAAGCCGGTGATCTGGCAGTGCTCGCGCAAGGTCACGTTGGGCAATGCCAGCAATGCAGCCTTCAGCGACTTGACCAGCCGCGGGTTACGCACGTTGGCCACGCCCGCCATGTAGATGGCGTGCTTGAAGCCCGGGCCCAGTATCGGCACCGCGTCATAGGCCGCCGAGATATCCACGGCACTCAGTGGCCGCCCCTCGCGTGCCGCCCAGGCCAGCGCTTCGGCCTCGTCGTCCAGATCGAGCCAGTACAAGCCGGTGGTGTGGACTTCTGGGTCAATACCCGTGCTGGCGAACAGGTGCTCGCCCAGCTGTGGGTAGAAGTCCTGCGACCAATGCGCGAGGGCGGTCACTGCCGGGCTGTAGCGCCAAGGGTACAGCGGCGAGACGATGCCGCCGCCCGCCCAGGACGACTCTCGCCCGACCTCGCCCTGGTCACACACCACCACCTGCCCGACGTGCGCCGCCAGGTTGAACGCCGTCAGCAGGCCGATAACCCCGCCGCCGACCACCACTACTTGCTTGCTCATCCGTCGATCCAAACACCTGAAGTAAAACCGCGATGCACCGGGCACCATTCATGCTTCAGCTTCCCCAGCACTGCTCGCTGCTGTCCAGGCTGCCCAGGTTGCTGTGCACGCCTGCATGATCGAGCTGAAAGTCACCGCAGCGGTCCTGCGCCATCAGCCCATGCGGCAGCCTGCGGGCGAGCAACAAGAAGGTGTCGCTGTCGCGCTGGGCGTGCAGGCTGTAGTAACGGTTGCCGCTGGGCAGTGCCGGGTCGCCTTCGGCGTATTGGCCGGTGCGAACGCGATGGCGCTCCAGGCGTAGGGCGGCATCCTGCAGCAGACCGACCACTTCGCTGCGTGCGGCGCGCCGAAGCTGCTCGCTGTAACTGGGGTAGGCAATGGCTGCCAGAATGCCGGTCACGGCCACGACAATCAACAACTCGATAAGGCTCAGGCCTTGCTGCATGTCAGGGTTCCCTCAATCGCTGCCGCCAAAGGATGCGCCGCACCTCATCACCTGACAGCGCATAAACCGCTTCCAGTACATGGCGCGACCGGGCTTGCCGGCTGACGGCGGTCACCCTGAACAAGGTGGCCTGCTGGCCCTCGGGCAGGTGCGCGGCACGGTCACTTTGGCCAAGGTTCTGCACCTGGAAGAAGCCGCTTGCGGTGCCCTGCCAGTTGCCCTGCAAGTCATGCGGCCGCGGTGGTGGTTGGCAGGGCTGGCACGCTGGGGGCGGTGACAGTTGTAGCTGGGCGGCACCTGCCAGCAATGCCTGCTCGGCTTGCTCGAGTGCCTCGAAACCGTCACGCCACAAGCCAGCCATGCGGGTCTCCACCAGCGCATCGCGCAGGGCCGAGGCCGCAAGCAAGCCAAGCAGCAAGCTCAGCACCAGTGCCAACAGCAACACCACACCGCGCTGGCGCTTCATGGGCCGGCCAGCGGATTGCGCAGCGCCACGCTCAAGGCATGCTGCTGCTCGATACCCAGGGTGGGCTCGAACAGCGTCAGGTGCACATCCACCCGCCCACCTTGCGGCGCCTCGACAAACGCCACACGCATCTCACGCACATGGTCGACCAGCGGCTGGCTAGCCCCTCGCCGCCGGAACCGCAAGGTCGTGCCATCCTGCACATAGAGGTACTGGCTTATGGGGATTGCCAAGGGGTGCTGGCTGCCATCAACTCGCCCGCTGTGCACGTGAGCCTCGTCGATGCAGTTGGTCAGCAGCGTCCAGTCCGGGGCACCGGTGTGCCCGGGCAGCTCGGCCACTACCAGGCTCAGGCTGTTCGCGCCCACCTGCAGGGGCTGGGCGAAGGCTTGAAGGGTTAGCGGGTCGGTGAAGTCGTCGGGCTGCAGGCGCAGGCAGCCGAACATGCCGGCCATGCGAATGTCTTGGGCCATGCGCTGCAACGCCAGGCGGGCATCAGCCTGCAAGCGTGCGGCCGCGCCCTGCAGGCGCCAAGTGTCATGGGCAGACACGAACAATTGGCTGGCCGCTGCCAGCAGCAGCAAACCGATGGCGAGCGCCAGCACCCCCTCGATCAAACCGAAGCCGCCTTGTGTGCGGCTCATGGCTGCGCCGTCGGCTCGCCTGCGGCCCTGGCCCGTTCCTGCCGGGTGTGCGCCAACAAGGCGGCCTGCGCGTCGTGCCGCGCACTGTCGGTTGCCTGCAGTGCGCGCACCTGCAAGGCGCCAGCGGCAAACATGCCCACCGCCACCACCACCATGGCCAGTAATACCTCGAGCAGCGTCATGCCCCCTTCCATCGCTCGCATCCCTGCGCCCCCTGCGACTTTTCCTGCAACTGATTACTCACTGGGCGACTGGATCAATTGCCCGGCGACCTTGAAGCTGAAGCGAAGCACTTCCAGGGAGAAATGCACGGTGCGGCAACAGGGTGCAACACTGATACAAATGATGTTGGCGCTGGCCATGGCGGCCGTTCTGATACAACTGGGGATGCCGGCCTACAACGGCCTCTCCGACGACTTACACAGGGCAGCCGCAGCGCGCGACCTGGTGCAAGCATTGCGCAGCGCGCGCAGCCACGCGTTGCTGCAAGGCCAGGCGGTGCTGGTGCTGCCGTTGGAAAGTGATTGGGGCAAGGGCTGGCGCGTGATGCTAGCGCACAATCAGCAGGTTCTACGCGAGCAGCGCCTGGTAAGGCCTCTGAGGATTGTCGCGAATACCGCAGAGCAGGTGAAGTTCAGCGCATTGGGCGTGCCGCAGGGGCGCAACGCCAACTTGCTAGGTGGCACATTGCATATCTGCCAGGCTGGCGCAGCGGCCAGCCAGTACCGGGTGGTACTGGCGACCAGCGGCAGGCTCAGCCTGCGCACAGATGAACTGTTTGAGCCCTTGTGCGCAGGTTCCTGATCAGATCAGCGAGCGAACCCGTAGCTCTTTGGGCATGGAGAAGGTGATGTTCTCCTCGCGCCCATCCAGCTCTTCTGCGCCGGTGGCGCCCCAGGCCTTGAGCTGCTCGATCACACCGCGCACCAGCACTTCAGGGGCCGAAGCACCCGCTGTGATGCCGATGCGGGCTGCGTCATCGAACCAGGCACGTTGCAGGTCCTCGGCACCGTCGATCAGATAGGCCGGGGTGCTCATGCGCTCAGCCAGTTCACGCAGGCGGTTGGAGTTGGAGCTGTTCGGGCTACCGACCACCAGCACCACATCACACTCACCGGCCAGTTGCTTGACCGCATCCTGGCGGTTCTGGGTGGCGTAGCAGATGTCGTCCTTGCGCGGCCCACCGATGTTCGGGAAGCGCGCACGCAGGGCATCGATGACACGGCTGGTGTCATCCATCGACAGCGTGGTCTGGGTGACGAAGGCCAGGTGGTCCGGGTCGCGCACCTGCAGCTTGGCGACATCGTCCTCGTCTTCGACAAGGTAGATGGCGCCGCCGTTGCTGGCGTCGTATTGCCCCATGGTGCCTTCGACTTCCGGGTGCCCCTCGTGGCCGATGAGAATGCACTCACGGCCGTCGCGGCTGTACTTGGCGACTTCGATGTGCACCTTGGTCACCAACGGGCAGGTGGCGTCGAACACCTTCAGGCCACGCCCAGCGGCTTCCTGGCGCACGGACTGGGAAACACCATGGGCACTGAAGATGACGATGACGTCATCCGGCACCTGGTCCAGCTCTTCGACGAAGATGGCACCGCGGTTGCGCAGGTCTTCGACCACGAACTTGTTGTGCACCACTTCATGGCGCACGTAGATCGGCGGGCCGAAGACTTCCAGGGCACGGTTGACGATCTCGATCGCCCGGTCGACCCCCGCGCAAAAACCGCGAGGGTTGGCGAGTTTGATTTGCATGCTCGGCTCCAGGCTTACAAGGCCTTCACGTCGAGGATCTGCACCTCGAAGCTCAGGGTCTTGCCAGCCAGTGGGTGATTGAAGTCGATGGTCACCTGCGCGTCATCGAAAGCTTTGACCACGCCCGGCAGCTCGGCGTTTGCGGCGTCGTTGAAGATCACCAGCAGGCCTTCGGACAACTCCATGTCGGTGAACTGCGAACGCGGCATGATTTGCACATTCTGCGGGTTCGGCTGGCCGAAGGCGTTTTCCGGGGCCACGGTGACGGTGCGCTTGTCGCCGGCCTTGAAGCCGAACAACGCGGCTTCGAAACCTGGCAGCAGGTTGCCGTCACCTACCTTGAACACGGCAGGCGACTTGTCGAACGTGCTGTCGACGGTGTCGCCGTTTTCCAGGTGCAGTGCGAAGTGCAGGGTGACTTCGGTGTTCTGGCCGATACGGGTGTCAGTCATGGACCGGATCCTCGGACTTCTTGCTCTTGAACATATCCAGCGCCAGCATCACCGCACCAACGGTGATGGCGCTGTCGGCCACGTTGAAGGCCGGGAAGTAATGGCGGTTTTGCCAGTGCACCAGGATGAAGTCGACCACATGGCCCAGCACGACGCGGTCGTACAGGTTGCCAATTGCGCCACCCAGCACCAGCGCCAGCGCCACGGCCAGCCAGGTTTCGTTGCGCCCCAGGCGCTTGAGCCACACCACCAGTACGGCACTGACCACCACGGCGATCAGGGCGAACAGCCAGCGCTGCCAGCCAGCGCCATCAGCGAGGAAGCTGAAAGCGGCGCCGGTGTTGTAGGCCAAGGTCCAGCTGAAGTAGTCAGGGATGACCACAATCTGCTGGTACATGCTCAAGGCGTTGTTGAAATACAGCTTGGTGGCCTGGTCGAGGACCAGGACCAGCAAGCTCAGCCAAAGCCATGCAAGGCGCCCGAAGCGCCCCACTGCCGGGTTAGGCATAGTGACGCACCTCGCCCGAACCGGTCAGGTTATCGACGCAACGGCTGCAGATTTCCGGGTGCTCCGGGTGGCTGCCGACGTCGGCGCGGAAGTGCCAGCAACGGCCGCACTTGGCATGGCCGGACTTCACCACTTTCAGCTTGAGGCCTTCGACTTCGGTAGCCACGGCGTCAGCCGGTGCCTGCACGAACGGCACCACGCTCGCAGCCGAGGTGATCAGCACGAAGCGCAGCTCGTCGCCCAGCTTGCTCAAGTCGGCGCTCAGGCCTTCGTCGGCGTACAGGGTGACTTCGGCCTGCAGGTTGCCGCCGATGACCTTGGCAGTACGCTGGTTTTCCAGCTCCTTGTTGACCGACGCCTTGACCGCCATGACGCGATCCCAGTAGGCACGGTCCAGCTCGGTGCCTTCCGGCAGCTCGCTCAGGCCCTGGTACCAGCCGTTGAGCATCACCGACTCGTTGCGCTCGCCCGGCAGGTACTGCCAGATTTCGTCAGCGGTGAAGGCCAGGATCGGTGCGATCCAGCGCACCAGCGCCTCGCTGATGTGGTACAGCGCCGACTGGCACGAACGACGGGCAACACTGTTGGCGCCGGTGGTGTACTGGCGGTCCTTGATGATGTCGAGGTAGAAGCCACCCAGCTCCTGCACGCAGAAGTTGTGGATCTTCGAGTAGACGTTCCAGAAACGGTACTCGCTGTAGTGCTCTTCCAGCTCGCGCTGCAGCAGCAGCGTGCGGTCCACTGCCCAACGGTCCAGGGCCAGCATGTCCTCGGGGGCCAGCAGGTCGCGGGCCGGGTCGAAGCCCGACAGGTTGGAAAGCAGGAAGCGCGCGGTGTTGCGAATACGCCGGTAGGCGTCGGCACTGCGCTGCAGGATCTGCTCGGAAACCGCCATCTCACCCGAGTAGTCGGTGGCCGAAACCCACAGGCGCAGGATGTCGGCACCCAGGGTGTTGTTGACCTTCTCCGGCTCGATGGTGTTGCCCAGCGACTTGGACATCTTGCGGCCGTTTTCGTCCACGGTGAAGCCGTGGGTCAGCAGCTCGCGGTACGGCGCGTGGTTGTCGATGGCGCAACCGGTCAGCAACGAGGAGTGGAACCAGCCACGGTGCTGGTCGGAACCTTCCAGGTACAGGTCGGCGACCGGGCCGGTGGCGTGGCCGATGTCGTGCGAACCCCGCAGCACGTGCCAATGGGTGGTGCCAGAGTCGAACCACACGTCCAGGGTGTCGGTGATCTTGTCGTACTGGCCGGCTTCGTCACCGAGCAGTTCGGCGGCGTCCAGCTTGAACCAGGCCTCGATGCCCTCTTGCTCGACGCGCTTGGCCACGGCTTCCATCAGCTCGACGGTGCGCGGGTGCAGCTCGCCGGTCTGCTTGTGCAGGAAGAACGGGATCGGCACACCCCAGTTGCGCTGACGCGAGATGCACCAGTCCGGGCGGTTGGCGATCATCGAGTGCAGGCGCGCCTGGCCCCAGGCCGGGACGAACTTGGTTTCTTCGATGGCCTTGAGCGCGCGCTCACGCAGCGGCTCGCCGGTGCTTGGCTGCTTGTCCATGCCGACGAACCACTGCGCGGTGGCGCGGTAGATCAGCGGGGTCTTGTGGCGCCAGCAGTGCATGTAGCTGTGGCTGATGGTTTCGGTGTGCATCAGCGCGCCGACTTCGCTCAGCTTCTCGACGATGGCCGGGTTGGCCTTCCAGATGAACTGGCCGCCGAAGAAGTCCAGCGACTCGACGTACACGCCATTGCTCTGCACCGGCGTGAGGATGTCGTCGTTGACCATGCCGTAGCGCTTGCAGGTGACGAAGTCGTCTTCACCGTAGGCTGGCGCGGAGTGAACCACACCGGTACCGGCGCCCAGCTCGACGTAGTCGGCCAGGTAGATCGGCGACAGGCGGTCGTAGAACGGGTGGCGGAAGTTGACCAGCTCCAGGGCCGAACCCTGGGCGGTGGCGATGACCGAGCCTTCCAGGTTGTAACGCTTGAGGCACGCCTCGACCAGCTCTTCGGCCAGTACCAGCAGGCGCTCGCCGGTGTCGACCAGGGCGTACTTGAACTCCGGGTGGATGTTCAGCGCCTGGTTGGCCGGGATAGTCCACGGGGTGGTGGTCCAGATCACGATGGCGGCGGGCTTGGCCAGCGAGGCCAGGCCAAAGGCAGCGGCCAGCTTGTCGGCATCGGCGGCCGGGAAGGCCACGTCGATGGTCTGGGATTTCTTGTCGGCGTATTCGACCTCGGCTTCGGCCAGTGCCGAACCGCAATCGAAGCACCAGTTCACAGGCTTGAGGCCCTTGAACACGAAGCCTTGCTTGACCATCTCGGCCAGGGCACGGATTTCGCCGGCCTCGTTGGCGAAGTTCATGGTCTTGTAGGGGTTGTCCCAGTCGCCCAGCACACCCAGGCGGATGAACTCGGTCTTCTGCCCTTCGATCTGCTCGGCGGCGTACTCACGGCACAGTTCACGGGTGCGGTCGGCAGACAGGTGCTTGCCGTGGGTGACTTCGACCTTGTGTTCGATCGGCAGGCCATGACAGTCCCAGCCCGGCACGTACGGCGCATCGAAGCCCGCCATGGTCTTGGAACGGACGATCATGTCCTTGAGGATCTTGTTCAGCGCATGACCGATGTGGATCTTGCCGTTGGCATAGGGCGGGCCGTCGTGCAGGACGAACTTCGGACGATCCTTGCCAATTTCGCGCAGCTTCTGGTACAGGCCAATGCTGTCCCAGCGCTGCAGAATCTGCGGTTCGCGCTGAGGCAGGCC
The DNA here is from genome assembly GCF_900187555.1 of Pseudomonas sp. Irchel s3f19. Taxonomy (NCBI): domain Bacteria; kingdom Pseudomonadati; phylum Pseudomonadota; class Gammaproteobacteria; order Pseudomonadales; family Pseudomonadaceae; genus Pseudomonas; species Pseudomonas sp. Irchel s3f19. The sequence goes on along the minus strand of NZ_FYDW01000003.1, from coordinate 7,371 downwards.
GGCCTTCATCGGGAAGGCGGTGTCCGGAAGGTTTAGCGTGGCTTTGTAGTCGGTCATTTCAGGCTCTTCGTTAGCGGTTGAGCGTGCCAATGTGCACGTGCGGCGGCGATGTCCGCGTCGATCGCCGACTTCAGCGCCTCAAGGGAGGCGAATCGCTGCTCTTCACGCAGCTTGTGGTGGAACTCCACCGTCAGACGCCGGCCATACAGGTCGCCGGCATAATCCAGAAGATGAATCTCCAGGTGCGGGCGCCCATCACCGGCAACGGTGGGGCGCACGCCGATATTGCCGACACCCGGCCAGGCCTTGCCGTCGATTTCGATGCTGGCCAGGTAAACCCCGGACAGCGGCACGCGGCGGCGCTTGAGCTGGATGTTGGCGGTGGGCGTGCCGAGTTGGCGCGCCAGTTTCTGGCCGTGCAAGACCCGGCCAGTGATGCGGTACGGGCGGCCCAGCAAGTGCTCGGCCAACTCGAAGTTACCTTCGGCCAGGGCCTTGCGCACTTCGGTGCTGCTGACCCGCAGGCCGTCCTGGATTACGGTGTTGGCGGCTTCGACGGTAAACCCATACTTGTCGCCCGCCTCGACCAGGAAGGCGAAATCGCCCGCGCGGTCGCAGCCGAAGCGGAAGTCGTCGCCCACTTCGAGGTGACGCACGCCCAGGCCGTCCACCAGGATGGCTTTGACGAATTCATCGGCGCTGAGTTTGCTCAGGCGCTGATTGAACGCCAGGCACAACACCCGGTCGATGCCTTCGGCAGCCAGCAGCTCGATTTTGTCGCGCAGCCGCGCCAAGCGCGCCGGCGCGGTATCGGGGGCAAAGTATTCGCGCGGCTGTGGCTCGAAGATCACCACGCAGGTCGGCAGGCCAAGTGCTTGGCCACGCTCGCGCAAACGCGCCAGGATTGCCTGGTGGCCGCGGTGAACCCCGTCGAAGTTGCCAATGGTGGCGACACAGCCCCGGTGCTCGGGGCGCAGGTTGTGAAGACCTCGAACCAGCTGCATAACGCGCTTCTTGCTCATAAAGTGGCCGATTATAACCACACCCGGGCGCCGGTGACAGGCAGCAGCGCCCGGGGGTGGCGTGGAATGCGAAAAACCGACGCCTGACGTGCGCTTGGCTTCAGTGCAGGGCCTTGCGGGCGAAATGCCGAGGCCGGAAGCCGCACAGGTACAGGCAGCCGAAATACGTGACGATACCTGCCAGGATCAACGCCCCGAGACGCACGAAGCGCTCGAGCATGCCACCCTGCTCCCAGGCCGGCATATAGTGCATGCCCGCCAGCAATACCGCCGACATCAATGTCACTGCCAACACCAGTTTGAACAGGAACCTGGTCCATCCGGGTTGCGGTTCGAACAGCCCTTGGCTGCGCAGCTTCCAGAACAGCAGGCCGGCATTCAGGCAGGCCCCAAGGCTGATCGCCAGGGCCAGCCCGGCATGTGCCAGCGGGCCGACCAGGGCCAGGTTCAACAATTGGGTGCAGACCAGCGTGAACACCGCGATCTTCACCGGCGTGCGGATATTCTGCTGCGCATAGAAGCCGGGTGCCAGTACCTTGACCAGAATGATCGCCAACAGGCCCACAGAATAGGCAACCAGGGCGCGCTGGGTCATGGCCGCATCGAACGCGCTGAACTTGCCGTACTGGAACAGCGCCACGGTCAGCGGCTCGGCGAGGATGGCCATTGCCAGGGTGCAGGGCAACACCAGCAAAAAGCACAGGCGCAGGCCCCAGTCGAGGATACGTGAGTACTCTTCGCGGTCTTTATTAGCGTAAGTCTTGGCCAGGGTAGGCAGCAGGATGGTGCCCAACGCCACGCCCAGCACGCCGGACGGCAGTTCCATGAGCCGATCGGCGTAGTACATCCACGACACCGAGCCGGCCACCAGGAACGAGGCGAAGATGGTGTTGATGATCAGCGATATCTGGCTGACCGAGACCCCGAGAATCGCCGGCAGCATCTGCTTGAGCACGCGCCATACACCCGTGTCACGCAGGTTCAGGCGGGGCAGCACGAGCATGCCGATCTTCTTCAGCGCCGGCAGTTGATACAGCAGCTGGGCCAGGCCGCCCGCCAGTACACCCCAGCCCAACGCCATGATCGGCGGGTCAAAATACGGCGTGAGCACCACGGCGAAAAAGATCATCGCCACGTTCAGCAAGGTCGGGGTGAACGCCGGGACCGAGAAGCGGTTCCAGGTATTGAGGATCGCCCCCGCCAGGGACGACAGCGATATCAGCAATATATAAGGAAACGTCACCCGCAACAGGTCGGTGGTGAGTGCGTATTTTTCGGCACTGTTGACGAACCCCGGCGCGGTCGCCCACACCACCCAAGGCGCGGCAAGGATGCCAACGACGGTGACCAGGGCCAGGACCAGGGTCAGCAGACCGCTGACATAGGCAATGAAGGTACGGGTCGCCTCATCGCCCTGCTGGGTCTTGTACTCGGCCAGGATGGGCACAAAAGCCTGCGAGAACGCACCTTCGGCGAAGATCCGTCGCAGCAGGTTGGGCAATTTGAAGGCGATGAAGAAGGCATCAGTGGCGATGCCGGCACCAAATACACGCGCCAGGATGGTGTCGCGCACAAAGCCCAACACCCTGGAAATCATGGTGATCGAGCTGACCGCGGCCAGAGATTTCAGCAAATTCATCGAAAAGATTCACGTCAGAGACAGAGGACGCTGCAGAGAGCGTTCGAATGTGCGATACTCCCGCGCCTTCGCAGGGGAGCCAAAATTCCCGAGTTTACAGGTCGCGCAGCAGAAAGGAATCTTTCCCTCTTGTTGGCGCACCGCTCGGCGGAACCTTGCAGGTGGCCTTGACATCCGTTCGACTGATCGGCATGATTCGCGGCCTATTTTGTTTGCTATTTACCTAAAGTCTTTCGAGGAGCTCGACGGTGGCCAACACACCTTCCGCCAAGAAACGTGCAAAACAGGCTGAGAAGCGTCGCAGCCACAACGCCAGCCTGCGTTCCATGGTCCGCACCTACATCAAGAATGTAGTTAAAGCCATCGACGCAAAAGACGCTGAAAAAGCGCAAGCCGCTTACGTTCTGGCTGTACCAGTAATCGACCGTATGGCCGATAAAGGTATCATCCACAAGAACAAAGCTGCTCGCCACAAAGGCCGTCTGAATGGCCACATCAAGGCGCTGAAAGAAGCTGCAGCTGCCTAAGCGACATGCTTGTCAAAAAACCGACCCTAGGGTCGGTTTTTTGTTGCCTGCGATCTAACTGTTTACCCGCGCGCTTCTAGCAGGAGCGCCCTTGCCGGGGCGCCCCTCCTGTTGAATCACTTGGCGATCGGGATCTTCGGCGCCCACTGCAGCCACTGATCCTCTGCCTTGTCGAACAGGGCAAAGGTCTGCTGCGGCCGCGCCGGGTTGCCCATCTGCTCGCCATCCGGCGTGGCAAAGGCAATACCGCCATCGATGAGCGTCTCCAGCGATTCGGTACGCACCGTGGCTCCCTTGAACAGCCCCCAATCGAAACCAAACCCGCTGCTGTTCCAGAAGCGGCTGCCACTGCGCACCAAGGCGGCATAGCGCGGCTCGATAAGGATATGAATCAGCACGCGGTCGGCACTCTGGCCCAGCTCGAAGCCTGTCACCTTGCCTACCGCGACCTCACGGTAAGTAACCGGCACACCCGGCTTGATCGAGCCGCGCCGCGGGGCGCTGAGCGTCAACGGCAGGCCAACTTCCGGCCCTGCAACCTGCGGGGCATCGGCCAGGGCAATAAAGTCGCGCTGGGTGCCCTTGTCCTTGGCCGCCGGCTGGACTTCCAGGTACTGCCCACCAATCAAGGTGTCGAGGTTTTCGGTGCGCACCAGGCCCAACGCAGGCTTGACCACCCAGAATTGCGTACCGACGCGTGCAATACGCTCCGCCGCTTCGGTAATGCGTGCCCGCAACATCACGGCCTGCAAGTCTGCAGTCAGGTCGACACTTTCGATGCTGCCGACGTCCAGGCCACGGAAGCGAATCGGCGTACCCGGCTTCAAACCGTCGGCTCGGTCCACACGAATGGTGATCAATGTACCCGCCCGGTTAACCGCCTCCTGGCTCTCATGCAGCCGGAAGCGTGGAATATGGCGCTTGAGCACCACATCGGGCCTTGGCGTGTCGAAGGCGATACCGCCCGCCATGAGCGTCTGTAGGGATTCGCTTTTGATCTTGATGCCCGACAGCCCACCGGTCAGGGTAATGCCACTGACATTCCAGAAGCGCGATGAGCCGTTCACCAGCTTCTCGTACTCCTTCTCTATATGCACACCGATCAGGATGCGGTTGCTGTTGCGCGCAAACTGGTAGCTCTGCACGCTGCCCACCTTCACCTGGCGGTACATCACCGGGCTACCGATTTCCAGCGAGCCCAGGGTATCGGCGAACAGCACCATGTGCAGGCCCGGCGCCTTCAGGTCAAGCGGCGGCGCCTTGGGCCGTGCCTCGAACTCCCGCAGCGGCTTGTCGCCCTTCTCCCCGGGGCGAATGGCAATGTAGTTACCTTTTACCAAGGCCTCCAGGCCGGTAATGCCCGCCAGCGAGATGGACGGCTTGACCACCCAGAACTGCGTACCTTCGACCAGGTAGTCCTCGGTGAGTGGGTCGAGGGTCAGCTCAGCCATGGCGCTGCCCAGGTTGTCTTCCATCTTCAGCGCTTTCAGCGAGCCGACCTGGATGCCCTTGTACATCACCGGCGTGCGACCCGCCTGCAGGCCTTCGTAGTCACTCAGCTTGACCTTGATGCGGATACCGGCCTGGGCTGCATCGAAGTCTTCATACAGGCGAAACGGCAGGCTGGGGTCGGTTGGTGGGCTGTCCTTGCGGTATTCCGGCGTCGCGAAGGCGATGCCACCGGCGACGATGCTCGACAGCGACTCGCTGCGCACCTTCACGCCCGACAGGCTGGCATCGATGCTGATACCGCTGGCGTTCCAGAAACGCGTGTGTTTGCGCACCAGGCTGGCGTAGGCCGGCTGGATGAACACTTTGATCTCGACGGTGTCCTGGTCATCGGAAAGCCGGTAACTCTTCACCCGGCCGACCTGGATCTGCTTGTAGAACACCGGGCTGTCGCGATTGAGCGAACCCAACCGTTCAGCCTTGAGTGTCAGGTGCAAGCCCGGCTCACTGTCAGACAAGGGCGGCGCCGTAGACAAGGCCTTGAAGCGCTTGGCCTTCTCCCCTTCGCCAGGGCTGACGGCGATGTAGTTACCCGAGACCAAGGTTTCCAGGCCGGAAATACCCGCCAGACTGACGCTTGGCTTGACCAGCCAGAAGCGCGTGCCGGTAGTCAGGTGCGGCTCGGCTGCCTTGTTCATTTCAATGGTGGCAATCACACCCTGGTTGGCACCCTTGGCATCCAGCACCAACGCCGTCACCTTGCCGACCGGCATGCCCTTGTAGATGACTTCGGTCTTGTTGGCGACGATCCCTTCACCTGTGGTAAAGCGAACCTCGATTTCCACGCCCGCATCACGGTAGGCCTGCCATGCCAGCCAGCCCCCGATCATCAACGCGATCAGCGGTAGGATCCAGATGGCCGACCAGTTCGAAGCTGGGCGGGTTTTTGCCGTAGGCAGGTCACTCATGGTCGTCATCCGACTCCGTGTTATCCCAAATCAGTCGGGGATCGAAAGTTAAAGCAGCAAGCATCGTCAGAATCACCACACTGGCGAAGGCGACAGCGCCCAGGTTGGCTTCGACACTGGCAATTCGCCCGAAATTCACCACCGCCACCAGGATGGCGATGACGAAGATATCGAGCATGGACCAGCGCCCAATGAATTCGATAAAGCGGTACATCAGGATCCGTTGGCGCGCCGAAAGCGGCTGGCGGCGCTGAACCGAGTACAGCAGCAAGCCAATACCCACCAGTTTGAAGGTAGGTACCAGAATACTGGCGATGAACACCACGGCAGCGATGGGCACCATGCCGTGCTTGAGCAGGGTAATGACGCCGGACATGATGGTATCGGGGCTACCCTGGCCAAGGGTGCTGACGGTCATGATCGGCAACAGGTTGGCAGGGATGTACAGAATGGAAGCCGCAATCAGCAACGCCCAGGTACGCACGATACTGTTCGGTCGACGGCCATGAACGATGGCCCCACAGCGCGTGCACGTCTGCGAGGCGCTGTCGGCCTCCTGTCTGTTCAATTGGTGACACTCATTGCAGACCAGGATGCCTGCATCAATCGCCCGCATGGAGATCCTCCCCCGAAAGCGCACTCCAGATCTGATGCGGTGACATCACCACTTCGAGCCATACCTGAATCAATAGCAGACTGATGAAACAGAACAGCCCCAACCCCACGGTCAGTTCAGCCAGGTCCACCAGTTTGACGATCGCAACCAGCACGCCCATGAAGTAGACCTCGAGCATGCCCCAGTCGCGCAAGTGGTGATAGATGCGGTAGAACAACAGGCCATAGCTGCGCCCCACATCCAGCCGAATGCTCAGCAGTACCGCCAACTGGCACAGCAGCTTTGCCAAAGGAATGGCCATGCTGCACAGGAAGACCACCACGGCCACGCCGCGCATTTGTGAATTGTACAGGCCCACCACCCCGCTCCAGACCGTATCGTCCGAAGTCTGGCCAAGCAGGTGCAGCTGCATGATCGGCAAAAAATTGGCCGGCACAAAAAGCAGCAATGCCGTCAGTACCAGGGCCAGGCTGCGGTTGACCACATTGTGCCGGTGGGCATAAAGCTCGTAGCCGCAGCGCGGGCACAGGGCTTTTTCATCGTGCTGCAGCACTGGCTTGCGCAGCAACAGGTCGCATTCGTGACAAGCAACGAGTTCGTCCAGCGGCAAGTGGGCCAGTGCTTCGGGTTCGACAGGGTTGGGCATATCGAGCTTCTGAAAGGATGCGTGGGCTCTATTCTAGTGATCTGGCTCGAAATGTGGGAGGCGACTATTGACCGGTTTGAGCCCGGTTTTTGTGCGAGACAAAGACAAAACCCCTACCTGCTTGCGCAGATAGGGGTTTTGCGAAATGAATCTTGACGATGACCTACTCTCACATGGGGAGACCCCACACTACCATCGGCGATGCATCGTTTCACTACTGAGTTCGGGATGGGATCAGGTGGTTCCAATGCTCTATGGTCGTCAAGAAATTCTGTTGCCAGAACGTCCAGATGGACAGCCTAGCGAATTCGGATATGTGATGTTGTGATGTACATTCGAACTTTCGGTTCGTGCGTCTTCACCACCGCAATCTGCATGAGCAAATTGCTTGGGTGTTATATGGTCAAGCCTCACGGGCAATTAGTATTGGTTAGCTCAACGCCTCACAGCGCTTACACACCCAACCTATCAACGTCGTAGTCTTCGACGGCCCTTTAGGGGATT
>NZ_FYDW01000027.1:0-5759 GCF_900187555.1 Pseudomonas sp. Irchel s3f19 | reverse complement strand
CGATGCCCAGGTTGTATTGGCCCGTGCGCGGATCGACGTTGTTCTGGACGAAACTCATGAAGTTGAACGCATTGGAATTCAAGAACATTATTGTCATCTCCCATTCAAGATGAGCATTAGCGCTGCAGACGCTCAGCGCGCGGCGGCGCGGCCGAGGTAACGACGCGCACACTGCGAAGTTCGTCGCGCTGGATGGTGCCATGCTTGGCAATCACCATGACCCCGATACCCTGTTCGATGAAACTGCCAACGTCATAGGTGTTCAGGTAAGTAATTTCTTCATTGTCCAATGCGGCATTGTTGCGTGTGGTCTTGAGTTCAATCCACCAACTGGCATCGTCCGGCGTGCCATTATCATTTCGGGTCAGGAGGATCTTTGTTGCCGACGGAAAACTGTTAAGTTCAATGAAGCGAGGGTCTTTGTCTTTACAGTCCCCTTGGTTCATTCTCAATACGACAGTTTGATTGCTGCCGGCGTCCGGAATATGCAGGGAGCAGAAGTCGTTACTTTCTGTTGATTCCCTGATGATAATAACGCCCGTGGCCTGTGTGTCCTTCTTGCCTGTCATGAACACGCTCCTGAATATCTTGGATATCGTTGGATTCACGTACCCTTCCTGTCCTGAGCCTAGGGCAATGCGCAGTGCCGCGCACCTGTCAAAAATATCAGGTGTCACCCGTTTGTGTTTCGGTACGGGTGGGCGCCGTCGACCTGTTAATTATGCTAGTTGTCGCGCGTTGGCCGATTCGCTATTAATGCCTGCAACCGCTCCGCCACTAATCGTTTTTTGCATGATGGAGTAATGCGGCATGACGCTCATCCGTAACTTCGCCCACTGGTTTAAGCGTGCGTCTGCATCCACGACACTTCGTGATGCACGCCCACGCAACAATGACCTGCCCAAACCTGAAATAGAAGGATTGACGCGTTACGATGAAGTCGACTTGCTCGCGTTGGGCACCGACCCGTTGAGGACATACATCAACTATCCCGGCATCAAGGCGGGGGATAAGATTTTTCCACGCTGGGTGGGAGCTGCGCCCAGTGGGGAGAGCTTTGACTATTTCAGAGACCCTTTCCGTGTCCCTAGTGGTGTCGATCCAACCGTGGGTGTGCTGTACACCATTGGCAATGATGAAGTGCAAAGCGCTGCCGGTGGCTGGGCGTTTTACTCCTACGAGATCCATGAAGCACGGCTCGAGAGGGAGTCTATGCGGCGTTTTTGCTATGTGGGCGTGCGGCCACGGCCAAGTGCCGAAACCTTGTCGGTGGCCCTGGCCGCACCGTCGCATGACCTCGTCGTTGCCTCGCGGGCGCTGGGCGCCTCCATGGCGCTGGTAATACCGCCCTACCAGGCCATGCAACCCGGCGATAGGGTTGCGATAACGCTAACGGGTAAGGACGATCTCGGGAATCTGCACACCTGGACAAAAAACCTCAATGTCGAGGTTCCTGGCCAACATTTGCAAGCCGCCGTTGACTCAACCTGGGTGCGCCGGTTGGAGGGAGAGTACTTCGATGCCGAGTATGTCATTGACTTCAAAGATGGCCGTTCGGCCGTATCGCCCGTACAGCGGTTTCGCGTGGACTCGAAGATTACCCTACCAGATCGCCTGCCGGCGCCCAGCGTGGATGGCCACGTGCCCGGTGCCCCCTTGGACCCTACGCGTTTTCGCGATGGTTTGACGATCAGGATTCCACCTTACCTGGATCAGGGCATGGCTGTCTCGGACCGTCTGCTGCTGTATTGGCTGTCCAGTGACAATGTGTATCAGGTGTTGCGTGTTGACCCAAGTTCGATCGACAGCGGTGCCCTGGTGTTCACCCTCGAACCCCGTTGGCTGATGAGCAGCCAGGGGCAAGCGGCGACACTCGGTTACCAGTTCGCTCGCGAAGGCAGCAGCCTTGCCTCTGAGCTGCTGACCGTGCAAGTGCTGCGCTCGCGGGAGTTGCCAGCGCCGATAGTGCTTAATGCCGTGGCAGAAAAAGACGGTGGTCTGTTGGCAGCTTACCTTGTCACCTCTGGTGCACTAGTGGATGTGCCTGACGATGTCGACATTCTCAAAGATGAGCACATCGAAGTGCACTGGGAGGGGCATGCCGAGCGGGGACGGGAAATTGTTACCCAGCCGATCAATACCAACAAGCCACGCCGCTTTCACGTAAGTGCGGGCAGCATTGCGGCCAACATGGAGCGTAATGAAAACGCCGTGGCGAAGCGGTTCAAGGTGTTTTATCGCCTGGTGCGGGATGACGGCAGCTATGTCGAGTCAGAGCACTTCATGCTGCGCATACTGCCTATTGAACCCACCCAGTATCCGCAGCTTCAATGCCCGGTCGCGAGGGGAAGCGACTTGTATCTGGGGGACGTCCCAAGCGGGGCAAGCTGCACCCTCGCTCCCTGGGTGTTCATTGCCGAAAAGCAATGGGTGACGGTGTGGGTCACAGGCGTTTTTCGCGCTGAGGTGGAAGAGGTTATATGGGACGCTGAAGTGACCCCCCAGCAAGTCCGCAACGGCCTTGAACTGCTAATACCCAGGAATCTGCTTGAGCAGCAAATGCTCAATCAAAGTTTGACTGTACATGCACATGTCAGTTTCGACGACAAATACCATTATTTTGAAATGCGCTCACTGCGCTTGACGCTGCGCGGCGGACGTTCAAGTACGCGCTGAAGAGCAGCAGGGCGACAAACATTGGAGAAGGAACCATGGCCAGAATGACCCATTCGCAAAAGCTCGTTCATCTCGCACAAGCGCCACGCACTCTCGGCTGGGGCGAATTACGTTTGGCCAGTGCGATGGCGCATGACAAATCTTGCCACAGTAAAGGGGCATGATCATGATCAACAATTCCAAGGAAGCCCTGCTGGCTCGTCTGGAATAGGGTGATGTCATGCATGGCTGGGGCGCGATCATGGCATTGGGCCGTGAGCCGCTCGAGCAATTGCTCATGCTGCGTTATCTCGAAGGCCTCAGCCAGTCGAATTTTCTTGAGCACATCACTGGCAGCTACTTTACCGACGGTCAGCGTAATGACCAGGCAGTGTTCGAAGGGCTGGTGCTGGGGCCACCACAGCTTTCCTTTGCAGGGGTCTCGGGGGCAGGAAATCGCTTGACGGTGATCATGCCGTTTATCTCTGGCGAATACGCGTCGTATTCACGGTTTGTCGCCCAGCCACCCAGGCTCAAGAGCAGCCATGGCCTGCGTGAAGAGATGGGCTACCACGTGCAGATGTCGGTTGCCTTGCTGACCGTCGATGATCCTGCAGCCAATCAGGCCCGGCTGGTGCTCGACCTGAGTCAAGCCGAAGAGTTTGTCACCAACCTGGGTGAAAGCGAGACGGCTCGGCGGGCCATGGGGCGCTTCATACAGGCTGAATTGGCGAAGCATGAGGTGTTCAACCATCAGTTCGTGCTCTTGACCTGTGAGCTTAGCGGGCAGGATGCGCTCGCCGTGCGTGGCCTCAATGTGCGCACCCAGGCTGCACCAGAGGGCACGGGGCGTGAAGGTGATGGTGCCGCGATTGTTCAACTGGACCTGCGTGGCCGCCGCTTTGGCGGGACATGGCCGGGGCCAGGCGTGTTTCCTTATCTGCTGCCCGATGGCAGTCAAGGCGTAACGCTGCTGACTGAGCAGTTGCGCGTTCCTTTGCTTGGGGAGCTTGCCGAGCGTTTGCTGCGGCACTTGAGCTTGCCGAAGGCGTGGCGGTTTGCCATGAAGGAGGAGCACACCCCACATGATCGGGTAGTGTTCGGGAGCATTGAGGCCAGTTCCGCAACGCGTCAGGTCGAGCCGATGCAGGCGCGCCTTGGCCGCGAACAGACCACGGATTTCAAGGTGCAAGGCCAGGCTGTGGCGCAATGGACGGCAAGGAACATCAGCCACCCTCGGTCGACCGGGCAAATCAATGCACAGGGGCAGTACCAGGCCTCGGATGTTGCGCACTTCGCACGGGAAAGTCAGGTCATCCTGGTCAGTGCGCAGCTGGGCGAAGAAGAACCCGGAAGCGTCAATGCCGCGCTGGTGGTCGAATCTATCGATTCTTTGGTGGTGACGCCACGGGTTGCGGTATGGCGTAGTAGGGAAAGAGCGATTGAGTTCAATGTTGCGGGTCATGCTAGCCTGACCTGGGAACCGACGCTATACGGTGAATTGACCCTCCAGAGCGATGGCTCGCTAAGCTATGTGCCCCGTGAGCCTGAGCGGAGTCCTGCCGTCCTGTTGGAGCGCATCCGTCTTACTGATGGGATTAGGGGCGATACAGCCGAGGTCACGGTGGTAATTCTCGCCTACCCGGCTGTGCTGAACGTCTTGCCATTCCACGTGCCTAAAGTGCCCCATGGCAGCTCGGTGCCCTTCGAGGTGCAGAACGAGGAGGCCGATGCCTGGCTCTTGTTCGGCGAGGGGCACATCGACCCTGCCTCAGGCGTATACACGCCGCCGGTATCGCCTTCAACCTCGGTCGCCGTGGTCATGGCCAATATCCGTGACCGTGATGCGGGGTATGCCATCATCGAGCTGATGCGCGAGGACGCGCAGGTCTCGATGATCAGTGAACGCTACAAGAAAGTTTTGATCTTCACGGTGACGCCCGTGCCGATTAACGGCACCGTGGCCTATGCCAACGGGTTGCAGCAGATCGCCCTGGATATCGTCATCCAGACTGAGGACTTCCGCAACAGCGATGGTGACGTGGTCAAGGATCCGGTCAGTGACCTTGAGCTGTCCACATTGAAGGTGCTCGCGGAGAACGGCAACCCGATCGAGTATGTGCTGGAGGGGGTGGAGGGCTTGGACCCGGCGCAAGGGCTGCGCTGGGGGTGGAGCAAGTCACGCAATCGCTATGACTATTACCAAGGGGCTCGGCAGGTGACGGCCAAGCCCATGGCAGATGAAGGCAAGGTCTCCTTGCGCGTCTATGTGCAAAGTACCGAAGCGGAAATCAGGAAGTTCCATGCCGAGTTCAAGGGGTATGACAACCGTACGCAGAACTCCAGAACCATCAGCAAGGATGCAGGTGAAGTCGAGTTGACCGGGCGCCCAACGCCTTTCTGGGCACTGAACAACTACGAATTCAAACCCAGGCGGGTTGCTTCGGAGGGAGGCAAGATCGTCAGGCAGGACACCTTCAACTTTTACAAGTACACCACTGACTATTGGGAACTCTCCGGTGCCACCCAGGAATATGGCAATCTCAGGTTTTACCAGGTCAGTTTCGACCATGCGTCGATCGTTCGTTGGGAGAGCGAGCAGCTCGCCGAAACGTTCTGCAGTTACGTAGGGTATGCCTTCAGGCCGGTATTGCCACCCGGTTCACCTGGTGTGCCGTTGGGCGTGTCGTACGAGTCGGCCTTGGAACTGCTGACGCTAGAGCGCGCCGTGAACTACCACGGCAAGCTGGATTACAACCTCAAGCCAGGCGAGGACCTTGCTCAAGGTACCCTGCTGTTGACGCTGGACAGGGTCTGGGACATGCCGTACTGGTACGACGGCATGGCGCCCGGTGGGGACTATCGCTCGTCCCTCGAAGGGGTCATGCGTTTCACCTTGATCGACCATCAGGGCAATCGGCACCAGTTGAATGTCAACTTCCTTCCTGAGGGTCAACCTGACAGCCGCAACCAGCTCGAACTCAGGATGGGTAGCGCGAAGGCAGCAGCCATTGACTCGGCCGTGCATTCCAACGCCTTCAACTTCATGAGCTTCATCGAGAATGGCGTCGACCCACGCACGGGCCAGTACAGCCTGGGTATTC
>NZ_FYDW01000019.1:0-72628 GCF_900187555.1 Pseudomonas sp. Irchel s3f19 | reverse complement strand
TGAGCGACGACGGCGTCAACGTCACCGTGCGCTGCGCGCAGAACGTGCGGGAATTTCGCAAAGAAAGCCTCAAGCACTACAGCGCCGACCTGACCTACACCCTGGTGCGGGCGGCGGGCGGTTTCAAGATCCACCGCAAGGTGATCAGCCTGATCAACAGCGACGATACCCTTGCCGGTATCGGCTACATCCTTTGAGGAACTGGCCATGAACCAAGTTGCATTGGTAACCGGCGCCGGCCAGGGCTTGGGCCAGCGCTTTTGCGCCCAACTGCTTGCGGCGGGCTTTGACGTGGTGGTCTCGGACCGCGACCTGGCACTGGCCCAGGCCAGCGCCGCACACCTGCAGCAAGCGCAGCAAGGGCAGGGCGGCCGCACCCTGGCGGTCAAGCTCGACGTCGCCAGCAAGGCCGATTTCGAACAGGCCCTGGCCCAGGTACTGGCGCATTTTGGCGCCTTGCACGTGGTGGTCAACAACGCCGCCGTGACCAAGACCACGCCGCTGATGCAAATCACCCCGGAGGAGCTCGACGCAGTGGTCGGGCTCAACCTGCGCAGCGTCTTCCTCGGCTGCCAGGTGTTTGGCGCGCACCTGGCCGAGGCCGGTTACGGGCGGATCATCAACATGGCCTCGCTGGCCGGGCAGAACGGTGGCACCGCCACGGGTGCCCATTACGCCGCGAGCAAGGGCGCGATCATCACCCTGACCAAGATCTTCGCCAAGGAATTCGCCGCCCGCGGTGTCACGGTCAACGCCATTGCCCCCGGCCCGATCGATTCGCCGGCGGTGCATGCCGCGGTACCGGCCGAGCGCCTGCCGGGCTTGCTGGCGAACATCCCGGTGCAGCGCCTGGGTGACGCCGGCTTCCTTGGCGACCTGATCGTGCAACTGGCGCGGCCCGAGGCCTATTTCACCACCGGGGCAACCTGGGACGTGAACGGCGGCCTGTTCATGCGTTGAAATTTTCGGGGGCGCAGCGCGCCTCCTGTCGTTACACGGGACACCGGCCATGAATGAACAATTGTTGAACGTAGTCGTGCGCAAGCGCGAGATCCAAGGGGCCGACGTGGTCGTCCTCGACCTGGGGCGTGCCGATGGCACCGCGTTGCCGGCCTTCGAGGCGGGGGCGCATGTCGATATCCACGTCGCGCCTGGCCTGGTGCGCCAGTACTCGCTGTGCAGCGACCCGGCCGATGCCACGGTGTATCGCCTGGGCGTGCTCAAAGACCCCGCTTCACGCGGCGGCTCGGTGGGGGTGCACGAGACCTTGCTGGAAGGGCGCGCATTGCAGATCAGCGCGCCGCGCAACCTGTTCCCGCTGGCGGCGCAGGCGCGCCGCTCGATCCTGCTGGGTGGCGGTATCGGCATCACGCCGATGATCGCCATGGCCCATGCCCTGCACCAGCAGGGCGCTGACTTCGAACTGCATTATTGCGGGCGCTCGCGCAGCCGCAGTGCGTTTCTTGAGGCACTGGCGGCGGCGCCGTTTGCCGCACGGGTAGTGACTCACTTCGACGACGAAGACCCGGCACAGCGCCTTGACCTGGTGGCGGTGCTAGGCGCTGCCAACCCAGGTACCCACCTGTACACCTGCGGCCCGTCCGGCTTCATGGACTGGGTGATCGAAGGGGCTCGCCGGCAGGGTTATGCCGAAGACCATATCCACAAGGAGTACTTCCAGGTCGAGGTCGATGCCAGTGGCGAAGGCTTTGAAGTGGTGGCCGCGCGCAGCAACAAGACCGTGCAGGTCGGCGAGGGGCAGACGATTCTCGAAGCCTTGGCGCAGGTCGGCATCAAGATTGATATTTCCTGCGAGCAGGGCGTCTGCGGGACGTGCATGTGCGAGGTGCTCGAAGGCGAGCCGGACCACCGCGATGTGTACCTGACCGATGACGAAAAAGCCGCGAACGACCAGATCCTGGTGTGCTGCTCGCGGGCCAAGTCCAACAAGCTGGTGCTGGATATCTGAGGAGCATGACCATGGTAGACGTAAACCAGTTTCGCAATGCAATGGCGCTGCTCGGCGGCGCCGTATCGGTCATCACAACCGATGGCCCTGCAGGGCGTTTCGGCTTCACCGCATCGGCAGTGTGCAGCGTGACCGACGCACCGCCTACCTTGCTGGTGTGCATGAACCGCGCGTCTTACTCCAACGAGCAATTCAAGGCCAACGGCGCGTTGTGCGTGAACGTGCTGGCCGGTACCCATCAGGAACTGTCGGGGGCGTTTGCCAACCGTAACCTGAGCACGGAGGAACGCTTTGCGACCACCCACTGGACCGTGCTGGAAAGCGGCGCGCCGGTGATGCAGGAGGCGTTGGTAAACTTCGACTGCCGTATTGCCCAGGTGCATGAAGTGGGGTCGCACAGCATTTTCTATTGCGAGATCCAGGATATCCGCCATGGCGGGGCGGACGATGGGCTGGTGTATTTCAACCGGGCCTATCACCGGGTGTGCGAGGACTCTAAAGCCTGCTGAATTAGGGGGCCGCCACGCGGCCCCAGCTTTCACGGTGTCTCGAGGTTGTGAAACACCACTTCCAGCATCCGGTTCAGCCGCTGCACCTGCGCCTCGGTCAGCCCCTTGAAGCTGCGCTGGAACAGCTCGCGGGTCACGTCCTGCATGCGCTCGATGTTCTGCAGGCCGACCTCGGTGATGCGCACTTGGGTCACGCGCCCATCCTCAGGGCTTGGCGCAGTATCGACCAGCCCATCGTCTTTCATGCGGTAGACGATCTTGGTGATGGTCGAGAGTTTGGCAATGGCATGGGTGGAGATCTCGGAAATACTCGATTCACCGTTCTCGTTGAGGATCCACAGCACGCGCCAGCGCGGCACGTCGAGGTCGATCTTCTTGAGCAGACGCTCCATGTTCTGGGTGTAACGGCCATGCACACGGGCCAGCCAGTAGAAGGGGAAATCCTCCTTGCGAAATTCATCGCTGGCCGGGTCGTGATGGCTGTGGCCTTTGTTTTTCGAGTTGCTCATCGGTTCACTACTTGTGCGGAAATAGTCGCGACATCATAGCCGTTTCCGCGTATTTGGCTACCGCGAAACGGTCGGGAATTACTGGAATATTCAGTTGACATTTCAAGTAATCGACCCGCATTTTAGCGGCTGGGCAAAGGCCCGGCATCCATTCTTGAAGAGGGCTGCACAACAATGACAATCATAGTAGAAACCCTTGATCTGGGCGGCACCGGCCCCCGGGTCGTGGTCAAGGACACCATCGATGTCGCCGGTACCGCCAGCCGCGCCAGCAGCCAGGCGTTGGAGGATGCGCCGCTGGCCGAGCGCCATGCCGAGGTGGTCAGCCAGTTGCTGGCCGCCGGTGCCCGCCTCACCGGCAAGGTCAGCCTGCACGAGCTGGCGTTTGGCACCACCGGGATCAACCGCTATACCGGCACGGCGGCCAACCCGCGTTTTCCAGGGCGCATTCCTGGTGGCTCGTCCAGCGGTTCGGCCGCTGCGGTGGCGGCGGGCCTGGCAGACTTCAGCCTGGGTACCGACACCGGCGGCTCGGTGCGCGTCCCGGCCTGTTGCTGTGGGGTGTTCGGCCTCAAGCCGACGTTTGGCCGGGTAAGCCGCAAAGGCGTGATGCCAGCGCGCACCAGCCTCGACTGCGTTGGCCCGTTCGCCGCGAGCCTGCCGATGCTGGTGCGCGCCATGAGCATGATCGACCCCACCTTCGTCCCCGCCCAGGTGCCGAGCAAGGCGCGCATCGGTGTGTTGCGGGTGACCGCCGAGGCTGCCATCCACAAGGTGGTACACGGGGCGCTGACGGCCAGTGGCTTGCCTTTGGGCAACGTCGAGCTCAAGCATTTTGGCGCTGCTTACGACGCCGGCATGGTGGTGATTAACCGCGAAACGTTCGAAGGCTGTGGCCACCTTCTACAAACCGGCAAGGTCGGCAGCGATATCGCCGGGCGCCTGGCGGCAGCGGGGCAGACCACGGACTCGGCGCTGGCCGAGGCTGAAGAGGTGCGTCGAAGGTTTACCGATGAAGTCGACCAGGCCCTGGCCAGCTTCGACGTCCTGGCCCTGCCGACCATGCCGGACTTCCCGCTGCGCCTGGAGGATGCCGCCGACACCCGGGCGGTGCTGGGCATGACCTCGCTGGTGCGGCCGTTCAACCTGTCGGGGCACCCGGCGTTGAGCATTCCGCTGGGCAGCGAGGCCGGCTTGCCGGTCGGCCTGCAACTGGTGGCGGCCAAGGGCGCCGACGAAAAACTGTTGGCGGTGGCCGAGCGCTTGCTGCTGAACCTGTATGCCGGTAACGAGCACTGAGGCCAGCGTAGCCATGACCGATATCCTTGAACTGCAGGCCCGGCTGCTCTGCTTCGAACACCAGCAGGCCATCCGCGTCTGCATGAACCGCTACATGGCGCTGTGCGACCAGCTGGACGCCAGCTCACCGCTCGATGAACTGGCGGGGTTGTTCTGCCGTGAGGCGGTGTGGGAAGGCAAGGGCGCCAAGTACGCCGAAAGCTTTGGCGGCTACCGTGGACGCGAGGCGATCCGCGCGATGTTTGCCACCTACATGAAGACGCCGGCGCACTTTGCCTTGAATGTGCACTTCCTGACCAGCGAGGTGATCGAGGTGGCCGGTGATGAAGGGCTTGGGCGCTGGGTGATGTTGCAGACAAGTACCTTTGCCGACGGCGCGTCGCACCTGAATGCCGCCCGGTTGACGGTGCGCTTTGCGTTGGAAGAGGGACGCTGGCGCATGGCGCATTTCCAGACCGAGAACCTGTTCAGCCGGCCGGTTACGGGGTGGAACAGCGAGGCGCCGTTGCCGGTGCCTGAGTAGAGCGTAGGGCCATTGTTGCTGGGGCTGCAGAGCAGCCCCGGCAATCTCCCGCTCAAAAGGTACTGACGAACACCACCTGCCCATACAGGTTGTCATTGTTGCTGCCCAACTGCGTCCCCCCTTGCTCGGCACTGCGATCCGGCTGATACAACCCCATCAAGGGCACGACCATCAGGTGATCATTGATGGTCCACTCGGCATAGATATCCAGCTCACGCCCGTCCACATTGCCCAACCTGCGGTTGATGGTATCGAAGTTGAACGCCATCACCCCGAGGTTCAGCGTGGGGCTCGGGCTGACCACCAGGCCAACCTTCTGCACCCGCGCATTGCTGTTGAACGGCCCGGCATAGTTGCCCGCCACTTCGCCCTGGAACCACGTCCCCAACCCGCGCCCAAGGCCGTAGAACAGGGTGTCGTACTGCTCTGAAAAGCGGCTGTAGCGGTAGCTCAGGTTCGGCTGCCAGGGCAGGTTGGCGAAGGTCCAGCCTGCTTCCAGGTACCAGGCATCCTCGGTGGCGGTGTGGGGCTTGTCCTGTTTGGCGTATTCCCCGGACAGGAACAGGTTGTCTACCCCGGCATTGCCCTGGCCCCGCAGGCTGTAGGTTTTCATGCCGTCGCGTTCCAGTTGCTGGGGCGAGGCGTATTGCTCGTCGACATGGGTGGTGGCGATGTAGGTCAGGCCGACCGTGCCGGCGTCCGCCACGTGTTCCAGGGTGGCGACGTGCATTTCGGTGTTGGCCTGGGCGCGGTTGTCCGATTGCAGCCACATCAGGTCGCCGCGCCAGCCGCTGCTGCCACCCAGGCGCAGCACGGCGGTCTTGTCGAAGCTCTTGCGCGCCGCCAGGTAGTAGGCGCCACCCCGGTTGAACTGCCCATCGGCCAGGCCATGGCCAACGTTCAGCGAGTCCCCCTGAAGCAGGAAACCATCGCCCACGGCGACCATTTGTTTGCCGAACGACAGGTCGATACCGTCCTCGCCTAGCAGCGGTACCAGGTTGCCGGACTTCCAGCCCAGGTAGGCATCTTCGACCTTGCTGGTGCGTTCGCTGCTGTCGCTGAAGCCTGCAGCGTCACCGTCCCCCCAGGTCGCCGAGCTGAGCAGGGCAAAGGCGCCATACAACGCCCCCATGCTCCCCAGGCGTTGGTCGGCACTCAAACCATACTTGATGTAGCCCTCCTGCCAGGAGGTAGAGCCGGGTTGGTCACGGCCAATCACGTAGCTTCGTTCGCTGTGGAATGCACCGAACACGGCTTCCACATTGGCGTTCAGGTGGCGTTCGGCATCGCTGTACAGCTCGTGCGCGGACGCACCCAGCGAAGCCCCGGCCAGGAGTGCGGCCAAGGTACGGCGGTACGGGCGGTGGTGCATGGTCTGGCTTCCTTTGTCATGGTTTTTGGCAGAAGTTCCGAAGACATGCCAATGATCATGAAGCAAGCCCCGGCACGGGCTTTTGCCCTGGCTGCCAGTTGCCTTTGGCGTTGTGCCAAGCTGATGCGAGGGGGTGGGAAAACGCAGAAGGCCCCGTTGCGGGGCCTTCGTGGGCAGGTAGCGTTACTTGAGGCCGGCGAGGAAGCACGTCACCGACTGGCGCTCACCGGCATCCGGCAGCCCTGCGTAAGGCATGTAGGTGCCGGGCACCGCGGCTTGTGGCTGCGCGATGAAGGCGCCGATGGCTTGTGCCGTCCAGGCCGCCTGGCGGGTTTTCATGGCCTGGGAGTAATTGGCCCCTGGCACGCTACCGGGGGTGCGGCCCACCACGTCGTGCAGGTTGGGGCCCATCAGGGTCGGGCCATCCTTTTGCGCCGAGTGGCACGCCGCACAGTCGCGCGCGAATACCTGTTCGCCTTGCTGGCGTTGCGGGGCTGCACAGTCTTCGGCCAAGGCCAGCGGGCTGGCCAGGGCGGCAAGCAGGAAGGGCACTACGAACTTGCTGGATACGACGGTCGACATCATGCACGGTTCCTGGGTAAGGCAGCGCCGGGCTGCTTCTTGTTGGTGTTCGGTTTGATTGTGTGCCAGTGCCGGCCGGCAGGTTTTGTTGTGCCTGCCAGGGTGTTTGCTGGGCTTGTCAGTTGCGTGTGGCCCGCCACAGGGGTCAATTGGCGTGACGCTTGCGGTACTCGCCCGGGGTCATGCCAAAGCGGCCCTTGAACGCTGTGCTGAAGTAACTCGAATCGGAAAAGCCCCAGGCATAACCCAGCGACGATACTTTCTGGTCCATCGCCGGGTTGCTCAGGCTTTCGGCGCAGAAGTCGAGGCGGCGGTTGCGGATGTACTGGGCGATGACCAGGTCGTGCTTGGCGAAGATGCGGTACAGGCTGCGCATGGAGATGCCCACTTCGTGGGCGATGAGTTCAGGGGTCAGCTGCTCGCAGGTGATGCGCTGGTCAATCAGCGCCAGGGCCTTGCGGAACATCCGTTCATGGCTGCCAGGCACCGAGTCATGGGTGATGGCCGGGCGCAGCAGGGCGATCAGCGCATCGAGCACGGCCTGGCTTTCGTTGTTGGCCATGTGTTGGGTGCGGCCGGCCTCGAGCATCATCTGCCGGGCCATGCTGGCCAATGGGGTTTGCGCTTCGATGCGTTTTGCGCAGGCCACGCTCACGCCGCGGGTACCGCTCTGCACCTGGGGGCGCGGCAGGATCAGCGACAGTTGCCGTGAGCGTTGGTGGAAGTGCATGTCCAGTGGGGCGCTGGCGTCGACCAGGGTCAGGTCGCCGGGCCGCAGCTCGATGCGGGCATCCTGGTGTTCGATATGCGAGGTGCCGGCCATCTGCAGCACGGCGTAGTAGTTGTCGGCGCCGCTGGCGCGAATCTCCCGGGCGCTGCGGAACAGGTGGACGTGGGTCATGTCGACGATGCTCATGGAAATCTGGCCTACCTGGCACTTTTCGAGCTGGCCGACGAAGCCTGCGTCGAGCTTGCGGGCGTTGAAGTGGCCGCAGGCTTCGTTGACCTGGCTGAGCCAGGCCTGGAAGTGATCGTCGCAAACACGGGTCGCTGGTGTCATGGGGGCCTCGCACGGTAAGACGTGGAACGGATCGCTTGGGCGAACTCTTGGATGGTGGGTAAAGCATTACAATTCACTTGAAATTTCAAGCAAAAAACGGGCCTGGGATTTGTGGGGGTGGAGGGGTTAATTTGCTAATTATTTGTTTTTTAATGAATTTAATTTTTAGGGGATGAGGGTGGCGGGGGGGATTGGAGGATTTTCTTGGGTGGGATGCGTCGGGAGGTATCAATTTCGGGGCAGGGGTGTTTCTAGATGTTGCAGTCGAAGTGCATGGCTGGGGATTTTCAGCGCCTATGAGATCGAGCGCCGCCCGCGCGGCGCATCGCGACGCAAGGCCGCTCCTACATTTGTTTCGGGCCAGTGAGGCCAGTGGCATTTGCGCGCGACCGCCTTGTTTGTACGACGCGATATTGAGGCGGGCACCAAGGGGCCGCGCGCCAATCCCTCAGGAATAATTGGCCCGAAACAGATGTAGGAGCGGCCTTGCGTCGCGATGCGCCGCGCGGGCGGCGCTCGATCTCACAGGCGCTAAAACCGTCATGGCGAACCCCCACCAAAACAACCACACTTCAGCGCCCAAGCCCATCCCCAATAACAATCCCCTCAGCCCGCATCGCGTCAATCAACCCGCCCCGCACATCCGGCAGGTTGAGCATGCTGCTCTGGCGCACCCGGCGCACCTCTTCGCCGCTGTACGGTGGCCATTGCTCGGGTGAACTGTTGCCAGCCATCCCGTCCCGCGCCAGCAGCCAGTTCAGCAAATCGGCTATCTGCTGATCGTTGAGCGCCGACTGTGAAATCCCCGGCACCCGCACCAGAAACTCGCGCCCACCCGGTACCCTCAGAAAGTTGCCGACAAACCCCTGCATGCGCGGCGTGTCGTTGGCCGCCGAGCCCTCGCCGTGATCCCGGTGGCAGCCGGCGCACTGCAACTGGTAGTTGACCGGCACCGAGTACCCGGCCTGGGCAATCGGCACCGGTGGCACCTCGTTACCCTGAGCCGGGCGCTGGTTGGGGTTGGGCAGGGTCCTGGCCTGGGCGACGGGCGCCAGCAGGCACAGAAGCAACAGCGCCGTCAAACCCTTCACGGCGCTATACCGCCACGCCGCGGATGATGGTCACGGTGCAGTTGTAGATCTTCGACTCCGCACCCAGGCACCAGTTGATGTCGTTGTTGTTGAAGGGCCGATACAACGGCTGTTCATCGTCGTTGCGCGAGCAGGCGCACTGGCCGCAGGCGTGCTTACCGCAGCAATCGTTGTACGAGATGATGTAGTTCTTGCCGTCGGCCGGGTTGCGGCAGGTGCCGATCCAGGTCACCAGCGAGGCATCGGTGCCGGGCGGGCATGAAGTGATCGAGCCGCCGCAGCACGAGCACAGAAAGCCGTCGATCGAGCAGTTGCGCCAGTAGTCGCAGCTGGTCGGGTCGCCAGGGTCACCCATCTTCGGTTGCTCGGCGGCCAGCGCCTTGGCGGTGCGGTCGATCGGCAGCAGCACCGGTAGCGCCGCGCCCGCGACGATCAGCGAGCCCAGGCGCGCCAACACCTTGCGCCGTGAGGTGGTGTCGGCAACGTGGCGGCTGGAGCGTTCAAACAGTTTGTCGAGAAAACTCATGGTGTGCTCCGCGATCAGTGCTGCGCGCTGTGTGGGTGGGCGTGGTCGTGGCCATGCGCGTGGTTGCCGTGCAGGTACTGCTGCAGGCTGGCGCTGCCCAGGTGCACGGCCTCGAACAGGCTGTCCAGGTGCTCGCGGGAGTTGACCAGGCCCTTGGCGCGCAGAATGCCGGCCGGGTCGATCAACACGGCGTAGGGCAGCTTGCCGATCTGGTAGGTCATGCCGATCTCGGGGCCGACCACGTAGGTGGCCTGCTGCAAATCGTTGGCTTCGATCAGCGCTTGCTGTTCGGCGAAATCACCGTCGCTGACATAGATCACGTCCAGCGCGCCGTTGTTGTCCTTGGCGATCGACTTGACCGCCGGCAACAGCGATTTGCACACCGGGCAGCCAGGGGCGAGGAAGAACAGCAATTGCGAACGCTCGCCGTGGTAGCCGATGTTCACCGGGCGGCCGTGGCGGTCGGCGGCCGTCACCTGCGGCGCGGGGTCGTTGACGGTTACGCCTTTGTCCACCATCAGCGCCCCGGCCGGGGCGATACGGCCATGCAGCACGCCGATCTGGCGCACCAGGGCCATGACCGTGAAGGCCACTGCAATCAGCAGCAGCCAGAGCAGAATGTTCGATGCGATGAGCAGTTGCATGGGTTATCTCCCCGTCAATTTGGCAAGACGCGGCTGGTTGGCCAGCAGGCCATCCACCGCGACATGAAGCAGCAGCGCCACGGCACTTGCCGCGATCACCACGAAAATATCCAGGCCACCGAGTGCGCGCTCTGCCATGGGCAATGCCGCCAGGCCGGCCAGCACGGCGATCACCAGGTTGCGCAGCAACAACACCGGGCGCAGGGGCTGGGTGGCGCCGGGGCCTGAACAGCCGCAATCGATGTCGCGGCGCCCGCGCCAGAGGTTGACCCCGATGGCGCCGGCATACAGCGCCATCAGCAGGGCTACCCCCAGCGCTGCGCTGGCGCGCCAGGCGGGTAATAGCAGGGCCAGCGCCAGGGCCAGCTCAGCCAGCACCAGGCTTGCCGTGGCGGCGGGTGCCAGGGGCGAGGGCAGCACCTGGTAGGCGCGCACGATGGCGCTGAAGGCGCGCCGGTCGCGCAGCTTGTGGCTGGCGGCGCTGGCCAGCAGCGCCGCCAGGGCTGTGCTGCTGGCAATCACGAGTACAGGGTCGAGCATGGTCGGGTCTCCTGTTTACCAAGGGGCGAAGGTAAGCACTGGTGTGTCGGCGATCTGGTCCATGGCTCCGCTGTGCTTGCCTGTGGTCAGGTCGAAGAACTGCACGCCGCCTTCCAGGTCGGTGGCCACCAGGATGGGCGCCTCGTCATGGCTTGCCTGCAGGCTCCAGACCGGCTTGGGTGAGTCGAGGGTGCCGAGTTTTTTGCCGGTCTTCAGGTCGAAGGCCCAGATGGTGGTACTCGGGTCTTCCCATTTGCCATCGGTGTGCTGGTCATGCATCAGCGCATACAAGCGGTTCAGGCCCGGCGCCAGGGCCAGGGCTTGCCAGCCACCCGGTGCCCAGCCTTGCTGGCGCTCCTGGTCACTGACCAGCGACCAGGTGGGCTGCGGCTTGGCCTTGCCCCCTTCGAAGCTCACCGGGTACACCTCGCCGTGGGTGGTGGTGAAGTAGTAGGTGTCGCCATTGGCGATGGCGCGCTCGTTCAGGCGGACCTTGTTCGGGTCGAAGAAGGGCGTTTGGGTGCGCGAGACCTCTTTGCCTTCGTCATCCAGCGTCACCACCAATAGCTGGCCGTCACCGCACAGCGAGGCGAAGCTGCGTTTGCCGACCGGGTAGTTGAGCACGCAGCCGCTGATGGCGATTTCGCTGGCGACCTTGTGCGTCTGGGTATTGACCACGGTCACCGAGGTCGACGGCGTGAGGTTGAAGACGTAGGCCAGCTTGCTGTCGGCGCTGACGCCCATGGCGTACTTTTCAGTGAGCGTCGAGGCGCGCTTGGTGGGCAGCACCACTTCCCATTGCGGGCGCAGGGTCTGGGTGTCCCAGGCCACCAGCACGTCGGTGCGCTCGCCGTAGGTACCGCGCGAGTAGAACAGGTTGGCCGAGTACAGGGTGCGGTTGTCCGGGCTCAGCGCGGTGGGGGCGACAAAGGCGTTGGTGGTCATGCCGAGCATGCGTTTGGCCTTGGGGTCGACCACCACCACCTTGCCGGCGATGGGGTTCTTGAAGTCCACATCGAGGATGTACACACGGTGTGGGTCCGGCGGGAACGGCAGGCTGTTCTGGCCGATCTCTTCGGCGGGCAGGTCGGCCCGCACCGCGCTTGTGCTCGCGGCCAGGGCCAAGGCCAGGGCTGCCGAGATGCTAAGCCTGTCTACGCGACGCATTGGCTATCTCCGATGTTGTTATGGATTATGCAGAAATCGCAGTGATCGCAGTGTGCCGCCTGGGACGTGGTGGTGATTTGGCCAGCGTGACATTCTCTTGAGGCTCCC
This sequence comes from Pseudomonas sp. Irchel s3f19, assembly GCF_900187555.1. Taxonomy (NCBI): domain Bacteria; kingdom Pseudomonadati; phylum Pseudomonadota; class Gammaproteobacteria; order Pseudomonadales; family Pseudomonadaceae; genus Pseudomonas; species Pseudomonas sp. Irchel s3f19. Next base: position 60,729 of record NZ_FYDW01000019.1, on the reverse strand, counting down.
TGACAAAACGCCCTTCGGGGCTGGCAGGCGGGTGGGCAAGGGCCTGAAGATCGGCCCGCACCTACTTTTGCGCTGCCCTCCAGGAGTCATCTCATGAGCGATATCCAGCTGTTACCTGCCGTGGTCGAGTTCCTCGCCAGGCCCCACGGCCATTTCATCGATGGCCAGTACCTGGCGGGTGAAGCGGGGCCTTCGGTCGACATTCACGACCCGTCGAGCGGCGCCGTCATCAGCCGTGTCGCCGAGGCCAGCGAGGCGGAAGTGGCGCGTGCGGTGCTCAGCGCTCGGCAAGCCTTCAAGGGCAGTTGGGCGCAGGTTTCGCCTTATCAGAAAGGCGTGGTGCTCAACCGCCTGGCCGACCTGATCGAGGCCAATACCGAGGAGCTGGCACAGCTGGAGACCCTGTGCTCGGGCAAGTCGATCAACCTCTCGCGCGGGTTGGAGATCGCCCAAAGTGTAGTCTTCCTGCGTTACTTCGCGGGTTGGGCAAGCAAGATCACCGGCCAGACCATGACCCCGTCGCTGCCGTCATTCGGCGGCGAGCGCTATACCGCCTTCACCTTGCGCGAGCCGGTGGGTGTGGTGGCAGGCATCGTGCCGTGGAATTTTTCGGTGATGATCGGCATCTGGAAAATCGCCTCGGCCCTGGTGACCGGTTGCACCATTGTGGTCAAGCCCAGCGAATTCACGCCGCTGACGCTGCTACGCATCGCTGAGCTAGCGGTGGAAGCGGGGGTGCCGGCGGGTGCGTTCAACGTGGTCAACGGGCGCGGGCAGGCGGGCCAGTGGTTGATCGAGCATCCGCAGGTGGCCAAGGTGGCATTCACCGGGTCGGTGCCGACCGGTATCGCCGTGGGCAAGGCCGCAATGGCGGCCAACCTGACCCGCGCCACGCTGGAGCTGGGCGGCAAGAACCCGGCAGCGTTGTTGGCCGATGTGGATGTGGACAGCGCTGTGGCGGGCATCCTGCAAACGGCCTTTGTGCACCAGGGCCAGGTGTGTGCGTCACCGGAGCGGGTGTATGTGCACCGCAGCAAGGTCGAGGCCTTCACCCGCAAGCTGGGGGAGGCACTGGGGCAGTTGAAGATAGGTTCGGCACTGGACCCCGAGGCCCAGTTCGGCCCCCTGGCCAATGCTGCGCACCTTGAGAAGATTCTTGGCTTCTTCGCGCGTGCGCGTGCCAGCAATACGGTGATCTGCGGGGCGAGGGCGCTCGATCGGCCGGGCTATTTCGTCGAGCCCACGGTGGTGCTGGCGAACGATGCCAACGACCCGTTGCTGCGCGAGGAAACCTTCGGCCCGATCGTCTGTGTGCTGCCGTTCGATGACGAGGAGCAGCTGCTGGCGTTGATGAACGACAGCCCCTATGGCTTGACCGCGAGCTTGTGGACCAATGACCTGTCCAAGGCGCTGCGGTTGATTCCGCAGATCGAGGCGGGCACGGTCTGGGTCAACATGCACACCTTCCTCGACCCTGCGGTGCCGTTTGGTGGGACCAAAGCATCGGGGGTCGGGCGCGAGTTTGGCAGTGCGTTCATCGAGGATTACACCGAGCTCAAGTCGGTGATGATCAGGTATTGATCAATGGTCAGGGATGATTGCGGTTTGTTCGTCGGGAGATAGAGGGGAGGCGGCTAGGTGCTTGTCTCGGGTTTGGAGGTGGGGCGGATATCGAGCGCCGCCCCCGCGGCGCTCGATCTATGCACCACCTCCAAACCCAAGACAAGCACCTAGCCGCCTCCAAACCTTCAAACACCAAAGAACCGTGCAGCAAAATTTTGTGAACCACTTCACAAAATCCAGGTGGGCGGCATAATGCCACTACCTCTGTACAAGACCCCACCGCGCAACTGCCGGGGTTCCTTTTCGTACCCGTCGAAGGTTCAGGTTAATTTCATGTCGCTAGTCGCAAGCCCCGACATCATGTACCGGTTTTTGATCCAGAGCGTGGTGGACTATGCCATCTACCTGCTCACCCCCGAAGGCATCGTCGCCAACTGGAACCCCGGCGCCCAGCGGGCCAAGGGGTACCATGCCGACGAGATCGTCGGCCAGCACTATTCGGTGTTCTACAACGATGCCGAACGGGCTGCCGGGCTGCCCGAATACAACCTTGAACAGGCGCGATGCACAGGGCGTTTCGAAGAGGTCGGCTCGCGCCTGCGCAAAGATGGCTCGGCGTTCCATGCGCATGTAGTGATTGACGCGGTGCACGACGATGACGGCCGCCTGGTGGGGTTTGCCAAGGTCACCCGTGACATCTCCGAACGCCACCACCAGGAGCTGGAACTGCTCAAGGCCAAGGAACTGGCCGAGCAGTACAGCCAGGAAATGGCCAAGCTGTCGCAGTTTCTCGACTCGGTGATTGCCAACATTCCCGCCAGTGTCATCGTGCAGGACCTGGAGAGCCAACGCATCCTGTTGGCCAACCAGCAGGCCGAGCGCCTGTTCGGTGGGCCAGGCACGCGCATGATCGGGCAACGGCCCGCCGACAGCCTGGCGCCGGCCGCTGCCGAGTACCTGGAGCAGCAGCTCGCCCGTGGCGCGCGCAGCAGCAAAGGTTACGCCGCCGAGACCCGGGTCGACACCCTGCGTGGCCCACGCACCCTGCGCAGCCGTACGCTGCTCAGCCAGAACCGCGAGGGCCAGGCCGACTACGTGCTGTTCGTGGCCGAAGATGCCACCGAAGAGTTGGCCGCCCATGCGCAGATCCACCATATGGCACACCACGACGCCCTCACCGGGTTGCCCAACCGCACGCTGTTCCATGAGCGCCTGCGCCAAGCCTTGGTGCGCGGTGACGAGAATGCCAAGCTGACCGCAGCCCTGTGCCTGGACCTGGACAACTTCAAGAACATCAACGATTCACTCGGCCATGCGTTCGGCGACAAGCTACTGCGTGCCCTGGGCAAGCGCCTGCGGCGCGAACTGCGCGAGCACGACACCCTGGCCCGCCTGGGCGGCGACGAGTTTGCCGTGGTGCTCACCGGCCTGGATGGCCGCGATGCCGCGTGCAACACCGCCCAGCGCCTCATCAACGCGATCTGCCCGCCGTTTCAGATCGAGGGGCACCAGTTCACCGTGGGTGTGAGTATCGGTGTGGCCATCGCCCCGGACGACAACGACCAGGCGGAGCAACTGCTCGGCTATGCCGACATGGCCTTGTACGAGGCCAAGCGCAATGGCCGCAACCGCTACGAGTGCTTCAACGTCGAGCTGGACGTCGCCGCCCGCCAGCGCCGCCTGGTCGAAACCGACCTGCGCACGGCGTTGCACCTGGGCCAACTGGAGCTGCATTACCAGCCAGTGGTCGACCAGCAGACCAGCAGCGTGACGGGCTACGAGGCGCTGCTGCGCTGGGAGCACCCGACCCGCGGCATGGTCATGCCCATGGACTTCATCCCCATCGCCGAAGAGACCGGGCTGATCCATGAACTGGGCATCCGCGCGTTGAACCTGGCCTGCCAGGAGGCGGCCAGCTGGGACAGCGAGCAGACGGTGTCGGTCAACCTGTCACCGGTGCAGTTCAAGAATGCCAACCTGGTCCACACCGTGGCCTTGGCCCTGGCCGACTCGGGGTTGCCGGCGCGGCGCCTGGAGCTGGAGATCACCGAGTCGGTGTTGCTGGGCAACAGTGAAGAAAATGTGCGCACCCTGCGGGCACTGAAAGACCTGGGCGTTTCCATTTCGCTGGATGACTTCGGCACTGGTTATTCGTCGCTGGGGTATCTGCGCTCGTTCCCGTTCGACCGGATCAAGATCGACAAGTCGTTCGTGCACGACATGTGCGACAGCCGAGAGGCGATGTCGATCATTCGGGCCATTACCGATTTGTCCAACAGCTTGATGATCAAGACCACGGCCGAGGGCGTGGAGTCGGAAGAGCAGATGCGGCGGCTGGCAGCGGAGGGCTGCTCGCATTTTCAGGGGTATCTGTACGGGCGCCCGGCGCCGGCGAGCGAGCGCTTGAAAGAGGTGGTAGTGATTGCGGACTAGCTGAAGCCGGGGGCGCTTTTGCGCCCCGGCTTCACTGGGTTCAGAAGCTGTACTTGAAGCTGGTCATCACATTGCGCGGCGTACCATAAACCCCGTACAAGCCCGATTGGCTGTAGTACTCGCGATCGAACACGTTGTTCAGGTTCACCGACGCACTCAAGTGCTGGTTGATGTCGTAGCGCGCCATCAGGTTGGTGACCGCGTAGCTGCCCTGGCTGAAGGTATGCAGGTCGGCGCCGACCTTGCTCTGCCAGTTCACCCCACCGCCGATGGTGATCTTGTCCAGCGGCCCATGCAGCCGGTAGCTGGTGAAGGTCTTGAAGCTGTTGCGCGGCAGGTTGGTGTTGATGCGCTGGTCGTCGGCATCGGTGGTGACCGAGTAGGCGTAACCGGCCGACGCTTGCCAGCCTTCGGCCAGTTCCCCGTTCAGCTCCAGCTCGATGCCCTTGGAGGTGGTGTCCTGTTCGGCGCTGTAGACGTTGTCGTGTTGCCAGATGGCCAGGTTGTCCTGCTCCAGCTTGAACACCGCGAGGCTGGAGTTGAGCTTGCCATCCAGGTGAGTGCCCTTGATGCCGAGCTCGTAGCCTACGCCTTCCATGGGGTCGAGCGGTTTGTTGCTCTCGTCGGTGACCCACGACCCTTGCGGGTTGAAGATCTTGGTGTAGCTGGCGTACAGCGACCAGGTGTCGTCCAGGTCGTAGACCACGCCGGCATAGGGGATGAAGACGCCGTTTTCCTCGCGATTCACTTCGGTTTCCTCGCCGCCATAAGGCCGGTCCGAGGTGTCGCGTTTCCAGTTGATCAGGCGGCTGCCGAGGATCAGGCTGAGGTCGTCGGTGACGCTGAAACGCGAGGTCAGGTACGCCGCATACTGGTCTTCGTCGATCGACGACTTGCCACTTTCGACGAAGGCCGGCTTGGCCGACTTGCCGTCCCAGTTGAACAGGTTGTCGATGGCCCCAGCGGGCGAGCCTGCGTAGTCATAGCGCCAGCCGCCCCAGCTCGGGGTGTTTTCCCGGTACTGGGACAGGGTCATGCCGGTGATCAGTTCATGCTCGCGGCCGAACAGGCTGAACGGCCCGGTAGCGTACAGGTCGAGGTTGTCCTGGCGCGGCGTGCCCGAGAAGCGCACCGGCAACTGCGACAGGCCGCTGCCATCCGGGTTCAGCTCACCCATGGCAAAGTTGAACAGCTCGTCGAACTTGTTCTCGGCATGGGTGAGCTCGATCTTGCCGCTCCAGCCGTTGCCCAGTTGCTGTTCGATAGAGGTGAAGAAGCTGGTTTGCTCGTGGTCGTTGTAGGACCAGTCCGGCGCGGCGTTGAGCGAACGTTTGAGGTTGGTGCGCTCACCGGTCGAGAAGCGTGTGGGCAGGCCGGAGCGCAGGGGCGAGTCGATGTCGCTGCGCAGGTAGCTGAAGCCCACCGTCAGCAAGGTGTCTTCGCTGAGGTCGAATTCGGTAATGCCATACATCAGCTGCGACTGCTGGTTGTAGCGGTCGATCCAGGCTTTTTCGGTTTTGTAGTCGGCGACGAAGCGCCCGCGAATGTTGCCGGTTTCGGTCAGCGGCCCGGACACGTCGAAACCTGTGCCGTAGCGGTCCCAGTTACCGGCCTCGCCGGTGATGCTGGCCTGGGCCTCGGCAGTCGGGCGTTTACGGATGAGGTTGATCGTCGCCGAAGGGTTGCCCATGCCGCTGATCAGGCCGGTGGCGCCGCGCACGATTTCGACACGGTCGAACATCGCCATGCTTTGCGAGTAGTTGTCCAGGCGGGTGCTGGTCGGAACACCGTCGACCTCGTAGTTCTGAATGGCAAAGCCGCGCGACCAGTACGAGTCGCTTTCCGAGCCAAGGCCATCGCGCACCACGGTGATGCCTGGGGTGGCTTCCAGTGCGTCGGTGAGGTTGGTCAGGCGTTGGTCGTCCAGACGCTGGCGGGTCATCACCGTCAGCGATTGTGGCGTCTCGCGTGGGGTGAGGTTGAGGCGCGTCGAGCTGCTCGACGAGTAGGTGGTGTAGAGCCCGGTGCCTTCTGTGGTCGAGCCTGGCGCCTTGCCAGAAATGGACACCGCGCTCAGCTCCAGGGCGCCTGTGCTGGCACTGGCTTGCAGCGAATAGCTGCCGTTGGCGCCGCGGCTGGCCTCAAGCCCTGTGCCGGCGAGCAGTATCGCCAGGCCCTGGTCGATGTCGAAGCGGCCAGCAAGCCCGGAAGTGCTGCGGCCCTCGGTCAATGCGGTGGGGTAGGACAGCAGAATGTGCGCACTCTGGCCGAAGTGGGCCAATGCCGGCGCCAGGGGGCCTGCGGGGATGTCGAAGTCTGCCTGCGCCTGTGCGGCGGCCGTGGCCCAGGCGGGCATCAGCAGCAGCGGGGCGCTTGCGCCCATGCAAGCGATGCCCTGGACCACGGCGCCGGCGAGTTTCTGCGAGACTGAGCGTTGCCAGCCCTGACGTTTGCGTGCGGTGTGATTCACAAGTGTTCCCCCATTGATTTGAAGTGCTGAGGGTTAAGTCTCGTGAGGCGCGAAATCGGACCACCCCTGCGCAACTTTTTTTGCGTCAGGCCATGCGCGGCTTCAATGTCACCCAGTAGCGGGTGAAATGCTGCACCTCCAACTGCAAGGTTTCTGCCACGGCAGCAATGATCTTGTCGGTGTTTTCCAGCGGGAACGTGCCGGATACACGCAGGCCGGCCAAGGCCGGGTCGCAGGCCAGGTGTCCGCGGCGATAGCGGGCCAGGTCTTCGATAAACGCAGCCAGGGGCTGGCCTTGAGCAACCAGCATGCCTTGGCTCCAGGCGGGGGCGACAGCGGCCACGGCCTGCCGCGCCAGCAAGCCCTGCTGGTTGAAACTGGCCTGTTCACCGGCGCCCAGCAGGATGGGCGGGTAGGCATGCAGGGCTGGTTGCAGCGCCACGCTGCCCTGATACACGGTGGCCTGGGTGTGTTGGCCGTGCAGCCGCACATTGAACTGCGCCAGCGTCGACTCAAGGCGGCCGTGCTCGGTGTCTACCCACAGTGGGCGGCTATCGGCGAGGGCGGGGCGGGTGATCAGCATCTCGCCGCGCAGCAGCCTCAGGCGGCGTGCCTGCTGGTCGAATGCCACATTGAGGGCGCTGTCGGTGTTCAGCTGTACCTGGGTGCCATCGGCCAGGGTCAGGCGCCGCTGCTCGCCGATGCGGCTGTGGTAATCAGCGCGCCAGTCTTGTACCAGCGCGGCGTCCTTCAAGTACCAGGCCCCTGCGCCTGCGGCCATCAGCAGCGACAATTGCTTGAGCGCAGTGCGCCGCGACTGCTGCGGCCGCAGCGCCGCATGGGCCAAGGGGCGCTGGCCCGGGCTGCGCATTTCGCGCAGGCGTTGGGCAAACACTTGGGTCCGTTGCCAGGCATGTTCATGTAGCGGGTGCGCCTGGCGCCAGCTCATGCAGGCGGCCAGGGTGGCGGCACTGACGGCCGGCTCTTGCAGTTCGAGGTGCCAGTGCATGGCCTGCTCGGCCACCTCGCCCGGGATCGACGTTGCGCCCTGGCCGTTCATGGCAGGTCCAGGCTGTGGTCGAGCATGATGCACAGTGCACCTGCCTTGATGATGTAGCGCTTGACCGTGGTGACCGACACGGCCAGCCGTTGCGCGATTTCGGCGTGCCCCAGGCCATCCACCTGCGACAACAGGAACGCCTCGCGCACCGGGCGCTCCAGGCCATCGAGGGCCGCGTCGAGGGCGATCAGGGTTTCCAGCAGGATCGCCTGGGTCTCCAGGCTTGGCACCACCGGCTCAGGCAGCATCGCCAGCGCCTCAAGGTAGGCGCGTTCGAGCTTTTGCCGCCGGTAGTGGTTGCACAACACGCTTTGCGCCACCTTGGCCAGAAAGGTACGCGGCGCATGCAGTTGCGGCACCTGCTCCTTGTTCAACAGCCGGATGAAGGTGTCTTGGGCCAGGTCCGCTGCGCTTTGCGAGCAATTCAGGCGCTGCCTGAGCCAGCGCGTCAACCAGCTGTGCTGCTGGCGGTAGAGCAGCGCGACATCGCTCAAAAGGGGATCAGAGGAAGGGAGCATGGTGTGCGGCCGCCAGGTGAGTCATTACTGCAAACGATAATGCTTATCATATATACATGCCTGGCGGCCCTGCAACACGCGCGCGCGACAAATGCCGCGACGGCAACTGGTCCGATATAAAACTGCGCTGAGCCTGGAAGGCGCACACTCGTCTTAGCTCAGGACTTCTGAGCATTGAGAGGTGCGTATGACCACTGGCAAGCGCTTCACAGATGTCGATGCCACGGGTGTCGAACCTGGGCAAGACGAAGACTGGCCAACCGGGAAAGATGAAGACGATAGCGAGGACGTCAAGCGTTCTCGACCCGAAGATCGCGATGACTACCTCGACGAGTCGCCCAGGGAAAGCGAAAAAGGATCAGGTCGTCCCGACCCCTCCAGAGCCTCGGCGGCTGAACGCTACAGCTATCAGCCACAGCAGAAGATAAGGCCATAGGCTAATGCTGCTCACTTAGGGCTGCTTCGCAGCCCATCGCGGCACAAGGCCGCTCCTACAACGACCGCGCAAGCCAACATGTACAGGCCTCACGCGGACACTGTAGGAGCGGCCTTGTGCCGCGAAAGGGCCGCAGAGCGGCGTTGGCGATCTTGAGTGGACAGCATTGGGCCATAGGCCTGTTATCCGTGACCCTTAGCTAAACGGTGGGGCGTGCTTGTGGCAGATAGGGGAGCAGGCGCTCGGTCTCCTTCCTGACCACGGCGTAGCATTCGCAGCTGAGCTGTTCCAGGTGCGCCCTGTCGAGCACCCTGATGTGCCCTCGATTGTATTCGATCACCCCCAGCCGCTGGAGTTTGCCAGCGGCATCGGTCACCCCCTCGCGACGTACGCCCAGCATGTTGGCGATCAGCTCCTGGGTCATGCACAGCCGGTCACCCGGCAGCCGATCCAGCGATAGCAGCAGCCAACGGCACAGTTGCTGGTCGATGGAGTGATGCCGGTTGCACACCGCCGTCTGCGCCATCTGGGTAATCAGCGCCTGGGTGTAGCGCAGCATCAGCATCATCAGCTCGCCATGACGGTTGAACTCGTCCTTCAGGCGCTGCCCGGGCAGGCGGTAGGCATGCCCAGCGCTTTGCACGATCGCCCGGCTGGGGGTGCTCTCGCCGCCCATGAACACGGCGATGCCGACCAGCCCTTCATTGCCCACCACCGAGATTTCCGCTGAGGCGCCGTTCTCCATCACATACAGCAGCGAGACGATTGCATCGGTTGGGAAGTAGACATGGCGCAGGGTGTCGCCGGACTCGTAGAGCGCCTTGCCGAGCGGCAGGTTGCTGCGTTCCAGGTGCGGTTGCAGGCGGCCGAACGTTTCTGCCGAAAGCGCGGCCAACAAGTGATTGTGCAGGGGGCTGGACGTAGGGGGCATTGCTTGGCACCGTCGAGGGCTGCGGCTGAAGCAACAAGGTTAGCCCAGCGCGCAGGTGCTGCCGTGCGGCAGGCCTCAATGGGTGGGCAAGGCTGACGGCTGGTACTCGGCGATCACCTGGTGCAGCACGCCATCATCCTTGAGTGGCAGCACCGCTTGGGCCAGTTGCTGGCCGTCGAGGGTCAGGGTCAGTTCGGTGTCAGCGCCGTTGCGCACTTCTATGCGGTACGGGGTGCTGCCAAAACGGTAGTGCAGGGTTACACCTGGCCAGTCCGCCGGCAGCAGCGGCTCGATCCGTAGGGTGTCACCGCAGCGTTGCAGGCCGAGCAGGCTTTCCACGATCAGCCGGTACATCCAGCCCGCCGAGCCTGTGTACCAGCTCCAGCCACCGCGCCCTGCATGGGGGGCGACGGCATAGACATCGGCGGCCATCACATAGGGTTCGACCTTGTAGGTTTCGATCAGCCCGCTAGCACCCTGGCGCACCGGGTTGATCAAGCGCAGCAGTTCCCAGGCCTTGGCGGCATCGCCCAGGCGGGCATAGGCCATGCTCGCCCAGATGGCCGCGTGGGTGTACTGGCCGCCATTTTCGCGCACGCCGGGCAGGTAGCCCTTGATGTAGCCGGGGTCCAGGTCGCCGTGGTCGAAGGGTGGGTCGAGCAGTGTGACAATACCGATGTCGCGGCGCACCAGGTGCTTGTCCAGCGCCGCCATGGCGGCCTGCGCGCGTGCCGGCGGGGCAACCCCGGAAAGCACCGCCCAGCTCTGCGCCACGGAGTCGATGCGGCATTCCTGGTTGCTTGCCGAGCCGAGTAGCTGGCCGTTGTCGAACCAGGCGCGGCGGTACCAGTCACCGTCCCAGGCATGCTGCTCCAGGTGCTCGGCCAGGGTGGCGGCCTGCCGGCTGCACTGCAGGGCGAAGACGCTGTCGCCGTGGCGCAGGGCAACGCTGGCGAATGCCCGCAACACCTCGTGGCCGAAGAACCCCAGCCACACGCTTTCGCCCAGGCCTTGTTCACCGACGCGGTTCATGCCGTCATTCCAGTCCCCGCTGCCCATCAACGGCAGGCCGTGGGCGCCATACTGCAGGGCATGCCCGAGGGCGCGCTGGCAATGCTGGTACAGGCTCTCGACCAGGTTCGCCTGGGTGGGCAAGTCGTAATAGGACTCTTCACCCGCGTTCAGCGCACGCCCCTCCAGGTAGCCGACCGGCTCGTCGAGCACCGAGCGGTCACCGGTCAGCGCCACGTAGCGGCTGGTTGCCAGTGGCAGCCACAGCAGGTCATCCGAGCAGCGGGTGCGTACACCCCGTTGCAGGGGGGGGTGCCACCAGTGCTGCGCATCGCCTTCGGCATACTGGTGACCGGCGCAGTCGAGCAGGTGCTGGCGCGCCAGGGCCGGGGCGGCGTGGAGCATGGCCATGCTGTCTTGCAACTGATCGCGAAAGCCAATGGCACCGCCAGACTGGTAGTAACCGCTGCGCGCCCAGAAGCGGCAGGCAATCACCTGGTACAGCAACCAGCCGTTGGCCAGCACGTCCAGCGACGGCTCCGGGGTTTCGATCTGCACGCTGCCCAAGGTCTGGCGCCAGTAGGCACGCACTTTCTCCAGCGCATCCATGGCCGCGCGCAGCCCGCGGTATTGCTGTACACAGCGGCTGGCGGCTTCGGCGTTGGGCCCGGCACCCAGGCGAAACACCACCTCTCGGCGTTCGCCAGGCTGCAGCAGCACGTTGACCTGCACCGCCGCGCACGGGTCCAGCCTCGCGCCCGTGCGCCCCGACAACCGTGCCTGGTGCATGCCGGCCGGCGCCTGGCAATCGCCATTGCGCCCAAGGAACTCGCTGCGGTCGCAGGTAATGCCGTAAAAGGGCAGGTCGCAATCGACAAACCCCACATGCCTGGAAAACCCCTCGGCATAGCTATTGCGGGCAAACAAGGCGCCGCTGACCGGGTCGATCTCGCTGACTACATGCAGGGCCGACTTGCTGCGCAGATCGCCCAGCACCCACTCGACGTAGCAGGTCAGTGACAACCGCCGCGCCTGCGCCGAGCGGTTGTGCAGCTTGAGCCGGCTGAACTTGATTGGTGCATCCAGCGCGACATGTACCCATAACTCACTGTCCAGGCCGTCGTCGGTGTATTCGAAGACGCTGTAGCCAAAGCCATGGCGGGTGCGATAGCGGCCAGGGCCGGGGCACGGCATCGGCGTGGGTGACCAGTACTGGCCGCTGTCCTCGTCACGCAGGTAGAGGGTTTCGCCACTGGGGTCGCAGACTGGGTCGTTGTGCCAGGGTGTCAGCCGGTACTCGTGCGCGTTCTCGTACCAGGTATAGGCACTGCCGGCCTCCGACAGCACGCTGCCAAACTGCGGGTTGGCAAGGATATTGGCCCAGGGCGCCGGGGGTGGCTGAGCCTGGTCGTGGTGGATGACGTATTCCTGGCCGTCGCTGCTGTACCCCCCGTAGCGGTTGGCAAGCATCAGCGCGGGTGCGGGGGCCGGCGCAGGGCCATCGGCTTTCGCCTGCGGGGCTGCCGGGGCTGGCTCGAACGCGGCGGGTGCGGGCGGTGTGCGGCGGTGGTGCAGTTGTTCGGCGAGGGTGCCAAGGCTGTCGCTGAGCACCAGCCGCGCTACCGAAAGGGTCAGGGTGCGGTCCTCTGCCGACAGCTGCTGTGCGGGGCGCACAAAGATGCCCCCGGGCCGGTCGAGCAGCGCCGCCTCGCTGCCGGAGGTGACGATGCCCATGATCAGATCCTGCAATTGCTGGCGGTAACCGGCCTGGTCTTCGTTCCAGATCACCAGGTCCAGCGCCAGGCCCTTCTGTCGCCAATAGGCATGGGCAAGCACCATCTGCTTGACCAGGTTGATGTTGGCCGGGTCGCTGATCTGCACCAGCACGATTGGCAGGTCCCCCGACAGCCCTTGGCCCCACAGGCCTGACTGGCTGCGCCGGTTGTCGGCCAGCGGGACGCCGCGGGGCCGTAGCGCCGCGTTGGGGTAGATCACCGAAGCGGCCATCTGCTCGAACAGCCTGGCATCGTTGAGCGAGCCGTTGAGCTGGCGCAACTGCACCTGGCTGTGTGGCCAGGCGAGGTCGAACACCCGGTCGGCCAGGTGCCGGTCGCGGTACTTGGCGATCTGCTGCAGGCAGGCGTCGCGGCTGTCGGACACCCCTGTGACCAGGTCGACCGTGGCGTTCTGGCCGGGTGCCAGGCTGATACGGCAGCGGATCGCCACGATCGGGTCAAGCACCGCCCCGGCGGTGTCGGACAAGGCCTCTGTCTGCGCGTCCAGAGCCGCCGGGGCGACCAGCGTGCGGCCGCGCCCTATAAAGCGGGCGCGGTCGGTTTCGTAGGACACGGCATCGATGTCGGCGCCATGCACCGCGAGCACATGGCACATCCACGGCACGGCGTCCTGCTGCGAGCGCGGCCGCCTGGAACAGATGATGGCCTGCAGCGGGCGGACCAGTTCGGTCTGCACGAACAGCTTGCTGAACGCCGGGTGCAACGCATCGGCAAGGGCGGGTGCCAGCACCACCTCGGCGTAGCTGGTCAGCTCCAGGGTGCGCTGTTGGTCACCATGGTTGGTCAGGTGCAGGCGCCGCAGTTCGATGTCGTCCTCGGGGGAAACGGCTATTTCGGTGTGGCAGTCGAAGTCGCCTTCACGGATGCGGAACTCGGCGCGGCCATCACTGAAGATCGCCTCCTGGTTCTTGCCGCGATGCCGCGTCGGTTGGTAGGTGGTTGACCAGAACGCTGCGCTGGCGACGTCACGCAGGTAACAGAAGCTGCCCAGGGCGTCGCAGCTGGCGTCCTCGCGCCACCGTGTCAGCGCCATCGCGTCGCGCTTGCTGTAGCCACTGCCGACATGGTTGACCATGACGTGGTAGCGGCCGTTGGACAGCAACTGCACGGCGGGGTGGCGCCGATTCGGCTCGCTGAACACCCGCAAGCGTGTCTCACCGGATTGGCCCGCAGCGTCCACAGCCGGGGCCTGCAGGGTGTGCAGGTAGGGCGCGGCCGTTTTCGGTACGCGCTCCTGTAACAGCAGCATGCTCGCCTGAAATTGCGGGTCTGAGGCGAAGCGCCGTTGCATGGGTTTGTCCAGCAGCAGGGAGGTCAGGGCCAGCAAGCTCATGCCCTGATGGTGGGCCATGAACGAGCGGATCACCACGGCCTGCTGGCCGGGGGGCAGCCGTGACTCGCTGTAGTCAATGGCCTCGTACAACCCGAAGCGGCCGGCCAGCCCCAGCGTGCACAGGCGTTGCAGGTTTCGGCAGGCGGCGCCTGGCGCCACCAGCAGGGCGAGTGCACTGGCGTAGGGGGCGACCACCCGTTCTTCACCCAGGCCGCGCTTGAGGCCCAGGCCCGGTACGCCAAACGCCCGGTATTGGTAGTTCAGGTGAGCGTCCAGGGCGTTGTAGGCCGACTCTGAAACGCCCCAGGGGATGCCCAGCACGTTGCCGTGGTCGATCTGCCGCTCGACGGCGGCCTGGCAGGTCTGGTCGAGCAGGGTGCCTTCGTAGCTCGGCATCACCAGCAGCGGCATCAGGTATTCGAACATCGAACCCGACCAGGACAACAGCACCGGCACCCCGGCATTGCTGGTCAGCAGCCGGCCCAGGGCGAACCAGCTGGCCTGGGGCACCTGGCCCTGGGCGATGACCACGAAGTTGGTCAGGCGCATCTCCGATGCCAGCAAGTCATAGAAGGCTGAATCGAGGCGATGTTCATCGGCGTTGTAACCGATGGCGAACAGGTCACGCTGGTTGTCGTAGAGGAAGGTGAAGTCCATGTCGGCCATGGCGGCGATGCGCAGCGCCAGGCTTTGCGACTGGGCGATGCGCTGGCGGGCCAGCGTGCGTATGTCGGCCACGGCCGGACGTTCGGCGGCAGGCCACTGCTCTGGCAGCAGTTCGGCCAGCTGGCGCCAGCTCAATGGCGCCTGAAGCGTGGGGTCGTCGTTGCCAGGTGGCAACTGGAAGGCCTGCACTTCGCCGCCCAGGTCCAGGCATTGCTGGTGCATCGCCTGCAACCAGAACAGGCAGTCGTCGGCCTCGCCCGCGCGTGGCGCGTACTGCTGGATCAGCCCCTGTAGCTGCTCGGCGAGCTGTTCCAGCAGCGAGGCGGGCAGCGGGCCTGGCTGTTCATGGGCTTGCCAGAGCTGTTTGCCCAGGGCCTGGAGCGGCTCGTCGGCACGGCCCGCGGTGGTGAACGCTTCGCGCAGGATGTCCAGCGTGTCCAGCAGGCCCTGGCTCAGGCGGCGGTCCAGCACAGGGGTATCGGCCATCGCCAGCAGCCCTGGCCGCAGCGTCAGCAGCAGGGCGGCCAGGTTGCCGCTGTCCACCGCAGAGATGTAGAGCGGGTGCAATGGTGTTCGGGTCTGGGTGTCGTACCAGTTGTAGAAGTGCCCCTTGTAGCGCTCCAGCTGGCCCATGCTGTCGAGCATCTGGGTCAGGCGCTGGAACAGTCGGGCGGCAGTCAGGTAGCCGAAATCATGGGCTGCCAGGTGCGAAAGCAGGGCCATGCCGATGTTGGTCGGCGACGTGCGGTGGGCGATGCTGGGGAAAGGCGGCTCTTGCAGGTTGTCAGGCGGCAGCCAGTTTTCATCAGGCCCGACATGCCGGTCGAAGAACGCCCAGTTGCGCCGGGCCAGCCGATGCAGAAACCGCAGCTCCTGTGCCTGCGGCGCGAACGCGCTGCGCCCCCGCGTGCGGCTGAGCCACCAGGCCAGGGCCGGGCCAAGCAGCCACAGGGCAAGGATGGGGGCGGCCAGCAACAGCACACTCGGGCGCATCGCCAATGCTCCCACCAGCAACAGCACCAGCCCGGGTTGTACCCATTGTTCGCGATAGAACGCTTGCAGGGTATCGGCACTGGTGCGTTCGTCATCCCGCGAGGGGTTCCATTGCAGCAGCCGGCGTTTGCTCACGGCCAGGCGCCACAGCGTGCGGCAAATCGCATCCAGGCTGTAGAGGGTCTCGAACGGCAACCAGGCCAGCGACAACCCAGCCCGCACGAAATAGATGCTTGAGGTGTGCAGAGCCGCCAGCAGGTGTTCGGCCAGCGGCACATCGATGGTCTTGCGTAGCAGCTCGAGCAGCGAATCGAGCACAGGGCGGGTCAGTAGCAGGCCCAGCAGCGCGAGCGTCCACAGCAGCGGCGAGGCGCTGGCCAGCCAGCCCCACAGCAGCGCGCTCAGCAGGGCGGCCGGCTCCAGGCTGCGGCGCAGATTGTCGACAATCTTCCATCGCGACAGCGCGCTCAGCCCGCTTTGCGCCTGGCCTTGCAGCCCGGTGCGCGACCACGGCAGCAGCCAGGGCAGCAGTTGCCAATCACCCCGTATCCAGCGGTGGCGGCGCTTCACATCGGCGCTGTAGCGTGCCGGGTAGGCCTCGAACAATTGCACGTCACTGAGCAGGCCGGCATGGGCGTAGCAGCCCTCGATCAAGTCGTGGCTCAGTACACAGTTGTCGGCAAAGCGCCCCTCCAGTGCGCGTTCGAAGGCATCCACTGCGTAGATGCCTTTGCCAATGAACGAGCCACTGAGGAACAGGTCCTGGTACACATCCGACACGGCCAGGGTGTAGGGGTCGACCCCGGCATCGCTGCCGAACAGCCGCGCGTAGGTTGAGCGCGACACGCTGGGCAGGCTGATGCCCACCCGTGGTTGCAGGATCGCGTAGCCTGACTGCAGGCGACCGCTCGTGGCATCGAAACGTGCGCGGTTCAGCGGGTGCTGCATGGCGCCGACGAACTGCTGCGCCACATCGCGCGGCAACTGGGTGTCGGTGTCCAGGGTGATGACATAGCGCACCCGGTCCAGCGCGCGCAGGTCGCCGACGATGCGCATGAAACGCTCGGCGCCGCGCCCACGCAGCAGGGCATTGAGCTCAGCCAGCTTGCCGCGCTTGCGCTCACGGCCCATCCAGCAGCGCTCGGTGGCGTTCCACTCCCTGGGGCGATGCAGCAGGAAGAAGCGCTCGGCGCCGCTCGGGTACTTCGCATTCAACGCGCGAATACCGTCGCTGGCAAGGTCGAGCAGGGCCATGTCGTCGGGCCGGGTCTGCTCGGGGGCATCCATGAAGTCAGTCAACAGGGCGAAATGCAGGTGCTCGTCACGGTTGGCCAGAAAGCGCACCTCAAGGCCTTCGACCAGTTCCTCGACATCGCCGGCAGCGCCCAGCATGCTGGGCACCACGACCAGGGTACGGGCCTCGACGGGAATCCCTTCGGTGTAGTCCAGCCGGGGCAGGAACGCAGGCTTCACGGTCAGCGTCACCAGCCAGTTGACCAGGCCGAGGGCGAGCCGGCTGGTGGTCAGCAGCACCGGCAACGCCATGGCCGCTGCCACCCAGGTGGGCCAGCCTTCGGCGGCAATGCCAGCCACGAAGCCCCAGGCCAGCAGGCACGACAGCAGCGCCGCCGGCACCAGGTAGAAGGCCAGCGGCGCCCGGTGCAACAGGCGCTGCCAGCGCTCGGCAAGTGCCACCCGCGCAGCCAGCTGCCGTTCGAGCAGCAGCAAGCCATCGCCAGCCAGGTAATAACCGACATGCGCTGCCTGCTCGCGTGGTTGTGCGTGTGCGGCCTGCGCCAGCTCGATCGCCGTGCGCGCCACCTGTTCTTCACTGAAGGCGCTATGCCGTGCCAGCTGTTCGACGATGTGCCGATAGTGATCGCGGCTGGCGAAGTCCATGGCGGCATACACTGCCGCCGGGTCTTCGCCGAGGATGTGTTCGACGTGGCTCAGGTGTTCGACGAACAGCCGCCAGTCAATGGTCGACAGCAGGCGCAGGCTGCCGATGCTGTTGCTGATCGACACCTGGTCGATGGCCTGCTGCTGCGCATCGAGCTGCACATGGCGCTCGATACTCAAGGACGACTCGCTGAGCAACTGCTCGATCCAGGCCAGCGGCTGGGTGAGCGTGCTGCTGTGGCCCTGTAGTCGCCTGGCCAGTTCGGCGACGAAGGCGGTGGTCATGGGTGGGTCCGAGCGGGCCATGTCGGCCACCACCAGCACCACGCTCTTGGCATCGCGTTCGGCGGTTTCGCCAAGCTTGTCGGCCCAGTCATTGGCCAGGTCGCGGTCTGCCAGGCTGGCCATGACCCGGGCGGCGACGCGGCGCAGGTTTTCGATCAGCGCCAGCCTGAGCATGATCGGGATCGCCCACAGCTCGCCGAGGGTCAGCGTGGCGGTGTGCTGATACGCCTCGACGAAATGGCTCAGGCTCTCGGCATCGACCCGGCCATCACCGTGGCAGATGGTTTCCAGGGCAATGTCATAGACCCGCGGCAAGCCGCTCGAAGCGCCGGTGTCCAGGCGTGGCAGTTGCAGGCTGTAGTCGGCCGGCAGGTGGCGTTTGGCAATGCGGATATGGCTTTCGACCAGGTAGAAGTTGTCGAGCAGCCACTGCGCTGCAGGCAAGGTCGGGCGCGCGTCGGGCAGCGCGCTGGCGAGGGCCGAACAGCTGGCGTAGAGCATGCGTTCGTTGTCGGCCAGGCGTTCGAGCAGCGAGTCGTCGGCCGGCAGTTTGCTCAAACGGTGCTGGCTGGCCAGCCAGTTGCCATGGTCGGCCAGTTGCTGGGCGCTGTAGAGCTCCGAGCGCAGCAGGCTTTCGTAGGTGAACGTGTGGCGCGGCGCACGCCAGCGCCGGGCACGGTTGGCCAGGCGTTGCACGTAGGTGAGTGCGCGAAGCCAAGGGTTGTCCATGGTGAGTCGGGTGCCGTGAGCTGGCCGGTCAGGTGGGCAGTGTGCGCCGGCCAGGCCGTGCCGGTCTGTTCGGTAGCGTACAGACCCGCCTCATTGCGGTGCGTGAGCCCCGGCAATATGCCGCCCGGCCACGTAGCCGAAGGTCAGCGCCGGGCCCAGATTGATACCGCCGGAGGGGTACCAGCCGCCAAACACGCTGGCCATGTCGGTACCCGCCGCATACAGGCCGCCGATCGGTTGGCCCTGGTCATCCAGCACGCGTGCGTGGCCGTCGGTGCGCAGGCCGGCGAAGGTGCCAAAGCAACCTGGCTGCACCTTCACCGCATAGAACGGCCCTTGTTCGATCGGTGCGACGCAGGGGTTAGGCCCGCTGTAAGCCGGGTCACCTTGTTTGCGGTTGAACGGCGTGGAGCCGCGGCCAAATGCCGGGTCCTGGCCCAGGCGCGCATAGCGGTTGTACTCAGCGACGGTGGCACTCAACCCGGCTGGGTCGATGCCACAGGCGCTGGCCAATTGTTCGAGGCTGGCGCCGCGCTTGAGGTAGCCGCTGCGCAGGTGCGGCCATACCGGCAGCGGCGCGGGGCGAGCGTGGCCGAGGCCATAGCGACGCAAGAAGCGGTGGTCGCAGACCAGCCACGAGCAGGCTTGCTCGCCCTGCGGCACCGCCTCGAGCATGGCCGATACATAGTCGTAGTAACCGTGCGCCTCGTTGACGAAGCGTTTGCCACTGGCCAGTACCCCGATAACTCCCGGCTTGCCGCGCTCGATGATGTGCGGGAAGTGGCCGACACTGCCGTCGCGGTGCGGCACCTTGGAGACCGGTGCCCAGGCCACCGCTGATTTCAGGTCGGTGGCGACGACGCCGCCAGCCGACTCGCCAAGGCGCAGGCCGTCGCCCGAGCAGGACGGCGGGGGCAGGGCGAGGTTGTCATGGCCGGTGGCGTCACCGGCAAACAGCTGCTGGCGCCGCGCACTGTCGTGGGGGAAGCCACCGGCGGCGAGTACCACGGCTTTCGCCCGCACCGTCATATCGCCCTGCGGTGTGCCTATCACAGCCCCGCGCACCTGGCCGTCCTCGATCAGCAGGCGCTTGGCCGGGGCAGACTCCAGCAGGCGCACGCCAAGGTCTTCGGCCGACTTGGCCAGGCGCGCCACCAGCGCCACGCCGTTGACCAGGTGCATGGCCCGGCCATATCGGGCGAGGTGGTACAGGTGGCGGCCAAAGCGCTTGCACACCTGCACAAAGGCCCGTGGCGAGCGGGTCATGTTGAGGAAGGCGGCCAGGTCGGCACCGGCCATGATCGGCATGCCCATGAACGAGGTTTCACGCAGGGTCTTGCGCAGGCGCGGCAACAGCGCGCCAACCTCACGGGCATCATAGGGGGCGGCGATGACCTGGTGGCCGCCGGTGGCGGCGCCGGGTGTGTCGCCGTGCATGTCGGGGATAGCGTTGCCGTCGACGAACTGCAGGGCGGTGTGTTGCTCGAAAAAGGCGACCATGTGCGGGCAGGCCTGGAGGAAGGCATCCACCCGTTCAGCGTCGTAATGCGCGCCCAGCTCGTTGCGCAGGTAGGTGCGCGGCTGCTCGATGTCTTCTTCGATACCGGCGCGGCGCGCCAGCGGGTTGCGTGGCACCCAGGCCCAGCCGCCGGACCAGGCGGTGGCGCCGCCGAACACAGGCGCCTTCTCTACCAGCAGCACGCGTTGCCCATGCCAGGCAGCCGTTACTGCCGCGGCCAGGCCGGCTGCGCCGGAGCCAATGACCAGTACGTCGTATTCGGCTTGCAAGGTGTCGGTGGGCATTGCAGGGTCTCCGGGGCTATTATTGGAATGTGATTCCATATTTTTCCCGTGTGACGACTTAAGTTGCAAGCCGCGCCGCGTGGTAATGGTCGATTACCGGACACTTCAGCGTAGCGCTGCTGCACGGTGGCCTTGGTTGTGGAATCATCTTCCAGAATTCGCCACATTTTCAGGGACCTTAGTCATGGCTGGTAGTCAGATCGAACGCGCCTTCAGTCTTGTAGAAAGCCTTACCGGCGAGCCTGAGGGCCTTGCCCTGCAGACCCTGGCCGAGCGCCTGGAGATTCCCAAGAGCGCCACCCACCGCATGCTGGCCGAGCTGATTCGCCTGGGCTACGTGCGGCAGAACCGCGACAACAGCCGCTACCAGTTGTCTGCCAAGCTGGTGGCGCTGGGCTTTCGCTACCTCTCCAGCAGTGGTGCCGACATCATCCAGCCGATTCTCGACCGCCTGGCCCAGGACAGCGGCGAGCTGGTGCGCCTCGGTGTGATCGACGGTAGCCGCCAGACTTGGATCGCCAAGTCCCAGGGAGCGCGCTCGGGTTTGCGCTACGACCCCGACATGGGCCGCGATGCGCCCTTGTTCTACACCGCCTCCGGGCATGCCTGGCTGGCCAGCCTGAGCGATGCCGATGCCGTGCAGATGGTGTTGCGCCAGGGCATTGCCGACCCCGCGCAGTTCGGCCCGAATGCACCGCGCTCCACGGACGAGCTGCTGGGCTACCTGCAACAGGCACGCGAGCGGGGCTATGCCTGGGTCGAGCAAACCTCGGCAGTGGGCACGTCGGCGTTGGCCGCCGTGGTGCGGCGCCCCCGTACCGATGAAGTGATTGGCGTGCTGAGCATTGCAGGCCCCAGCGCACGGCTGGCGCCTACGCGTTTGCCTGAACTGGCGGCGCAGCTGTTGGCCGCAGCCGACGAGCTGTCCGCCGCCAGCCAGGCCAGCGAACTGTTTGCCTGACATGCGCAGGCCTGTGCGTTTGTGGTCGATAACCGCACAGTCTGTGGGTGCGGTGCTTCTGTAAAGCGGAACGGGGTTCTAAATTGTTGATTGTGGATTCTGGAACAGCGTTCCGTAATCCGTGATCCGACAATAATGACAACAATGACAAGAGGACAGTCCGTTGAACGCACCGCTTCGTATCGCCCTGATTGGCGCCGGCATCATGGGCCGCCAGCACTACCAGCACCTGCGTCAGGTCCCGCAAGCCCAGTTGTGCGCGGTGGCAGACCCTGGCCCGCAGGCCGAGGCCTTCGCGGCCGAATGCGCGGTGCCTTGTTTTGCCGACCACCGCCGCATGCTGGAGGTAGTCCAGCCCGAGGCGGTGATCGTCGCCAACCCCAATAACCTGCATGTGGCCACCGCGCTCGATTGCATCGAGGCCGGTGTGCCGGTGCTGTTGGAAAAACCGGTGGGCGTGCACCTGGATGAAGTCCGTGCGCTGGTGGAGGCGTCTCGGCGCTGTGGCGTGCCCGTGCTGGTCGGCCACCACCGACGGCATAACCCTCTGATCGCCAGTGCCCGTGGGATGATCGCCGACGGCGCCCTGGGCAGGCTGATCAACGTCACCGCGCTGTGGCAGTTGCAGAAGCCCGACAGCTACTTCGACACCCCCTGGCGCCGTGAGCCAGGCGCTGGTTTCTTGTTGACCAACCTGATCCACGACCTGGATCTGCTGCGTTATCTGTGCGGCGAGGTGGTGCAGGTACAGGCGTTCACCCGCAACGATGTACGCGGTTATGCCAATGAAGACAGCGCAGCGGTACTGCTGCAGTTCGCCAACGGCGCGCTGGGCAGCCTGACGGGCTCCGACGCGGTGGCTGCACCCTGGAGCTGGGAGCTGACGTCTGGCGAGAGCCCGATCTACCCGCGCCAGGATGGCCAGCCCTGCTTCCTGCTGGCGGGCACCCAGGGGGCGCTGAGTATTCCGCAGCTCAAGCGCTGGCAGTACGCCGAAGCCGGCTCGGGTTGGCATACACCGTTGCTGCAAAGCGAGGCTGGCACCCCGGCGGGCGAGGCATTGACCTTGCAACTGCAGCACTTCGTGCGCGTTGCCCGCGGTGAAGAAGCACCGCTGACCGACGCCGCAGACGGCGCCCGTACCTTGGCCCTGGTCGAGGCGATCCGCCAGGCCGCCGAAAGCGGCCGAGCGTGTGCCCCCGCGATCATCGCCTGACGCGCGAGCAAAGCGCGACCTTCGATCACACCTTTTTTGCTTTCAGGTAACGAACATGACTGACCGTATTTTTTCCCTTGCCGCGCTGACGGTGCTCGAGCTTTCGCCGCCCGCCATGGTGGAAGCTGCCGCCCGAGCCGGCTACAGCCACGTGGGCCTGCGCCTGGTCGCGGCCACCCCGGAGGAACAGCACTTCCCGCTGGTTGCCGATGCCGAGTTGCGTCGCCAGACCCAGGCGCGCCTGCGCGACACCGGTATCAAGGTGCTCGACCTGGAAATCCTGCGCCTCAAGCCTGAAACCTGTGTGGCTGATTTCGAGGCCATTCTGGCGGTGGGTGCCGAGTTGGGGGGTACCGAACTGCTGGTTGCCGGCAACGACCCGGACGAGGCCCGCCTTACTGAGCGCTTTGCCGAGCTGTGCGACCTGGCGGCGGGTTACGGTATCCATCCGCACCTGGAGTTCATGCCCTGGACCGACGTTCGCGACTTGCGCCAGGCCATGCGTGTGGTAGCCAACGCTGGCCGGGAAAATGGCTGTGTGCTGGTGGACGCGTTCCATTTCAACCGCTCTGCCTCCTCGCTCGACGACCTGGCGCGCCTGGCACCACAGCGCATGCGTTACGCCCAGTTGTGCGACGTGGCCGGCCCGGTGCCGGATGATATGGGCGAGATATTGCGCCAGGCGCGTAATGAACGGCGCTTCCCCGGTGATGGCGATGCTGACCTGGTCGGGTTGTTGCGCGGCTTGCCGGCAAGCGTGCCGCTGAGCCTGGAGATTCCGACGCGGCAGTTGCTGGAGCAAGGTGTCAGCGGCGAGCAGCGGGCGCGGCTGGCGCTGGAGAAGGCCAAGGCGGTGCTGGCGCGGGTGTGAGATAGGGTTGGGGCGGCTTAGTGCCTGGCTTGGGTTTTGAGGTGGGGCATAGATCGAGCGCCGCCCGCGCGGCGCTCGATCTATGCACCAACACACATCCAATGCCAGGCACTAAGCCCCCTCAACCCCACGCGGCGCCATGAAATACATCCACACCAGCGCCAGGAAGTACATCACCGGGATCATGGTAAACAGCACCGCATAATTGTTGTGGGTAACCGTCAGCACGCTGCCGACGATCTGCGTCATGAACATCCCACCGATGGCCGCACACATGCTGCCAAAGCCGAACACCGTGCTCACCAGGTGCTTGGGTGTGTAGTCCATGACCAGGCTCCAGATATTCGCGGTCCAGGCCTGGTGCGCGCCGACCGCCACGGCAATGGCGAGCACTGCGACCCACAGGCCACTGGCGTGGGCAGCAAAGACCACACTGACAATGGTGCAGGCAAAGATCAGCATCGAGATCAGCCGTGCGCGGATCGCACGTACGCCGCGGCCGATCAGCCACGACGAAAGTATCCCGCCGCCAATGCTGCCGAAATCCGCAGTCAGCCAGATCAGGATCAACGGGATACCCATCTGCGTCACGCTGATGCCCAGCGCGTACTGCTGGTTCAGAAACGGTGGCAGCCAGTAGAGGTAGAACCAGAACACCGGCGCCGTGATCGAGTAAGCCACGGCGAAGGCCCAGGTGCCGCGCTGGCGCAAGATGCGGCGAAATGGCATCGGCTTCGCTTCGGGCTCGTCATCCTGCTGGATATAGTCCAGCTCGCTCTGGCGCACGTGCGGGTGCGCTTCCGGGTTGAAGTACTTCAACCCCCACAACACCACCCACACCAGGCCAAGGCTGCCCATGGCAATGAACGCGGCCTGCCAGCCCCAGGCGGCCAGGATCAGCGGCAGCAGCGCCGGGGTGACCATGGCACCGACGTTGGTGCCGGCGTTGAACAGGCCGGTGGCGATGGCGCGTTCGCCGGCAGGGAACCACAACCGCGTGGTCTTCACGCAGGCCGGGTAGTTGGCCGCCTCGGTCAGGCCGAGGATGAAGCGGCAGACCATGAAGCCGGCCGCCGAGGTGGCCAGGCCGTGGGCGCCGGTGGCCAGGCTCCACAGCAGCACCGCAACGAAGAAGGCGTGCTTGACCCCAACCCTGTCGATCAACCGGCCCTGCAGCAGAAAGCCGATCGCGTAGCCGACCTGGAACCAGAAATTGATGTTGGCGTAGTCCATCGCCGTCCAGCCCATGTCCTTGGCCAGGACCGGTTGCATGATGCCGAGGGCGGCGCGGTCGATGTAATTCAGGGTGGTGGCGAAGAACACCAGGGCCAGCATGCCCCAGCGGGTCTTGCCGACGGCGAAGGCGCCACGCACCTTGTCACCGATGGAGCCATGGGCGAGGCGGGGGGTGGCAGTGTTGAACTTGGAAGGGGTCATGTGAGGTCGTTTCTTGAAATTGTTTTGAACGGCAGTGCGTCTGGAACGCGGTTTTGCCCATGGCAAGGATGGGCACGCAAGGTCATTTAATGGTGAGCAGTGAATGATTGAGCGTCAATTCAAAGATGGGGCTACTGTTCGCTGATCGAACAAAAGTGCTGCTGCGCTAAGTTGCGGGGCCGCACAGCGCTTTGCCCGCCAGGTAGCCGAAGGTCATGCCGGGGCCAAGGGTGATGCCGCCGCTTGGGTAGTGCCCGCCCATGATGCTGTGCATATCGTTGCCGACTGCATAGAGGCCGGGTATCGGGCGCTGTTCGCTGTCCAGGACCTGGGCAGAAGCCTCCGTGCACAGGCCGGCGAACGTCCCCAGGCTGCCCGGCAGCAGCTTCACCGCATGAAAGGGGCCGTGCAGCAGGGGCCGCAGTGACGGGTTGGGCGCTTGCAGCGGGTCGCCCTGCGCGCAGTTGTAGCGCGAGGCGCCGCGCTGGTAGTCCGGGTCTGTGCCCTGCGTTGCGTGGTAGTTGAAACGGGCAACGCTGCGCTGCAGTTGCTGGGCGTCGATCCCGCAGCGTGCGGCCAACTGCGCCAGGTTAGGGCCGCTGAACAGGTAGCCACGCCGTTCATAGAAGCCGGTAGGGAAGGGGAACGGCTTGGCCCAGCCGATGCCATGGCGGCGCTGCGCGGCGTGATCGCAGATCAGCCAGGCCTCAGGTGCCTCGCCTGGCGGCGTGGCCGCGAACAGCGCATTCATGAAGGCATGGTAGCTGTCGGCCTCGTTGACGAACCGCCGGCCGTCCCGGCGCACGGCAATGAAACCGGGCTTCGCACGGTCGATCAGGTGCGGAAAATGGCCGAGGCTACCGTCGCTTCGTGGCACCTGTGACACCGGCGCCCAGGCCCCGTCGTGGGCCGCCGTGGTGGCGACTTGTGCGCCAACCTGCTCGCCCAGGCGCAGGCCGTCGCCGCTGTTTTGTAAGGGTGCAGCGGAGTAGTGGCGATCGCCTTCGGGCGCATGGGGTATCAGTTGCGCGATGCGCTGGCGGTCATGCGGGAATCCGCCGCAGGCCAGCACCACACCGCGTCGTGTGTGGATCACCTGACCATCGCTGAACTGAACGCCAGTGATGCGCCCATCCCTGAGCAACCCGGTGGCCTGTCGCGCATGCAACAGCGTCACGCCCAGGTCGAGGGCGCTGCGCAGCAGGCGCGCCACCAGCGCATTGCCGTTGACCAGGTGCAGGCCGCGACGATGCAGCAGCAAGTCGCGCCCATGGCGCAGCAGGCGCTTGCCGACGTGCCAGGCGGCCTTGGGCGAACGGCTGGCATTGAAGAACGCGGCCATGTCCGCCCCACCGGCGATGCCCATGCCGGCCAGGCTGACGATGTCCAAAGGGGGGCGAAGGCGGTGCACCCAGTGCCCGAGCAGGCGCCCGTCGAATGGCTGCGCGCACAGGGAGCGCCCACCCGGTGCGCTGCCGTCGCCCTCGTGCATGTCGGGCATCTTCGTGCCGGACTGGAACTGCACAGCGGTGTGCTGCTGGAAGAACGCCACCATTTCCGGCCCATGGCGTAAGAACGCCTGCTGGCGCAAGTCCAGCTCGGCGACGTGGGTTTGCGCGCGCAGGTAGCGTTCGGGTGCGTCGTCGGTTTCGACGATGCCTTCGGCGATGGCCAGCGGGTTGCGGGGTATCCACAACCACCCCCCCGACCAGGCGCTGGTGCCGCCGAACTGGCTGGCCTTTTCGGCGACGATCACCTTCAGGCCATGATGCGCGGCGGTTACTGCGGCAGCCAGGCCAGAGGCACCGGAGCCGAGGACAAGTACGTCACATTCCAGGGATTGCATGGGTGCGCTCCGGTCAGGTGGGGGGCAAGGCATTCACTGCAGGGGCGAAAAGCCGGTCGGGCGCATTAGCCGCGATTGCAATCGCAGCACGGCGCCCAGTTCGCGATTGCGCTTGGAGAACTCCGCCCAGCGCGGGTCCGCAGCCATCGCTGCGCGGCGCTGCATGCGCTCGTCGAGGCTGGCATAGCCCCACAGGTGCACCACCTGGTTGACCTCGCCGAATTCGCTGGTGAAAAAGCCGACCAGGTTGCCCAGGTGTTCGCTCTGCACCGCCAGCGCATGGCTCTGGTACAGGGCCAGCCAGTCGGCCATTTTCAGCGGGTCGAGGGTGTAGGTTCTCAGTTCAAAATACATGCGACAGTCTCCGGATGAGGGGCCGACGCCTGCAGGCGTTCGGCAATAGGGCTGGCGACGAGCCAGCCGACGGTGAGGGCAGGGCCTCAGATCTCCAGCGGGGTGACGCCCATGAAGGCGCCGAGCAGTCCGAGTTGGGCAAAGGCCATCTGTGGCCCGGTCTGGATCGCACAACCGAGCTGGCGTGCCCTGTGCAGCAAGGGGGTGATCTCTGGCGAAGTGACCACGTCGGCAACCAGGGTGCAGGGCTGCAGGGTGTCCAGCAGGGCGCCAGGCAGAGGCAGCTCGTCGCTGCCGCCCATGCCGATGGGCGAAGCGTTGACCAGCAGGTCGAACGCCTCCAGCGAGTGGTATTGGGTAGCGACTTCGAGGTTGGGGAAGGTGTTGCCAAGCAGTTCGCAAAGCGCGCCCGCCCGTGCCGAGCAGGGGTCGCTCAGGGTGACCTGGCCCACGCCAGCCTCACCCAGGGCATAAGCGATGGCGCTGCCGACCCCACCACAGCCGATCACCAGTGCGCGTTTGCCCGCTGGCTGAAAGCCCTGCTTGCGCGCGGCGCTGAGGAAGCCTGCGCCGTCGACGTTGTCGCCCAGCAGGCACCCGTCGCTGCCGCGCCGCACCACATTGACCGAGCCCAGTGCGCCAGCGCGTTCGCTCAGGCCGTCCAGGCGCGTGGCCAGCGCCTGTTTGTAGGGCACGGTGACCACGCAACCGCGCAGGTTGCGCCAGCCCCGCAGGCTGTCGACGAAGGCGTCCAGCGCCGTTTCCTGCAAGTCGATGGGGAGCATCGCCAGGTCGCAGCCATGGCTGGCGAACCAGGTGTTGAAGTTTTCAGGCGATTTCACCTGGGCGATGGGTGAACCGACGATGGCGACCAGTTCTGTCGAACCCCGAATCATGCTGACCTCCGTGCTTGCTGTTGTTGTGCAGGCAAGGGTGGCGTGCGAGGGGGTGGGGGACAATGCGCTTGTCGGGCAAGTAGTGCGATAATCGCAGTTGCATGGCGATTATCGAACCAGAGTGCTGAACAATGTACAGCCCGGATCACGACAGACCGCACGAGGTGAAGGCATGGACAAACCGCAGATCCACCCCCGCGACCTGATCGCCGGCTTGCAGAAAGGCCTGGCGTTGATGCAGCTGTTCAGCGTCGATCAGCCGCGCCTGACCGTGCCACAGGCGGCCAAGCAGTCAGGCCTTACCCCCAGCGCTGCGCGGCGCTTCCTGCTGACCTTGGTACACGAAGGCTTTGCCGACACCGACAGCCGCCATTACTGGCTCACGCCCAAGGCGCTGCGCATTGGCCAGGCCTACGTGGATTCGGCGCAACTGCCGCGCATGCTGCGGCCTATCGTCGAGCAGGTTGCCCGGCAGACCCAGGAACATGTCTCGGTCGGCACCCGAGACGGCGATGAAATCATCCACCTGGTGCGCAGCCGCTACAGCCACATCGCCTCGTTGTCGATCAGGCCCGGTTCGCGGGTGCCGATGTACTGCACGGCCGGGGGGCGAATCTGGCTGGCCGCGCTGAGCGAGGCAGCGCGCGACGCGTATTTCTCGCGCAACCCGTTACGCCAGCTCACGCCCTACACGCAGACAGACAGGGCGCTACTGGAGCAAGCGCTGCAACGTGTACGCCAGCAGGGCTTCTGCATCGTCGACCAGGAGTATGAAGTCGGCATGCGCGTGCTGGGCGTGCCGCTGCTGGACCGCAGCGATGAATTGAAGGCGACCCTGACGATCACCACCCACGCCTCACGGTTGAGCGTTGACGAGATACGGCTGCGCTATTTGCCGCCGCTGTATGAAGCGCAGGTGTTGTTGAGGCCAGTGGTTGGTTGATCTGCAGTCTGACTAGGTGCTTGGCTTGGTTTATTCAGGGGGGCGGATAAACCAAGCCAAGCACCTGGCGGCCCCGACAAACTTAAGCTTTGCCCCCCAGTAAACCCCGTGCAGGCCATTGGTGCAGAGGGCAATGGCTGCCGATCACTCTGACTGAACTCCCGGCCCCAGCGCTACGTCCCCCGAATGAAGGCACACAGTCCGGCACCTGCCGGTTGTTCATTTGCGAGGGATATGACCATGGAACGCGATCAAGGCTCGGCGGCACCGCCGAGCAGCCCCCAGGATCACCTGCACGCCATTACCGACGAGGCCGGCGCCCTACTGAGCGAGGCAAAGCACCAGGGCACCGAGCAGTACGAGCACTACCGCACCACAGCCGCCGAGCAACTTGATTCCTTGCAACAAGGTGCACGCTCGGCTGCATCCGCGTTGCAGGGCAACGACAGCCTGGGGCTTTCCCATTACCTGGGCGAAGCTGCCGAGTGGATGGGCAATTTTGCCGAGCAAATCCGCCATGAAAGTGCTGAGGACCTGCTGCACCGAGGGTCTCGCCTGGCGCGGGACAACCCGGCGCTGTTCCTGGCTGGCAGTGTGGCGGCAGGGTTTGCCTTGTCCCGCTTTCTGCGCGCCAGCGCCAGCCACGCCACTACGGCGCCGTCGCCGGTGCCAGGGCAAGGCAGCAGCGAGCCCAGGCACGCCGCTGCGCCGATGCCGGACCGCGCCAGCGACGTGTCCACGCACAAACCCTACACCCCGGTCGACCCTGTCGGCATGGGCGGCGGCACGCCGGTAAGCGGTGGCCCATTGGAGCGTGACCCGCTCAAAGGAGGTGAATGATGAACAAAGACCCTCTACAACCTGCGCCGGGGCTACATACCCCGGCAGAGGACACGGTCGGGGTGGGCGGTTTGCTGCGTCAGTTGATGCGCGAAATCCCAGAACTGTTCACCCAGGAGCTGGCCCTGGCCAAGGCCGAACTGCAGCGCAATCTCAACGCCTTGAAGGCCGGTACGGCAGCGGTGGCGGTAGGGGCCATCGTGCTATTGGCGGGCTTCATCATCCTGCTGCTGGCAGCGGTGTATGCCTTGTCGATGGTGCTCGTGCCCTGGCTTGCAGCGCTTATCGTCGGGGCGGTAACGGTGATCATCGGGTTCATCATGCTGCAGGCCGGCAAGAAGCAGTTCGAGCCAGCTCAACTGACCCCGGATCGCACGCTGCATGCCCTGCAGCAGGACAAGGATGCGCTGAAGAGGAAACTGCCATGAGCACTTCTTTCGAACAAGAAACGCAGAAAGACCCTGACCTGCTCGAGCAACAGATCAATGCCAAGCGCGAGCATATCAGTGACCTGGTCGATGCCCTGGAGCAGCGCCTGAGCCCCGGCCAACTGATGGACCAGGTATTGGCTTACAGCAAGGGCAGCGGCGGGGAGTTCTTCCATAACCTGGGCACCACCTTGAAAAACAACCCGGTGCCGACCACCCTCACGGTGCTTGGCCTGGCGTGGCTGGGCTTCAATCAGAATCGCCCGTTCAACCCTGGCCCTGCGCACACCGGCCCAGGCCTGGGCGAAAAACTGGGTGATGCGGTCGACAGTGTGAAGGGGGCTTTTGCCCATGCCACAGAGGCGCTGCACGATGCCGGCCACGCGGTGAGCAGCAAGGCCCATGACCTGCGTGACCGGGCTGGCGAGCTGGGGCAGGGCGCGCGCGACACGGTGCACGGCTCGGCTGACAGCCTGCGCGGCAGCGCCCAGCAGATCGGTGACCAGGCCACAGCCCTGAAGGGCCACTTCGATCAGTTGCTCAAGGAGCAGCCTTTGGTGCTGGCGGCGCTAGGCATCGCGTTGGGTGCAGCCTTGGGCGCGGCATTGCCCGGCACCCGTAAAGAGGATGAGCTGATGGGCGCCAGCAGTGACCGCTTGACCGACACGCTGAAGGCCAAGGGTGAGCAAGCCAAGGAGGCGGTAAAAGAGTCGGTAAGGGAAGCCACCGCGAAAGAGGCGCCCACGGGCACGCATCGAACGGCGGACACTGACTTGTCTTCGGGGTTGGGCTTCCCGTCCTGAAAACCTCAGGGGGCGTCGCTGCCAGCGGGCGACGCCCTCTGAGGGGCTATTGGCCGCGGCGTTTTCGGCCGGCTTCGTAGCGCGCCAGCAGGGGCTGGACGCTTAGCCCATGCACCACGATGCTCAGCGCCACCACCGACAACGTGAGGTTGGTACTCGACGCGGCAACACTGGGCAGCATCGGGTGATTGAGCGCGTAGAACAGGTAGTAGAGGCTACCGATGCCGCGTATGCCGAACCAGCCAAGCAGGCCGCGCTGGCGCAGGTCCAGCAGGTCGCGCCCGGGGATCAGCAGCGTGCTCAGTGGCCGAATGATCACGAACAGCGCCGCGCCGACGACCAGCGCTCGCCAGTCCCAGTGCTCGATCAACACGACCCCGAGCAAGGTCACCAGAAAGACCTCCATCGCCCGCTCCACCAGCCCGCCAAAAGAGAGCATGTCGCCGAGCATGATGCCCGCTGCGACCTGGGTGTCTTCCAGTGCGGCGATATCCCCTTTCACCGCATGCTCCGGGGCGACATGCTGGTGACCGACGACGGGCTGTACAAGGTGCTCGGCGGGCGCTTGCGGGGTGGGGCTGGTGTGCACCTCGGCCTGTCGCAGGCCGAGCCCCGCCGCGAATACCGCAAGAAAGCCATAGCCATGGATCAGGTCGGCGACCACATAAGCCATGGCAATCAGCGCCAGTGCCAGGTAGTCGTTGGGCGAAAGCGTGCTGTCGGCATGCTGGGTGCGCAGGTACAGGCTCAAGTGCCCAAGGCCGCGGCCCATCCAGTAGCCACTGAGCAAGCCTGCGGGTACCGCCCACAGCACGTCCTGCAACAGCCAGTCGGTAAGCCACTGGCTGCCTTCGGCGCCCTGCACCAGCAGCAGGCCGAGGATCACGAACGGAAAGGCGATGCCATCGTTGAGCCCCGCTTCGCCCGACAGGCTGAAGCGCACCCGGTCGTAGTCCTGCGCGTCGTTGACCTGTACCAGCGTGGCCAGCACCGGGTCGGTCGGGGCCAGGATGGCGCCAATCAGCACCGATACTCCCCAACCCAGTTGCAGGCCGTAGTGCAGCACCAGGCTGACCCCCGCGATGCAGGCCAGCATCACGGGCCCGGCCAGGAAGAAGGCCACCCGCCAACTGCGGCTGCTCAGCGGCAGGCGCAGCTTGAGGCCGCTGACGAACAGGGAAAACAACACAGCGACCTCGGTCAGGTGCTCCATCCAGCCGCTGGCCTGGGGCAGGTCGAGTTGCAGCAGCCCGAGGCCACCCGGGCCAAGGCCTACGCCCAGCCCCAGGCACACCACCGAGGTAGTGACAGGGATCCAGCGCAGGTAAGAGGAGGTCAGCGCCAGCAGCAGCAAGACGGCGCCGAGCATGGCCACCCAGACAATGAAACTCATGTGCGCAGGTGCCTCCAGCGAGTCGGGTTGTGACGCGGGTACAGACAGTGAGTCTAGCCGTTGCTGTCGCGAAGCAGCGCCTTTGCGCTGTACAGGGCGGTTGACGTAGCGGCATTTTGATGGTCATCTGCGCGCCTGTTTCAGGTGCCCCCTGCCGCCGTGCATGGGGTGAAACGGGAAGCCGGTTCGTCATCGCGCGATGATCAGTCCGGCGCTGCCCCCGCAACGGTATGCGAGAGAAGTATTCAAGACACCACTGTGCCCCGGCATGGGAAGGTGAATGCTTCATGCCCCTCGCGAGCCCGGAGACCGGCCTGAAGCATCGTTTGGCAAACCCGCGGTGGGCGGGCGCAGGCCGGTTTCCGTAGGCGTGTGCGCCTGCGATGCCCCTTTGCGTTGTTCCCCCGGGATTCTTTCATTCCTGCTTCAAGTGGAACGACATGTCCCGTTATTCGCTGTTCAGTTCTCTGCCAGGCTCGCTGCTGCATGCAAGCCTGCTGCCCTGTGTTTTTATTAGCGTTGCCGCCCACGCCGCCGAGGCGGATAACGCCCTGGCGCTGCCGGCCACGGACATTACCGGCACGGCCGAGCGCAACCCGCAGCCCGACCTGCATACCCCAGGCACCAGTGGCTCGCGGCTTGGCCTGACGCCGCTGGAAACACCCGCCAGCGTGACCAGCATCAGTGCCGAGCAAATCCTCAAGCGCAACAACGCAACAGTTCAGGACGCGGTGACCCGTTCGCCCGGCATCACCTTCATCGGTACCCCCGGCAACGGCGGCACGGCGTTGTCGGCCCGCGGTTTTACCGGGCACAGTTCGACCATGCAGTTGTACGACGGCACCCGGCTGTACGTAGGCGCCGGCACGGTGACCTTCCCGGTGGACACCTGGTCGGTAGAACGCATCGATGTGCTGCGCGGCCCGGCATCGGTGCTGTACGGGGAGGGCGCCACCGGCGCGGTGATCAACGTGGTGCCGAAGAAGCCGTTCGAGGGTGAAATCCGCAACCACCTGCGCCTGGGCTACGGCTCGGATGACCGCCGGCAGATGGCCCTGGACAGCGGCGGTTCGCTGACCGATACCTTGAGCTATCGCCTGAACCTGAACAAACAGGCCAGCAACGGCTGGGTCGACCGCGGCGACTCGCAGAGCCTCGCCATCAGCGGCTCGCTGCGCTGGCAGCCCAGTGACGAGCTGAGCTTCACCCTCAGCCACGACTACGGTGACCAGAACCCGCAGCAGTACATGGGTACGCCGTTGGTGGGTGGGCACTACCGCGAGTCGCTGCGCGACCACAACTACAACGTCGACAACGCCGAGCTGCATTACAACGACCAGTCCACGCGCCTGGTGACCGACTGGGTGATCAACGACAACCTGACCGCCAGCAACCAGTTGTACTTCCTCAAGGCCCAGCGTCGCTGGCGCAACGCCGAGACCTACACCTGGTTGCCAGGTGACCAGGTGCGCCGTAGCAGCTTCATCAGCATCAAGCAGACCCAGGAACAGCTCGGTGACCGCCAGTCGTTCACCTTGCAACACTCGCTGTTCGGCCTGGACAGCCAGACCGTGGTGGGCGCCGACTACAACACGATCCGCTTCGTGCGCAAACACGACTTCGGCAACACCCTGACCGATACGGTGCCGTTGTCGGGGTCGGGGGGCGGCGAATACATCAGCAACGACCCCTTCCGCTCGCGCGAAGCCAACCAGGCCAAGCAGTTTTCGCTGTTTGCCGAGAACCGCACGCAGTTGACCGAGCGCCTGTCGCTGATCACCGGTGTGCGCCGCGACCAGGTGCACTTGCACAGCGACGACCTGGATACCGATACCCGCACCGACCGCAGCTTGTCCGGCAACAACTGGCGCGCTGGGTTGGTGTTCGCGGTTACCGAGGACTTGTCGGTCTACGGCCAGTACGCCACCAGTACCGAAGGCGTAAGCGACCTGCTGACCCTCGACGCCGCTCAGCAGCAGTGGGACCTGAGCACCGCCAAGCAAACCGAAGTGGGCATCAAGCAGATGCTGCCCGAGGGGCGAGGGGAGTGGACCTTGGCGGCGTACCACATCGTCAAGAAAAAGCTGCTAAGCACCGACCCGCTCAACCCGACGCTGCAACAGCAGGTCGGCCAGCAGTCGTCGGACGGTATCGAAGCCACCCTCGAACTGCGCCTGCCCTACGACGTGCAGCTGTCCGCCAACGCCGCCTGGGTGCGGGCGGAGTATGACGAATTTACCAATGGTACCGACGACTACTCCGGCAACCAGCCCACCGAGGTGCCTCGCCGTTCCGCCAACCTGTGGTTGAGCAAGGATTTCGGCCAACGCTTCAGTGCCGGTGCCGGGGCGCGTTATGTCGACAGCCGTTACGCCGACAACGCCAATACCGTTCAGGTGCCCAGCTACACCGTGGTCGACGCCACTGTCGACTGGCACGTGCAACCGGACCTGACCCTGGGCCTGCAGTTGAACAACCTGTTCGATCGCCAGTACGCCATCACCACCGGCAACAACGGCCGGCAGTGGTACCTGGGTGAGCCGCGCTCATTCTTCGTCACGGCTGATTACAGCTTCTGAGCCTGCCGCACCGGCCATTGGCCGGTGCCTCCTGGAGGTGATGCCCATGACGCAACTGCACATCGAGGCCCTCGCCTGGGCCCCGCAGGAACGGGGGCGGGCACCGCGCCCGCTGTTGCAAGGCGTGGACCTGCACGTGGGGCCGGGCGAGTTCGTCGGCCTGATCGGCCCCAATGGCAGCGGCAAGACCAGCCTGCTGCGCTGCGCCTACCGCGCCAACCCACCTGACCAAGGCCGGGTGAGCCTTGGCGCGGATGACATCTGGCAGCGCAGCGCGCGATGGTGCGCACAACGCATCGCGGTGGTGCTGCAGGAGTTTCCCGATGAGTTCGGCTTGAGCGTTGCCGAGGTGGTTGCCATGGGCCGCGCGCCGCACAAGGGCCTGTTCGATGGCGACAGTGCCGAGGATGCCCGGCACGTGGTGCAGGCACTTGCGCAGGTGGGCCTTGCCGAGCAGCGCGAGCGGGCGTTTGCCAGCCTGTCAGGAGGCGAGAAACAGCGCGTGCTGCTGGCCCGGGCCTTGGTGCAGGCACCGCAGTTGCTGATGCTCGATGAGCCGACCAACCACCTGGACCCACGCTACCAGCTGGAGCTGCTCCAGCACCTGCGCAGCCTGGGCCTGAGCATTCTGGCCAGCTTTCATGACCTTAACTTGGCGGCCGCGTTCTGTGATCGGCTGTACGTCATCGACGGCGGGCGCCTTGTTGCCAGCGGTACGCCGCAAGCGGTGCTGACCCCCGGCCTGCTCAGGCAGGTCTTCGGTGTCGAGGCGCTGGTCGACCGCCACCCCCTGCACACTTACCCACGTATTACCTGGATCACACGACCATGACCCTTCGCTACCTGATCGGCTTGCTGTCGATCCTGACCGCGCTGCCTGCCACGGCCAGCGACTACCCCTTGAGCGTGCGCAGCTGTGACCGCGACGTGACGTTCACCCAGGCACCGCAGCGGGTGGTGGTGCACGATGTGAACATGAGCGCAATGCTGCTGCACCTCGGGCTGCGCGAGCGCATCGTCGGCTACACCGGTTTCAGCGCCCGCAAGCACCGCGACCCGTGGCTGGACACGGCGCTGCAGGGCGTGCCGCAGCTGGCCAGCCGCTACCCGGCCATCGAAACCTTGCTGGCGGCTGAAGCCGATCTGTTTTTTGCCGGCTGGAACTACGGCATGCAGGTTGGCGGCCCGGTGACCCCCAGCACCCTTGCGCCATTTGCCATCCCGGTGTACGAGCTGAGCGAGTCGTGCTCGTGGGTCATGGCCCAGCAGCGGGCCAGCCTGGACGATGTCTACCGCGACCTGGGCAACCTGGGGCGGATATTCTCGGTCGAGCCCCAGGCCGACCGCGTGATCGCCAGCATGCGCGCGCGTATCGGTGAAGTGCAGCATCGGGTCGGGCAGGCGCGGTACATGCCACGGGTGTTCCTTTACGACAGTGGCGAAGACCGCCCGACCACCTCGGGAAGGCTTGGCGTGCCCCAGGCCCTGATCGAAGCCGCCGGCGGGCGCAACGTGATGGACGATGTGGCCGCCAGCTGGACCGAGGTGAACTGGGAAAGCGTGGTGGAGCGCGACCCGGAGGTCATTCTGATCGTCGACTACGGCCCCAGCAGTTGGCAGCAGAAGCGCGACTTCCTGGTGCGCCAACCTGCGTTGAAAGACGTGCGGGCGATTCGTGATCAGCGCTTCATTGTGCTGACCTACCTAGAGGTGACGCCTTCCGTGGAGAACGCAGTGGCCATCGAAAAGCTTGCCGATGCATTGCATCCCCCGTTGCTCCAAGGTGCTGCCCGATGAGGGTTGGGCACAGCACTGCGGCGTACCGGTGGCTGATCGTGCTGCTGAGCGTCGTGTTGCTGCTGTCGTGCCTGATCGCGCTTGCCTTTGGCCCCGCGTCGGTGCCGCTGGCCAAGGTTGCCGGTATTGTCGGCCAGCAACTGGGCATCGACATGCCGGGTGAGTGGAGCCAGAGCCAGGCCCATATCATCTGGCTGATCCGCGCGCCCCGGGTGTTGCTGGGGGCTTTGGTGGGTGCCGGCCTGGCGCTGGTCGGCAGCGCGCTGCAAGCCGTGACCCGCAACCCCCTGGCAGACCCGCACCTGTTGGGTGTCAGCTCGGGGGCGGCGCTGGGGGCAGTGCTGGTGATGCTCTACCTGGGCGAATTCATCGGGGTCTTCAGCTTGCCACTGGCGGCGTTCATGGGCGCGGCGGCGAGCATGTTGCTGGTGATCGGCGTGGCCCGGCGCAATGGCCGCATGGAAACCGACCGCCTGCTGTTGGCGGGCGTCGCCGTGTCGTTCGTGCTGATGGCGGTGGTCAACCTGCTGTTGTACACGGGCGATCAGCATGCCGCCGCTTCGGTGGTGTTCTGGATGCTGGGTGGCCTGGGCGCGGCGCGCTGGCATGTCATCTGGCTGCCGGCGCTGTGCGTGGTGCTGGGGCTGGTCACGCTGCAAATGTTGGGGCGCGGC
Source organism: Pseudomonas sp. Irchel s3f19 (assembly GCF_900187555.1). Lineage (NCBI taxonomy): Bacteria > Pseudomonadati > Pseudomonadota > Gammaproteobacteria > Pseudomonadales > Pseudomonadaceae > Pseudomonas > Pseudomonas sp. Irchel s3f19. The sequence continues at coordinate 23,765 of NZ_FYDW01000019.1, read as the reverse complement.
CTGAATGCGCTGATGAGTGGTGAGCAGACGGCGCTGAGCCTGGGTTTCAACGGCCGACGCCTGCGCCTGCAGGTGTTCACCTGCACCTCGCTGCTGACCGGCGTACTGGTATCGCTGTCGGGCGCCATCGGCTTCGTCGGCCTGATGGTGCCGCACATGGCGCGGGCGCTGGTGGGCGCGGAAAACCGCCGGCTGATGCCGGTCAGTGCACTGCTTGGGGCGATTTTTCTGGTTTGGGTGGATGTGGCTGCACGCACCTTGATCGCCCCGCAAGACTTGCCCATCGGCATTGCCACCGCAGCGCTTGGCGGGTTGTTTTTCATTGCCCTGCTCAAGCGCTGAACGGCTGTGGCAAACGCTACGGTTTCAGAAAATCGGTGACCGCGTTGGCGAACGCCTGTGGCTGGTCGAGCATGACGAAGTGGAAGCTGTCGTCGATGCGCTTGAAGCGGATGTGCGGGGTGGTGGCGTAGGCGTTGCGGAAGGTGGCCTCGACGTTGGCAGCGGGTATGCCGTAGAGAGGGTCGTAGGCATAGACGACTTCTACCGGCACCTGGATGCGACCGAGCTCAGGGCGCAGGTCGGTGGTCATCAGTTCATAGGTGGCATCGGCCGTGGTCTGCCGGTCCGAGCCTAATGCCGCCGCGAGCAGTGCAGGCCTGGCCGCTTCGCTTTTTGCCAGGCGGGCTATGGAGGCGCGCTGCATGGCCTCGGTTTGCGCCGGCGGTGACGCCAGCAGCGCATCACGGAACGCCGCCGCATGCGGTGCGGCAGTTTCGCGAGTGGCGGCGGGGTCCATCAGCAGGGTGTAGAAGGGCAGGGCATCGACGATCATCAGGCGTGCGACCTGGTCGGGATGACGCGCACCGAGCATCAGCGCCACCTCGCCACCCAGCGAGTGGCCAATGATCACCGGGGCCTTGAGGTGCTGGGTGCGGATGTAGTCAGCGATGGCCTCGGCCGTTGGGGCGGCCACGTTGCCTTGCGGGTTGGAGACGGCCGGTGCTCCAGCAAAGCCTGCGACCTGCACCAGGTGCAGGCGGTAGCTATGCTTTAGCCTGGCGGCCAGGTCTTGCCACACTTCGCGGGAAGACGCCAAGCCCGGGATCAGGATGACATCCGGGCCGGCGCCCTCAACGGTTACCGAGATGCGGTCTTTGCTCAACGTTGCCGACGCCTGCGATGCGGGCTGGGTGGCTGATGCCGGGGCTGAGATCAAGGTGAAAGCGGTACCGATTGCCGCGAGGAGGGTGCGTGTGCGCATGACATTTTCCTTTTGTCCTTCGTTCGCCGTCCAATACCGCCAAACGGGTTGAAGTGTCGAGGATAACATCCAGCCCTGCGTCTTCGGCGTCGGCTGGCAGAATGACGTGAGGGGTCTGTTCGGTAGCGTACAGACCCTTACCGCCATTGCGCACATCCTTGAACAGTCAGCATCTCAGTTGCAGCAACTGTGGGGTTTACTCAGGGAGTGCGGACATGGCAGATAAATATGTTGGGAAGATCGTCGGGGTGGGTACGGACAACGTGGTCTACGTGATCAACATTTATCAGGACGAGACGATTGAACGCTCGCCAAACGGCATGATTCGGCATGAAGGGCTGAAGCATTTCGAGATGCAGTTTGGTGGGGCGGTGCGTAGGATTTCTGAATCCGAGTACGAAATTGCAAGCACGGGGGTGAGGGTTACTGTGCAGGAGGGGGACGGCTAGGGCGGCTCACATGCTGCCTACGCCTGGCCGTAGTCGTTCTTCCTGCCGTCTGTGGGAGCGGGCTAGCCCCGCGAACACGGGCGTAGCCCGTGCCAGTCAACCCCATTTTCTGGCTCGGCCTCTTCGCGGGGCAAGCCCGCTCCCACAAAATGGACTGCCGATGGTGAGCCGTGTCAGGGTATAGGGTGAGGGCACCTAGCTGCCCTCACCCTATACCCCGACAAGCACATGGCAGCCCCACTTCCCCAACATTCCGTGAAGACCATAAAAAAGCCGAGGTCATTTTGGCCTCAGTCGCCCGTGCGGAAAGGGCCCTAGGTAAGTAATCTTAATTGGTATTTCTGAAACACCACACTAGCCTGTGTTGAGCAACAGCTTACGAGCCATAGCTATCAGGCAACGGGCCTTACACCGCATTGACACCCTCCAAAGTCGCAAAGGAAATGTCTTTTGCTGTAAGCAGGAAGTCCCTCATGTAAGGCATTTCCAGCATATCGCTGCGAACCGCCGCGAATAGCGTGGCCTGTAGCCCTTTCTCGCCCAGGCGCTTGGCAATGACATAGCCGCGCGAGGTGTATTCATGCACCGCCCAGTTCGGCAGGCAGCAAACCCCGCGGCCGCTTGCCACCAGCTGCATCATCATCACGGTCATCTCGGCGGTGCGTACCTGGGCGGGCTCGAGGTCGGCGGGGTCGAAGAAGCGGGTGAAGATGTCCAGGCGGTTGCGCTCGATCGGGTATGTGATCAGGGTCTGGCTGGCGATGTCGGCGGGTTCCAGGTAGGGCTTTTCGCGCAGGGGATGGTGCTTGTCAATGGCCAGCATTGCCTCGTAGCCGAACAGTGGTACGTAGGTGATACCTGGCAAGGTCACCGGGTCGGAGGTCACCACCAGGTCGAGGTCCCCCCGTTCCAGGGCCGGCAGTGGCGCGAACGACAACCCTGAGGCCAGGTCCAGTTCAACCTCTGGCCATACCTCGCGGAAATCGTCCACCGAGGGCATCAGCCATTGGTAGCAACTGTGGCACTCGATGGCGATGTGCAGCCGGTCGGCCGTACCGCCAGCCAGTTTGCTCAGCTTGCGCTCCGTGGTGCGAATCAGCGGCAGCACCTGGTCGGCCAGTTGCAACAGCTTGAGGCCGGCCGTGGTGAAGCGCACCGGCTTGGACTTGCGCACGAACACGGGCATGCCGAGGCGACTTTCCAGCTCCCGGAACTGGTGCGACAGCGCCGATTGCGTCAGGTGCAGGAACTCGGCGGCCTCGGGTAGGCTGTCCGTTTCGCGCAGGGCATGAAGGGTGCGTAGGTGTCTCAAGTCGATCATGAGAAGAGGGCAACGCTCAAACCGCGCAATGCGCGGCGAGGTTGCAATATTGTCCTTTGAAATACAGCAAGGGTTGCGTAGCTGCGGCGTCCTGCACGTTCAGCGCTTTCACTTCGCCAATCACGATCACGTGGTCACCGGCTGCGTGTTCGGCGTGAATCTCGCAATCCAGCCAGTGCAGGCTGCCGGCAATGACCGGATTACCCAGCGGCGACGCCTGCCACTTGACCCCATGCCATTTGTCCGCGCCTTTGCGGGCGAACTGGTTGGAAATCCCCACCTGTTCACCCGAAAGGATATTGACCGCGAAGCGGCCCGCCTGGCGAATGCCGGGGTAGCTGGCCGAACTGGCCATCACGCTGAATGACACCAGCGGCGGGCTCATCGACACGCTATAGAACGACTGGCAGGTGAAGCCAATCGGCGCGCCATCAATGAGCGAGGTGATCACCGTGATACCGGACGCGTAGTGCCCGAGCGCTTCGCGAAAGCTCGATGGCGCGATGACAGTACTGGGAAGTGACATGGTAGGTCCTGACGTGAGGGGGCCTTTAATGGGCCAGGAGTTCTCTGCGCACGATGTCTGCGCCTGCACTCAGCGCATTCAACTTGCCCCTGGCGACCTGGCGAGGTAAGGGGGCCATACCACAGTTGGTGCACGGGTAGAGTTTGTCGGCATCTACAAATTGCAGTGCTTTGCGCAGGGTAGCAGCGACTTCCTCGGGGGTTTCAATGGTGTGGTTTGCCACGTCAATGGCGCCTACCATCACTTTCTTACCGCGAATGAGCGCCATCAGGTCCAGCGGGACGTGCGAGTTGTGGCATTCCAGCGAGATGATATCGATGCTGGATTTTTGCAGTTTGGGGAACGCTTCTTCATATTGGCGCCACTCACTGCCCAGGGTCTTTTTCCAGTCGGTGTTGGCTTTGATGCCATAGCCATAACAAATATGCACGGCCGTTTCACACGTGAGGCCTTCAATGGCCCTTTCCAGCGTGGCCACACCCCAGTCATTGACTTCGTCGAAGAAGACATTGAAGGCGGGTTCATCGAACTGGATGATGTCCACACCGGCAGCCTCTAGCTCAAGGGCTTCCTGGTTGAGAATCTTGGCGAATTCCCACGCCAGTTTTTCGCGGCTTTTGTAATGGTTGTCGTACAGCGTATCGATCATGGTCATGGGGCCTGGCAGCGCCCATTTGATGGGCTGCCGGGTTTGCTGACGCAAAAACTTGGCATCTTCTACAAACACTGGCTTTTGCCGAGCGACAGCACCCACCACCGTCGGTACGCTTGCGTCGTAGCGATCGCGGATGCGCACGGTTTCACGTTTCTCGAAATCAACGCCGCTGAGGTGCTCGATGAAGGTCGTCACAAAGTGTTGGCGCGTTTGCTCGCCATCACTGACGATATCAATGCCGGCGTGTTGCTGCTCTTGCAATGACAGGCGCAGTGCATCCTGTTTGCCTTCGGTCAACGCCTCGTCCTGCAACTTCCAGGGGGACCAAAGTGTCTCGGGTTGTGCGAGCCAAGAGGGTTTAGGCAAACTGCCGGCAGTCGACGTGGGTAACAGCTTTTTCATGAAAGAAGACCTTGTATTTGCGTAAGTCAGGAAGCGTAGTGGGCGGACCACTGCTCAAGCATGGCGTGGTAAGGTTTGATGAAGTGCTCTTCGACAAATCGTCCCTGTTCAATAGCCAGCCGGCTACGTTCTTCCCGATCATAAACAATGCGTGTCAGCGAATAATCTTCGTGCTTCAAGCTGGGCTGGTAGGACTTTCCTGCCACCGAGTTGGCATTGTAGATTTCGGGGCGGTAGATTTTCTGGAAGGTATCCATGGTGCTGATGGTGCTGATCAGCTCAAGGTTGCTGTAGTCACTGAGCAAATCGCCGCAAAAATAGAAAGCCAACGGCGCAGCGCTGTTCGCAGGCATGAAGTAACGCACTTTCAATCCCATCTTCCCGAAGTATTCATCGGTCAAGGAATATTCATCTTGCTGGTATTCAAAGCCCAGCACCGGGTGCTGGTTTTCAGTGCGATGGTAAGTTTTGCTGCTCGACACGCTCAGGCAGATGACCGGGGGCTTGTCAAAGTGCTGTTTGTAGGTGGCGGAGTTCACGAAGCGCTTGAACAGCTTGCCATGCAGCTCGCCAAAATGCTCAGGTGTGCTGAACGCTGGCTGGTTCTTGTTGTGCCCCAGTAGCAGTACGCTGAAGTCGTAATCGCGCACGTAGGACGAAAAATTATTCCCCACCATGCCGGCGATGCGCTCGCCGGTTTTTCGGTCGACGATGTGGGTTTTCAATATTTCAATCAAGGGCAGGGCGTGATCGCTGCGTTCAGCATCGATCGTCATCGCGACGGAAATTATCTCAAGCTCGACGCTGTAACGGTCGCCTTTTGGGTTGTCCCAATGCGCCAGGGCGTTGAAGCGGTTGTCGATCATCCCCAGGGTGTTGCGCAAGTTTTCCTGGCGGCTCGCGCCCCTCGCCAGATTGGCGAAGTTGGTCGTGAGGCGTGTGTTTTCGGCGGGGTGATAATGTTCGTCGAAACGAATGGTCTTGATGGAAAAGTTGAAATCTGTGTTCGTCATGGTCGGCTGTCCCACTCGAATATTTATAGGCTCTCTAGTTGAGACGTATTCTAGGTTGGGGCCTGATCGAGGGGTACTGAATTGATTTCACAGGGGCTTTAGCCATCTTCATGATGGCGGTGGCGATGATCGTGACATCCTTGTACGGTAAAAAATCTGACCACTCACCATTCGTCCAATTCAGTCAGGCGCTGGAGGGCCATGCGGTATCTGCAATATTGCGAAACGAAACCCCGAATAGTCCCAGCGATACTCTGTTCGTATCACCCATTGCATTCCGCCTCGGCGTATTGCTCCCACAGGGCCTGAGACTGTTGAAGCATTTCTGGAACCCGCTCTGAATCATTGGCCGCTTTGTGCTTGAGGTTATCCAATGTGGGGCCGCTATGTGCTTGTCGGGAGATAGGGTGATGGTGGCTAGGCGCCTGTCTTGGGTTTGGAGGTGGGGCGGCGCTCGATCTGATAGGCGCTGAAAATGCCAAGCCAGGCACCTGGTGGCCCCATATACAATCTCCAGGCATCCACCCCCATTAAAAAGCCGAGGCCATTCTGGCCCCTGTCATCCGTCCAGGACAGGCCTTGGGCACGTAATTTTCATTGGTATTCTGAAACACCACACTAGTCTACACGGGCCTCAATGCATCATGCCCAGTTCCGCGTCGTCCATCAGCGGCTTGGCCAATGCGCTGAAGTTTTGCAGCCTGGTCTGGCCTTTTCGCGGGGCAAGCCCGCTCCCACAGGATCACCACAGACTCGAGCCTGATGTGTACTTGTGGTAGCGGGCTTGCCCCGCGAAGAGGCCAGACCAGGCAACACATCACATCAATAGGCATTAATGCTGAGTACGCGGCTCGGCAGGCATCTGCACCTGAATCAACGCCGACTCAAGCAGCACACGCAGCGCCTCCAGCTCATGCATGGTCGTCATCATCAGGATCGACACGGGTGATTTGGGCTGCAGCAGAATCGCCTGGTGGGCCACGGTCTGTGCGCACAACGCGTAGTCCGCAGCCTGGATGAGGGTGTCTTCGAGAGAGTGGTGGTTGTGGGGTGGATCGGGAACGATCTTGAGCATGACTACGTCCTTTTAGAGATGCGGTCACCTGCCTGCTGTCAAACAGAAGGGTGGCAGCTGGACGTGGGTTGACAGACCGGCGGACATAGCAAGTTCCGGCGCACGCAAGCGTGCCCGCACGTACAGCCGCCATAAGGACGAGCTGTGCCATGTACCGTCGCGGCCTGTCAAAGCCGATCGCTCTTTGCAGCGACAGGCCGAGACTAGAGCGGTGCCTGAGCGGCCGCAACGGAAAAAAGGCGGCAGGAGTATGTTTGGGAAAAGGCCTACAAGGAAGGGGTTAAATCTGATTATTCATCACTGAAAAGCAAACCCCCGATCAATACTTCCAGGTCACCGACGCCGTCACGTTGCGCGGCGCTCCATCGCCCGTGCTGTCGACCAGCGGCAGGTTGCCCCAGTTGAACCGGAGCGGGTGAGTACCCGCTCGCGGATTGATGCCGGTTTTTTACTGCGGCCTGTCAGCAGGGCTGAACGGCCAATCGGTTAGTGACGCTACGCCCCAACACCAGCACCGTGACAAAGCCGCAGCCCACCAGCACCGTGGCCAGGCTCAACAGCACCGAGCTGCCCAACTGGTCGACGATCTGCCCGCCAAAGAACGAGCCCAGCGCAATAATCACCTGGAACATCGCCACGAACAGGGGCATGCCGCGTTCGACATCCTTGGGCGCGACCACAAACATCCAGATACTGGCACACGCCGGGAAGGCGCCGAAGGCGAAGCCCCACAGTGCGATCAACATTGCAGCGCCGGTCATGCCCGTGGCGAAGTGGGGGAACAGGGCGGTGCTGACGCCAATCATCACGGCCACCAGCATCAGGGTGTGGCGCACGCTGCGGTTGGCGGCGAAGCCGGCGAAGATGTTGCCGATTACCCCTGCCACGCCATACAGCAACAGCAGCGAGCCAATCGTCGGCCCATCGAAGCCGGCGTTCTGTTTGAAGAAGGGTGCCACATAGGTGTACGCGGCAAAGTGCGCCAGGCCAATCAGCAATACCGCAATCAACCCAACCCGCGCTTGCGGGTTGATGAACAGGGCCGGCAGGTCACTGATGCGGATGGCCTTGTCCGGGTTGAGCCGCGGTAGCAGCAGGACCTGCGCCAGCAGCACCGGCACGCCCACCAGCGCGGTAACCAGGAAGGTCATGCGCCAGCCCATCAGGCCACTCAGCCAGGTGCCCACGGGCACGCCCAGCACGGTGGCCAGGGTTACCCCGACCATGATGATCGAGGTGGCCTGGGCAACGCCCACGCCTTTGGGTGCCAGGCGGCCGCTGAGGGCAATGGCCGTGGCCCAGAAACCGCCGATGCTGACGCCCAGCAGGACGCGGCCGAACAGCAGCAGGCTGAAGTCACTGGCGTAGGCCACCACCGCGTTGGCGATGATCATGATCAGCGTCAGGCCGATCAGCAGGTAACGGCGGTCCATGGCGCCAATGCCCACCGACAGCAAAGGGGCGGCGAGGGCGGCCATGATGCCGGGCAGGGTCACCATCAGGCCGGCCTGGCCTGCGCTGATGCCGAGGTCGCTGGCAACGTCGTTGAGCACGCCCACCGGCAGAAACTCACTGGTGACCAGGGCGAAGGCACCCACGGCGACCGAAAGAATCGCCAGCCACTGCTGTTTGACGCTTTGTTGGTTATGTTCGGGAAGGCCGCTAGGGGCCTGGCTGTCGCTTGGCATGATGCTGGGTTCCAAGGGGGATGTCGCCTGCAGCAGGCGAGGAGAGGGCGAAAATTGAAGGCGATTATACGAGGGGGTTGGCGCCACCACACAGGCGCGCGGCTCGATAGTAATCATCAGTACGATCGATAAGACGCCCAGTGCAGAGCGCCTGCTGTTTGCTGCCGAGGGCTATGGTGTATGGTGCGGCCCCGAATTCGGCTTGCATTCATGGAGGATAAATTGCGTATCTACATTACAGGGGCATCGTGCGCCGGTGTGACCACGCTGGGTCAAAACCTCGCAAGGCAGCTCGGCTTGCAGCATGTCGATGTCGACGATTTTTACTGGATGCCCACCAACCCTCAATTTACCACCAAGCGGCCTGTCGATGAGCGCGTGGCTTTGTTGCAGCAAAGGCTGGGTGGCGACGATTGGGTGCTGACCGGTTCGTGCCTGGGCTGGGGCGATGCGCTGGTTGCCACTGTAGACCTTACGGTGTTCGTTGTCACACCAACGCCGGTTCGCCTTGAGCGGCTGGCCGCACGTGAAAAGGCGCGCTTTGGCGAGCGGATTGCACCGGGCGGTGACATGCACGCGATCCATGTGGCCTTCCGCGAATGGGCTTCGCAGTATGACGACCCGAGCTTTTCTGGCCGCAACCGGGCGTGGCATGAGGCGTGGTTGGCGGCGCGGACGTCTGCGGTTTTACGGGTGGATGGCGTGAGTAGTGCTGAGCAGATGGTTGCGCAGGTGATGCAGAGGTTGACGCAAGCAGCGCAGTCTACCTGACTGCTCGGTACTCCCCAGGCCACCCGTCGGCCAAACGGTCATGGCGGATCACCTTGAGGGGGCTATCGTTGCTGGGTTGGGCAACGACTACCGACCGAGGGCGGTGCCATGAACACTAGTGATTTACTCGAACAGTTACTTCGCGCCGGGCAGGGCTCACGGGCGCAACAAGGCAGTGGCAGCATGTCGTCGCAAGACGGCCTGGGTGGTTTGCTGGGCGGTTTGCTTGGCGGCGGCAATGCAACGGACGGCGGCGGTGGCCTGGGTGGTTTACTGGGCGGCCTGTTGGGTGGCCGTGGGGGCAGCAGCGCGGGCGGCAATAGCCAAGGGCGCTCCGCAGGTGGCGTCAATTATGCGGCCCTGGCGTCGTTGGGCATGATGGCTTACCAGGCCTATCAAAGCTGGCAGCGCAGCCAGGCGGCCGCTCCGCAACAAGCTGTGCGCACTGTGGATCAATTGAGCGGCCCCGAGGCCGAAGACCACAGCCATGCGATCTTGCGCGCGCTGATTGCGGCAGCCAAGGCCGACGGTCGCATCGACGAGCAAGAACAACAGTTGATCTACGCCGAAATCAAACGTCACACCAGCGACCCGCAGCTGCAGCAATGGCTGGATGAGGAAGTCAGCAAGCCACTCGATGCTGCAGAAGTGGCACAGTCGGCTCAGGACCCGGCCATGGCCGCGGAAATGTACTTGGCCAGTGTGATGCTGGTGGATGACCAGCAGCCCGCAGAGCGGGCCTACCTTGACGAGCTGGCCGGCGCACTGCAAATCGATCCGACATTGCAGGTGCACCTGGAACAGCAGGCAAAGAGAGCCGCCTGACCGGGCTGAGCGCGACTGAACTCAGTCTGTAGTCTGTTGCGCTGTGGTATCGGCGGCAGTGGCCGGGGCGCTCGCTTTTGGCTTCATACGATCACGTCGGCCCTGGCTGCGTTGCCGCGAAGCTTGTTGCTTCGCGTGCAGCGCCTGTGCGGCGGTCACGGTGCCAGAGGGTTGTCCACTCAAGTCCAAACGCGGCGCACCCTCCACCATGCTTGCCCAGTATCGAGCTCCGCGACACCAGGTAGAGATGCCCAGCTTAAGCTGCTCGCGGGTCAGACCCAGCAGCTCCAGGTGTTGCTCGGCATCCTTGAAAATACCCTCCTTGAGCGGCACCTTGGGGGCAGGGTTGACAGGGAAGGCCAATGGAAAATGCTTCTGCAATGGCCAGATCGCTTCCACCGCCGGATCCTGGGCACGAGGCTTCGCCTGCGGGGAAGGCTTGCGCTTGGGGTGTTTCGCGCTATCGGCCTTGACCTGTTGTTTTTCCGACCTGAGGCGGTCACGTAGCTCAGCTAGTTGTTCAAAACCCATCGTTCAATTCACTGCTTCGAAGTTGATTGCGTGGTGCAAGGATATTCCATAAAGCGCTTGGGAGCAGCCCAAACAGGATGAATCGCTGTTGTTTCCGTGAATGCGCCATGACCGGCTCGGCAGATTCTACCTGTCAGGGGCCGTGCACCTGTGGCGTGCCAGCTCCCGTTCAAGCGTTTTCAACCTGTGCCTTGTGGAACAGCGCAAACAGTTCTTGCGGCGATTTTACATTCAACTTCGCGTAGACATGCCGGCGGTGCACCTTGACGGTTTCGGCCGAGATCCCCAGCTTGCTGGCCACTTCCTTGTTCGAGCAGCCGCTGAGGATCAGGCGGATCACATCCAGCTCCCTGGCGGTCAGCGGCGTGCCGAGGCGCACCATGGCCTCTTCTAGGTTGGCTTGCCAGCGAGGTGCCTGGCGTGGCGCGCTTTCAGGCATCGCCGCCTCGAAAAACATGCGTTGGCGCATCAGGCCCACGACCCACGGGCGAATCATCTCCAGCAGCGAAACCTGCTCCGGCGTGAACAGGTGCCGGCTGCCCAGGGACAGGCACAGGCTGCGCACCTCATCGAGCCGCACGTTGTAGTGCAGTTCGTCCTGTTTCACATAATGGTTGAAGTAGCGCTGGTGGTATTCGGTGTCCCTGAAGCGCTCCGGCGCCACGTCCGCCAGGCGGAACAGCCCGGTGGCCGGTTGCTCGCGGTTGGCGATGTAGAAAGGGTCGAGTAGGTACATGCCCTTGATGTAGTCATGAAACAGCGGGTCGGGGCCTTCTCCCTCATACGGGCTTTCAGCGAATACAAACGGGCAACCCTCGCTGAACAACAGCACCGCCCAGTTATCGATCGGTACGTATTCGCCTATCAAGCGGCTCAAGGTTCGCCAGAAATCAGCCTTGTCCAGGTGTTCGATCACGTGGCCGGCAGCGCGATGCCAGGCCATGTCCTGGAGCGTTGGTGTCATGCATCTACCCCCTGGGGTTAACCACTCGACGTGATTGGAAACAGGCTGAAAAAACGCATAATTGCATCGACCTTTTGCAAAAGTCACTTATTTCCTGACCGGGAATCAGCCCGATAACAAGGTCCGAATATGAAGCTCGAACTGGTACAACTGGCGGGGCGCGATGGCGACACCGCCTACAATCTGCGACGTACCCTGGACGCCATCGCCCACTGCGCGCCAGGCGTCGATATCATCGTTTTTCCCGAAGCACAGGTCACCGGCTTTCTGAACCAGCAGAACATTGCCGAACAAGCCTTGACCCTCGACAGCCCCAGTATCCTGGCCATCCAGCAGGCCGCGCATGAGCGCCAGGTAGCGGTGGTCGTGGGGCTGATCGAGAACGACGGTGGGCAGTACTACAACACGACACTGTTCATCACCCCCGAAGGAGTGCAGCTCGGTTACCGCAAGACCCACCTCTGGGTTTCCGAACCCGGGCTGGTGTTGCCCGGCGACCGCTATGGCACCGTGGCGTGGCGGGGCGTGCGCATCGGCCTGCTGATCTGCTACGACACCGAGTTCCCGGAAACCGCCCGGGCTGTGGCGGCCCTGGGCGCCGAGCTGATCCTGGTCACCGATGGCAACATGGAACCCTATGGCCACGTGCACCGCACCTCGGTCACCGCCCGTGCGCAGGAAAACCAGGTGTTTGCCGTGGTCGTAAACCGGGTCGGGGAGGGTGAGGACAATACCGTGTTCGCCGGTGGCAGTGCGGTGGTCGACCCGTTCGGGCAGGTGTTGCTGGAAAGCGGGCGCCAGGAGTGCCGGCATGTCATCGAGTTGGACATGACTCAACTGGCCGATGCCCGTGCGCTCTACCACTACCAGGCAGACCAGCGCTTCCAGCTGCCCGGTGAGCGCATCGAACATGCCGATGGCCGACGCGAACTGCTGATTCCCTGAGCAAGGCTTGACGTGCCCAGCACCACCGGGCTCGCGCCAACGATAACAATAATCCAGCGACAGTCAGCGGACTGCACGGTCGCCAGCCGGCACTCCGCCAGGAGCCTTCCATGAAGCTTCACCCTTTACTCAGGTTCGGTCTCATCGCACTGCTCGGCACCACCTTGAACGTTGCCCGCGCGGAGCCTGCCCGCGTGCACCTGTATAACTGGTCCGACTTTCTGGCACCGGAAACCCCCAAGGAATTCCAGGCAGATACGGGTATTTCGCTGATCTGGGACGCCTTCGACAATGCCGAAGTGATGCAAAGCAAGTTGATGGCCGGGCGCACGGGTTATGACGTGGTGATGGTACCCGACGACCTCTTGCCCAGCCTGGTCAAGGCTGGAGTGATACAGGCGCTAGACCGTGAACGCCTGGGCAACTGGACGCACCTGGCCCCGGAAATCCTGGAAAAACAGCAAGGCAACGACCCGGGCAACCGCTACGCCGTTCCCTACATGTGGGGCACGACGGGCATTGGCTATGACCAGGTCAAGGTCCGGCAACTGCTGGGTACGAACGCGCCGGTGGACTCCTGGGACCTGATATTCAAAGAAGAGAACATCGCGAAGCTCAGCAAATGCGGCGTGGCGATGCTGGATGCGCCCGTGGAGATCGTGCCTATTGCGCTGAGTTACCTGGGGCTGCCACCGAACAGCAAGGAGCCTGAAGACTACCGCAAGGCTGAAGCGTTGCTGCTCAAAGTCCGCCCGTACATCCGCTATTTCGATTCCTCGAAATTCACCACCGACCTGGCCAATGGCGACATCTGTGCCGTGGTTGGCTGGGGCGGCTCGGTGTACAACGCCAAGGTCACGGCAGACCACGCCAACAACGGCGTCAAGCTGGCCTACAGCATTCCGAAGGAGGGCGCGCCGGTCTGGTTCGAAAACATGGTGTTGCTCAAGGATGCACCGCACCCGCAGCAAGGTTATGACTTCATCAACTACATGCTGCGCCCGCAAGTGATCGCCAAAAGCTCCGACTACCTCGGCTACCCCAATGGCAACAAGGACGCCACGGCCTTCATCAATCCGCAGTTGCGCGACAACCCGGCGGTATACCCGCCGAAGGACGTCATGGCCACGCTGTACCCGCTCGAAACGTTGCCGCTCAAACTGGAGCGCGTGCGCACCCGGCTCTGGAGCAAGGTAAAGAGCGGTACTTGATGGTCGCACCTGACCCTTCGCATAACAAAAATCCGCTTGACCGGAGTACGCATGACTCTCTCTGCAGACTTGATCATTACCCACGCTGACATCCACACCATGGACCCTAACCTGCCCAGGGCCCAGGCCATCGCCGTGCACCAGGGGCGTATCGTCGCCGTGGGCGCCAACGGCGATATCGAACGCATGGCGGGCGCCGATACGCGCCGCATCAACGCACAAGGGCGGCTGATGTTGCCTGGCCTGCAAGACACCCACGTGCACTTTCAGCTCAGCAGCGCCGACCTCTATCACAATGCCTCGCTATACGCCGCGAGTACTCTTGATGAACTGCTGAGTTGTATCCGCGCGTTCGCCGAACGCCACCCCGACAAGGCGTGGATTCGGGGCGTCGGCTTTTCCTCCAGCCTGTTCAGCCCGGACGTGCTCACCAAAGAGCTACTCGACAGTGTGACGGGCGGGCGCCCGGCACTCATGCTTGCCAACGACTACCACAATGGCTGGGCCAACAGCGCTGCGTTCGGGGTGGCCGGTGTGCGCGCAGGAAGCCCTGAGCCGCAGAACGGCAGTTATGTGCGCAACGCCGACGGTACGCCCAAGGGGTGGCTGTTGGAGGATGCGATCTGGGCAATGAATCGTATCGCCCCCGGGTACACTGACGAGGAATACCTCGAGGCCATGCAGCACTTCAGCAAGGCATTCAACCGCCGGGGCATCACGGGCGTGCTGGATGCCATGGTCAACCGCAACTACATGAAAAACTACCAGGCGTCCTATGAGCGCGGTGACCTGACCCTGCGCGTTCGTGCCACCTCCAAGGTCTTCGCGCACAAGCCACTGGACGAGCAGCTTCGCGAACTCCAGGACCTGCGCAACACCTACCAGGGCGACCGAGTAAGCATGCACTCGGCCAAGTTCTTCCTCGACGGCGTGCTGGAAAGCGGTACGGCAGTGTTTCTGGAGCCGCGAAACGACACCGGTGGCAACGCCGAGTTGATGTTCACCCAGGCGCAGATCAACGAGTACTTCGCAGCCTTCGACCGGGAGAGGTTCCAGTTGCACGTACACACCATCGGCGACGGTGCGGTGCGTGCTGCGGTGGATGGCATTGACCACGCCCGCCAACAGAATGGCCAATGGGATTCGCGCCACCAACTCGCCCACCTGCAGGTGGTGGCCCCGGTCGACATTCCCCGCTTCACCACCCTGGGCATCCTGGCCAACTTCCAGCCTTTGTGGGCGCAGCCGCAACCTGAAGCCGACGCCATCGCCCACGCCATGCTGGGCGAGCAACGCAGCCAATGGATCTTCCCCATCGGTGAGTTCGTACGCAAAGGCGTGACGTGCATGATGAGCAGCGACTGGGGCGTGAGCACCTATGACCCCTTCCAGATCCTGCAATCTGCGGTCACCCGCCAGGCACTCGATGCCGGCCCCGACGACCCGGTGCACAACCCGCATCACCGCATCAGCATTGAAGATGCACTGCGTGGCTATACGCTCAATGCGGCCCACGCCGCCTGGCGGGATGACAGTACCGGCAGCCTCAGCGTCGGCAAGTACGCGGACCTGATCGTGCTTGACCGCAACCTGTTTGAGATCGCGCCCGGCGAGATCGCCCAGACCCAAGTGCTGCTCACCCTGCTCGAAGGCCAGGAAGTCCATCGAGACCCAGGCTTCGGCTGACGGGCCGCCCCGCAACGGGGCCAATCCCGCCACGCACCCCTCTATCTCGCGCCGGGCCTTCAGGCCCAGGGGGCAGTGCGCGCGCGAGGCACCGGGTTTGTCATTACAACAACAAGAATCGGGAGTACTCAGCATGTTCTTCATCACCCCGGCACGGGCGCTTTCGGCGCTTGGCGCCTTACTCAGCCCGTGCGCCTTTGCCGGGTATACCTTCGAAGCTGGCGACGTTACAGGGGAAGCGACGCTGGCCGCAGGCATAGCCAGCATCAGCGCCCGCAACGTCAATTTCGGTGCCGGGCGCGTGGACCTGCGCAGTGGCCGCAATACCGGCGAGCGGGCTGTCTGGCAGGAGATGTACCTGAAGCCCGGCGCAACCCTGCGCTATCAGATCAGCCCCGAACTGGAAGTGTTCGGCGGCGCGTCTTCGGTGGGGGCTGCAACCTTTGGCGACGGCGATGCGGGCGGCTACACCCGCAGCTCCGATCATGGGCTGGCCATCGAAGCCTTTTACGGCGGCGTGCGCAAAGGGGACTGGTCGTTCAGCGCCGGGCGCCAGGACTACAAGGTCGGCACCGGTTTCATCGTCATGGACGGCAACCTCGACGTGCTCGACGATGCCGCCTACTGGATTGGCCCACGGACTGCGTTTCGCGACGCTGCGCTTCTGGGCTACAGCCACGGCCCGCTCAGCGCCCAGGCATTCAGCTTGCGCACGGATGATGACCTGGGTGACTTTCGCATGAACGGCCTGAATATCGACTACGACCTGGTCGGTACGGTAACCCTGGGCGCCATGGCGATGAAGGTCGACGCCCTGTCGCACGAAGCCGACAGGTTGACCCCGCGTGACGGCATGCAGGTGTACAACCTGCGCGCGCTGCAAGGCAAGGTGCCGTTTGTCGACGACCTCACGCTGCACGGCGAGTATGCCGTCCAGCGCGGCGCGGGTGCCGGTGTCGACTACGACGCCAGCGCTTGGTATGCCCAGGCCGACTATGCCTTTTCTTCCGTGCCCCTGCAGCCATTGCTGAGCTATCGCTATGCCGCCTTCTCAGGCGACGACGACCCGAGCGATGGCAAACAGCAGGCCTGGGACCCGCTTAGTAAAGGCTATGTCGACTGGGGTACCTGGTTGATTGGCGACGTCGTCGGTAACTATCTGCTGTTCAACAGCAACGAACGCGTAAGCCAGTGGGCACTACGCACGCACCTGACTCCCACGCTGAACCTGGGCGGCATTCATTACCAGTTCAACCTGGATGAAAAAGTGCTCAACGGTGGGGCCGTCAGCGATCGACGCTTCGCCGACGAAAACGTGCTGTTCGTCGAATGGACACCCACAGCCAGCGTTTACACCAGCGTGTCCTACAGCTGGGTCAAGCCCCTTGCCGCCGCCCGCGAAACCTACGGCAACGACGATTTCAGTGCATTCGAGATGTTCGTCTCGTACCGCTATTGAACCAAACCTGAAAGCGGATGCGGCCCGGACCGGCCGCATCTGCTTCATCACCAACAGGAACACCACCGTGATCAATGCAGCTTCCGTGGGCCGCAAGGCACCCCTCTACGCCGTCCCCCCGTTCATGACTGAAAGGGAGTTTTGACATGGCCGATAATCCCGTCAAATTGACCGCCAGCCTCAGCCTGACCTCGGTGGTGCTCTTCGGCCTGGCCTACATGGCGCCTAGCCTGGTGCTGGTGATTTTTGGTGTCATTGCCCAGGGCAGCGCCGGCACAGCGCCTAGCGCCTTCCTGTTGGCCACCGGCGCCATGCTGTTGTCGGCATTGAGCTACGCCAAGATGGCCAGGCTGTTTCCGGTTTCCGGGTCCGCCTACTTCTACGCCCGGCAAATGCTGGGCGGCCAGTTAGGGTTTCTGGTGGGCTGGCTGGTGTTGCTGGACTACCTGTTCATGCCCATGGTCGCCTGGTTGGTGCAGTCGGTATTTCTCCATGTGCAATTCCCTGGCATACCGTTCTGGGGGTGGATGTTGGTCAATATCGGGCTGACCACGCTGGTAAATGTCCTGGGGCTCAGCCTTGCCGATCGCACAAACAAGTTGCTGACAGGGCTGGGCCTCGCCCTGGTGTTGCTGTTTGTGGTGTTGTGCCTGATCCACCTGTTGCATCAGGCTCCGGTGTCCCTGACCGCGCCCCTGTGGAACGCCAGCAGCACCTTCATGGGTGTATCGGCAGCGGCAGCCGTGGCGGCCTATTCCTATCTGGGCTTCGATGCGGTCACCACCATGGCCGAGGAAACGCGCGACGCCAAGCGCAACATCCCGCGCGCCGTGGTGCTGGTGATGGCGACGGCAGGCCTGCTGTTTGCGCTGGTCGCGTACATCATGCAGCTGGTCCATCCCGGTGGCGTATTCGAAGATGCCCAGACGGCGGCCTACCTCATGTCCATCGAAGTAGGCGGGCAGGTCTTTGCGGACTGGCTTAACCTCGGTTTGATCATCTCCGGGTTCGCCTCAGGCCTCATCGTGCAACTCAGCACCAGCCGCCTGCTTTACTTCATGGGCCGGGCCGACATACTGCCCAAAACGTTTTTCGGCACGCTCAACCCCAAGACCGGGGCGCCGGTTTTCAACCTGTTGCTCACCGCAGTGATCGGGTTGCTGGGTTTGAACCTCACGCTCGAAATGGCGACCTCCTTCATCAACTTCGGCGCCTTCCTTGGCTTCACTGCGGTGAACCTGTGCGTCATCTGCTACTACTACCGCGCTCGCCGGCGCGAGCGCCTCGGGCTGGTGAGTTATCTGTTGTTTCCACTGCTGGGTATGTGCGTGAACCTTTACCTGGTAAGCCAGCTAAGTGCGACCGCGATTGTCATTGGGCTTTGCTGGCTTGCCCTTGGCGTGGTCTACCTCACCTGGCTGACACGCGGTTTCCGCCAGCCTGCGCCCGACCTTCGGCCGTAGACGCCTTGGGGTGGATAGCGACGGCCGTGTTTCGCCCGTCGCTGTGCGTTGTCAGACCCAATCTCAGCAGCGCTAAGGGTATATCGCGCGCTATCCGACCAAGCGATTGCCACATAGTGGCCCATTACGATGTGAGGAAGTTGGCGAACGAAGGTGCCCAAGTTGACGTCGCATCCACTGTTCCAGTCAAGCGTGCAATAGCCACCGTGTACGCCGGTGCGGAGTTTGGCTTCCATATAGATTCCGTTGTGAATCAGCGATGACGCAGGTGGCAGGACCTGCCGTCCATGACATGGAAGCCGCTTACACGCCTGCGCTGTGCATGTGGGGGCTGGGCTTGCCGGCGGTGGGCTGTGAAGTGCCCCAGCACCCAGGGTCTGCTCTGGGTCGATAGCCGTTATCCATATGAGCGGGCGCTTTCGACCTATGGCTGCGCTTCGCGGATCCGTGCCTTTCTGTTTGCCGATCAGCTAGGGATTGGTTCTTCTTGAGTACCAATTTATGAGCCGATCAGCTCTCTATCGCAGGCAAGAGGGTGGGTAGGATCAACACAGCCTTCCAGAAGGAACCGTTATCTCTTGTCGTTAATGAGGTGTGCCATGCCCAAGGTTGTTCACTTTCACCGTACCGGTGACGCTGATGTTCTGATCCTCGATGAAGTCGCAGTACCCACGCCGAAAAGCGGCGAGGTTCAGATCGAAGTAAAAGCTATCGGTTTGAATCGTGCAGAAATCATGTACCGCACTGGGCAGTACGTGATTGATCCCCAGTTCCCAGCGAAGCTGGGCTATGAAGCGGCCGGCATTGTACGCGCGGTTGGCAGTGACGTCCGCGACCTTGTTCCCGGTGACGTAGTTAGCGTCGTGCCGGCATTCTCTTTCGCTGATTACGGCATGTATGGCGAGGTGGTCAATGCGCCTGCGCATGCTGTCGTCAAGCATCCGTCCAACCTCAGTTTCGTGGAGGCAGCGGCCAGCTGGATGATGTTTGTTACTGCATACGGCGCCCTGATTGAGTACGGCAATCTACAGGTTGGCGAAACCGTGCTTATCCCGGCTGCGTCGAGCAGTGTCGGCCTGGCAGCGATCCAGATCGCCAACATGCAGGGAGCCATCCCGGTGGCCCTTACCCGCACAAGTGCCAAGCGTCAGGCGTTGCTGCATGCAGGTGCAAAACATGTCATCGCCACCCAGGAAGAGGATCTGATTGCCGAGGTGGCAGCGATCACCGAGGGCAAAGGTGCGCGTATTGTTTTCGATCCGGTTGGTGGCCCCGAGGCAACCAAGCTGATCAAGTCCATGGCCAACAACGGGATTTTCTTCCAGTACGGCGCTCTCGATCATCGCGATATCCCGGTTCCCGTCTTCGACATTCTTGGCAAACACCTGACCGTGCGCGGCTACGAGCTGTTCGAAATCACCACAGATATTCAAAAGCTGGCCAATGCCAAGGCATTCGTTGCCAAAGGCTTGGCAGGTGGTCAGCTCAAGCCCGTCATCGACCAAGTCTTCCCGCTCAATGAAATTGCGGCAGCACACCGCCGAATGGAGTCGAATTCGCAGATCGGCAAGATCGTCGTCGTGGTTGACTAAATAACATCCTGCGGCAGTGAGACTGGCGTCGTACGCCATCGCTGTTTGCTTCCAAGCAGTGATGGCTTACTTTGTTTTGGTGTCTGAGAGAGGGAGCCTAGCTTCGCTATCGTCCTCAGTGCAGAGTACGTCTGTCCCAATGCACAGGTAACTGGAAGATGGCGATGAACCTGATTGAAGCCATGCAAATGTTCGTGGCGGTGGTTGAGCATGGCAGCTACACCAAAGCGGCCGAGGCACTCAATGTACATCGCCCGGCACTCTCCAAGCTCATCCAAAATCTCGAGCACGAATTGGGAGTGCAGCTGTTACACCGCACCACGCGCAGAGTAAACACCACGCCCGCTGGCGATGAGTTCTACGAACGCAGCCTGAAATTACTCGCTGAACTAGCGGACACACTGGACTGGTTTTCGCCGACTCGTCCGCCGCGAGGCAAGCTCAGGATCGACATGCAGACCGTACTCGGTCACGCGGTGATAATCCCGCGACTGCCCGAGTTCATGGAGCGCTACCCTGGCCTGGAAATATCTCTGGCAACCTCTGACAACTTGAACGACCTTATCGCGGAAGGCATCGATTGTTCCGTGCGGCTCGGTGATCTGGATGATTCGAGCCTGGTTGCCAAACGTATCGGCGAGGTCGCTTTGGTGACCTGCGCGGCTCCCGCCTACGTAAAGAAACATGGTTTACCCGGCACGCTGGATGATCTGCAGGCGCACCTGGCAGTCAACTTCATGGTTGAGCAGCGCCGCCAGATCATGCCTTGGCGATTCAGGGCCAACGGTAAAATGATTAGCGTAAAGATGCGCAGCGGCATCGTCGTCGACAATGCCGAGGCTTTGCTCTACTGCGCACTGGCGGGGATCGGGATGGTACAGGGGCTGCGCCCGGCGTTGCAGCGATACATCGATAGCGGGCGTGTAGTGGAGGTTCTGCCGGATGTTCCAGTCGAGCCGAAGACCGTTTCCGTGCTGTTTCCAGATCGCCGTCATCTGTCACCCAATGTGAGGGTATTTGTCGAGTGGGTGAGTGGGTTGTTCCAAGAGGAAAGGTATTAGGGGCGGTTATCGAACGTCAGCGTTGGGTCGATAGCGGTCGGTCGCAGATGACCGCTTCCGACCCATTGCGGCCGTTCACAGATGCCTGCTATCGGCTAGGAGTGGACACTCTAGGCGACCCAATTTTTCTGGAGATATCTTCGTCAAATGCGATGGATTTCGATCTGGAGCCCCTCATCCTTATCGGGCGGCTGAAAGTAGCTGGTGATCAGATCAAACTCTGCGTCGGTCGCACCAAATTCATGTTCGGCACGGCGGTTACGAATATGCAATCTGCTTCGACAGACATCGTCGTGTACCTCGATGTAGTGAACGCAATGGGCAACCTCGGCCGCGTCAGCCAGGCCCCGCAACCATTGCCGATCCTGGAGAGTGTTGGCAGGGAAATCCAGGACGACTGTCACCCCGGCACGCAACACATCAGTGACGAGCGGGCCCACCACATCTCTAATCTGACGCGAGAAGCGTACGTAATCGGTTACTGACTTGATTAGGTCTGGGTAAAGCTTTGAGAGCCAATGATCCTCGCTTAGCAGAATCGCCGACAGTTCGGTAGCCAAACTTTTTGCCAAAGTTGATTTGCCGGATGCAATCTTGCCAGACATGAGATGAAGCACTGGTGTGGGCATGGGGACGTCTCCTTGTCGAGCCCAGATGATGCTCATTGAATAGCTTCGAAGCAACCAGCGGCCACCCACTGTCTATATTGGGTCCATAGGAGCCGGTGCCGATTGCCTTCTCTCGACCCATTGCAGCCTGCTAGCACGGACGGCCTTTCAGGCATGCTTGATTTCGGTTTGCGCGTCAGCCATGCAGCTGGTGTGGCAAACTCTCTCTTTTTGAAGAAGCCTTGAGAGGAGCACAGGGTAATTCGACGATTCAGAATCGGGGATGAGATTGCGCTGTTCCGTGTTTTTTACTCTGCCATACATGACATCGCGTCACTCGATTACACTCGAGATCAAGTCGATGCCTGGGCTCCTGCCGATCTTGATCAAACGCTATGGGCGGAGCACCTTCGAAACCTCCGCCCGTTCGTGGCTGAGGTAGACGGGAAAATTGTGGGCTATGCCGACATTCAATCGAACGGTTACATCGACCATTTCTTTGTGTCGGGTACTCATCCTCGGCAAGGAATAGGCACTTTACTCATGAACCGTATCCATGAAGAAGCCAGGTTACTTGGCATTGATGAACTCACTTCAGACGTCAGCAAGACGGCTGAAGCGTTCTTTGAACTGCACGGTTTTCATGTCGTGCGGCGAGGATTTCCGATCCGCCTGGGCGTAACGCTTCAGAATGCATTTATGCAGAAAAACCTGAAATGCGGCGCATGAATGCCCCAGATCAAATGCGACTAACTGCATTCGCCCCGTTCAGACCTTCGTGACAGGAAACAACCAGTAAGAATTATTATTCCAGTAGCTTAGCGAAGCTCTGGTCAATGCATACTTATTGCTGGCAATGTCCTTTTGACGGATGATCCCGAGAGACTTATCCTGCGCTTATAGAGCTCGAATGAAAAATAGTTATGGACAGTGTTAAATTTGAAGAACCTATGTTTGATCAGTATCTGAAACGATGGGGACTGACAATCGACGGTGATGCTTTCGTCTCGCTGAACGGCAATCTACTACCCGTTCGCCAAGGCAATGTACCCGCCATGCTTAAAATCTCACAAGAGCCGGAGGAACAAGCAGGCAGCCAGCTCATGGCTTGGTGGGCCGGCGACGGTGCGGCGCCTGTGCTGGCCCACGAGGGTGAAGCTTTACTGATGAAGCGCGCGCAAGGCTCGGCCACGCTCATCCAGATGGTCAATAGTGGCCGGGATGACGAAGCCATTCGCATCCTCTGTGCGGTAGTAGCCCGTCTCCACATACCGCGCCCCAAGCCCATCCCTGAACTGGTTCCGCTCGTGCAATGGTTCGAATCGCTATTGAGTGCGGCAGCTACTCACTGCGGCATTCTTGAACACTGTGCGGGGGCGGCACGCGAGCTTTTGGCTGCTCCACGCGATGTCGCAGTACTTCACGGCGATATCCATCACGGTAATGTGCTTGATTTCGGCCAAGCTGGATGGCTTGCCATTGATCCCAAGGGGTTATGCGGCGAGCGCGGCTTTGATTATGCCAATATTCTCTGCAATCCCGACGAAGCAAGCGCGCTTGCACCGGACTGCTTCGCACGACGTATAGCACTCATCGCAGATGCTTCCGGTATTGATCGCCGAAGGTTGTTGCAATGGGTGCTCGCATGGACAGGATTGTCGGCAACCTGGATGCTCGAAGACGGTGCCGAGCCAAGAAGCAGGCTTGAGTTGGCAAAGTTAGCAGCTACGGCACTCAATATCAGCTTTTAGGTTGCAGAATGAGTTATCGGCCAATAACTGTAGATCGCACTTCATTAACCCCAGCATATGAGCGCGGGAGATGAGTATAAGGATATAGGTTGCGGGCGTCCGCTGTCGCCCCAAAACAGACGTATACATAAGTATGTAAGCTCTCAGGCGATTTATTGGAATTGGTGAGATGGCACAGGAGAGCATGGATTGATAGAAGTTCGCAGAGCAACTGTAGACGATGCTGAGGCGTTAGGTGTGATTGGTCCTGCTGCTTATGCGGCAGCATACCATTACCTCTGGAGCGACTGCGTAGCTCTAGTGTGGTGTTTCAGAAATACCACTGAAAATCATTTGCCCAGCGCTCGCGCCGCGCGAGCGACTGAGGCAAGGATGTCATCGGCCTTCTTGTGCCACCGAAATGGCTTCGGGTTCTGGTTGTAGGTTTCCAGGTAGTACTCGATCGACGCCTCCAGATCTTTAACGCTGACATGTGCCTGCCGCTTGATCCACTTCTCGCTCAGCG
>NZ_FYDW01000005.1:0-342689 GCF_900187555.1 Pseudomonas sp. Irchel s3f19 | reverse complement strand
CCGAACTCAGTAGTGAAACGATGCATCGCCGATGGTAGTGTGGGGTCTCCCCATGTGAGAGTAGGTCATCGTCAAGATTCATTTCGCAAAACCCCTATCTGCGCAAGCAGGTAGGGGTTTTGTCTTTTCCGGCTTGCACTCTCTATCGCGCTGCCGGGCCCCCGACAATGAAATCTGCGTCATCTATGCCTGATTAATCGCGGGGTAGTGCTACCCTCGCGGAAATACTCAGCATGGATACCCATCATGGAAATGAACTGGCACCAGGCCCTGCAAGAGAGTCTGAGCTGGCTTGCAATTGCTTCGTTCATCACCTTGGTCTGCTTCACCGCAGCCGCCACACTGGCAGTACGCTATACCCGCTGGGGCAGCCAGTTCTGGCAGCTTGCCGGGGCATATTTCAGCTTCAGGCGCAGCTGGCGGCCTTTGTTGGTGTTTGCCTTGCTACTGGTGCTGACACTGTTCTCGGTGCGCCTGAACGTGCTGTTCTCATTCTGGTACAACGGGTTCTACAGTGCCCTGCAAGGCCTCGACCAGAATGCCTTCTGGTACCTGCTTGGGGTATTTACGGTGCTGGCGACCATTCACGTATTGCGCTCGCTGTTCACGTTCTACGTGACACAGGCTTTCAGCATTCAATGGCGAGTCTGGCTCACCGAGCGCTTGACCCGCGACTGGATGCATGGCGATGCCTATTACCGTAGTCAGTTCCTCGCTGAGCCGGTAGATAACCCTGACCAACGTATCGAGCTGGACGTAAACGCGTTCGTCACCAACTCGGTGTCGCTTGCGCTCGGCGCGGTCAGCGCGCTGGTCTCGCTGGTAGCCTTCACTGGCATCCTCTGGGGGTTGTCGGCGCCGCTTGAAGTGGCGGGGTACGAGGTACCACGGGCGATGGTCTTTGCCGTGTACCTGTATGTGATCGTCGCCACCTGGATCGCCTTTCGTCTCGGGCGCCCGCTGATTCGCCTGAACTTCCTCAACGAAAAACTCACCGCCAACTTCCGTTACGCCCTGATGCGTCTGCGCGAAAATGCCGAGAACATTGCCTTCTACCAGGGCGCGGATGTCGAGCGGGGTACGTTGTTGGGCCGCTTTGGCGCATTGATCGTCAACGCGTGGGCATTGGTCTTCCGAAACCTCAAGTTCAGCGGCTTCAACCTGGGCATCAGCCAGGTCGCCGTGGTGTTCCCGTTCATCCTCCAGGCGCCGCGCTTCTTCAGTGGCGCGATCAAGCTGGGTGACGTCATGCAGACCTCCCAGGCATTTGGCCAAGTGCAGGATTCGTTGTCTTTCTTCCGTGAGTCCTACGATGCGTTTGCCCAATACCGTGCCACCCTCGATCGTTTGACCGGCTTCCTGGATGCCAACGAGCAGGCCAGTTCACTGCCGCGCGTCAACACCGAGGAACAGGCGCACGCCCTGGATATCACCCGTTTGCAGGTGCTTCGCCCCGATGGCCATCACCTGATCGCCGACCTCGCCCTGAGCCTGCGTGCCGGTCAGGCGCTGTTGATCAAAGGGCCGTCGGGTAGCGGTAAAACCACCTTGTTGCGCGCCCTGGCGGGCCTCTGGCCATACGCCGAAGGTGAGGTGAAACGGCCTACGGGGCATCAGGCGTTGTTCCTGTCGCAGCGGCCCTACCTGCCGTTGGGTGACCTGCGCACCATCATCGCCTACCCCTCGGCCAGCGTGCCCGAGGACGAAGCGCACATGCAGCAGGCTTTGCGCCAAGTCAACCTGGCCCACCTTGCCGAGCGCCTAGATGTCAGTTGTGACTGGTCGCACATACTCTCGGTCGGTGAACAGCAACGCCTGGCGTTTGCCCGCGTGCTGTTCAACCAGCCCCAGGTGGTGTTTCTCGACGAGTCCACCTCGGCAATGGATGAAGGGCTGGAGCATGCGCTGTATGCGCTGTTGCGCAGCGAAATGCCAGACACCTTGCTGGTCAGTGTCGGCCACCGCAGTACCTTGGCGGCGTTCCACACCCACCGCCTGGAAGTGGATGGGCATGGGGGGTGGTCAGTACAGGAGCAGCACCCGGCGCAGGTTCCGGTTTAGCGACATTGCACACGCGGATAACGGCAAGACGACGTCAGGGCTGGTGCTCGGTATGCTGCATCACGATCAACTCGGCACCGTCGTTGCGCACATTCCCTACGTCCTTGCCCACCGCAAACCACTCGAACGCCTCCACCGGCAGGCATCGCTCCCGCGCCAGGCGTTCGGCTTGTGCGGCTGGCACATCAGCGTCAATCCACGCGCGCGCGTCCGCCGGCCCCAGCACCAGAGGCCGGCGGTCATGGATGTCGACCATTCCCTCATCACTGGCGGCGGTGATGATCACGAAGCCATCGCCCTCGTTGGGCGCCAGCCCCGTGTGCACTTCGGCCAACGCGGCCATGAACATCGGCGCGCGGCTTTTCAGGCGGATGTAATAGGGCTGCTTGCGCTTGGCATCGTGCGGGTCGGCCACCCATTCGTACCAACCATCCGCCATTACCAAGGCCCGCCCCTGAGGCCACAGGGCCTTGAAGAACTTGCCGGTGGTCACTGTCTCGACCCGCGCATTGATGGGGGCCGGGTGTTTGCGAGTGGCCCAGAAAGGTGCCCAGCCCCAGTGGCAAGGGTCGATGCGCAGGCCGTGCTCGGCATTGTGCAGGATCAGCACCCGGCTGCCGGGGGCAACGTTGTAGCGTCCGATTGGCAGGTTGTCGTAGCCGCTGATTACGTCCTGTTCGGCGTCCAGTTCACGCAGGTAATCGGCCAGGCCCTGATATTGAGCGAAGCGTCCGCACATGGCATGTACCCCCACTTGTCGAAATTTCCTACGCCGAAATTGACCTGATACTCAGCAGGTCGATACTGTATCTATATACAGTTAATTTCAAGGTCGTACCATGACATCCATCCTGGGCCCCATCACCTGCGGTAGCGGTGTTGTTCCACGTTATCTGTTCCGTATCCCGGCAGGCTTTCCGTCACCGGCGGCGGATCACATGGAGCAGCCCATCTCGCTGGACGAACTGTTCAACCTGCGCGCCCCGCACATGTATCTGGTCAGGATAGACGGCGACAGCATGCAGGGCGCCGGGATCTTCGACGGCGACCTGGTGCTGGTCGACCGCTCCCTCGAAGCGCGGCATGGCCAGATCGTGATCGCTGCGGTCAATGGCGAGCCGCTGTGCAAGCGGCTGCACCGCATTGGCGGGCAGGTGGCGTTGCGCTCGGAGAATCCGCGTTACCCGCCGAGGTACATCCTCGAAGGCGACGAGTTGACGATCTGGGGCGTGGTGACGTTCAGCGTCCGCAGCCATGACCTGAAATAGCGGCGCAGCCCGTTCAGCGCAGCAGGCCAAGCCCTGAAAAGGTAGCCCCGGCGCACACTGCGTGGGATCTTCGGCAAGGCCTTGGCGGGTGGCCATGTGCTGGGGTTTCTCGACGCTGCGCATCGCTGGCCTCGGCCTTGTGGTTACGTTCGAAACTGTAGGAGCCCTGGCCCAAGATGCAAATCGGATGAGCGGGTAGCAGCATCCGCGCAGCGGTGTGTTTAACTGTATATAAATACAGTATTCGTGTTGCCGCCCGATGAATCCTGCTCCCGTTTTCGCCCTGATCGATTGCAACAGCTTCTACGCCAGTTGCGAGCGTGTGTTCCGCCCCGATCTGTTGCGCACACCCATCGTCGTGTTGAGCAACAACGACGGCTGCATCATCGCCCGCAGCGCCGAGGCCAAGCAGTGGGTGAAGATGGGCCAGCCGTATTATCAGGTGAAGGAGCTGCTGCACCGCCATGGCGTCGTGGCTTTTTCATCCAACTACGCGCTGTACGGCGACATGAGCCAGCGCGTAATGACGGTAATCGAAGGCATGGTCCCGGCACTGGAGGTGTATTCCATCGACGAAGCCTTCGCGGACCTGGCCGGCGTGCCTGGCGACCTCGACTACCTTGGCCGTTGCATTCGCGAGCGGGTGCTCAAGCACACCGGCATTCCTGTGGGTGTTGGCATCGCCGGCACCAAGACCCTGGCCAAGCTGGCCAACCATGCGGCCAAGCGCTGGGCGGTGCACAGCGGCGGGGTGGTCGACCTGCGGGTTGCGTCGCATCGTGAGTGGGTGCTGAAAAAGTGCGACGTGTCCGAGGTCTGGGGCATCGGCAAGCGCCTCACCGCGCACCTGCAGGGCTTGGGCATCCGCACGGCCTGGGACCTGTCCCGCGCCGAGCCGGGCTTGTTGCGCAAGACCTTCAGCGTGGTGGTGGAAAAGACCGCGCGCGAACTGGCCGGCACGCCGTGCCTGCAACTGCAGGACATCGATCCGCCACGCCAGGAAATCTGTTGCAGCCGTATGTTCGGCCAGCGCCTGACCGAACTGGCGCCCATCAAGGAAGCAGTGGCCACCTACGTGATGCGCGCCTCGGAGAAGCTGCGTGGCCAGGGTTCACTGGCGAGCAAGATGCGTGTCAGCATCCGTACCGGCATGTTCAACCCGGACGAAGCCAAGTATGCCAATGGCGTGGTGGTGCAGTTGCCATACCCTACCGATGACGTGCGGCTGCTCACGCGCATGGCCCTGGAGGCGGTGGGCCGGGTGTATCGGCAGGGCTTTCGCTACAGCAAGGCAGAGGTGTTGCTGTTGCAGTTGTGCCGGCGCGGGGAGTTCACCGGCGACTTGTTTACGCCGTCGCAGACGCTGCAGACGGAGCGGGTGATGAGCGTGATCGACGGTGTGAATGCGCGCTGGGGCAGGGGCACGCTGCGCAGTGCGGCGGTGCCGGCGGCGGCGCAATGGGCGATGCGGCGTGAGTTGATGAGCGCAGGCTTTACCACGCAGGTGGATGGGTTGTGGCGGGTAAACCGCGCGCCCGCAGAGCGCCGGTGCACCTAAATACTCAAGCGCACCGCCAACGCCGCCAATGTCACCAGCAACACCGGACCGTCAGCAGTACCCCGACCTTGAAGTAATCCCCCCAGCCAATGCTGACCCCTTTGCGCGCCAGCACATGCAGCCCCAGGTTCGACACCACCAGCGGCAGGCTGGCGGTGTCGGCGATGAAACCTGCGCCCATCACGAAGGCCAGAGTCGCGGCAGGCGAGAAGCGCAGCGCCAGCAGCATCGACATGACGAGGTCTCGATGGGCCAAAGAGGCCGCCACAGAGTAGGGCAAGCTCGGGCGTTTCAGCAAAGTTCCGTTACAAACATGTAAGTTTCGTAAATAAGATTTAAACTCATTTGAGAATCACTATATTTACCACCCCTATTGACCTCCACATTGTGTTTGCGAGGGCGGTGGGCGAGGGCTCTCCGGCCTGGCAAGGATGTGCCTTTCGCTCATGAACCGCAGGAGATGTACCGATGCAATCCAGAACCTCACCCAACAGCCTGGCCCTGGCGTTCGTCGCGCTGGCCTCGCCGGCCATGGTCGCGACCGCAGCCCACGCCGAAGAGCAACGCACGGGTGAAGTGCTGGAAGTACCGGCTGCTGAAAATACCCTGGTCATCCAGGACACCCTCGTCACCGCCGAGCGCGAGGCGCGGCAGGCACTGGGTTCGTCGATCATCACCGAAGAAGACATCAAGCGTCACCCTCCGAGCAATGACCTGTCCGAGCTGATCCGTCGCGAGCCCGGGGTCAACCTGACCGGCAACAGCGCCAGCGGTGCGCGCGGCAACAACCGGCAGATCGACCTGCGCGGCATGGGGCCGGAAAACACCTTGATCCTCATCGACGGCAAGCCTTCCAGCGCCCGTAACGCCGTGCGCTACGGCTGGAACGGCGACCGTGACACCCGTGGCGAAACCAACTGGGTGCCGGCTGAAGCGGTCGAGCGCATCGAGATCCTGCGCGGGCCGGCGGCGGCGCGTTACGGCTCCGGCGCCATGGGTGGGGTGGTCAACATCATCACCAAGCGCCCGACCGATGAGCTCAAGGGCAGCGTCAGCCTGTACACGCAGATGCCCGAAGACAGCGCTGAGGGTGCCAGCCGCCGCGCCAACTTCAACCTGGGCGGCGGGCTCACCGAAAACCTTGGGTTCCGCCTGTACGGTGGCCTGGCCAAGACCGATGCCGACGACCTGGACATCAACGCCAGCCATGCCAACAGTGCGTTGTCGGCTGGCCGCGAAGGCGTGCGCAACAAGGACATCAACGGCCTGTTGAGCTGGAAGCTCAACGATGAGCACCGCCTCGAAGCCAGCGCCGGCTACAGCCGCCAAGGCAACCTCTACGCCGGCGACACCATGAACAGCAACGGTGGCAGCAATGTCGAGCTGATCTCCAGCCTGTATGGCCACGAGACCAACGTGATGCAACGCAACACCTACGACCTGACCCACCTGGGCGACTTCACCTGGGGCACCAGCAAGACCACCCTGGCCTATGAATACGTGCGCAACTGGCGCCTCAACGAAGGCCTGGCCGGTGGCCCGGAAGGCGCGATCAACGACAGCGGCGCGGCCATGTCGCGGCTGCGCAATACACGCCTGAGCAGTGAAGTGAACCTGCCGTTCGCGATGGGCAGCACCGAACATGTGCTGACCCTGGGGGGGGAGTACCTGTACGAGTCGCTGAACGATCAGGGCTCGTTCCGCCCGCAGAGTTTCGACCCGAGCGGCGGTGGCAACGACGCGATCAGCGGCTTCGATCGCAGCAACTCGAAGATGACCGCCAAGAGCTACGCGCTGTTCGTCGAAGACAACATCATTGTTGGCGACACCACCGTCACCCCGGGCCTGCGCTTCGACCACCACGAAACCTTCGGCGACAACTTCAGCCCTAGCCTGAACCTGTCGCACAAGCTGACCGAGGCGCTGTCGCTCAAGGGCGGTATCGCCCGGGCCTACAAGGTGCCGAACCTGTACCAGTCCAACCCCAATTACCTGCTCTACAGCCGGGGTAACGGTTGCAGCGTGCAGCAGACCAACTCCGGTGGCTGCTACCTGCAGGGCAACGCCGACCTCAAGCCCGAGATCAGCGTCAACAAGGAGATCGGCCTGCTGTACGACCGTGGCACCTGGCGTACCAGCGCGACCTACTTCCGCAACGACTACAAGAACAAGATCATCGGTGACACCGATGTGCTCTACACCATCAACAGCGGCCGTCGCGTGACCCAGTGGGAGAACGCCGGCGAGGCGCGCGTGGAAGGTATTGAGGGCAACTTCTTCATCGAGCTGACCCCGACCCTGGACTGGAACACCAACCTGACCTGGATGCTCGACAACGACAGCCGCGAGACTGGCGAGCCGCTGTCGGTGATCCCGGAGTACACGGTCAATACCACCCTCGACTGGCGCGCCACCGACAAGCTGTCGTTCCAGGTCGCGGGTACGTACTTCGGCAAGCAGAAATCGCCGACCTACAACTACCGCACCCAGGAAAGCTACGACCAGGATGCGCAGCAGGATGTGGAAGCCTACGGCTTAGTGGACGTGAGCACGGGCTACAAATTCAACGCCAACTATGACGTGCGGGTGGGGGTGAACAACGTGTTCGACAAACAGATCCTGCGCGGTGGCAATGCCAGCAGCTCGGGGGCCAATACCTATAACCAACCGGGTCGGGCGGTGTTTGCCTCGTTGAACATCACCTTCTGATCCCTGGGGCCGCTGTGCGGCCCTTTGCGATCGGTCCGGCGCCCCGGCAAGGCCGCTCCTGTACGCAGGCGCGGCCTTGCTTCGCGCCCCATCATGACCTTTGAGGGACACCCGATGATCCAAGCCCCCGCCTGGCTGCAGATCCTCTCCCGCAGCGCGGCCGCACTGTTTGGCGGCTACGCGCTCAGCTACGCCGCCAGTGCCTGTCTGGCCCGGTTGTTGCCGCTTTCAGCCGCCGATGCAGTCATTGTCGCGACCCTGCCAGCGTTCGTCTTCTACACCGGCGCAATCCTCTGGGCCTTTGCCAGCCGTGATGCCGTGCGCGCCTGGGCACCCTTGGCCCTCGCCGCACCGCTGGCATTGCTCGGCTTCTGGCCGCAGGCATTGGGGTGGCTGGCATGAAGAATACCTTCACACAATCGATGGCCTGGCTGCATACCTGGGCCGGGCTGATCTTCGGCTGGCTGTTGTTCGCCATCTTCGTCACCGGCACCCTGGCGGTGTTCGACAAGGAACTCGACCACTGGATGCAGCCAGAGGTCCCGGCTACCGAGGTTTCCCTGGCCGATGCCGCGCGACGGGCCGTTGCCTACCTGCAGGCCCATGAACCGCAGGCCGGCAACTGGGGCATCAGCCTGCCGACCGAACGCTCGCCGGGGTTGCGCGTATCCACCGGCGACCGTCGCCATGGCGGTGGCGTGCAGCTCGACCCGCGAACCGGCGAGGCCATCGAGGTGCGTGACAGCGTTGGCGGCAACTTCTTTTTCCGCTTCCATTTCACCCTCGACCTGCCGCGCAACTGGGGCATCTTCGTGGTTGGTGCGTTGGCGCTGGTGATGCTGGCCGCATTGGTCACCGGCATCGTGATCCACAAGAAAATCTTCAAAGAGTTCTTCACCTTCCGGCCCAACAAGGGCCAACGTTCGTGGCTGGACTTTCACAATGCCAGCGCTGTGCTGTTGCTACCGTTCCACCTGATGATCACCTATACCGGGCTGGTGATCTTCATGCTCATCTACATCCCGGCAGGGGTCGATGCGCTGTTCGAAGGCGACAGCCGCGCCTACTTCAATGCCCAGGGCAATGCCCGCCTGGAGCAGCCTCGGCAGCTGGCCAGGCAGCCGGGCCAACTGGTCGATGTAGCACCCTTGCTGGCCCAGGCCGAGGCTCGGCTGGGGCCGCTGGGCGGCCTCAACATCCGCAACCCAAACACGGCCGGTGCGCGCATCGAAATCCGCCCCGAGCTGGGTAACCGCATCGCCCTCGCCAAAGGCCAGGCCATGGTCTTCGATGGCGTCAGTGGCGAGCTGCTCAGCGATGTACCGCAATGGCGCGCGGCCCCCCTGACCCAGCGGGTGATGGTCGGCCTGCACTTCGCGCAGTTTGGCGGTTACCCGATGCGCTGGTTGTACTTCATCTGTGGGCTGGTCAGTTGCGTGATGATCGCCAGTGGGTTGGTGCTGTTCTGCGTCAAGCGTGGGCGCAAGTATGGCAACGGCACGGCCCAGGCTTCGGCGCGGCGCTGGTACCGGGTGGCCGAAGTGTGCAATGTCGGTTTCATCAGCGGCTTGCTGCTGGCCTGCGTGGCCCTGCTGTGGGCCAGCCGCGTACTGCCGGTCGAGCTGGCGCAACGGGAAAGCTGGGAAGTGCGTACGTTCTTCGGTGTGTGGGTGTTGGCGCTGTTGCATGCAGGCGTCAGGCCGGCCCGGCGGGCTTGGGTCGAGCAACTGCTGCTGGTGGCCGTGCTGTGCATCGGCTTGGGCGCACTGGGCGGCGTGGGGGATGCGATGCGCGTGGGGGTGGTACTCAGTGCCTTGGTGATGGGCGTTTTGCTGGGGCTGGTGGCGTGGCGGGTGGGCAAAGCGGTACCGGCGCCGATCCGGGCCAAAGCTGGGCGCAATGTGGAGGCTGGCGCATGATGATGTGGGTCACAGGTGGCGTGTTGTTCGCCTACGTCGGCATGCTCGGGCTGTGCCAAGGCCTGGAACGGCATTACAAGCAGGTATGGCAGCGGCCCTGCCCACGTGCGCTGCGTGTGGGGTTGCGCGGCGCGGGATGGCTCGCGTTGCTGGTCAGCCTGCTGTTGTGCGCTCAAGCCTGGGGGTGGGCCATGGGGCCGGTGGCCTGGCTGGGCGCGATGTCGTTGTCGGGGATGCTGCTGGTGATGCTGCTGCCGTACTGGCCACGGCTGGCCGTCGGCTTGGCGGCGGTTGTGCCTGTGTGGGGGATGGTGCAGCTGTTTGGGTGATGCCCGTTACTGAGCAGGGGTCAGGCCCAAAAGCCAAACAGCAGCAACGCTGCAACGCCTAGGCCCATTGCAATCGAACACCCCCCCAACGACAGCGCCGCGCGCCCTTGGCGGTACCAACCGTCCTGGCCAAGTTGCCGGGCGGGGGCCAGCAGGCTGCGCCAGCGCAACTCGGTGTCGTGAAACGCCTGCAAGTTCGCCGGGTCGGCATCCAGCCAGCGGCGAAAGTCGATGCGCTCGCACGCGGTCACGTGGGGGCTCTGCAGGCGCACGTACCATTGCCCGGCAACGCTCGCCAGCACATCTAGGCGCGAACGGCCTGCCTGCAGCGCCTGGTTCATATGGCGCTCGATGCTGCTCAACGGCAAATCAAGCCGGGCAGAGAGGGTGGCGAAATCCAGTTGGTCAAGACGGTTGAGCAGGAACACTTGCTGGACGCGTCGGGGCAGGCGTTTCAGGGCATGCAGCAGGGCGTCTTCGGCAGCGTGCTCGGCAGTGGCGGTGGGGTGTTCAAGGGGCAGCAGCAGACGTGTCATGGACAGCTCCTTGCTCAAAAGGGGAGGTGTGGGGGCATCTTCCTTGATGCCTCATCAGCGTAGGTGAAACGAGATTGATTCTCAAGTGCTGATTCGGCAAAGTTTTGTAATGAGCGTTCACGGTCTGACACACTTTTGCTATCATGCCGGCCACTCACGATCTTCATTAGCCTGAAGAGCAAAAAAAAGACCCGGCAAAAAGCCGGGTCAAAAACCGTGATTAGCCTGATGAGGAGATAATCTGAGAGCGACCTAAGCTCCAGGTTATCCAGCAGATCTCGCGATCAGCTGAGTGCAATAATAATCGTTATCATTTGCCAGTCAAATGATTTTTCGCTAATTCGGTAAAATAGTTTTACCGATGCACTTCCTTGTCCCGGCAATCGGGGCCTTTGCCGTTACCCGGCCATCACGTATCTCCCTTCCTTGTTACCTACAAACCCGTCTGCGCGGTGCGTTTGTGCTCCAGCAGTGCGCGCGCCATGTCCATCATGTGCATCAATGCGAAGGTCAACTCGCGCTGGGTGCCTTGCTGATGGACAGCGGTTTCCTGCGCCGTGGCGGCGGCGCAGCGGAGCAGGGCGATGGCGTGCTCCTGGGCTTGCTCACCGCTTACGCCTTCGTGGAGCGTCCAGATCTTGTTCTCGGTACTGGGGCGCGTCGGGTTGGGGTTGAGGTAGTAGTCGAGGGCGCGGCGGGCCGCTTCGCTGTCGAGATCTGTTTCGTCGTTTTGCGGTGGTTTCATCCTGATACCTGCGAATGCCAATAGGGAAAGGGTTCAGGTCGATACTAATACCTAAAGTATTTTCGCGCTTTCTGATAAATAATACTGAATGTTTATTGAGCGCCGGAAGGCAGTCCGTATCGTGCCAGCGATGAATATGGATAAATGGATTGCCCTCGTCCGTGACCGGATGGAGGAGCTAGGGCTTACTCAAGAGCAGCTTGCCGAGCGCGTTGGCGTGTCGCAAGGCAGCGTAGGGCATTGGGTGAACAAGCGGCGACAACCGAAGATCGAGTCGATGAACCGAACGTTCATCGAGCTTGGCATGCCTCATTACAATGTCAGCTTACGGCTGCGCATCGTGGGGCAGGTTGGCGAGGTGCGAGGCATCTATGATGTGGATGATGCCGACGACGACCTGGATCTCATGCAATACATCGTGTGTTTCCGCTACCCGGTACTGAGTTGGGATGAACTCGGTGCAGAGGCGCTGGCGGAGCCTGTTGCATACGAGCAGACGGACTACATGGCCCAGGGCAAGGCGTTCTGGCTGACCGTTGAAAACGATGCGATGAGTGCCGCCAGTGGCCGCAGTGTGCCGCAGGGCATGCGCATGCTGGTGGACCCAGGGGTGGAGGCTGAGCCGGGGCGCTTGGTCATCGCCCGCCAACCGGGCAAGCAGGCGATTTTCCGTGAGCTGGCCGAAGAGGGTGGCCAGCTGTACCTGAAGGCGCTGAACAGCAGCTACCCGGCACTGTTGTGCGAGGAGGGCTGCGTGTTTCTGGGCGTGGTCGTGCGGGTGCATGGGGCGTTTTGACTGCTGGTTTTTGTAGCGCCCATGTGATCGAGCGCCGCCCGCGCGGCACTCGATCGCATAGACACCCCAGGCCTCAAGCCGGCCCGCCTTGAATCATTCCACCAATTCGACCAGCACCGTCCCTTCGCTGACCATATCCCCTTCCTGACAGAACAGCGCCTTCACCGCCCCAGCATGCGGTGCGCGAATGCTGTGCTCCATCTTCATCGCCTCCAGTACCACCAGCGCGGTACCGGCCTCCACCACCTGCCCCGGCTCGACCAGCACCCGCACGATGCTGCCGTTCATGGGCGCGCCCAGGCCACCTTGGTGGCTATGGCTGGCCTCAGCCTCGGCAATCGGGTCGAAGGCTTCGATGGCGTGCATCTCGCCCTCCCAGCGCAGGTACAAGGTGCCACCGCGGCGTATCGCCAGGTGCTGACGGCGCACGCCTTCCTGGTCGTGCACCAGTTGCTCGCCATCGAGCTGCCAGGTAGAGGCCGCGCTGTGTTCCAGCGCCACTGCCTGGTCCTGCCCGGCACTGGCCAGATGCAGACAGCTACGCGCTGGCAGCCCCAGGCGCAGGCCGTTGCGCTCAGCCCACGGCGAACGGTTGTCGTCGTCCCGTTGCTGACCGGCCTGGCCCTGTAGCCAGGCTTCGGCGGCCGCCTCCCAGAAAGGTGCTGGCAGCGCTTGCGGGGCGGGCAGCAAAACATCCTGGTGACGCGGGATGAACCCGGTGTCGAGCTCGGCCTCGGCAAACGCCGGGTGGGCGAGAATGCGCCGCAGGAAGGCGATGTTGGTCTTCAACCCGCCGATGGCGAACTCGTCCAGCATCGCCAGCAAGCGCAGGCGAGCCTGTTCACGGTCCTCGCCCCAGGCAATCAGCTTGCCCAACATGGGGTCGTAGAACGGCGACACCTCGTCACCCTCGCTGACTCCGCTGTCCACCCGACGGCCTTCGCCCGGGGTCGACTCGCGGTACAGGGCCAGCTTGCCAGTGGCTGGCAGGAAGCCGTTGGCCGGGTCTTCGGCATACAGGCGCACCTCGATGGCATGGCCGATCAGCGGCACCTGTGCCTGCGTGATCGGCAATGCCTCGCCGCGCGCCACGCGGATTTGCCAGGCCACTAGATCAAGGCCGGTGATGGCTTCGGTAACCGGGTGTTCGACCTGCAGGCGGGTGTTCATCTCCATGAAGAAGAACTCGCCGCGGGCATCGAGCAGGAACTCCACCGTGCCCGCACCCACATAGCCGATGGCCTGAGCAGCGCGCACCGCGGCCTCGCCCATGGCCTGGCGCTGCGCGGGGGACAGGCCAGGGGCAGGGGCTTCTTCGACCACTTTCTGGTGGCGGCGCTGGATCGAGCAGTCACGTTCGTTGAGGTACAGGCAGTTGCCGTGCTGGTCGGCGAACACCTGGATTTCTACGTGGCGTGGCTTGAGTACGTACTTTTCCACCAGCATGCGAGCATCGCCAAACGACGATTGCGCCTCACGCTGCGCCGAGGCCAAGGCGTCGGCCAGTTGGCTTTCGTCCTCGACCACTTTCATGCCTTTGCCGCCACCACCGGCGCTGGCCTTGAGCAGCACCGGGTAGCCGATGCGTTCGGCGGCGGCACGGAAGGTGTCCAGGTCCTGGGCTTCACCGTGGTAGCCCGGCACCAGCGGCACGCCGGCCGCGTCCATCAGGGCCTTGGCCGCCGACTTGCTGCCCATCGCGTCGATGGCGCTGGCCGGTGGGCCGAGGAAGATCAGCCCGGCGTCTTCGATGGCGCGGGCAAAGCCTGCGTTTTCGGAAAGAAAGCCATAGCCCGGGTGGATGGCTTGGGCGCCGCTGGCCTTGGCCGCGGCAAGCAGTTTGTCCACCAGCAAGTAGCTTTCGGCGGCCTTGGTGCCGCCGAGGTCGACGCGGATATCGGCTTCGCGGCTGTGCCGTGCGTCACGGTCGGTGGCGCTGTGCACGGCAACGGTGGTCAGGCCCATGGCCTTGGCGGTGCGCATCACCCGGCAGGCAATCTCGCCGCGGTTGGCGACCAGCAGGGTGGTCAACGGGGTGCGGCTCATGGGCGCGGCTCCTTGTTATCGTCGGTTTGCCAGGCTGGGCGGCGCTTTTCGAGGAAGGCGCGCAGGCCCTCCTGACCTTCGGCGCTGACGCGGATGCGAGCGATGGTGTTTTCGCAGTAGCGGCGCAGGGCAGGGCTCAGCTCGCCGTCATCGACCTCGCGCAGCAGGTCTTTGCTGGCGCGCAGGGCTTGCGGGCTGTTGAGCAGCAGGTTGGCCACCCAGGCTTCGACCTGGGCATCCAGTTCATGGGCCGGGTACACCTCGGCCAGCAGCCCCAGTTCACGGGCGCGCACGCCGCTGAAGCGTTCGGCGGTCAGGGCATAGCGGCGCGTGGCGCGCTCGCCGATGGCCTTGACCACGAACGGGCTGATGACCGCCGGGGCCAGGCCGATGCGCACTTCCGAAAGGCACAGCTGGGCGTCTTCGGCGCCGATGGCCATGTCGCAGCAACTGATCAGGCCCAACGCGCCACCAAAGGCCGCGCCTTGCACCACGGCCAGGGTCGGCGCCTTGAACCGGTGCAGGGTGTACATCAGCTCGCCCAGCTCGTGGGCGTCATCGAGGTTGGTGTTGAAGTCCAGTTGTGCCGACTGTTGCATCCAGGCCAGGTCGGCGCCGGCGCTGAAGTGCCGGCCACGGCCACGCAGCAGCAGAAAACGCAGGCTGCTGTCTTCGGCTAGCTGGCCGAGGGCGACGATTAGCTCGCGGATCATCTGGGCGTTGAAAGCGTTGTTCTTGTCTTCGCGGCTGAGCCACAGGGTGGCGAAGCCGCGAGGGTCGTTGACCACTTCAAGGGTGCTGAAATCGCTCATGGATCACATCCGGAAAATGCCGAAGCGGCTCTGTTCGATCGGGGCGTTCAGCGCGGCGGACAACGCCAGGCCGAGCACGTCGCGGGTCTGTGCCGGGTCGATCACGCCGTCGTCCCACAGCCGGGCGCTGGAGTAGTAGGGGTGGCCCTGGTGCTCGTACTGGTCGAGGATCGGCTGCTTGAGCCTGGCCTCGTCCTCGGCGCTGAAGGGCTGGCCGCTGCGCTCGCTTTGTTCGCGTTTGACCTGGGCTAGCACGCCTGCGGCCTGCTCGGCGCCCATCACGCCGATGCGTGCGTTAGGCCACATCCACAGCATGCGTGGGTCGTAGGCGCGGCCGCACATGCCATAGTTGCCGGCGCCGAAGCTGCCGCCGATGATTACCGTGAACTTCGGTACCTGGGCGCAGGCCACTGCGGTCACCAGCTTGGCGCCATGCTTGGCGATGCCGCCTTCCTCGTACTTCTTGCCGACCATGAAGCCGGTGATGTTCTGCAGGAACAGCAGCGGGATGCCGCGCTGGCAGGCCAGTTCGATGAAGTGCGCGCCCTTTTGCGCGGCCTCGGCGAACAGAATGCCGTTGTTGGCCAGGATCGCTATCGGGTAGCCGTGCAGGTGGGCGAAGCCACACACCAGGGTGGTGCCGAACAGTGCCTTGAACTCATCGAACACCGAGCCATCGACCAGGCGGGCAATGACCTCGCGCACGTCGAACGGCTGCTTGGCGTCTGCCGGTACCACGCCGTACAGCTCATCGGCAGGATACAGCGGGGCGATCGGCGCCTGGCGCTGCAAGGTGCCCAGCTTGTGCCAGTTGAGGTTGGCCACGCTGCGCCGGGCGAGGGCCAAGGCGTGTTCGTCATTGTCGGCGTAATGGTCGGCCACGCCGCTGATGCGGCAGTGCACATCGGCGCCGCCGAGGTCTTCGGCGCTCACCACCTCACCGGTGGCGGCCTTCACC
Source organism: Pseudomonas sp. Irchel s3f19 (assembly GCF_900187555.1). Classification (NCBI taxonomy): domain Bacteria; kingdom Pseudomonadati; phylum Pseudomonadota; class Gammaproteobacteria; order Pseudomonadales; family Pseudomonadaceae; genus Pseudomonas; species Pseudomonas sp. Irchel s3f19. Next base: position 326,952 of record NZ_FYDW01000005.1, on the reverse strand, counting down.
AGCGGCGGGCCGGCCAGGAAGATGGTGGCCTGCTGGCGGACCATGATCGCTTCGTCGGCCATGGCCGGCACATAGGCCCCGCCGGCGGTACACGAGCCCATCACCACGGCGATCTGCGGGATGCCCAGCGCGCTCATGTTGGCCTGGTTGAAGAAGATCCGCCCGAAGTGCTCGCGGTCAGGGAACACTTCGTCCTGACGCGGCAGGTTGGCGCCACCGGAATCGACCAGGTAGATGCACGGCAGGCGGTTCTGCAGGGCGATGGTTTGCGCGCGCAGGTGTTTCTTGACCGTCAGCGGGTAGTAGGAGCCGCCTTTGACCGTGGCGTCGTTGGCCACGATCATGCACTCCACGCCTTCGACTCGGCCGATGCCGGCAATCACGCCCGCAGCGGGCACGTCTTCGCCATACACCTCATGGGCGGCCAACTGGCCGATTTCGAGGAAGGGTGAGCCTGCGTCCAGCAGGCGGTCGATACGCTCGCGCGGTAGCAGTTTGCCGCGCGAGGTATGCCGCTCCTGGGCCTTGGGGCCGCCGCCCTGGGCGATGTGGGCAAGCAGGCCACGCAGGGCCTGGACCTGTTCGAGCATGGCCGCGCTGTTGCCGGCGAACTCCGCCGAACGCGGGTTGATCTGGGTGTGCAAGGTAGCCATGTGCGCCCGTCCCTTGTGCTCAGCGGGTTTCGTTGAACAGTTCGCGGCCGATCAGCATCCGGCGGATTTCGCTGGTGCCGGCGCCGATCTCGTAGAGTTTCGCGTCGCGCAGCAGGCGCCCGGCCGGGAACTCGTTGATGTAGCCGTTGCCGCCGAGAATCTGGATAGCCTCCAGGGCCATTTGCGTGGCGCGTTCGGCGGTATAGAGGATGACCCCGGCAGCGTCCTTGCGGGTGGTCTCGCCACGGTCGCAGGCCTGGGCCACGGCGTACAGGTAGGCGCGGCTGGCGTTGAGCTGGGTGTACATGTCGGCGATCTTGCCCTGGATCAGCTGGAACTCGCCGATGCTCTGGCCAAATTGCTTGCGGTCGTGGATGTAGGGCACTACCAGGTCCATGCAGCTTTGCATGATGCCGGTCGGGCCGCCGGAGAGCACCACGCGCTCGTAGTCCAGGCCGCTCATCAGTACGCGTACGCCGCCGTTGAGCTGGCCGAGGATGTTCTCTTCGGGCACCTCGACGTCATCGAAGAACAGCTCGCAGGTGTTGGAGCCGCGCATGCCCAGCTTGTCGAACTTGTTGCTGCGGCTGAAGCCGTTCCAGTCACGTTCGACGATGAACGCAGTGATGCCGTGTGCGCCCTTGTCCAGGTCGGTCTTGGCGTAGATCACGTAGGTGTTGGCGTCGGGGCCATTGGTGATCCAGGTCTTGCTGCCGTTGAGCACGTAGCGGTCGCCGCGTTTTTCGGCGCGCAGCTTCATCGAGACCACGTCGGAGCCGGCGTTGGGCTCGCTCATGGCCAACGCGCCGATGTGTTCGCCGCTGATCAGCTTGGGCAGGTACTTGAGCTTTTGCTCATGGGTGCCGTTGCGGTTGATCTGGTTGACGCAGAGGTTGGAGTGCGCGCCGTAGGACAGTGCCACCGAGGCCGAGCCCCGGCTGATTTCTTCCATCGACACCACATGGGCCAGGTAGCCCAGGCCAGCGCCGCCGTATTCTTCCGATACGGTGATGCCCAGCAGGCCCATGTCACCGAATTTGCGCCACATGTCGGCAGGGAACAGGTTGTCGTGGTCGATTTGCGCGGCACGCGGCGCCAGTTCGGCGGCGACGAAGCTGCGCACCTGGTCGCGGAGCATGTCGATGGTCTCGCCCAGGGCGAAGTTCAGGGAGGGGTAATGCATGGGGGCACCTTCTTGTTCTTGAAATAGGGAAAGCACAGTGTCTTTTTCACCTTTACGTTAACGTAAACCTGCCTTCTATTACTGTCAATCTCAGCATCACCTTTACGTAAACGTAAATCTGCGCCAGAGTATCTCCCGCTTGCTTCAATCGTGCCCAGAACAACCACAAGAAGGGACACCCATGAGTCAACCGAGCTATACCTGCGGTCGCCAGGACCGGCCCTTGCTGACCCTGACCATCGGCCAGGCCTTCGACGCCACCGTGGCCCGTTACCCCGACCGCGAAGCGTTGGTGGTGCGCCACCAGGGCCTACGGTACACCTGGGGGCAGCTGGCCGAACAGGTCGATGTACACGCCCGCGCCTTGATGGCCCTGGGCGTAGGCACCGCCGACCGGGTCGGCATCTGGGCGCCCAACTGCGCCCAGTGGTGCATCCTGCAACTGGCCAGCGCCAAGGTCGGCGCGATTCTGGTCAACATCAACCCGGCCTACCGCGTGGGTGAGCTGGAATACGTGCTGCGACAGTCCGGCTGCCGCTGGCTGGTGTGCGCCGATACCTTCAAGACCTCCGATTACCACGCCATGGTCCAGGAGCTGGTACCGGAACTGGCTGCAGCGGCCCCCGGTGAGCTGGCCAGCGAGCGCTTGCCCGATCTGCACGGGGTGATCAGCCTGGCCTGCAACCCGCCGCAGGGCTTTCTGCCCTGGCCTGCGCTGGCAGAGCGGGCAGGGCAGACGCCTGCCGAAGCCTATCAGGCCCGCCAGCAGAGCCTGCCGTTCGACCAGCCGGTGAACATCCAGTACACCTCCGGTACCACTGGCGCACCCAAGGGGGCGACGCTCAGCCACTACAACATCCTCAACAACGGTTTCATGGTCGGCGAGAGCCTGGGCTTGACCAGCGACGACCGCATGGTGATCCCGGTGCCGTTGTACCACTGCTTCGGCATGGTCATGGCCAACCTCGGTTGCATTACCCATGGCAGCACGATGGTCTACCCCAATGACGCCTTCGATGCCGAGCTGACCCTGCGCGCGGTTGCCGAAGAGCGCGCCAGCATCCTCTACGGCGTGCCCACCATGTTCATCGCCATGCTCGACCACCCGGCCCGCCAGGGCATGGACCTCTCGACCCTGCGCAGCGGCATCATGGCCGGCGCCACCTGCCCGATCGAGGTGATGCGCCGGGTCATCGACCAGATGCACATGGCCCAGGTGCAGATCGCCTACGGCATGACCGAGACCAGCCCGGTATCGCTGCAGACCGGCCCGGATGACGCGCTTGAACTGCGCGTGACCACGGTCGGCCGCACCCAGCCGCAGCTGGAGAACAAGCTGGTGGATGCCGACGGCTGCATCGTACCCAGGGGCGAAATCGGCGAATTGTGCACCCGTGGCTACAGCGTGATGCTGGGATACTGGGACAATCCGCAGGCCACGGCAGATGCCATCGACCCGGCGGGGTGGATGCACTCGGGCGACCTGGCGGTGATGGACGAAGAGGGCCATGTGCGCATCGTCGGGCGCAACAAGGACATGATCATCCGCGGTGGCGAGAACATCTATCCACGCGAGCTGGAGGAGTTCTTCTATACCCACCCGGCGGTGGCCGATGCGCAGGTGATCGGCATTCCGTGCAGCAAATATGGCGAAGAGGTGGTGGCCTGGATCAAGCTGCATCCGGGGCATAGCGCTACGGTTGAGGAGCTGCACGGCTGGTGCAAGGCACGTATCGCGCGTTACAAGGTGCCGCGGCATTTCCGCTTTGTCGACGAGTTCCCGATGACGGTGACGGGCAAGGTGCAGAAGTTTCGGATGCGCGAAATCAGCTCGGCGGAAATTTCGGCGGTCTCTGCGGGTTGACAGGTTTGCGCTGCCGGCCTCTTCGCGGGTAAGCCCGCGAAGAGGCCAGTGCAGCCACTGTAAAAGCCTCTATCCTTAAGCCTTCACTGGTGGCTCCTGGCTCGGCGGGTCGCCCACTGTCGGCGGTACCGTCGGCTTGATCGGCAGCTCGTCCGGGTCTTCTTCCGGTACGGGCGGCGGCAAGCTGGGGTCGTCGATGTTGGGATCGGGTGTCTCCGGTGGAATGGGAATGTTCATGGCCTGACCTCGCGTGGGTGAATGAAGAGGTGCTGCAGGCTCTGACTGTCAGGGGCTGCCATTCGCTCAATTTTTTTGAACCCCCACGCCCGCGCTCGGCTCTGAACCCTTACCGCCACCAGCCTAAGGGAGCAAGGTCCGATGTCACGAAACGAGCCCTTCCAGAGCGTGCCTGCGGCGAATGATCACCCGGACCAGGCCATTAGCCTGTCCCAGGCGCTGCTGGCGCCGCGCATCGTGATCGAAGGCACGCAACCCGCGCTCGACGGTGGTACGTTCGCCGTCAAGGCCATCAGCGGCCAGGCGGTCGCAGTCAGCAGCAAGGTCTACAGCGACGGCCACGACCGCCTGGCCGTGATGCTCAATTGGCGCCAGGCGAACAGCCGGCGCTGGCACTGCGTGCCGATGCAGTCGCCGGGCAATGACCTGTGGCTGGCCGAGTTCACCCCGACCGAGCTCGGCCCGCACCTGTTCAGCATCGAAGCCTGGATCGACCCGTTCGCCACCTACTGCCACGACCTGGAGAAAAAGTACCACGCCGGGGTGGAGGTGAAGCTGGAGCTGGAAGAAGGCAGGTTGATGCTGGGCAAAGGCATCGAGCTGAGCCAAGGCGCGTTGCGTGACGAACTGCAAACCGTGCAGCAGCGCTTGCCTGGGTTGAGCGCCGATGACCAAGTGGCGGTGTTTCTGTGCGAGAGCACCGCGCGGCTAATGAGCGAGGCCGAGCACCGCAGCTACTTGACCCGCAGCAGTGACTTCCCCCTCGACGTCGACCGCCCCGCCGCGCAATTCGCCAGTTGGTACGAGCTGTTTCCGCGTTCGATCACCGACAGCCCCGAGCGCCACGGCACCTTCAATGACGTGCACGAACGCCTGCCGATGATCCGCGACATGGGCTTTGACGTGCTGTATTTCCCACCCATTCATCCGATTGGCAAGCAGCACCGCAAGGGCCGCAACAATGCCTTGCAGGCAGCGCCCAGCGACCCGGGCAGCCCATACGCCATCGGCAGCGACGAAGGCGGGCACGATGCCATTCATCCTGAATTGGGCACCCGTGAAGACTTCCGCCGCTTGGTAGCCGCCGCTGCCGAGCATGGCCTGGAAATCGCCCTGGATTTCGCCATCCAGTGCTCCCAGGACCACCCGTGGCTCAAACAGCACCCTGGTTGGTTCAGCTGGCGCCCCGACGGCACCATCCGCTATGCGGAAAACCCGCCGAAGAAGTACCAGGACATCGTCAACGTCGACTTCTACGCCCCCGACGCCGTGCCTTCGCTGTGGCTGGCGCTGCGCGATGTGGTGGTCGGCTGGGTCGAGGAGGGCGTCAAGACCTTCCGCGTCGACAACCCGCACACCAAGCCGTTGCCATTCTGGCAATGGCTGATCGCCAATGTGCGCAGCCAGCACCCGGACGTGATCTTTCTCGCCGAAGCCTTCACCAAGCCTGCAATGATGGCGCGCCTGGGTAAGGTCGGCTACGCGCAGAGCTACACCTATTTCACCTGGCGCAACACCAAGCAGGAATTGCGCGAGTTCTACGAACAGCTCAACCAGCCACCGTGGAGCCTGTGCTACCGGCCCAACTTCTTCGTCAACACACCCGACATCAACCCGTTTTTCCTGCACACCTCAGGGCGTGCCGGTTTTCTCATTCGCGCGGCCCTCGCCACCATGGGGTCGGGGTTGTGGGGCATGTATTCGGGCTTCGAGCTGTGCGAAGCCACACCGCTGCCCGGCAAGGAGGAATACCTCGATTCGGAGAAGTACGAAATCCGCCCGCGTGATTTCACCCAACCCGGCAACATCATTGCCGAGATCGCCCAGCTCAACCGAATTCGCCGGCAGAACCGCGCCCTGCAGACGCACCTGGGGGTGGCGTTCTTCAATTGCTGGAACGACAACATCCTGTACTTCGCCAAGCGCACGCCCGAGCGCGACAACTTCATCCTGGTGGCCATCAGCCTGGACCCGCACAACGCCCAGGAAGCCAGCTTCGAGTTGCCGCTGTGGGAGTTGGGGCTGGACGACAATGCCGACACGTTGGGTGAAGACTTGATGAACGGCCACCGCTGGACCTGGCACGGCAAGACCCAGTGGATGCGTATCGAACCCTGGCATCAGCCGTTTGGTATCTGGCGCATAGAAAAGGCCCGTTAGTCCCTCAGGGGCGGTGCTGAACCCGCAATTGAAAGGAGTCACCCATGGCCAAGCGTTCCCGCCCGGCAGCCTTCATCGACGACCCGCTGTGGTACAAGGACGCGGTGATCTACCAGCTGCACATCAAGTCGTTCTTCGACGCCAACAACGACGGCATTGGCGATTTCGCCGGGCTGATCAGCAAGCTCGACTACATCGCCGAACTGGGCGTCAACACCCTCTGGCTGCTGCCGTTCTACCCCTCGCCACGGCGCGACGACGGCTATGACATCGCCGAGTACAAGGCCGTGCACCCCGACTACGGCAGCATGGCCGACGCCCGGCGCTTCATTGCCGAGGCGCACAAGCGCGGCCTGCGGGTGATCACCGAACTGGTCATCAACCATACCTCCGACCAGCACCCGTGGTTCCAGCGCGCCCGCCTGGCCAAGCGCGGCAGCAAGGCGCGCGACTTCTACGTGTGGTCGGATGACGACCAGAAGTATGACGGCACACGCATCATCTTCCTTGACACCGAAAAGTCCAATTGGACCTGGGACCCGGTCGCCGGCCAATACTTCTGGCACCGCTTCTACTCGCACCAGCCCGACCTCAATTTCGACAACCCGCAGGTGCTCAAGGCCGTGATCGGGGTGATGCGCTTCTGGCTCGACCTGGGCGTCGACGGCCTGCGCCTGGACGCCATCCCCTACCTGATCGAGCGCGACGGCACCAACAACGAAAACCTCCCCGAGACCCACCGGGTGCTCAAAGCCATCCGCGCCGAGATCGACGCCAACTACCCGGACCGCATGCTCCTGGCCGAAGCCAACCAGTGGCCCGAAGACACCCGCCCGTACTTTGGCGAGGGCGACGGCGACGAGTGCCACATGGCCTTCCACTTCCCGCTGATGCCGCGCATGTACATGGCCCTGGCGATGGAGGACCGCTTCCCGATCACCGACATCCTGCGCCAGACCCCAGAGATCCCCGCCCACTGCCAGTGGGCGATCTTCCTGCGCAACCACGATGAGCTGACCCTGGAGATGGTCACCGACCGCGAGCGCGACTACCTGTGGAACTACTACGCCGAAGACCGCCGCGCGCGTATCAACCTCGGCATCCGCCGCAGGTTGGCGCCTTTGCTGCAACGCGACCGCCGGCGCATCGAACTGCTGACCAGCCTGCTGCTGTCGATGCCCGGCACACCGACCCTGTACTACGGCGATGAGCTGGGCATGGGCGACAACATCTACCTGGGCGACCGCGATGGCGTGCGCACCCCCATGCAATGGTCGCCGGACCGCAACGGCGGGTTCTCCCGCGCCGACCCGCAGCGCCTGGTGCTGCCGCCGATCATGGACCCGCTGTACGGCTACCAGACGGTCAACGTCGAAGCCCAGGCCCACGACCCGCATTCGCTGCTCAACTGGAACCGCCGCCTGCTGGCGGTGCGCAACCAGCAGAAGGCCTTTGGCCGGGGCAGCATTCGCATGCTCACACCGAGCAACCGGCGCATCCTCGCTTACCTGCGCGAGTACGTCGACCAGGACGGCAACAGCGAGGTGATCCTGTGTGTGGCCAACGTGTCCCGTGCCGCACAGGCCGCTGAACTGGAGCTGTCGCAATACGCCGATAAAGTGCCGGTGGAAATGCTCGGTGGCAGCGCCTTCCCACCGATCGGCCAGTTGCCTTTTCTGCTCACGTTACCGCCGTATGCGTTCTACTGGTTCCTGCTGGCCTCGCACGACCGCATGCCCAGCTGGCACATCCAGGCTACCGAGGGGTTACCCGAATTGACCACACTGGTGCTGCGCAAGCGCCTGGAAGAGTTGCTCGAAGCGCCTTCCAGCGAAATACTCGAAGGCTCGATACTGCCGCAGTACCTGCCTAAACGGCGCTGGTTCGCCGGCAAGGAAGGGCCGCTCGACCAGGTTCGCCTGCGCTATGGCGTGCGCTTCGGCACCGCGACCACACCGGTGCTGCTCAGCGAGCTGGAGGTGTTCAGCGACGGTGTGGCCAACCACTACCAACTGCCCTTCGGCCTGTTGCCCGAAGAGCAGATCAACAGCGCCTTGCCCCAGCAGCTGGCGCTGTCGCGGGTGCGCCGTGGCCGCCAGGTCGGCCTGATCACCGACGCGTTCGTCCTCGAGCCGTTTATCCGCGCCGTGCTACGTGCCTGCCAGGAGCGCCACCGGCTGCCGTGCGGCAATGGCCTGGGCGAGCTGCGCTTCGAGTGCACCGATCAACTGGCCGGGCTGGGGCTTGGCGAAGACAGCCCGGTGCGCTACTTGAGTGCCGAGCAGTCCAACAGCTCGGTGGTGGTCGCTGACCGGGTGGTGCTCAAGTTGATCCGCCGGGTCAACCCGGGCATTCACCCCGAGCTTGAGATGAGCGCCTACCTGACCGCGGCGGGCTTTACCAATATTTCGCCGCTGCTGGCGTGGGTCAGCCGCGTGGACGAGCACGCCACCCCGCACCTGCTGATGATTGCCCAGGGCTACCTGAGCAACCAGGGCGATGCCTGGGCCTGGACCCAGAACACCCTGGAACGGGCCATCCGCGACGAAATGGAGCCGTCCAGCGCGGCCAGCGAAGCCCACACCGATGCGCTGGCCGAACTCGACGGCTTCGCCGCCTTGCTCGGCCAGCGCCTGGGCGAAATGCACCTGTTGCTGGCGGCACCGACCGAAGACACCGCCTTCCAGCCGCGCCCAAGCGATGCCCGGGACAGCGAACGCTGGAGCAGCCAGATCAGTGCCGAACTGACCCACGCCCTCGACCTGCTGGCCCAGCACCGCGACAGCCTCGACAGTGACAGCCAGGCGCTGGTAGATGACCTGCAGCAACAGCGCGACGGCCTTGCCCAGCACATCGATAACCTCGCGCACCAAGCCCAGGGCGGCTTGCTGATGCGGGTGCACGGCGATCTGCACCTGGGCCAGGTGCTGGTGGTGCAGGGCGATGCCTACCTGATCGATTTCGAGGGTGAGCCGTCCCGCCCCGTGGAAGAGCGCCGGGCCCGGCACAGCCCCTACAAAGATGTCAGCGGCGTGCTGCGATCCTTCGACTATGCTGCTGCGATGATTCTGCGCAGCGCCTCTGCCGTGGACCTTTCCGACCCTGCGCGCAAGGCGCGGCAACGGGTGGCCAGGCAGTACCTGCACCAGTCGCGGCATGCCTTTGTCGAAGCCTATGGCCTGGCCACCGCTGCCATGCCCCACGCCTGGCAACAGGCGGAAGGCGAGCGTGCCGCGCTGGAATTGTTCTGCCTGGAAAAAGCCGCGTACGAAATCACATACGAAGCTGAAAATCGACCGAATTGGCTGGCCGTGCCTTTGCATGGCTTGCATGGACTGATCAGTACCTGGGGAGAGTCATAGATGAATGCAACCACGCGTGAAAACGGCGGTCTTCGGCAACGGGACCTCGACGCCCTGGCCCGCGCCGAGCACGCCGATCCATTTGCGGTACTTGGCCCCCATGGCGATGGCGCGGGTGGGCAGTTCGTGCGCGCCTTCTTGCCCACTGCCCTGAACGTGCGCGTACTGGCGCGCGACGATGGGCGCGTACTCGCCGAAATGCGCCAGGGCAGCCTGCCGGGGCTGTTTACCGCGCACCTTGATGAGGCACAGCCGTACCAGCTGCACATTGCCTGGGCCGGCGGCGAGCAGGTGACCGAAGACCCGTACAGCTTTGGCCCGCAGTTGGGCGATATGGACCTGTACCTGTTCGCCGAGGGCAACCACCGTGACCTGTCGGGGCGCTTCGGTGCGCAGCCGATGCAGGCCGACGGCGTCGACGGCGTGTGCTTCTCGGTGTGGGCACCGAATGCCCGACGGGTGTCGGTGGTGGGTGACTTCAACAACTGGGACGGCCGCCGTCACCCCATGCGCCTGCGTCACAGTGCAGGGGTCTGGGAGCTGTTTGTGCCACGCCTTGGCGTTGGCGAAACCTACAAGTTCGAGGTGCTGGGCAAAGACGGTGTGTTGCCCTTGAAAGCCGACCCGCTGGCCCGTGCCACCGAACTGCCGCCGAGCACGGCGTCGAAGGTGGCCAGCGCGCTCAGCCACCCCTGGCAGGACCACGACTGGATGGCGCAGCGTGCGCAACGTCACGCCTACAGCGCGCCCCTGTCGATCTATGAGTTGCATGTCGGCTCGTGGCAATGCGAGCTGGATGACCTGGGCGAAGTCGCGCGTTACTACAACTGGCGCGAGCTGGCCGAGCGTCTGGTTCCCTATGTGCAGGCGCTGGGCTTCACCCACATCGAACTGATGCCGATCATGGAGCACCCGTTCGGCGGCTCGTGGGGCTACCAGCCCCTGTCGATGTTCGCGCCCACCTCACGCTACGGCAGTGCCGAAGATTTCGCCGCCTTCATCGACGCCTGCCACCAGGGCGGCATCGGTGTGATCCTCGACTGGGTGCCGGCGCATTTCCCCACCGACGAACATGGCCTGGCGCGTTTCGACGGCACCGCCTTGTACGAATACGAGAACCCGCTGGAGGGTTACCACCAGGACTGGAACACGCTGATCTACAACCTTGGGCGTAACGAAGTGCGCGGCTTCATGCTGGCCTCGGCGTTGCTCTGGCTCAAGCAGTTCCACATCGACGGCCTGCGGGTCGACGCGGTGGCATCGATGCTCTACCGCGACTACTCGCGCAAGGCCGGCGAGTGGGTGCCCAACCGCCATGGCGGGCGCGAGAACCTGGAGGCCATCGACTTCATCCGCCACCTCAATGGCGTGGCGGCGCACGAGGCTCCTGGCGCGTTGATCATCGCCGAAGAGTCCACCGCCTGGCCGGGCGTCAGCCAGCCGATCCAGCAGGGCGGGCTGGGCTTTGCCTACAAGTGGAACATGGGCTGGATGCACGACACCTTGCACTACATCCAGAACGACCCGGTGCACCGCACCTATCACCACAACGAGATGAGCTTCGGGCTGATCTATGCCTACTCCGAGCATTTCATCCTGCCGATTTCCCACGACGAAGTGGTGCATGGCAAGCATTCGCTGATCGACAAGATGCCGGGCGACCGCTGGCAGAAGTTCGCCAACCTGCGGGCCTACCTGACGTTCATGTGGGCGCACCCGGGCAAGAAGCTGTTGTTCATGGGCTGCGAATTTGGCCAGTGGCGCGAGTGGAACCACGACAGCGAGCTGGACTGGTACCTGCTGCAGTACCCCGAGCACAAGGGCGTGCAGCGCTTGGTCGGCGACCTCAACCGGCTGTACCGCGAGGTGCCGGCGCTGCACGAACAGGATTGCCAGCCCCAGGGCTTCCAGTGGCTGATCGGCGACGACGCGCAAAACAGCGTGTATGCCTGGCTGCGCTGGAGCAGCAATGGCGAGCCGTTGCTGGTGGTGGCCAACTTCACCCCGGTGCCGCGCGAGGGGTACCGGATTGGCGTGCCGTTTGGCGAGCGCTGGGAAGAACTGCTGAACAGCGATGCCGAATTGTATGCAGGGTCTAATGTAGGCAACCTGGGGGCCGTGGAAAGTGACCAGGTATCCAGCCATGGGCAGCCATTGTCGCTGGCGCTGAACCTGCCGCCGCTGGGCGTATTGATCCTCAAACCGGCCTGATCGATCGGCCAACTCGGTTGCGTTGTAGGAGCGGCCTTGCGTCGCGAAAGGGCTGCGCAGCGGCCCCAGCAATCTCTGCGGCGAAGCTGAAATTCAGCTCTGCGGCGAAGCTGAAATCCAGGGGCTGCTACGCACCCCGTTCGCGACGCAAGGCCGCTCCTACACACAAACCGGGGTTACCGGCTACCAGCGCATCCGCACCCCAAGGCTGCCGATCAACCCATTCAGGTCATTGTCATCCACATCGCTGCTGTAGTCGGCACTCACAAACAACGCCACATTCGGCGTCACCCGGGCTACCAGCCCCAACCCCAATTCCACTGTGGTCGAATACCGCGAGCTGGAAATTTTGTCGACCTGGTCCAGCTTCACCTCGTCGGCATTGCTGAAGTCATACCAGACGTTGGTCCGCACGTAGGGTTCGATCGGCATGCCACGCACCTCGTAGCGCCCGGACAACTTGGCACCGACCCGGCCGCTCCAGCTGGGCTGGCTGTCGAATGCCTGCAGCGTCTCCTCCTGCACGCGGCTGCCGGGGAAAAACTGCTGGTTGATCAACTGTGCCTGCGGCTCGATCACCCAACCCCCGCCCAGGCCGATCGGGTAGCCACCTTCCAGCGAGAAGGTCATGGCATGGCCGCTGTCGTCCAGGCGCTGGCCGCTCTCGCCACGGCCATTGATATCGATACGCGAGCCCATGGCCACGGCATCCAGGTGCCAGCCCCGTTCATGGGTCATGCTCCAGTACACGCCCAGGCTTTCGCCACTCAGGTTCACGGCATTGCGCTGCTTGTCGCCCAGCAGCGGGCGAATGCCATTGAAGCTGCTCTGCAGGTTGTTGTGGCCAACGAAGATGCCCGCGCGGTGCACATTGCCCGCCGTGGTTTCACGCATGAACAGGTCCGGGCCTATCATCAGTTGCTGGCTGGGGGCCTCTAACTGGTCGGGCGGCTGTGCACCGGTGCGCGGGGCACCAGGGAAGAATTGCGACCACTGGCTGGCGACCAGGTCGGCTACTCCCTGGTCGTGGCGCTCGGACATCTTTTCCGAGAATGCGTTGAGGGTACCGATGTTCAACCCGCTGGCGCTGACCGGGTCGAGCGATAGCTGCGGGACCGCCGCTTGTTGCAGAAAACGGGGGGAGGTCGGGTCGTCCTGCAAGTCGAATGCGAAAGTTTCCACCGGGGTTGCCAGAAGCAGCGACGTGGAAACCGCGCAGAAAATGCTGTCGAAGCGCAAGGGATTCGAGGTTCTTTTCATGGCGGATCTCCGTAGTTTTTGTGGTACAGCCCAAGGACCTGGCCTGTTGTCACGAGCTGTACGGCAAAAACAGGGGGCGACCCAAACCAGCACGCCTGCTTTCGCAAACGCGCACGAAGGCGCGAGCTAGAGGCCCGGCGCGAGATCTTTACGACTAGATACTGTTCAGCTAAGGAGAGGTCTGGGCTTGCGTCAAGAAAGCGTGAAGGATCTGTTCATAGCCTGTGATTCGGTACAAGTAGCTGATTTGTTGAGTGAAATACTCGGGGATATCGAAGTTCGCTATTTACCGCTGCTTGGCTATGAAGAATGATTGCTACAGCTTGACCTCGACGGCCAGCGGCAGATGGTCGGAGAGGTGCGTCCAAGGTTTGTGCCCCAGAATCCGAGGTGCATGGCTTTCGGCGTTGCGCAGGTAGATACGGTCCAGGCGCAGCAGCGGCATGCGCGCGGGGTAGGTGCGCGCCAAGTGCCCGTGGTGGCGCTCGAACGCTTCGTGCAAGTCGTTGCGCAGGCCCAAGGTGCGATTGCCGCGCAGCTTCCAGTCGTTGAAGTCGCCGGCGATGATCACCGGGGCGCCTTCCGGCAGTGATTCGAGCAACCTGCGCAGCAGCTGCAACTGTTGCTGGCGGTGGCTTTCCAATAGCGACAAGTGCACGCAGATGGCATGCACCTGGTGTGGGCCGGGCACATCGAGGATGCAATGCAACAGGCCACGGCGTTCGGGGCCGGTGATCGAGACGTCGAGGTTGCGGTGCTCGATGATCGGGTACTTCGACAGCAGGGCGTTGCCATGGTGGCCGTCGGGGTAGACCGCGTTGCGGCCGTAGGCGAAGTCGCTCCACATGCTGTCGGCGAGAAATTCGTACTGGGAGGTTTGCGGCCAACCGGGGTAGCGCGCAGCGTGGCGGTCGTGGCTGCCCAGCACTTCCTGGAGGAAGACGATGTCGGCCTGGGTACTGCGCACCGCCTCGCGCAGTTCCGGCAGGATGAAGCGCCGGTTGAAGGCGGTAAACCCCTTGTGGGTGTTGACCGTGAGTACCCGCAGCCGATGCACGGCCGGGGCCTGGTTGACGGTGGCGAAACCTGCACTGCCGGCTTCGAGGTTCACAGTTGCTCCTCTGTTAAAACGTCACGCTCGGCCTTTGTAGGAGCGGCCTTGCGTCGCGAAAGGGTCGCGCAGCGGCCCCAGCAATCTCTGCGGCGAAGCTGAAATTCAGCTCTGCGGCGAAGCTGAAATCCAGGGGCCGCTGCGCAGCCCTTTCCGACCGGTCCGGCGCCCCGGCAAGGCCGCTCCTACAAGGGACCGGTCAGGGCCCTTCGGGTTCACTCTTCCTCGCGTTGCAACACCATCAATAGCATTGAGCGCCCCTTCACCTCGAACGTGCTCTCGAACGCCAAGTGCTGCCCCTTGCGCAACTCTGGCCGGTCGGTATCCACCAGGCAGCTCCAGTAATCACCGTCAGGCACGGTCGGCAACTGGAACGGCACCACGTCATGATGGGCATTGACGATCAGCAGCACCGTCGCCTCGGCGCCTGGCCGGGCGATGCCGCTGACCTGGGCACGCCCGTCGATCAACATGCCCAGGCACCGGCCATGGGGGTCTTCCCATTGCTCGACGCTCATCTCGCTGCCATCCGGCGCCAACCAGGTGACATCCTTGACCCCGATCGCCTCGTTGTAGTCGCCCACCAGAAAGCGTGAGCGGCGCAGCACCGGGTAGGCCAGGCGCAGGCGGGTCAGGCGCTTGACGAAGGCCAGCAGCGCGGCGCCCTCGTCGTCCAGGTCCCAGTTGACCCAACCGATCTCGCTGTCCTGGCAATAGGCGTTGTTGTTGCCGTGCTGAGTGCGGCTGAACTCGTCGCCGGCGACGATCATCGGCGTGCCTTGGGCAAACAACAGGGTGGCGAAGTAGTTACGCATCTGGCGCATGCGCAGGGCATTGATTTCCGGGTCGTCGGTGGGGCCTTCGGCGCCACAGTTCCACGACAGGTTGTTGTCGGTGCCGTCCTGGTTGTTCTCGTCGTTGTCCTCGTTGTGCTTGTTGTTGTAGGACACCAGGTCGCGCAAGGTGAAACCATCGTGGGCGGTGACGAAATTGACCGAGGCATAGGGGCGCCGGCCGCGGTTGTTGAACATGTCGCCCGACGCGGTCATGCGCGAAGCGAAGTCGGCCAGCTGGCCTTCGTCACCTTTCCAGAACGCCCGCACGGTATCGCGGAAGCGGTCGTTCCACTCGGCCCAGCCGGGCGCGAAGTTGCCCACCTGATAGCCACCGGGGCCGCAGTCCCAAGGTTCGGCAATCAGCTTGACCTGGCTCAGCATCGGGTCCTGGCGGCAGGCGACGAGGAACCCGTGTCGTTCGCTGTAGCCGTCATGGTAACGGCCAAGGATGGTCGCCAGGTCGAAGCGGAAGCCATCCACGTGCATCTCACCGGCCCAGTAACGCAGTGAGTCGGTGACCAGTTGCAGCACGCAAGGGTGGCTCAGGTCCAGGGTATTGCCGGTGCCCGAATCGTTGATGTAGTAACGCTTGTCATCGGGCATCAGGCGGTAGTAGGAGGCGTTGTCGATGCCGCGCATGGACAGCGTCGGGCCGCGCTCGTTGCCTTCGGCAGTGTGGTTGTAGACCACATCCAGAATCACCTCCAGGCCGGCGTCATGCAGGTGCGCAACCATCTCCTTGAATTCGGCGATCTTGCCGCTGGCCAGGTAGCGGGGGTGGGGGGCGAAAAAGGCAATGCTGTTGTAGCCCCAGTAATTGTTGAGGCCCTTGTCCAGCAGGTGCTGGTCGTTGACGAAGGCGTGGATCGGCAGCAGTTCGATGCTGGAAACGCCCAGGTCCTTGATGTGCTTGAGCAGCTCGTCATTGGCAAGGCCGGCGAAGGTCCCACGCAGCGCTTCGGGCACCGCCGGGTGGCGCATGCTGATGCCGCGGGTATGGGCTTCGTAGAGGATGGTGCGCTCCCACGGTATCTGCACGCGCTGATCGCGGCCCCAGGTGAAGGCCGGGTCGATAACCTTGCATTTGGGCACGAAGGGCGCGCTGTCACGCTCATCGAACGACAGGTCGCCGTCGGGGTGGCCGATGGTGTAGCCGAACAGGGCCTCGGACCATTTCAGGCTGCCGACCAGTTGCTTGGCGTAGGGGTCGATCAGCAGTTTGTTGGGGTTGAAGCGGTGGCCGTTCTCGGGCTCGTAAGGGCCGTAGACGCGGTACCCGTAGACCAGGCCCGGGTGCGCGTCGGGCAGGTAGCCGTGGTAGATCTCGTCGGTGTACTCGGGCAGTTCGATGCGTTCGATTTCCTGTTCGCCGCTGGAGTCGAACAGGCACAGCTCAACCTTGGTGGCATTGGCCGAGAACAGGGCGAAGTTGACCCCAAGCCCGTCCCAGGTGGCGCCGAGGGGGAAGGGCATACCTTCGCGAATGCGCGATGGGGCGACTGAGCGGGTTTTCTTCGGGATGCGGGGGCTCATGGCGGTCCTCATGTGGCCGTGGTGAAGGGGGAAACAGTGCAGCGTCTGTGCCGTCTTCTTCGCGGGGCGAGTCGGATCGCCGCACCGCCGCTCCCACAGGGAGGGTGCAGGCCTGACTGTGTGGGAGCGGCGGTGCGGCGATCCGACTTGCCCCGCGAAGAGGCCGGTACAGGTTTAACCAGCAGCTGGCTTCTTCACCGGGCGAGGCTTCTTCACCGCTGCAGGTTTCTGAACCGGCTCTGCCGCTACCTTAGGCTTGGCCGGCGCTTTCTTGCGTGGCGCTGCCTTGGGTGCGAGCGCTTCAGCCTCGGCGAGCTTGCGCGCCATGTCCCAGTGGCGCTCCTCCTCACCGACCGGCTTACCTTCCGATTCCCAGATCTGGTAGGCAAATTCACGAATACGTTTTTCATCGACACTCATCATGACGCTCCTGATGCTCAAGATTGTTGTATCAACACATTGACTGGAAATTCCGACAGTACGGCGCTCAACGGCAGCTCCTTTGAAAGGCTGACCGCAGCACAGGGGAAAAGTCCCGTCGAGTTGGCAGGCGACAAGGCAAACGGCAGTATCAGCCGGGTGTCGTCCCAGTTATGGGCCGGGATCAACGGTGTAGGGGCGCTACCGAGCAGGCCGCTGGCCAGGCGCGGCGCAATCACGATGGCGCGCTCGTCGTCACCCAGGCGGGCGAAGGCCAGCACCTTGTCGGCATGCCGGCCCTGCACGGTCAGCGGCAGGTAGGCGCCACGGCGGAACAGTTCGGCATGCGCCTGGCGACAGTCCAGCACCCGCGCCACCAGCGCTTGCTTGATTCGGCCATCGCGCCAGTGCGCCAGCAGCTCGGCGACCGGCGTGGCGTCGTCCAGGGTGCGGCGCCTGCTGGCGTAGTCGACTGGGCGGCGGTTGTCGGGGTCGACCAGGCTGAAGTCCCAGTATTCATTGCCCTGGTACAGGTCGGGCACGCCGGGCACGGTCATGCGCAACAGCGCCTGGACCAGGCCGTTGAGCGCGCCTGGGCGGGCGATGAGCTGGGCGGCATCGGCCAGCGACTTGCGCAACTGCTGGTTTTCGCCATCGAGCAGCAGGCCATCGATGTAGCGTGCGCAGGCGGCCTCGTAGGCGTCGTTCGGGGCGCTCCAGCTGCTGCGCAACTTGGCTTCGCGCAGGGCCTTCTGCTGCCATTGCCGCAGGCGCTCGGCGTACTGGCGCAGTGCGCCGTCATCGTGTGGCTCAAGGCTCAGCGGCCAACTGCCCAGCAGCGTCTGCAGCAGCATCAGCTCATCACCGGGGCTGGGTGCCAGGCCATCGTCCAGTTGCGCCCGCAGGGGCGCCGCCAGCTCGCGCCAATGCTCCACGCGGCTGGCCAGCCACGGCCCGCGTTCGCTGAGCACCGCCAAGCGGGCGCGGGTGTCTTCGCCGCGTTTATGGTCGTGGGTAGCGGTGGCCAGCAGGCTGTCGGGGAAGTCGCGCAGGCGCCGCTGTGCCTCGTTATGGAAATACGCTGGGCCCGCGCTGAAGCGCTCGGCCTCGAAGCCCACGTCGTTACGCGACAGCAGCCGCGCACTGCGGTAGAAGGCGGTGTCTTCCACTGCCTTGGCGGCGCTGGGTGCGGTCAGTTGCTGGAACCGCACGCAGGCATGGCGCAGGTGCTTGCGCGGCCGGCCCGGTGGTAGGCCACGCCAAGGCTGGCCACCCAGCCATCGTTCGAGCTGTTCGAGCAGTGGCCAGTCTGCCTCGCCAAGGTCCTGGCGGGCAGCGGCCAAGGCCTGCTGGAAGAACGCTTCGTCCTCGGCTGGGCGGCCGCAGGCGTTGAAGTAGGTGCGGTACACCGGGTAATGCGCGACCAGCGCCTGCAAGGCCCGGCGGATGGCGCCAAGGGTCAGGTCACGGGTCATCAGGTCGTCGCGAGCCACTTGCAGCAACGCCTGGGCCACCGATTCGCAGTCACCGGCCAGGCTGGCGTTGAGCACCAGGTGGCGGGCCAGGCGCACCTCCTCGGTGAAGTCCGGGCGTTCGCTGACGTTGGCCCAGAGCTCGGTCAACGGCGCTTCGCCCGCCGGGTCGTGTTGCAGCAGCGAGACCTGGTTCATGAACTCGTAGCCGGTGGTGCCGTCGGTGAGCCAGTCGCGGTGCAGGTGTTCGTTGGCCCCGAGAATCTTCTCCACGTAGATCGGGAAGTGCTCCAGCGCCGCATGCAAGGGCCGCCGGGCCAGCAGGCCATCGACCCTTCGGCGCAGTTTGCGGCAATAGCCGCGTGGGTCGGCCAGGCCGTCGATATGGTCGATGCGCAGGCCGTCCACCAGGCCGCGTTCGATCAGTTCGAACAGCTTGGCGTGGGTGGCTTCGAATACCACGGCGCGCTCGACCCGCAGGCCGCCCAGCTCGTTGATATCGAAGAAGCGCCGCCAGTTGATGTCGTCGGCGGCGGTGCGCCAGCTGGCCAGGCGGTAGGTCTGGCGTTCGAGCAGCAGGTGCAGGCGCTTGAAACCGGCCTCGCTGCGGCTATCGAAAGCGAGCAGGGCCGCGTCGAGGTCGGCGCCGTCTTTTACCAGGCGCGCCAGTTCAGCCTGCAAGGGCAGGGCGTCGGCCAGCGGTTGGGCGCTGTCGTGCAGGGCAGTGAAATGCGCGGCCAACGCCTGCAAGGCGGGTTCGGGGCTTTGCGCGAGGATCCAGCCGTAGTCGATCGGGCAGATGGGGAACCGGTGTTCGTAGTGGGCAATCTGCAGCACACCGTGGTGCTTGTCGAAGGTCAGCGGCATATCGCCTTGCTTCAAGGCCGCCCCGTAATCGCTGCCCAGGAAGGGCAGCAGCAACTGGCCGGCCAGCAGCGGGTCGCTGGAGTGCCACTGGATATCGAAGAACGCCGCATACGGGCTACGCCGGCCCCAGGCCAGCAGGCTTTGCCACCACGGGTTGTCGGCGCCGCCCACGGCCATGTGGTTGGACACCGTGTCGAGGATCAGCCCCATGCCGTGCTGGCGCAGTGCGGCCACCAGGCGCTCCAGTGCAGCCTCACCGCCAAGCTCCGGGTTGACCTGGGTCGGGTCGACCACGTCGTAACCGTGGCGGGAGCCGGCGCGGGCCTTGAGAATCGGCGAGGCATACAGGTGGCTGATGCCTAACTGGGCAAAATACGGCACCAGCGGCACGGCGTGATCAAGGGTGAAGTCGCTGTGAAATTGCAGGCGCAGGGTCGCGGTCAAGGGCTTCATCGGTCACGCTCCCAGGCTTGTTCACGGGCCTGGGCCAGCAGCTCCAGGCGCCGTGCGGCGTCTTCGTCGTCGAGCAGTTCGCGCACCGGCAGGGCGAAGCGCCGGCGCCAATTGGGGTGCCCTTCGGTGGTGCCGGGCAGGTTGGGTTGTTCGTCGCAGCCCAGCAGGTCTTCAAGTGGCACCAGCACCAGCGGGGCGCGGGTATGGCCGACGTAGCGCAGGGCGGCATCGATAACCGCGTCGTTGTCGGGCAAGGGGCCGTAGTTGGCCTCCAGGGTGCGGCGCAGGCCGTCGTGTTCTTGCTGGCGCTCCTGGCGCCAATGGAGTTCGGTGGCGGCGTCGATCAACTGCAGGCGATGGCTCCAGTCGATGTCGCGGTTCTGCAGCCAGCCGGCCAGCGGGGCCAGGTCGTGGGTGCCGGTGGTGGCCAGGGCGCTGTCCGGCCAGTCGAGAATGGGCCTGAAGTGGCCGGGTTGGGTCTGCTCGAAGGGCAGCACACGCATGCCCAGCACGGCCTTGTCGGCCAAGTGTTCGCGCAGGCCTTCGGGCACGGTGCCGAGGTCTTCGCCGAGGATGATCGCCTGGTGGCGCACCGACTCCAGCGCCAGCAGGCGCAGCAGGTCTTCGAGGGGGTAGTTCAGGTATGCGCCCTCGCTGGGCTTGGCGCCCCGGGGGATCAGCCACAGCCGACGCAGGCCCATGACGTGGTCGATGCGCAGTCCACCGGCATGGGCCATGTTGGCCCTCAGCATCTCGATGAAGGCGCGGTAGCCATTGCGCTTGAGGCCTTCTGGGGAGAACGCGCAAATGCCCCAGTCCTGCCCCGAGCGGTTGAGAATGTCGGGCGGCGCGCCGACCTTGAGGTTGGCCAGCAACTCGTCTTGGCGGCTCCAGGCCTGGCTGCCGGCACCGTCGGCGCCTACCGCCAGGTCGGCGATCAGGCCGACGGCCATGCCATTGCCACGGGCGGCCTCCTGGGCTCGTTGCAGGCTGCGTTCGGTCAGCCATTGGCAGAAGGCGTGGAACTCGACCTTGGCCGGGTAGGCATTGGCGAAGGCTTCGACCTCGGCGTGGTAGGGGTCGTGCCAGGCACTGGGCCACTTGCGCCAGTCGGCGCCCAGGCCATGCTCCACCGCTTGTGCCTGCAGCACCTCGAAGCGGCAGTGGTGCTCCAGGGCCTGGCCGGCGGCTTCGCGGTAGCTGTCGAAGTCCTTGCGCAGCGGGTGATCGCCCTGGCTGAAGTCCTGGTACAGCGCTTCGAGCAGGCGCAGGCGGGCACTGGCAGCGCGGGGCCAGTCGACCAGCGGGCGTTGCTCCAGGTCTTCGAGCTGCTGCTGCAGCCCGCAGGCTTCGATGGCCATGCGCACGGCGCGCTCGCCAAACAGCGCGGCCGGGCTGGCATAAAGGCTGTTGAGCAGCAGGCGGCTGGAGGGCGAGTAGGGGCTGTAGTGCTGCTGGTCGATGGACGACAGGGCGTGGATCGGGCTGATGGCCAAGGCGTCCGCACCGCGCTCGGCGGCCGTACGCGCCAGTTGCTCCAGCGCCAGGCAATCGCCGTAGCCGCCATCGCCGCTGCGGCGCAGGCTGTACAGCTGCACGGCCAGGCCCCAGCAGCGCGGCGGCGGTTGCGGCACGCTGTCTTCGAGGCTGTAGCAGCGCGACGGCGCCACCGCCACGGTGAAGGTGCGGCCGTCGATTTCCAGGCTGTGGTAGCCCAAGGGCAGTTCGCCGGGCAGGCGAGCCTGGCTGTCCAGTGCCAGGCTGTGCTGGCTGTGGTCTTCCAAGGTGCAACGCACCGCGCTGCCTGCGCTGAAATAGCGGTGCAGGGCCAGCGGTTGGCCCAGCTCGACGGTCAGCAAGGGCGGCAGGTGCTCGCTGTCCTCGGCGGCCTCCACAGCGCGCAGGCTGGCCTGGATGGCGGTCTCGTCGGCGGCGGGGTGGCCCAAACATTCGAGGACGTTGCGCAGTACGGCGTCACTGACTTGCTGGGGCCGGGCGTTGGCATCGATCCAGTCACGGCTGAGCCCGACGCGGGCCGCCAGACGGTGCAGGGCGGTTTCGCTCATGGGCGCTCCTGGCCAGGGGGAATCAGGCTGACCACGCAGCTGTACGCGGCCAGATGGGTATCGGGGTGGCGGTTGTCACTGCTGTCGAACAGCCGTGTTGCGGCAGGGGGTAGTTCCACGGCTTGGGGGCTTGCGGCCAGGTTCAAGTCGATGCGCAAGGTGTTGCCATCGCCCAGCCGCCAGCGTGCGCTGAGCGCTTTGTCGCCGTGCACGTCGGCGCCCAGCGCACGGCTGCCAGGCAGGTGCGGGATGACATGGCGACGGCGCAGGTCGAGCAACTGCTGATAGAGGCCGTGCCAGCCGGCAATGACCTCGTTGTGCTGCGGGCGTGATGACTCGAATGTCTGCTCGGCGTTGGGGTCGGGAATGCGCTCACGCTGCGCGGGGTCGGCAAATGCGGTGAAGTGGGCGAATTCGCCGCGTCGGCCTTCGCGCACGGCATCGGCCAGTTCATCGTGAAAGTCGGTAAAGAACAGGAACGGGCGGCAACTGCCGTCATCGTCGCCCATGAACAGCAGCGGGATCATCGGCGCCAGCAGCAGCAGGCCCGTGGCCGCACGCAGGGCTGGCGGCGGGCACAGGCGGGTCAGGCGTTCACCCAGGGCGCGGTTGCCGATCTGGTCGTGGTTCTGCAAGAACAGCACGAACGCGCTCGGCGCCAGGTGCCCACTGGGTTCACCGCGCGGCTCGCCATGGCGGTTGGCCTGGCCCTGGAACACGAAGCCTTCCGACAGGCAGCGGGCGAGCTGGTCGATGGGGCGCTGTTTGTAGTCGGCGTAATAGCCTTCGGTTTCGCCGGTCAGCAGCACGTGCAGGGCGTTGTGGCCGTCGTCATTCCACTGCGCGTCGAAACCTTGCTCCAGCAAAAAGGCCTGGTTGTGCTCGTTCTCCAGCACCAGCCACACATGCCGGCCAGGCTCCACCGCAGCGCGTACCCGTTGCGCCAGCTCGACGAGAAAGTCTGGCTGGTCGATTGCGTGCACCGCATCCAGGCGCAGGCCGTCGCAGCGGTAGTCGCACAGCCACATCAGGGCGTTCTGGATGAAGAACTCGCGCACCTCGGCGCGGCGGAAGTCGATGGCCGCGCCCCACGGCGTCTGCTGGTCTTCGCGGAAAAACGGGCTGGCGTACTGGTGCAGGTAATTACCGTCCGGGCCGAAGTGGTTGTAGACCACGTCCACCAGCACCATCAACCCTTCGCCATGGGCCTTGTCGACCAGCGCGCACAGCTGCTGCGGACTGCCGTAGGTATTCTGCGGCGCGAACGGCAGCACGCCGTCGTACCCCCAGTTGCGTTCACCCGGAAACTGCCCCAGCGGCATCAATTCGACAGCACTGATGCCGATGGCGGCCAGGCGTGGCAGTTGCCGGGCAACCCCGGCATAGCCGCCCAGCACGCCGACGTGCAATTCCTGAATGACCGCTTCGTGCCACGGGCGGCCCTGCCAGGGGTGTTGCCAGTCGTAGCTGGCCACATCCACCAGTTCGCTCGGCCCCTGCACGCCCTCGGGCTGGTAGCGCGACGCGGGGTCCGCTACCTGCAGTTTGCCGTCGATCCGATAGTGATAGCGATCGCCGGCCTGGCACGGGGCGGTGCCGGTGTACCAGCCATCATTGTCGGGCAGCAGCTCGACCGGCGGCTGCTGCTCGATTTCCACGCTCACGCTGCGCGCATCCGGCGCCCAGAGGGCGAAGCGCGCCGACGTGGCGTCCAACAACTGTGCGCCATGCCTGTGCATCTTCGATTCTCCGCTCAGTTGTGGCTGAACTGTGCCTGCTTGACCAAGTCCTCATAGAGGCGAGCGTAGGGTTCCACCGCCTGGCACCAGTTGAACGGCTGGGTCATCGACAGGCAGCGCATGGCGTTGAGCAAGTCTTTCTTGCCGTACACATAGAAGGCGCGGCTCAGCGCTTCGCGGTAGCTCTCGACGGTCGATTCGTTGAACAGAAAACCCGTGACCCCACACTCGATGGTATCGGCCAGGCCGCCGGTGTTGCGCGCCACCGGCAGTGAACCGAAGCGCTGCGCGTACATCTGGCTCAGGCCGCATGGTTCATAGCGCGACGGCATCAGCAGGAAGTCGCTGCCGGCGAACATGCGCCGCGCGTCGGTCTCGTTGAAACCGATGCGCACGCCGATACGGCCCGGGTGGCGCAGCGCCAGTTCGCGCATGGCCTGTTCTTCTTCCGGCTCACCACGGCCGATGATCGCGATCTGCCCGCCTTGCTCGACGATGTAGTCGGCCACACCCAGGGTCAGGTCGAGGCCTTTCTGGTAGACCAGGCGCGAGACCACGGCAAACAGCGGCCCCTCGGAGGGTTCGAGCTCGAACAGCTGGCGCACGGCTTCGGCGTTGCGCGCCTTGCCGTCCCAGTCATTGATGCTGAAGTTGTGTTGCAGGTGCTTGTCGGTGGCCGAGTCCCAGCTTTCGTCGATGCCGTTGGGGATCCCGCCCAGCAGGCCTTGCTGGGCCTTGGCCGCAAGGAAACCGTCCAGGCCGCAGCCAAACTCGGGGGTGGTGATTTCCCGGGCATAGGTGGCGCTGACCGTGGTGATGTGGCTGGAGTAGGCCAGGCCGGCCTTGAGGAACGACAGCTTGCCGTAGAACTCCATGCCTTCCTGCTGCATGGCGTGCTCGGGGATTGCCAGCTCCGGGCTGCAGCCACGGCTGTAGACGCCCTGGTAGGCCAGGTTGTGGATGGTGAACAGGGTCGGCGTGTTCAGCCCGCGCCAGTGCATGTAGGCCGGGGCCAGGCCTGCAGGCCAGTCGTGGGCGTGCACCACTTCGGGCTTCCAGTGGATCATGCCTTCGCCGGCAGCAATCTCGGCTGCAGCCAGGCCCAGGCGGGCGAAGCGGATATGGTTGTCGGGCCAGTCGCGGCCATTGTTGGCACCATAGGGAGTGCCGTCACGCTGGTACAGCTCAGGGCAGATCAACACATAGATGACCAGGCCATCGGCCAGGTCCATACGGCCGATCTTGCACGGCGGCAGTGCGGCGTGGCCGCCCAATTCGCCGACGATGTGAATCGGGTTGTCGCTCTCCATCACCTGGCGATAGCCGGGGATCAATACGCGCACATCGTGCAGGTGCGCCAAGGCGCGGGGCAGGGCGGCAGAGACGTCGCCCAGGCCGCCGGTCTTGACCAAGTCGGCGATTTCAGAGGTGACGAACAGGATCTTGCGTTTGTTCGGGTTGTGCTGGCGCTGTGCGCCGGGTGCCTTGCCTGTCGTGGCGAATTCCGGGGTAAGCGGCTCGCGGTTGTCCGGTTTGAATGACTCTACGTGAGGCTCGACAGCGGCACTGATCATACTTCTCTCCGTCCCTATGCTTGGCCGGGTGCTGGCACCCGCGGCGTTATCTCGTGTTGGTTCTCTCTGGTTCAAATCCGTGTAGTGCTATCCATGCCCCTGAGTCGTGCGCGCAGGCACAGCGCGATCAGCATTCCGGCCGAAGGCGATTGGACTGAATGGGGTTGGTGGGCCGAAGCGGGGGAGGTCCCTTTGCATTTGGCCTACTTAGTTCCTGACCCACCGCCGTTTGTGAAAGTTCGACTTTTTTACGTCACTCTTCCTATGAGCAAATGGCGGGCCGAAAGCTGAGTGTAGGAGAGAAGAAGTAAAAAAGGTGACCCACTGGTCACTTTCGTTATGGCCGGTTTAGACGCAAACGTTGGCGTCTGCGACCCGATGTGAACGGGGTGCTCGAGGGTAGGGCACAGGGTTTCAGACGCGCATCATTTCGTCGCGCAGAGAACGGGGTTGCCCTGTTTTGGTGCGCGCGCAGAGGCAAGCGGAGAGGGGGAGGTACAGCAGCGTGGGAGCCGGTCAGCCCCCACCAGGGAAGGTCACGATCAGAGATTGATAGCTTTGTCGCCGGAGCGAGCTTGCTCAAGCATCATGTGCAACTGAGCGACCTGCTGACGCAACTGGTCACGTTCGTCTTTCAACTTACGCAGCTCATCACGGCGTACGGAGACATAGAGGGTCTGGGTTGGAGTAGCAGGCATCAAGGTACCCATGAGCACACCTCGCGGTTTTGGCTGGTGACAGTTAAAGCGTAGTCGCTTCACGCGGGGCGCATTCTGAATTCTTTCGCCGCCCATGGGAACTTTTTTGTTTATCGTGGTCTCGCCGTTCGTCGCTGAACCCTTGGGCGGTACGCTGGACTAATCTGAAACGCTTAACTGCATCATCATCCATTTTCGAAACGGGAGCATCGGCTCATGCAACTGGGAATCGTCGGGCTGGGCCGCATGGGCGGCAATATCGCAAGGCGCCTGATGGGCGCCGGCCATCGCACCGTGGTGCACGACCGCAACCGCGACGCCGTCGTCGGGCTGGAGGGCGAGGGCGCACAAGGTGCCCACGACCTCGGCGCCCTGGTGCAAAAACTCAAGGCCCCGCGTGCGGTGTGGGTGATGTTGCCGGCCGGTGACTCTACCGAGCAGACCATCGCCCAACTGGCCGACCTGCTGGAACCGGGCGATGCGATCATCGACGGTGGCAACACCTTCTATAAAGACGACATGCGCCGTGCCGCCGATCTGGCCAAACGTGGCCTTCACTACCTGGACGTGGGCACCTCTGGCGGCGTGTGGGGGCTGGAGCGTGGCTACTGCATGATGATCGGGGGCGAAAAGGACGTGTTCGAGCGCCTCGAGCCGCTGTTCAAGGCCTTGGCGCCCGGCGTCGGCGACATCCCGCGTACCCATGGCCGCGAGGGCGAGCACCAGCGCGCCGAGCATGGCTACATCCACGCAGGCCCACCCGGTGCCGGGCACTACGTGAAAATGGTGCACAACGGCATCGAGTACGGCCTGATGCAGGCCTACGCCGAAGGCTTCGACTTGCTGCGCAGCAAGGGCGGCAACGAGCTGCCCGAGGACCAGCGCTTTGACCTCGACGTGGCCGAGATCGCTGAAGTCTGGCGCCGCGGCAGTGTGGTCACGTCCTGGTTGCTAGACCTTACCGCCGATGCGCTGGTGGCCGACCCGCAGTTGGCGCAGTTCAGTGGTTCGGTGTCCGACAGTGGCGAGGGCCGCTGGACCATTGACGCCGCCGTGGAGCAGGCCGTGCCAGTGCCGGTGCTGTCCAGCGCGCTGTTCGCCCGCTTCCGTTCGCGTCAGCAGCAGGGCACGTATGGCGACAAGATGCTCTCGGCCATGCGCCTGGGCTTTGGTGGGCATGTCGAGAAGAAAGGCGAATGACTAAACAGACGATCCCTGCAGCGCCTCCCTGCACCCTGTTTCTGTTCGGCGCCAATGGCGACCTGGTCAAGCGCCTGCTGATGCCGGCGCTGTACAACCTCAGCCGTGACGGGTTGCTGGACCGCAACCTGCGCATCGTTGGTGTCGATCACAATGCCGCCACCGCCGAGGCGTTCGCCGAGCGCCTGCACGCCTTCATGCTGGAGCGTGACAAGGGCGGCGAGGGCAGCGCCAAGTGCCTGGACGAAAAACTGTGGGCGCGGCTGGCCAAACGGCTGGACTACCAGACCGGCGACTTTCTTGATCCGGCCACGTACCAGGCGATTGCCAAGCGCATCGAAGCGACCCGTCATGGCAACGCGATCTTCTACCTGGCCACCTCGCCACGTTTCTTCCCCGAAGTGGCCCTGCGCCTGGGCCAGGCCGGCCTGCTCGACGAGTCGGCCGGTGGCTTTCGTCGCGTCGTGGTGGAGAAACCCTTTGGCACTGACCTTGCCAGCGCCGAGGCACTCAACGCCTGTTTGCTGAAGGTGATGGGCGAGCGGCAGATCTACCGCATCGACCATTACCTGGGTAAAGAGACGGTGCAGAACATTCTGGTCAGCCGCTTCTCCAACGGGCTGTTCGAGTCGTTCTGGAACAACCACTACATCGACCATGTGCAGATCACCGCCGCCGAGACCGTCGGCGTCGAAACCCGCGGTGCGTTCTATGACAACACCGGGGCCCTGCGCGACATGGTCCCCAATCACCTGTTCCAGTTGCTGGCGATGGTCGCCATGGAGCCTCCGGCCGCCTTTGGCGCCGATGCCGTGCGCGGCGAAAAGGCCAAGGTGGTCGGCGCCATTCGCCCGTGGTCGGCGAAGATGGCGCTGAAAAACTCGGTGCGAGGCCAGTACACGGCGGGCAAGCTGGGGCGCAAGCGCTTGCCCGGCTATCGCCAGGAAGCCAATGTCGGCGAAGACAGCCAGACCGAGACCTACGTGGCACTCAAGGTGATGATCGACAACTGGCGCTGGGCCGGCGTGCCGTTCTACCTGCGTACCGGCAAGCGCATGAGCGTGCGCGACACCGAGATCGCCATCTGCTTCAAGCCCGCGCCCTATGCGCAGTTCCGCGAGTCGGAGCTGGAGCGGCCCAAGCCCAACTACCTGAAGATCCAGATCCAGCCCAATGAGGGCATGTGGTTCGACCTGCAGGCCAAGCGCCCGGGGCCTGAGCTGGTGATGGAGAACGTCGAGCTGGGCTTTGCCTACAAGGACTTCTTCAAGATGACCCCGGCGACGGGCTACGAAACCTTGATCTACGACTGCCTGACCGGTGACCAGACGCTGTTCCAGCGGGCCGACAACATCGAGAACGGCTGGCGCGCGGTGCAGCCCTTTCTCGATGCCTGGGCCAAGGATGGCGAAGTGCACGAATACCCGGCAGGTGAAGATGGGCCAGAGGCTGGCAATGAACTGCTGACCCGTGACAGGCGGGAATGGCACCGTTTGGGGTGACCTGATCAAGTTGGGTTGCCAGTGCCGGCCTCTTCGCGGGGCAAGCCCGCTCCCACTGGTGCGGTGTTGTACCTGTGGGAGCGGGCTTGCCCCGCGAAGAGGCCGACCCAGGCAACCAACCGGCTCAACCGAAAGGAGACTCAATGCCCGCCCACATCGAAGACTACGCCTTGCTCGGCAATTGCCGCAGCGCCGCCCTGGTCAGCCGCGATGGCTCCATTGACTGGCTGTGCCTGCCCCGCTTCGACGCCCCCGCCGTGTTTGCAGCCCTGCTGGGCAATGAAGAAAACGGCCGCTGGCGCCTGGCCCCTTGCGACCCGGTCGAGCACACCAGCCGGCAATACCTGGAGGACACCCTGGTGCTTGAAACCACCTGGGTCACCGCCTCTGGTCGGGCGCGCGTGCTCGACCTGATGCCCCTGGGCGAGGTCAACTCGGTCGTGCGCATCGTCGAAGGCCTGGCCGGCGAAACCAGCTTCGAGATGGACCTGGTGCTGCGTTTCGACTATGGGCGCAGCGTGCCTTGGGTAGAAAAGCTCGCCCCCCTGACCCTCAGCGCCGTAGCCGGCCCTGACCGCCTGATCCTGTGCAGCACGGTCCCCTCGCATGCACGCGACCACCACACCGTCGCACGCTTTCGCGTCGGTGCCGGCCAACGTCAGGTGTTCAGCATGCGCCACCAACCCTCGCACCTGCCTGTGCAGCCCGATTGCGATGTCGAGGCGGCGCTGGCGCAAACCATCAACCAATGGCAGGCCTTTGCCGCCCGCTGCCCGGAGGTCGGTCCCTACACCGCCCTGGTGCGGCGCTCGCTGCTCACGCTTAAGGCCATGACCTACGCGCCCACCGGCGGCATCGTCGCCGCTGTCACCACCTCGCTGCCCGAGCGCATAGGTGGCGAACGCAACTGGGACTACCGCTTCTGCTGGCTGCGCGACGCCACCATGACCCTGCTGGCGTTCATGAACCTGGGCTACTTCGACGAAGCCCAGGCCTGGCGCGAATGGCTGTTGCGTTCGGTGGCAGGCAACCCCGAACAGATGCAGATCATGTACGGCCTGGCCGGCGAGCGTGACCTGCAGGAGTACACCCTGCCATGGTTGGCCGGTTACGAGCACTCGCAGCCGGTGCGGGTGGGCAACGCGGCGGCCGGGCAGATGCAACTGGATATCTACGGCGAGCTGGCCGATGCCATGACCCAGGCGATCAAAGGCGGCTTGCCTCGGCACCCACGCAGCGCCGCGATTGCCCGTTTGATCCTGCCGTACGTGGAGCGCATCTGGCGAGACCCGGACGAAGGTATCTGGGAAGTTCGCGGTGGCAGGCAGCATTTCGTGCATTCCAAGGTCATGGCGTGGGTGGCGTTCGACCGCGCGGCGGGGTTGGCCGAAACCACCGAAGAGGATCGCGAGCGCGGGCGGCACTACCGCCAGGTGGCAGACGAGATTCGCCGTGAGGTGTGCGAGCGCGGGCTGGACCCGAGCGGGGCGTTTTTTGTCCAGGCCTACGGCGCCAACGAAATGGACGCCAGCCTGTTGCAGATTGCATTGACCGGCTTTCTGCCGGCGGAAGACCCACGGTTTTTGCGCACGCTGGCAGAAATCGAAAAGCGGCTGCTGAAAAATGGCCTGTTGTCGCGCTATGACACCGACAGCTGCAGCGACGGCCTGACACCCGGGGAGGGTACGTTCCTGGTGTGTTCATTCTGGCTGGCCGATGTCTATGTGCTGCTAGGCCGGCAAGCCCAGGCACAGGCCCTGTACGAACGCTTGAGCGGCCTTTGCAACGACCTGGGGTTGCTGGCGGAGCAGTATGACCCGGCAGGCAAGCGAATGCTGGGCAACTTCCCCCAGGCGTTCAGCCATATCGGCATCATCAACACGGCGCTGAACCTGCACCGCGCGCAGTGCCCGGTGCGCGATCGGGCGCGTTGTGGTTAGGTCTGCGTGTGTGCACTGACTCAAGTAGACTGGGCCATTACCCATTGGCAAGGAGCACGCATGAGCGTTCGTGGCCACGATCGACAGATCGACAACATCGAATTCAATGTCAGCGATATCGCACGGAGCAAGGCCTTTTATGGCAGCGTCTTCGGCTGGCGCTTCACCGATTACGGCCCTGCCTACACCGAATTCAGCGATGGGCGGCTGACGGGTGGCTTTACTACAGGCGAGCCGGTACGCCCGGGTGGCCCGCTGGTCATCCTGTACGCCGACGATCTCGACGCCACGCAGCAGCGGGTCGAGGCCGCCGGTGCGCAGATCAGCCGTGCCACGTTCTCGTTCCCCGGCGGGCGAAGGTTCCACTTCGTCGACCCGGACGGCTATGAACTGGCGGTGTGGACGGCCCAAGCTTGATGGCCAACCACAAGATCGAGATCCGCCGGCGCAACATCGAGAAGATTCTCCAGGCTGCAGAAAAGGTGTTCGCCGAGAAAGGCTATGGCGCCACCTCGATGGGCGATATCGCCGAGCAGGCCGAGTTGCCGCGCTCCAACCTTCATTACTACTTCAGCACCAAGGACGACCTGTTCCGCGCCGTGCTGCAGGACCTGCTGGATGTGTGGAAGCAGGATGCGCTGTGTTTCGAGAACTTCGATGACCCACGTGTGGTGCTCACCAGCTACATCCGCGCCAAGATGGGCCATTCGCGTTCACGCTCGCTGGGCTCGAAAATCTGGGCTGAAGAAATGCTGCACGGCGCGCCCGTGCTGGGCGTGAGCCTGGACGAAAGCCTGGTGCCCTGGGCGAAGCTGAAGGAGACCAAGATTCGCCGTTGGGTGGAAGACGGGCGCATCCTGCCGGTAGAGCCGTCTGCGCTGTTGTACATGATCTGGGCATCGACCCAGCACTATGCCGACTTTGGCTATCAAGTGGCGTTGCTCAATGGCGGCGAGCCCTTGTCGGATATGGCATTCGAAAACGCGGTGCAGACGGTGACCAGTGTCATCCTGCGTGGCATTGGCCTGGAGCCTTGAACATGACGTTGAGTGAACGTGCGGTACGCAGCATCCACGATGTACATGATCTGATCCATGCAGTATTCACCCGACCCGCTGCGCGAACCGAGGCGCTTCGCAGCGAGTTGATGGCGGTGTTTGCCGACAACTTCAGTATGGTCACCACGGCGGGCGCGATCGTTGATCGGCAGCAGGTGGGGCAGTTGTTCGAGCGGGGGGCCGGGGCTCGGCCAGGGCTGGAAATCGAGGTCAGTGACGTGCAGGTAGTGTGGCAGGCGGGGGCGAGTGTGGCGGTGCGCTACAAGGAGACGCACCGGTTGCAGGGGCAGGAGACTGCGCGGTATTCGTTGGCCATTGTGGAGTGTGACGAGCAGCGGGTGGTGTGGGCGTACCTGCATGAGACAGCGGTGGCTTGACCAGAGATGGGGCCGCTTCACAGCCTTTCGCGGGGCAAGCCCGCTCCCACAGGATTTCTGCCTGCCTGAAAAAGCACACAACGCCTGTGGGAGCTTCAGCCTCAGCTCGCCTCGCGATAGGGGTTACGCGGATCCTGCGTCCAGTTCAGATAAGGCTTGCCGGTATCCTGCGCCACCATGTCGATGCAGTTTTCCACCGGGCAGGTGATCTGGCACAGGTTACAGCCCACGCATTCCTCCTCGATCACGCTGTAGATGTGGGTGCCATCAGCCTTGGCCGTGCTGGCAATGGCCTGGTGCGACGTATCTTCACAGGCGATGTGGCACCGCCCGCAACCGATGCAGGCGTCCTGGTCGATGTGTGCCACTGACTTGTAGTTGATGTCCAGGTACTTCCAGTCGGTGGTATGCCCCACGGCCTGGCCTCTGAACGCCTCCAGGTTGCGGTGCCCATGCTGGTCCATCCAGCGGGCCAGGCCATCTTTCATGTCTTCGACGATACGGAACCCATGCAGCATCGCGGCCGTGCACACCTGCACGGCGCCACTGCCCAGGGCGATGAACTCGGCAGCGTCACGCCAGTTGCCGATACCGCCGATGCCGCAAATCGGCAAGCTACGTGTCTCGGGGTCGCGGGCGATCTCCGCGACCATGTTCAGGGCGATCGGTTTGACCGCCGAACCGCAGTAACCGCCATGGGTGCTCTGGTCGCCGACGATGGGGTGGGCCACCATGCGGTCCAGGTCAACGCTGGTGATCGAGTTGATGGTGTTGATCAACGACACCGCATCCGCCCCGCCGCGGTGCGCGGCGCGGGCCGACTGGCGAATGTCGGTGATGTTCGGCGTGAGCTTGACGATCACCGGCAGGGCGCAATAAGTCTTGCACCAGCGGGTGACCATCTCCACATACTCCGGCACCTGGCCGACCGCCGCGCCCATGCCACGTTCAGGCATGCCGTGGGGGCAGCCGAAGTTCAGTTCGATGCCATCGGCGCCCGTGGCCTCCACCAGGGGCAGGATGAACTTCCACGATTGTTCCTCGCACGGCACCATCAGCGACACGATCAACGCGCGGTCGGGCCAGTCCTTCTTCACCTGGGTGATCTCACGCAGGTTGATCTCCAGCGAGCGGTCGGTGATCAGCTCGATGTTGTTGATACCCTGCACCTGGCGGTTGGCGCCGTAGTGCGCTGAGTAGCGCGACGACACGTTGACCGCCGCCGGGTCCTCGCCCAGGGTCTTCCAGACCACGCCGCCCCAGCCGGCCTCGAACGCGCGGACCACGTTGTAGGCCTTGTCGGTGGGTGGCGCCGAGGCCAGCCAGAAAGGATTGGGCGCCTTGATACCGGCGAATTCGATAGACAAGTCGGCCATTTACGCAGCCTCCACATTGAGCATGAGTTGGGCATGGATGGCTTCAGCGGCCAGCTTGCCGTGTTGCACGGCCTGGACGGTGAGGTCCTGGCCCAGGGCGGTGCAGTCGCCGCCCGCGTAGACACCCGCAAGGCTGGTGCGCATGTGCGCATCGACGTGGATGCGTTCACCGTCGCGGGCCAGTTGCGCGGCCACGGGGTCGATGAGGCTGGCGTCGTCGAAGCGCTGGCCGATGGCCTTGAAGATCGCATCGGCGGCCAGTTCGAAGGTTTCGCCGGTGTCGCGCAGGCGCCCATCCGCCAGTGCCGTGCGGGCGAAGCGCATGCCGCGCACCTTGCCGGCGTCATCCAGCAACACGGCATCGGGGCGCGCCCAGGTGTGCAGGCGCACCTGGTTGGCCTTGGCGATGTCCTGCTCGTGGTCGGTGGCGCCCATGTCGGCGTGGCCGCGGCGGTACACCAGGTTGACGTCACGGGCGCCCAGGCGGCTCATCTGCACGGCCATGTCGATGGCGGTGTTACCGGCGCCGATCACCAGGCAGCGGTCGGCCAGCGGCAGTTGGCTCAGGTCGTCGGCCTGGCGCAGTTCGCGGATGTATGCAGTGGCGGCGAGCACGCCGGGCGCCTCTTCATCGGCCAGGCCGAGCTGACGCACCGCATTCAGGCCAAGGCCCAGGAATACTGCATCGTACTGATCGCGCAGCTCGCCCAGGCTGAGGTTGCTACCCAGGCGTTGACCGTGGCGGATTTCGATGCCGCCAATACCCAACAGGAATTCCACCTCGCGCTGGGCGTAGTCGTCCACCAGCTTGTAGCGGGCGATGCCGTACTCGTTGAGGCCACCGGCCTTGTCGCAGGCTTCGAAGACCACTACGTCGTGCCCATGCATGGCCAGGCGGTGCGCGCAGGACAACCCGGCCGGGCCTGCGCCGACCACGGCGATGCGCTTGCCGGTGGCCGGCGAGCGGGTGAAGGGGTGCTCGGTGAAGTGGGCGTTGTCCAAGGCATAGCGCTGCAGTTGGCCGATCAGCACCGGTGCGCATTCCTGGGCGTTGTTGCGCACGCAGGCTTGCTGGCAGAGGATTTCGGTCGGGCACACACGGGCACAGCTGCCGCCGAGGATATTCGCCGACAGAATGCGTTCGGCAGCGCCTTGCAGGTTCTCGTCACTGATGCGGTGGATGAACGAGGGGATGTCGATTTCGCTTGGGCAGGCATTGACGCAGGGGGCGTCGTAGCAATACAGGCAGCGGGCGCTTTCCACGGCGGCCTGGCGGGCGGTGAGGGGCGGGGCGAGGTCGCCGAAGCGCTCGGCCAACTGGTCGGCGCCGGCCCGGGGGCGCGGCAAGTGGTTCAGGGCATCGATCACGGTTGTTAGCCTCTCTTTTCTTTTTTGGATGTGGCAGTCAACGGCAATACGGCGCCGCCCGGCCTCTTCAGGGCCGGTACGGCAGTGCTGGTGCTGTGGGTAAGGCTCAGCGCTGGACGGGTGTCGGGCGCTGCTGCTCGGCGCGTCGGCCCAACACCTCGTACACCGAGGGGTAGGCCGGGCGCTCCACGTAACGGCCGGCGCCAGGTTCGGCGCGCAGGTCGCCATCGGCCCAGACCACACGGCCCTGGCTGATGGTGTGGCTGGGGATGCCGCGCACGGTGCGGCCTTCGAAAATGTTGAAGTCCACGCGCTGGTGGTGGGTCTGCGCCGAGATCAATCGCGTGCCCTCTGGGTCCCACAGCACCAGGTCGGCATCGGCACCGACGCGGATGGCGCCCTTGCGCGGGAACAGGTTGAAGATCTTCGCGGTGTTGGTGGAAGTCAGTGCGACGAACTCCTGCATCGACAGGCGCCCACTGTTGACCCCGGCATCCCACAGCACGGCCATGCGGTCCTCGATACCGGCGGTGCCATTGGGGATGCGGCTGAAGTCGTCGCGGCCCATAGCCTTCTGCTCGGCGCAGAAACAGCAGTGGTCGGTGGCGGTGGTGTGCAGGTTGCCCGATTGCAGGCCGCGCCACAGGGCTTCCTGGTGTTCCCGTGGGCGGAAGGGCGGGCTCATCACGTAGCCGGCGGCCGTGGCCCAGTCCGGGCTGCGGTAGACGCTGTCATCGAGCAGCAGGTGGCCGGGCAGTACTTCACCGTACACCGGCTGGCCTTTGGCCCGGGCATAGGTGATTTCGTCCAGCGCTTCGCGGCTTGAGATGTGCACCACATACAGCGGCGTACCGATGGTTTCGGCAATGCGGATGGCGCGGCTGGCGGCTTCGCCTTCGACCTGCGAAGGGCGCGACAGGGGGTGTGCCTCGGGGCCCGTCATGCCCTGGGCCAGCAGTTTTTTCTGCAGGTGGTAGACCAGTTCGCCGTTCTCGGCATGCACGGTGGGCACCGCGCCCAGTTGCAGGCAGCGCTCGAAGCTGGCCACCAGCGTGTCGTCGGCGGCCATGATGGCGTTCTTGTAGGCCATGAAGTGCTTGAAGCTGTTAACCCCGTGCTTGGCCACCAGCTCGCCCATTTCTTCGGCGACCTGCTCGCTCCACCAGGTGATGGCGACGTGGAAGCCGTAGTCGCTGGCGCTCTTCTGTGCCCAGCCACGCCAGGTGTGAAAGGCCTCCAGCAACGACTGCTGCGGGTTGGGGATGACGAAGTCGATGATCGAGGTGGTACCGCCGGCCAGGCCTGCAGCAGTGCCGCTGAAGAAGTCCTCGCTGGCCACGGTGCCCATGAAGGGCAGTTGCATGTGGGTGTGCGGGTCGATGCCGCCGGGCATCAGGTATTGGCCAGTGCCGTCGAGGATTTCGCAGTCGGTGGGGGGGTCGAGGTTTTCGCCAATGGCGCGGATCACACCCTCGACACACAAAACATCGGCGGGGTAACGCTCTTCGTGGGTTATCACGGTGGCACCACGGATCAACAGGGACATGCCGTCTTCCTCGCAGGCTGACCGGTCTGGGCCGGTTCTTGAATTGTTATCGGCCAGTGGCTGAAGGGTAACTTGCAATCCTGTCAGACCTGACAAGAATGAAATTTAGATGGTGATTTAAGATTGTTCAAGAAAATAATTTATTAGCTTATAACATTTATAAATTATTGATATTAAAGGGAAAAATATACAAATCACCAAAATGGTGAGGCCCTTCACCATTTTGACGCACTTGACAAGAAGCCAAATTGGTCAAGATTTTCCATGCAAAATCAGCTGCTTGATAACCGGTTCGAAGGGCCGGCTATCCTGCTCAAAAAACCAGGCTGCACCAGATTGAAACCAAAGGCAGGGTGCAGGGGCGGCCGAAGGTGGTATGCGCAGCAGGCGAGGGGAACACCGTACTTTCGCCAGGCGCAGATAAATGCTTTGCAGTTCAGTTGATTACCTCCGGTAGGCGGCGGCCACCCGGGACGGCGCAGGCCAACCCGGCACGCAATTTGAGTACGGCCACAACCGCCAGGCCGGACCGGAGGAGCAGTACTGGTGGTGTGTGTACTCCGGCCATCGCGTTAGCCCGATGAGCAAACAATTAGAAAAACCTGGAGAAGGCCCCATGCAACAGAGCAGATCGCAAGTGATCGAGCAGGAAGGCCTGTTCGAGCTGGAGGCGGGCAGTGACGTGCTCGACAGCCCGCGCTACAACCACGACATCGCGCCCACCAAGGTGCACCAGCGCACCTGGAACAAGTGGCACATCACCGCCTTGTGGGTGGGCATGTCCATCTGCGTACCCACCTACACCCTTGGCGGTGTGCTCACGGCCTACTTTGGCCTGAGTGTGGGTGAAGCGTTGCTGGCGATCCTGCTGGCCAACCTGATTGTGCTGATCCCGCTGACCCTCAACGCGTTCCCCGGCACCAAGTACGGCATCCCCTTTCCGGTGCTGCTGCGTTCCTCGTTCGGCATCCTTGGCTCTAACGTGCCGTGCTTGATCCGCGCCGTCGTCGCCTGTGGCTGGTTCGGCATCCAGACGATGTTTGGCGGTCTGGCCATTCACCTGTTCCTCGGTTCGATGTTCGATGGCTGGAAGGCCCTGGAGGGCACCGGTGAGGTCATTGGCTTCATGATCTTCTGGGCCCTCAACCTGTGGGTGGTGCTGCGCGGGGCGGAGTCGATCAAATGGCTTGAAACCCTTTCAGCGCCATTGCTGGTGGCGGTCGGCATCGGCCTGCTGGTGTGGGCTCTGCCGCACATGTCGATGACCGAGTTGCTGGCGCAACCGCCCAAGCGGCCCGAGGGCGCCAGCGTGGTCAGTTACTTCTGTGCCGGGCTCACCGCCATGGTCGGTTTCTGGGCCACGTTGTCGCTGAACATTCCCGACTTCAGCCGCTACGCGAAAAGCCAGAAGGACCAGATTCTGGGGCAGATCTTCGGCCTGCCGCTGACCATGTTCCTGTTCGCCGCCCTGGGTGTGGTGCTGACCGCCGCTTCGGCGTCGCTGGTGGGCGAAACGGTGTCGGACCCGGTGAGCCTGATCGGCAAGATCCAGAGCCCAGGCTGGGTGGCCCTGGCCATGGCACTGATCGTGATCGCCACACTGTCGACCAATACTGCGGCGAACATTGTGTCGCCAACCAATGACTTCCAGAACATCGCCCCACGCCTGATCGGGCGTAGCCGTGCGGTGTGGCTGACCGGCCTTATCGGCTTGGCGCTGATGAGTCACGAACTGCTCAAAAAGCTTGGCTTGATCGTTTCCGACCTGAGCCTTGAGAGCGTCTATTCCAACTGGTTGCTGGGCTACTCGAGCCTGCTTGGGCCCATTGCCGGGATCATGGTGGTGGACTACTTCCTGATCCGTCGCCAGCGTCTGGACCTGGCCGGGCTGTACCGTGACGACGTGTATCCGGCCTGGAACTGGGCGGGGTTTGCGGCCTTCGCACTGCCGGTGGCGCTGACTGTCATGGCCATCGGCAACAGCAGTTTCAGCTGGTTCTACGACTACGGCTGGTTCACCGGTTCGCTGCTGGGTGGGGCGCTTTACTACGTCCTCGGCGGCGTGGCGGCGCGCAGCCCGACGCGGCTGGCCAAGCCTTTGCCGTGACCGCTTGCCAGTACCGACAACTAGAAATGCCTGAGGAGAACGATCATGACCCCAGCCAAGCAAGTGCTGCATTCCACCCAACGCCACGTCGACAGCGCGCGCCTGTGGCAATCGTTGATGGACCTGGCCCGCCTCGGCGCCACGGCCAAGGGCGGCGTCTGCCGCCTGGCGCTGACCGACCTCGACCGCCAGGCCCGTGACCTGTTCGTCCAGTGGTGCGAGGCGGCCGGTTGCAGCGTCAGTGTGGACGCGGTCGGCAACATCTTTGCCCGCCGCCCGGGGCGCAACCCCAAGCTGCCCCCGGTGATGACGGGCAGCCACATCGATACCCAGCCCACCGGCGGCAAGTTCGATGGCTGCTTCGGGGTGATGGCTGGGTTGGAGGTGATCCGTACACTCAACGACCTGGGCGTGGAAACCGAAGCACCGCTGGAAGTGGTGGTGTGGACCAACGAGGAAGGTTCGCGCTTTGCGCCTTGCATGATGGGCTCGGGGGTGTTTGCCGGGAAGTTCACCCTGGAAGACACCTTGGCCAAGCGCGATGCCCAGGGCGTCAGTGTTGGCGAGGCGCTCAACGCCATCGGCTACGCGGGCCAGCGCGCCGTGCTAGGCCACTCGGTGGGGGCTTATTTCGAAGCGCATATCGAGCAGGGGCCGATTCTCGAAGACCAGGCCAAGACCATCGGCGTCGTGCTTGGGGCCTTGGGCCAGAAGTGGTTCGACCTGACCTTGCGCGGTGTAGAGGCCCACGCAGGCCCGACGCCCATGCACCTGCGCAAGGATGCCCTGGTGGGGGCGGCGGCGGTGGTCGAGGCGGTCAACCGCACCGCCCTTGGCCATCAGCCGCATGCCTGTGGCACGGTGGGTTGCTTGCAGGCCTACCCTGGGTCGCGCAACGTGATTCCGGGTGAGGTGCGCATGACCCTGGATTTTCGCCACCTTGAAGGTGAGCAGCTGGATGCGATGATCGCCGAGGTGCGTGGGGTGATCGAAAGCACTTGCGCCAAGCATGGCCTGGCGCATGAGCTGACCCCCACGGCGGATTTCCCGGCGTTGTACTTCGACAAGGCGTGTGTCGATGCGGTGCGGGATTCGGCAGATACACTGGGGCTGGCGCACATGGATATTGTCAGCGGCGCCGGGCATGACGCGATCTTTTTGGCTGAGCTGGGGCCGGCGGGGATGATTTTTGTACCGTGCGAGAATGGCATCAGCCATAACGAAATCGAGAATGCCACGCCGGAGGATCTGGCGGCGGGGTGTGCGGTGTTGTTGCGGGCGATGCTGGCGGCTTCGGAGGCGATTGCCAGTGGGCGGTTGGCGGCTTAAAGCCGCTAGGCCCTTGGTTTGCGGTTTCAGCGCCCATGAGATCGAGCGCCGCGCGGGCGGTGCCCGATCTCATGGGCGCCACACCCCCAACGGCATGCACCTGTCAGCCCAACCCCAAATCTACCCAACCGCCACCAGACACCCATCGCGCCCAATGTGATACCGCTGCAGGTCCCGCGCCAAGGTCAAATGCCCGTGGTAATGGGCCAGCGCCTCGACCCGAACATCATCAATGGATGGACTACGCCGCGAATCACTCTGATACCGCGCACTGAAATGCGTCAGCACCAGGTTACGTACCCCTGCGGCCTCGGCAAACCGTGCCACTTGCGCCGCCGTGCTATGGCCGAATGTAGCCCCCGTGCGTTCGACGATCGCCTGGGTAAAGGTCGCCTCATGCACCAGGACATCCACGCCCTTGGCGACCTCCGTCAGCAGTTCGGGCCTGTCGTTGTCACCGCACACAATCACTCGCCGTGCCGCTCGCGACGCACGCAGGTAGTCATGCCCGTGCAGGGTTCGCCCCTCATGTTCCACCGACAGCCCCTTGGCCAGGTCACCCCACAACGGCCCGCGAGGGATGCCCTCGGCATCCAGGCGTTGCACGTCCAGGCGCGGCTCAGGGTTGAGCTCGGTAAACACGAAGCCAACGCTCGGCACCCGATGCGACAACTGCACGGTACTGACCTGCAGCGTCTCGCTACGCCAGTCAGCCAGGCTCTCTACTGCCAGCAGGCGCACTTCGAAAGGCAGGTAGCTGTCGCTGGCAGCCAGGCTCAGCCTCACCCAATCATGCAGCGCAGCGGGCAGGATCAGGTCCAGCGGCTGGGTACGCCCGCTCATTCCGGCACTGGCCAGCAAGCCCGGCAGGCCGAAGCAATGGTCGCCATGAACGTGGGTGATGAAGATGCCGCGCAGGTCGCGTATCGATAACGGCGTGTGCAGGAGCCGGTGTTGCGTGCCTTCGCCGCAATCGACCAGGTACCACTGGCTGCCGCTGGCTTCGATCACGGCGGTGGCACTGACGTTGCGGGCCTTGGTCGGCACACCGGCACTGGTGCCTAGAAACAGCAGGTCCATGATCTGCCTCCTTCAGTTCAACCGAGCAGCGACAGGTCGCGCAGCATGGCTTGCAACCCTTCGGGGACAAGCGGGCCGATACTGTCGAAGTCGGCGCTGTCGCACCACTTGGCGCGAAAAGGGTTGCCGTTGGATTCGCGGCCTTCCAGCCACGGCTGCTGGTACAAGCTGGCGTCATCGAAGCGGGCATCGAAAACCTGCACAATCTCATGCCCCGGTGCACCGGCATAGGTGAACAGGCTCTCCAGCGTACCAAGCAAGCGCACATCGCTGATCGACTGCCCCAGTTCTTCTTCGATTTCCCGGGCGATGGCTGCACTGCCCCGTTCACCAAACTCGATACCGCCACCGAGCGGTCGGCACAGCGTCCGTTGCGTCACAGGGTCATCGAAGACGTTGACCAGGATCTTGCCCTGGTGATGGAACACGCACAGGGCAAGTGAGCGAATGCGCGGCTCGAGCAGTGGCTTGAGGAAGCTGCGCTCATAGCTGAGGATAAACCGTTGCTCAGTGGCCAGGGCCACCGCGGCGATGCATTCGGGGTCGGTCTCCGCCTGTTTGCGGTATTGCTCGTAGGCCGCCAGGCTGGGAAAACTGAACAGGCAGTAGGCAACATTGTTGGCGCCTTCGGCAGGCAGGAAGTAGCCGTGGTGCTTGCCGCCCATGCGCGTAACCAGGCCCATCCACAGGCGCGAATAGGCCTCGAACGCTGGCAACTGGTAAGGGTCGACGGTGTATTTGACGTGGCAGGTGATCAACGGCTCGTTCCTTCGAGGGGATGCGGGGCGCACACCTTAGCTTGATTGCCCCGCGTCGTCGACGAGCAGCCGTGCGGCGGGCTAGCCCTCCTGGCGCCAGATCAGCTTGCTGGTGTCATAGCCTTGCTTGCGGGCTATCGACAGCAGCTGTTCGCGCTCCTGGTCGGTGACCGCCGGTGTGCGCGAAAGCAGCCACAGGTACTCGCGGTTAGGGTGCCCGACCAAGGCTACGCGGTAGTCCTTGTCGTGGTAAAGCACCCAGTAGTCACCCTTGGTCAGGCCCGGTGCCAGGCGGCTGAACCAGTTGTCGAACTGCACCCAGAGCTTGTCGGTCTTGCCTGGCTGCTGGGCTTCGGCGATGCCCTTGGCTTCATTCCATTGGCCGTCCTTTTCCTTGCAGCGGTTGTTGACGTCGATGCGGCCGTCCTCGCGCAGGCCGTAGTGCGCTTCGGATTGCACGCAGTTGCGCTGGAAGAACATCGGCAGGCGTGCCAGCTCGTACCAGGTGCCTTGGTAGCGTTGCAGGTCGACCTGCTGCGTGGTGGGGGGCGTCTTGTGTTCGTCGTTGGACCCGGCGCAACCGATCAGGGCAAGGGTCATGCAGGAAAGCAACAGTGCCGAGCGCATCGCCATGGCGAACCTCCTTGAAGCGGATGGGGACTTACTGTGATTCGATGCTGGGTAGGGGGAAAAGTTGTATCGGGTTGGGTGTGGGATGTTTGTCTTTAGGATTGCAGCGTCTGAGATCGAGCGCCGCGCGGGCAGCGCTCGATCTCACAGACGCAGCAAAACCCAAGCCAGGCCCTCACAACCAGTAGGTCACCGCCCACCACCCCAGCCCACCCATGACCACGGTATAAGGCAAGGCCATCCACACCATTCGGCCATACGACAGCCGGATCAGCGGCGCAACCGCCGAGGTCAGCAGAAACAGGAACGCCGCCTGCCCATTAGGGGTCGCCACGCTCGGCAGGTTGGTACCGGTGTTGATCGCCACCGCCAGCGTCTCGAAATGCTCGCGGCTCATGCCACCATTGAGAAACGCCTGCTTGACCTCGGTAATGTAGATGGTAGCGACAAACACGTTGTCGCTGATCGCCGACAGCAAACCGTTGGCCAGGTACAGCATGCCGGGTTGTTGTTCGGCGGGTAGCGCCAGTACCCAGGCGATCAGCGGGCTGAACAGCTGCTGTTGATGGATCACCGCGACCACGGCGAAAAACACCACCAGCAGCGCGGTGAACGGCATGGCGTCCTGGAAGGCACGGCCTAGGCGGTGCTCATCGGTAATGCCGGTAAACGCGGTGATCAGCACGATCACCAGCAGGCCCACCAGGCCAACCTCGGCAATGTGCAGGCCCAGGCAGATGATCAGGATCAGCGCGGCGCTGCCTTGCACCCACAGCGCGGCTCGCTGTGCCGCGGTGCGCGCGGCATCGTCTTCGGCGGCGTAGGCGGCCAGTACCTGGCGCACACGCTCGGGCATCAGCGTGCCGTAGCCGAACAGGCGCAGTTTTTCCAGCAGCACACAGGTCAGCAGCCCGGCGCCGAGCACCGGCAACGACACGGGCGCGACCTTGAAAAAGAAGTCGGCGAAGTGCCAACCCATCTCATGGCCGATCAACAGGTTCTGCGGTTCGCCCACCAGCGTGCACACGCCGCCCAACGCGGTACCGACCGCACCGTGCATCAGCAGGCTGCGCAGGAAGGCGCGGAACTGGTCGAGGTCTTCACGGTGCAGTTGGGGGATCTGCTG
Source organism: Pseudomonas sp. Irchel s3f19 (assembly GCF_900187555.1). NCBI lineage: Bacteria > Pseudomonadati > Pseudomonadota > Gammaproteobacteria > Pseudomonadales > Pseudomonadaceae > Pseudomonas > Pseudomonas sp. Irchel s3f19. The sequence continues at coordinate 283,856 of NZ_FYDW01000005.1, read as the reverse complement.
GTCGCTGTCGAGCGCGCTGTCTTCGCGCGGGTTGGCGCCGGAGGCGACACGGTGAAAGACCGCGTAGAAGCCTACCGCAGCGCTGATGATCACCGCCGTAACCGTCAGGGCATCGAGAAAGGCCGAGAGAAACGCCGACAGCACGCAGAACAGGACCGACAGCAGCGCTTTCGAGCGCACGCCAAGCAGGATCCGCGAGAACAGGAACAGCAGCAGTTCCTTCATGAAGTGAATACCGGCAACCATGAACATCAGCAGCAGGATCACCGGGAAGTTGTGCTGCAGTTCTTCGTACAGCGCCTGAGGCGTGGTCATCTCCAGCAGCAGTGCTTCAACCAGCAACAATCCGCCAGGCATCAGCGGGTAGCACTTGAGCGCCATGCCCAGGGTGAAGATGAATTCGATCACCAGCACCCAGCCCGCCGTGACCGGGCCTGCAGTCAGCAAAAGCAATGGGTTGAGCACCAGGAACAGGCCGATGACGGCCTTGTACCAGAGCGGTGACTGGCCCAGGAAATTGTGCGCGAGCGCGCCGGCCACGGAGCGTGACATGAATATGTATCCTTATAATTCGGCAATGCCGCACGGTGCCGGATCGGGCCGCCTTAGGCAAGGTGTGCAGTCCCGTTTTTGGCACAAGTGCGGCCTCGCGGCTGGGTTACCATCCTGCGCTATGAACCCTTCAACCGCAGGAGTGCCGCACGTGACCGAGTACAGCGCGTTCAAGGTCGAACTGACCGACAACATTGCCCACGTTCAGATCAACCGCCCGGAAAAGGTCAACGCCATGAACGCGGCCTTCTGGGAAGAGATCATCGACATCTTCCAGTGGGTCGACGACACCGATGCCGTGCGTGCCGTGGTCATCAGCGGTGCGGGCAAGCATTTTTCCGCCGGCATCGACTTGATGATGCTGGCCTCGCTCGCTGGCCAGATGGGCAAGGACGTCGGCCGTAATGCGCGCTTCCTGCGCAGTACCATCCTGCGCCTGCAGGGCTCGTTCAACGCCGTGGACAAATGCCGCAAGCCGGTGCTGGCGGCGGTGCAGGGCTACTGCATTGGGGGCGCCATCGACCTCATCTCGGCGTGCGACATGCGCTACTGCAGCCAGGATGCGCAGTTCTCGATCAAGGAAATCGACATGGGCATGGCCGCCGATGTCGGCACGCTGCAACGTTTGCCACGTATCATCGGCGACGGCATGATGCGTGAGCTGGCATTCACCGGGCGCAACGTCGAGGCCGATGAGGCGCTGCGCATCGGCCTGGTCAACCGCGTCTATGATGATCAGGCCGCGCTGCTCGACGGGGTCTTTGCCATTGCCCGCGAGATTGCCGCAAAATCGCCGATCGCCGTGGCCGGCACCAAGGAAATGCTCAGCTACATGCGTGACCATCGCATTGACGATGGCCTGGAGTACATCGCCACCTGGAACGCCGCGATGCTGCAGTCCGAAGACCTGCGCGTGGCAGTGGCGGCGCACATGAGCAAACAGAAACCGACGTTCGCCGACTGACAGCTCGGGGGGCGCTCAGCAAGGAACCCCCAACATGTCAGCACGCTGGACTACCGCAGTACTCGACCCGCAGATCACCGGGGGCTGGGCCGTCGCCCGCAGCCCGGAAGGGTTCCTGGTGGACGACAACGGCGCGCTGTTCCCCCGCGAGTGGCTCAAGCGCCAGGACCTGGACGTACTGTGCGAGCATGGCATCGGTCACTTCGATGGCCAGCCGGTGTTCCTGCTCGAACTGCGCACCGCCACCGACGTGCCGGGGTGTGCCTGGCGTGGGTTGCGTGCGTTCATGCTCGAAGGCGACTTCGCCCTGTACAAGGTGCTGGGCTACGCCGCGCAGATCGGCACCTGGGCCCGCGAACACCGGTTCTGCGGCAGTTGCGGCCAGGCGATGACGCAAATCCGTTGGGAGCGGGCAATGTATTGCCAGCCGTGCGACCTGCGCAGCTACCCACGCATTTCGCCGAGCATGATCGTGCTGGTCACCCGCGGTGACGAGATTCTGCTGGCGCGCTCGCCGCGTTTTGTCACCGGTGTCTACAGCACCCTGGCGGGCTTTGCCGAGCCAGGCGAGTCGGCCGAGGACTGCCTGGTACGCGAGGTGCGTGAAGAGGTGGCGGTCGAGGTGCAGAACATCCAGTACGTTGGCAGCCAGTGCTGGCCGTTCCCCCATTCGATGATGCTGGGCTTCCATGCCGAGTACGCGGGCGGGGAGATTGTGATGCAACCGGACGAGATCGAGGACGCCCAGTGGTTCAGCGTGCACGACCTGCCGCCGCTGCCGGCCGGGCGTTCCATCGCCCGCTACCTGATCGACCTGTATGTGGCTCGGCGTCTAGGCCTGCCCGAACCAGTGCTGCCACGCTAGGCGCACGGTCAAGGCCAGCACCACGGTGATGAACACCGGGCGGATGAACTTGCTGCCGCCGCTGATCGCCGTGCGTGCGCCGAAGAAGGCGCCGACCATCACCGACAGGCCCATGGCCAGGCCGACGATGTAGTCCACCTGCCCGGAAATGATGAACACCGTCAGCGCCGCGATGTTGCTGACGAAGTTCATGCTGCGTGCCACGCCGCTGGCGCGCACCAGGTCGATGGGGTACAGCAGCAGGGTGCTCACGGTCCAGAACGCGCCGGTGCCGGGGCCGGCCACGCCATCGTAGAAGCCCAGGGTGAAGCCTTGCGGCACTTGCCATTTCTTCTTGATCGGCGCATTGGCATCCAGCGGTGCCTTTGGCGTGCCGCCGAACAGCAGGTAGACCCCGCAGGCGAAGACCACCACCGGCAGCATCTTGTTCAGCCATTCGGCGGGCAGGTAGTGGGCGATCACTGCGCCCAGCGAGGCGCCGACCAAGGTGGCGAACAGTGCCGGGCGCCACTGCGCAGGGTGGAACAGTTTGCGCTTGTAGTAGGTGAAACCGGCGGTGGCCGAGCCAAATGTGGAGCTGAGCTTGTTGGTGCCCAGCACCAGGTGCGGTGGCATGCCGGCCGTCAGCAATGCCGGCGTGGTGAGCAGGCCACCACCGCCGGCGATGGCGTCGATGAAGCCGGCGACGAAGGCGACCAGGGCCAGGATCAGCAGTGTGAGGGGTTCTACGGTGAGTTCGAAGGGCATTGGTATCTGGCAGGCAGGGAGGCAAGGGTGCGGCAAACGGCCGCGCTAGAAGTGGGACATGGTAATCCTGACGAGTGGGTGTTGCCAGTGCGGGCCGTTTCGCGGGTAAACCCGCTGCCATAGGGACCCGCACTGGCACCGCTTCAGTTGCGGATGAATGCCAGCAAATCGGCATTGATCACATCGGCATGGGTGGTGGGCATGCCGTGCGGGAAGCCTTTGTAAGTCTTCAGCGTGCCGTTAGGCAGCAACTTAGCTGACAACGGGCCGGAATTCTCGTAGGGCACGATCTGGTCATCGTCGCCATGCATCACCAGAACCGGTTGGTTGATGCCCTTCAGGTCTTCGGTGAAGTCAGTCTGCGAGAACGCAACGATGCCGTCGTAGTGCGCCTTGGCGCTGCCGATCATGCCCTGGCGCCACCAGTTGCCGATGATGCCTTCAGCAGGTTCGACGCCAGGCCGGTTGTAGCCATAAAAGGGCCCTGTCGGCACGTCGCGGTAGAACTGCGCCCGGTTATCTGCCACCTGGGCCTGGAAGCCGTCGAACACCGACTTGGGCAGGCCGCCCGGGTTGGCAGGTGTTTGCACCATCAGCGGTGGCACGGCGGCAATCAGTACCGCCTTGGCGACCTTGTCGCCGGGGTAGCGCGCCATGTAGCGCACCACTTCGCCGCCGCCGGTCGAGTGGCCTACATGCACCGCGCCCTGGATGCCCAGATGTTCGACAACGGCCGCCACGTCGTCGGCGTAGTGGTCCATGTCATGGCCGTCCCACACCTGGCTGGAGCGCCCATGGCCGCGGCGGTCGTGGGCGACCACCCGAAAGCCCTCGGCCAGGAAAAACAGCAGCTGGGCGTCCCAGTCGTCGGCACTCAGCGGCCAGCCGTGGTGGAAGTGGATGACCGGCGCATCGCGCGGGCCCCAGTTCTTGTAGAAGATCTGAACGCCATCCTTCGTGGTTACGTAGCTCATGGTCGCGGCTCCTCTGTGCAGGGGGATTGCCAAGTGAGCTATTGAGAATAGGAGAGATTTTGGTCTTGTCAGTACCGGCCCTTTCGCGGGGCAAGCCCGCTCCCACTACAATCTCCAACCTTGTGGGAGACCTGTGGGAGCGGGCTGGCCCCGCGAAAGGGCCAGCACTGACAATCAAGTCATTACAGGAACCATCGATATTCTCTGGCACTGACCTCCTGCATGAACGCCAGATGGTCCTGACGCTTGTTCTCGCAATACACCATCACGAACTCTTCGCCCAGCCCCTCATTCACCGCCGGGTGATTGCGCATCGCGGCTACGGCGCTGAGCATGTCCTTCGGAAAGTCGATACCGCTGCCACGGTCTTCGTTCAGCGGCGCAATCGGCTCCCGCGCCGCATCCAGCCCATGCTCCATGCCACACAGGATCGCCGCCAGCACCAGGTACGGGTTGGCGTCGGCACCCGCCAGACGATGCTCGATGCGTAAATTGCGCGCATCGGACTCGGGAATGCGGATGCACGCATCGCGGTCCTCGAAGCCCCAGCTCGCACGGCTGGCAGCGTTGACCATGGCGCCATAGCGGCGAAATGCATTGTGGTTGGCGGCAAAGATCGGCATGCAGTGCGGCAGGGTCGCCAGGCAACCTGCCACCGCCTGGCGCAGCGGGCGCTGCCCGTCGGCGGCCAGCAGGTTGTTGCCGTCGTTGTCATACAGGCTTACATGCACATGCATGCCGCTGCCCGGGGCTTGCAGGTAGGGTTTGCTCATGAACGAGGCGCGCAGGCCATGCTTGAGCGCCACGCCACGGGTGCTGCGGCAGAACAGGGCTGCCCAGTCGGCGGCGCGCAGGCCGTCGTCGCAGTGGCCGAAGTTGATTTCGAACTGGCCCGGCCCAAGCTCCGCGGTGATGACATTGGCGTCGACACCTTGCGCGTTGGCCGTTTCGACCATGTCGCGCAGCACATCGCTGAAGCGCGATAGCCGCTCGATGTGCATGTTGGGCTGATCGTCCGGGTCATCGCTGAACGGGTCGCGCGGAAACTGTGGCAGGCCTTCCTTGAGTGCCCGCTCAAACAGGTAGAACTCCAGTTCGAACGCCACGACCGGGCGAATGCCGCGCCGGGCCAGGCGCTGCAACACGCGGGCGAGCACTTCTCGTGGCTCGAACTCGATGGGCGCTGCGGTGCCATCGGAGCTGATCAGCATCTGGCCCAGCGGCTCGCGCTCCCAGGTGACCGGCTTGAGGGTGCCGGGGATCAGGCGCCGCAGCGCATCCGGGTCTCCATCGTTGAAGCAATAGTCGCCAATCGGGAACAACCCGCCCTGTACCCCCAGCAGCACGCAGTTCTGTGGCAGTTTCAGCGGGCTGCCGGCGGCGACCTTTTCCAGCATGTCGATGGGGTAGCGCTTGCCGTAGAAATGCCCGGGGATATCCAGGCTCAGCAGGTCGACGTGGCGTACGTCGGGGTAGCGGGCACGGAACGCGCGTACTTCACTGAGCAGATCGGGAAAACCTGTGGTGATGGTCATGCTGTGCTCTCATCGGAAGACCCAGAGGACCCGGGTCGTCTGGTCGGTCAGGTTGGCGTAGCGGAACTGGTTGTGCGGGGGGAGCTGAAAGCTGTCGTTGCGCCGCAGCGTCACCGCCTCGGCGTGGCCTTCGCGCCAAAGCGTCAGCTCGCCTTCGAGGACGAAGCCGCCTTGCTCGGAACTGTCGTTCAGGTGCCCCTCGCCACTGCTGGCGCCAGGCGCCAGGTGGCTTTCGAGCATGGAGAAGCCGCCATTGAGGGTGGGCGATACCAGCACGTCGCTGATGCCCTCGGCGTAGTAGATCGTGCGCCGTTCACCGGGCCGGGTGACCCAGTCCAGCGGGCGCGGCTGGCCGGCCTGGTAGAAGTAGGTGGTCGGCACGTGCAGGGCTTCGCTGATGGCCGTCAGGTCGGCCACGGTCGGGCGCGACAGGCCGCGCTCGACCTGCGAGAGAAAGCCCAGTGAGCGCTTGACCTTGCCGGCCAGCTCGTCAAGCGTCAGCCCGCGGTGCTTGCGCAGGTCGCGGATCAGCACCGCCAGTGTTTGAACTTCATCAGACATGGTCGCGCAACCTGTACCAGGCTTTGGCCGCGGCCTCCAGCGGTGCGGCTATCAAGTCGCCGCCAGGGAAGCGACCGTTGTCGATGCCTTGGTACAGCGTCAGCAGGTCGTCGTTGCCGAGGATCGCATCGCTGACCGCCCGCGCCCCAGCCAGGGTAGGCAGCACGCCATGACCGGAGAAACCCTGCAACCAATAGCGCTGGCCGTCACGGCCGATGTCGGGCGTGCGCTGGATGCTGCAGTCGATGTGGCCGCCCCAGGCAAAGTCGATGGCCACCCCAGCCAATTGCGGGAACACCCGTTCAAGGTAGGGGCGGGTGGCGCCGGCCACGTCCTTGGGGATGCCGCCCAGGTAGGTGCAGCCGCCGCCGAACAGCAGGCGGTTGTCGGGGGTAAGGCGGAAATAGTCGGGCACGAACTGGTTGTCGATCACGCAGCTGTTGCGCGGCAGTAATGATTTGGCGAAGTCGGCTTCCAGTGGCGCGGTCGTTACCTGGTAGGAGCCAACGGGCAGCAAACGGCGCGACAGTGCCGGGTCGAGGCGGTCGATGTAGGCGTTGCAGGCCAGCACCAGGACCTGGCTGTGCACCTCGCCATGGCCGGTGCGGGTGACATACCCGTTGCCGGTCTTCTGGTAGTCGAGCACCTGGCTTTGCTCGAAGATGTGCCCGCCGGCTGCCTCGATAGTGCTGGCCAGGCCTTGGGCCAGCTTGAGCGGGTTGAGGTGTGCACCTTTGGCGTCATACAGCGCAGCCTGGTAGCGCGGGCTGTCGATCCACTGGGGCAGCTCATCGCGCCCAATCAGGCGCAGGGCGTCATAGCCCCACTTGGCCTGGGCGTCATGCAGGGCATCCTCAAGCATCTTCACCCGCCGTGGCAACACGGCGGTCCACAAGCTGCCAAGCCGATAGTCGACATCGAAACCATGGCGTTGCGGCAGTTCACGCATTTCATCGGCGGCCCAGCACATGCTGTCCCACAAGCGCCTAGTGCGTTCGATGCCGAGGGCTTTTTCCAACGGCGGCATGTCGCATGACCAGCCCAGCAACGCCTGGCCACCGTTGCGCCCGGACGCAGCCCAGGCCACACGGCTGGCTTCCAGCAGCGTCACTCGCTTGCCGGCCATGGCCAGGCGCAGGGCGGTGTGCAGGCCGCTGAACCCGGCGCCGACAATCAGCACGTCAGTGTCGTGTGGGCCTTGCAGAGTAGGGCGTAGAGGAATAGGGGTGGGGTAGGTCTGGGCGTAGTAGGTGGCAATGTGTTGCGCGGATTGCTTGAACATGCCGGGGCCTCATGAAAATTTTTATCATTATTTTCATGAAAATTTAGCAGGTAAATTTCACGGCGCCAGTTTGTTTGTCGGGTTTTGTGGTTTTGGCATTGCAAGGGGTCAGGTTGCCGCCTTTTTCCTCGGTTGCCTTGGCTTGCCTGCGGCCGCCTTGCTTGCGGTGGTTTTGCCTTTCCCGCCGCCCCGGCGCTTCTTTTTCCAGGGCGGCGCGGCGCCGGCTGCCGGCCCTGTGATGGTCATGCGCATGCCGCTGCAGCGCTCGACCAGCTTGCCCATCCAGGCCGACTGCCGGGCGACGAACTCTTCCAGGCTCATTTCACCGCTCTGCACCATGTCCAGGGCCTGCTCCCAGATTGCCGTGGTGCCGGGGTCGGCGATAGCGCGTGGCACGGCGTCGATCAGGCTGAAGGCCGCAGGCGTCGCGGCCAAGGCCTTGCCGCTCTTGACCAGGTAGCCGCGGTCGAGCAGGCCCTGGATGATGCTGGCCCGGGTCGCTTCAGTGCCGATGCCGGTGGTTTCCTTGAGCTTCTGTTTCAGCCGAGGGTCATCTACCAGTTTGGCGACGTTCTTCATCGCCTTGATCAGGTCGCCTTCGGTGAAGGGCTTGGGTGGCTGGGTCCACATGTCCTTCAGCTGCAGGCCTTGCACGTTGCAGTCCTGGCCTTCGCGCAAGGCTGGCAGGACCTGGGCTGGCGCTGCCTCGCGGCCTTTGGCCGGGGTCAATGCCTCGGGCAAGGCACGCCGCCAGCCAGGCTCGACGATCTGCTTGCCCACGGCGCGCAGGGCATGGCCCGCACAGTCGAAATCGGCCTGGGTGCGGTCGTACTCGTGGTTGGGCAGAAACTGCGCCAGGTAACGGGCACGTATCAAGGTGTAGACCGCTTTGTACTTGGCGGGCAGGCGCGCGGGGTCGCTGGCCGCTGCTGTGGGAATGATGCCGTGGTGGGCACTGACCTTGGCATCGTTCCAGGCACGGGAGCGGCGCTGTGGCTCAAGGTAAGGCTGCAGCGGCGCAAGGCTGCTATCGGCGCGCTGCAACGCTGCGAGAATGGCGGGCGCCTCGGCGTGCTGGCTCAGTGGCAGGTAGCCGCAGTCGCTGCGCGGGTAGGTGATCAGCTTGTGGGTTTCGTACAGGGCCTGGGCGATGTCGAGGGTTTCCTGGGCGCCGAGGCCAAACTTTTTCGAGCACAGCTCCTGCAGGGTGCCCAGGTCGAAGGGCAGGGGGGCAGCTTCGCGCACGCGTTCTGTCGCCACCTTGACCGCTCGGGCCGTGCCCGCGTTACTCATATCGGCGGCAGCCTGTTGCGCCAAGGCCGGGTTGAGGCACCGGCCCTGGTCGTCACAGGCGTCCTCCGGGGCCCGCCATTGGGCATTGAAGCCTTGGCCGGCATGTTCGAGTTGCACGTCGATGGCCCAGAACGGCACTGGCACGAAGTCGGCGATGCTGCGATCGCGGTCCACCACCAGGCGCAGGGTCGGCGTCTGCACCCGGCCTACCGGCAACACCCCTTGGTAGCCGGACTGGCGGCCGAGCAAGGTAAACAGCCGGCTCATGTTCATGCCGATCAGCCAGTCGGCACGGGAGCGGCCCAGCGCCGAGTGGTAAAGGCTGAACGTCTCCTGGCCGGGCAGCAGGCGCGCCAGGGCCTTGCGGATGGAGGCATCGTCGAGTGCCGACAGCCACAAACGCTGGATCGGCCCGCGGTAACGGCAGTGCTCGACCAGTTCGCGGGCGATCATCTCGCCTTCGCGGTCGGCGTCGGTGGCGATCACCAGTTCGCGCGCTTCGCCGAGCAGGCGCTTGACGGCCTTGAACTGGCTGGCGGTCTTGGGTTTGACCAGCATCTTCCATTTTTCGGGAATGATCGGCAGGTCGGCGAGGTTCCAGCGCTTGTAGCGTTCGTCGTAACTGTCGGGCGGGGCGGTTTCGAGCAGGTGGCCAATGCACCAGGTCACGCAGACATCGGTGCCTTGCCAGCAGCCGTCGGCCTTGCGAGTGGCGCCGAGTACTTTGGCGATGTCTTTTGCCTGGGAGGGTTTTTCGCAGAGGAACAGGCGCATGGCCGCAAACGCTTCATCGGGGGTGATGGGCACTAGGATGCGCAAGCAGGGGCGCAGAGGCAAGTTTTATCTGGATGGATGTACAGGTTCTGTCGGTCGAGATGTTTTGCCTGCGCTGCCCCTTTCGCGGGGCAGTGCAGGCAAACGCTTAGGGATCAGGCGATTTCGCGAGAGTCGCGCACCATGTCCACATGCGGGATGCCGGCTTCAAGGAACTCTTCGCTGACGACGCGAAAGCCCAGGCGCTCGTAGAACGGCGTGGCGTGCACCTGGGCACTGAGTGTCTGCTGCTTCAGGTCGCGCTGCTGGGCTTCGATGATGACCGCATTCATCAGTGCATCGCCCACCTTCAGCCCGCGCCAGTCCTTGAGTACCGATACTCGGCCGATAGTGCCGTCGGGCAGCAGGCGGGCGGTACCGATCGGGTAGTCACCCTCCAGGGCCAGGAAGTGCACCGCAGTCGGATCGTCCGAGTCCCACTCGAGCTCTGGCGGTACGTGCTGTTCGGCAATGAACACCGCTTCACGGATACGCCGGATGTCGGCGTTGTCCTTATGCCAGTCGGCGAGGCGCACACGAATCTTATTCATTGGCGAATCCCAGGCTTCCTTGTTTGATCAGCTGCTGTACCAGCATAAGGCCATCTTCATCCTCCAACCACTCTGCAAGGTTTTCGATGTGTAACGCGTCCGCCGCACAGACCAGCTTCAGCAGCTCACGCAGCTTGGCGGGCAGTGGGCAGCTACGGCCGCTGGCGAACAGCATCAGGTCGTCATTGAGCTCTGACCAGGCCATGCGCGCACTTGGGTTACGGATCAGGATGGCGCCATCCTCAAGGGCTTCGATCAGCTCTTTCTCGTTCAGCTCTTCACCCACCACCTGCTCCGGGTAGCGCGGCTCGGTCATGAACTGGCCGAACCAGGTCAGCAGCAGGTCCTTGTCACCCATGTGCTTGTCGAGCAGGCCCTTGAGGCGGTCGAGGGCATCGTGCTGGATCTGGTGCGGGTCGCTGACCGGCTGCGCGTCGGCGTCGCTGTAGCGCTCTTCGTCCGGCAGGAACTGGCCGAGGAAGTCGGTGAAGTGGGTCAGCACTTCGGCGGCGCTCGGGGCACGGAAACCGACCGAGTAGGTCAGGCAGTCGTCCTCGGCTACGCCGTAGTGGGCCAGGCGCGGCGGCAGGTAGAGCATGTCGCCGGGCTCCAGGGTCCACTCACCGCTCTGTTCGAAGTCGGCCAGGATGCGCAGGTCGGCGTGCTCGATCAGCGGGCTGTCGCTGTTGCACATCTGGCCGATCTTCCAGTTGCGCTTGCCGTGGCCTTGCAGCAGGAACACGTCGTAGTTGTCGAAGTGCGGGCCGACGCTGCCACCGGGGGCAGCGAAGCTGATCATCACATCGTCGATGCGCCAGCTGGGCAGGAAGCGGAACTCTTGCAGCAGTTCGGCTACTTCCGGGACGAACTGGTCCACGGCCTGTACCAGCAAGGTCCAGTCACGCTCGGGCAGGGTGGCGAAGACATCTTCCTCGAACGGGCCGCGACGCAGTTCCCAAGGGCGTTCGCCATGTTCGAGCACCAGGCGCGATTCGACTTCTTCTTCCAGCGCCAGGCCGGCCAGTTCGTCGGGTTCGATCGGGCTGATGAAGTCGGGGAAGGCCTGGCGTACCAGCAGGGGCTTCTTCTGCCAGTAGTCGCGCATGAATTCGCGGGCAGAGATGCCGCCCAGCAGCTGCAGTGGAGTATCAGGATTCATGTTCAACCTATTGAAAAAAGGTAATTTTCGTCCGGGAATAAAAACGCCCGGCTAAGCCGGGCGTTGAACGCGACGGTCAGCTTAGATGCGTTTGGCCTGTGCTGCCGCGTTACCGATGTAGGTAGCAGGGGTCAGCAGCTTGAGCTCGGCCTTGGCGTCGGCTGGCATGTCCAGGCCGTCGATGAAGGTCAGCAGCGCTTCAGGGGTGATGCCCTTGCCACGGGTCAGCTCTTTGAGCTTCTCGTAGGGGTTCTCGATGTTGAAGCGGCGCATGACCGTCTGGATCGGCTCGGCCAGCACTTCCCAGCAGGCGTCCAGGTCGGCGGCGATGCGTGCAGTGTTGACTTCCAGCTTGCCGATGCCCTTGAGGCTGGCTTCGTAGGCGATGACGCTGTGTGCGAAGCCCACGCCCAGGTTGCGCAGCACGGTGGAGTCGGTCAGGTCACGCTGCCAGCGCGAGATCGGCAGCTTGCTGGCCAGGTGCTGGAACAGCGCGTTGGCGATACCCAGGTTGCCTTCGGAGTTTTCGAAGTCGATCGGGTTGACCTTGTGCGGCATGGTCGACGAGCCGATTTCGCCCGCGACGGTCTTCTGCTTGAAGTAGCCCAGGGAGATGTAGCCCCACACATCGCGGTCGAAGTCGATGAGGATGGTGTTGAAGCGGGCGATCGCATCGAACAGCTCGGCAATGTAGTCGTGTGGCTCGATCTGGGTGGTGTACGGGTTGAACTGCAGGCCCAGCTCGTCTTCGATGAAGGCGCGGGCGTTGGCTTCCCAGTCGATCTGCGAATAGGCCGACAGGTGGGCGTTGTAGTTGCCTACGGCGCCGTTGATCTTGCCCAGCAGCGGCACGGCGGCCACCTGGGCGATCTGGCGCTCCAGGCGGTACACGACGTTGGCCAGCTCTTTACCCAGGGTGGTCGGCGAAGCCGGTTGGCCGTGGGTGCGCGACAGCATCGGCACGTCGGCCAGGGCGTGGGCCTGGGCGCGGATGGCGTCGGCGATCTGGCGCATCAGCGGCAGCAGCACTTCGTCACGGCCGGCGCGCAGCATCAGGGCGTGGGACAGGTTGTTGATGTCCTCGCTGGTGCAGGCGAAGTGGATGAACTCGCTGACCTTGGCCAGCTCAGGCAGCTGGGCAGCCTGCTCCTTGAGCAGGTACTCGATGGCCTTGACGTCGTGGTTGGTGGTGCGCTCGATTTCCTTGACGCGTTCGGCGTGCTCAAGTTTGAAATCGGTGGCCAGGGTGTCCAGCACGGCGTTGGCTTCGGCGGAGAACGCCGGCACTTCGCCGATTTGCGGGTGGGCGGCCAGGCGCTGCAACCAGCGGACTTCGACCAGGGCGCGGAAACGGATCAGGCCGTATTCGCTGAAAATGGGGCGCAAGGCCTGGGTTTTGCCGGCATAACGGCCGTCTACAGGGGAAACCGCAGTGAGCGAGGAAAGCTGCATGGGGTGTTCTCGGACAGTCAGGCTTTTGGAAGGGCGCATATCATACATGAAAAATGCCTGTAGGAGCGGCCTTGCGTCGCGAAAGGGCTGCGCAGCGGCCCCGGCAATCTATGCTGGGGCGGCGATTCTGGGGCTGCTGTGCAGCCCTTTCGCGACGCAAGGCCGCTCCTACAGGTCCGGCGTTTTTCTTCAGGACGACGTGCGCATCATGTCGTACAGTTCGTTGAGCAGCTTGCGGCGGCTGAACACCAACTGCCAGCGATGGCCGCCCAGTTGGCGCCACAGGCGCGCGGCGCGGATGCCGGCCAGCAGCAGGGCGCGGATCTTCGAGGCGTTGCTGGGCTGCTGCAGGAAGCGCATGTCGCCGTGTACCTGAATACGCTGGCGCAAAGTGCTCAGGGTGTCCTGGTACAAGGCTCCACTGGAAGCGATGACGTTTTCATGAACCAGGCCGAAATGGTCGGCCTGCGACTGGATCTGCGGCAGGCGGTTGCCGATGGTGTCGAGCAGGTCGCCGCGCTTGGCCAGCTGGCGTTCCAGGCCCAGCATCGACAGGGCATAGCGCAGTGGCTCGCGCTGCAGGCTGCTGGGGTCGCGCTCGAGCGCGCCGACCAAGGCGCGGTAACCGTCGCGCAGGTTGAGGTCGTCACCGCCGAACACCTCCAGGGTGTCCTTGGGGTCGCGTACCAGCAGGCTACCCAGCATGCAGCCGATGTTGGCCTCGCTGGCCTGGCCGGTGCGGGCGATGCGGTCGACCAGCACGGCGGCCTGGAACACACCGCCCAGGGCAATCAATTGCTCCTGCAGGTTGCTCATGCGCGCGGGCTCCAGGGCTCGGCGGTCTCGATCACGCCGCCACCCAGGCATACCTCGCCGTCGTAGAACACCACCGACTGGCCGGGCGTCACGGCCCGCTGCGGCTCGTCGAACACCGCGCGGTAGCCGTATTCGCTGCGCTCAAGGGTACAACCCTGGTCGCCCTGGCGGTAACGCACCTTGGCAGTCAGGCGGCGTGGGCTGGACAGGTCGATTGGGTTGACCCAGTAGATGTCCGAGGCCAGCAAGGCGCGGGAGAACAGCCACGGGTGCTCATTGCCCTGGCCGACCACCAGCACGTTGCGCGAGAGGTCTTTGTCGAGCACGTACCACGGCTCGTCACCGGCATCCTTGAGGCCGCCGATACCCAGGCCCTGGCGCTGGCCGATGGTGTGGTACATCAGGCCATGATGGCGGCCGATGACTTCGCCGTCGGTGGTCTGGATTTCACCTGGCTGGGCCGGCAGGTACTGCTTGAGGAAGTCGCTGAAGCGGCGCTCGCCAATGAAGCAGATACCGGTGGAGTCCTTCTTCTTGGCCGTGGCCAGGCCGTGCTTTTCGGCAATGGCGCGGACTTCGGGTTTTTCCAGTTCGCCGACCGGGAACAGGGTGCGGGCGATTTCCTTGCCGCCGACGGCATGCAGGAAGTAGCTCTGGTCCTTGTTCGGGTCCAGGCCCTTGAGCAGCTCGGTGAGCTCACCGGTGTCGCGGCGGCGCACGTAGTGGCCGGTGGCGATCAGGTCGGCACCCAGCGACAGGGCGTAGTCGAGAAACGCCTTGAACTTGATTTCGCGGTTGCAGAGGATGTCGGGGTTGGGCGTGCGGCCGGCCTTGTATTCTTCGAGGAAGTGCTCGAACACGTGGTCCCAGTACTCGGCGGCGAAGTTGGCGGTGTGCAGCTTGATGCCGATGCGGTCGCACACGGCCTGGGCGTCGGCCAGGTCTTCGCGGGCGGTGCAGTATTCGGTGCCGTCGTCCTCTTCCCAGTTTTTCATGAACAGCCCTTCCACCTGGTAGCCCTGCTCCATGAGCAGAAGGGCGGAGACGGAAGAGTCCACGCCGCCGGACATGCCGACGATGACGCGGGTCTTGGCGGGGTCTTTGAGTGCTGGGCTGGTCATGGCTACCGATGTGTATCAGAGGGGAAAAACGCCGATTCTATCAAACCCGAGGCCGCGCGTCAGTCGCGCAGCAGGGCGAGGCTGTGCAGCGGGCCGGCCAGGTAATCGTCGAGGCAGCGCGCCACCAGCTCGCTGCGCCAGCGGCTAGGGTCGGCGAGCAGCTCGTCGCGGGTCAGCCAGACGGCGCGGACGATGTCGCGGTCCAGCCCCAGGTCGGCGTGATGGCGCACCGGGCGTGCGGCGAAGCAGATGCGCTGGTAGGTCACGCCATTGCTGGGTGCGGTGTACAGGTAGATGCCGACCACGCCGGTCAGTTCGACTTCCCAGGCGGTTTCTTCGAGGGTTTCGCGCAGGGCGGCCTGGGGCAGGGTTTCGTTGGGTTCCAGGTGGCCAGCGGGCTGGTTGAAGACATGCTGGCCAGCTTTGAACTCTTCGACGAAGAGGAATTTGCCCTCATGCTCGACGACGGTGGCGACGGTGATATGGGGTTGCCAAGACACGGTCGATTCTCTCCCTAAGTAGCAAGTTTCAAGCTGCAAGCCACAAGTCGAAGCAGTACGCGGGCTGCTTTGACTTGTGGCTTGCAGCTTGCGGCTAAAAAGCACAAACCCCGGTGCGTGGCCGGGGTTTGCGGTGTTACATCAAGCGAACCTTACAGAGCGGCAATGGCGCTGTTGAAGGTCTGGCTTGGGCGCATTACCTTGGCGGTCAGCTCGGCATCCGTGGCGTAGTAGCCACCGATGTCGGCCGGCTTGCCCTGAACGGCGTTGAGCTCGGCGACGATGGTCGCTTCGTTCTCGGCCAGGGTTTTAGCCAGCGGGGCGAAGCGCGCCTGCAGGGCGGCGTCGTCAGCCTGGGCGGCCAGGGCTTCGGCCCAGTACAGGGTCAGGTAGAAGTGGCTGCCGCGGTTGTCGATACCACCGACTTTGCGCGAAGGCGACTTGTTGGTGTCGAGGAACTTGCCGGTGGCTTGGTCCAGGGTGTTGGCCAGGACCTTGGCACGCGGGTTGTCGTAGGTGTTGCCCAGGTGCTCCAGGGAAGCAGCCAGGGCCAGGAACTCACCCAGCGAGTCCCAACGCAGGAAGTTCTCTTCGACCAACTGCTGCACGTGCTTGGGTGCCGAACCGCCAGCGCCGGTTTCGAACAGACCGCCGCCGTTCATCAGCGGCACGATCGACAGCATCTTGGCGCTGGTGCCCAGCTCCATGATCGGGAACAGGTCGGTCAGGTAGTCGCGCAGCACGTTGCCGGTCACCGAGATGGTGTCCTTGCCTTCGCGGATGCGGGCCAGGGAGAACTTGATGGCGTCGACCGGTGCCAGGATACGGATGTCCAGGCCGGTGGTGTCGTGATCCTTCAGGTACTGCTGCACCTTCTCGATCATCACGCCGTCGTGGGCGCGCGCCGGGTCCAGCCAGAACACCGCCGGGGTGTTGCTCAGGCGGGCACGGTTGACGGCCAGCTTGACCCAGTCCTGGATCGGCGCGTCCTTGGTCTGGCACATGCGGAAGATGTCACCCGCTTCGACGTTCTGCTGCAGCACGACCTGGCCTTTGCCATCGACCACACGCACCACGCCATCGGCCTGGATCTGGAAGGTCTTGTCGTGGGAGCCGTACTCTTCGGCTTTCTGCGCCATCAGGCCGACGTTCGGTACGCTGCCCATGGTGGTCGGGTCGAAGGCGCCGTTGGCCTTGCAGTCTTCGATGGTGGCCTGATAGATGCCGGCGTAGCAGCGGTCCGGGATGATCGCCTTGGCGTCCTGCAGCTCACCAGCGGTGTTCCACATCTTGCCCGAGTCACGGATCATGGCCGGCATCGAGGCGTCGACGATGACGTCGCTCGGCACGTGCAGGTTGGTGATGCCTTTGTCGGAGTTGACCATGGCCAGGGCCGGGCGAACGGCGTACAGCGCCTGGATGTCGGCTTCGATCTCGGCCTGCTTGTCAGCTGGCAGGTCCTTGATGCGGGCGTACAGGTCGCCGATGCCGTTGTTGGCGTTGAAGCCCACTTCAGCCAGTGCGGCGGCGTGCTTGGCCAGCACGTCGTTGTAGAACGCTTCGACGATGACGCCGAACATGATCGGGTCGGAGACCTTCATCATGGTGGCTTTCAGGTGCACCGACAGCAGCACGCCAGAGGCCTTGGCATCGGCGATCTGCTCGGCGATGAAGGCTTGCAGGGCCTTGCGGCTCATGGTGGCGCAGTCGACGATCTCGGCAGCTTTGACCGCAGTCTTGGCTTTCAGAACGGTGGTGGTGCCGTCTTTGCCGACCAGCTCGATGCGCAGGCTGTCGTCAGCCTCGATCAGCGCGGCCTTTTCGCTGCCGTAGAAGTCGCCTTGGGTCATGTGGGCAACGTGCGACTGCGAGTCGGCAGCCCAGGCGCCCATCTTGTGCGGGTGCTTGCGTGCGTAGTTCTTGACCGACAGCGGGGCGCGGCGGTCGGAGTTGCCTTCGCGCAGCACTGGGTTGACGGCGCTGCCCTTGATGCGGTCGTAGCGGGCGCGGGATTCTTTCTCGGCCTCGGTGGACGGCTCGTCGGCGTAATCGGGGATGTTGAAGCCTTTGCCTTGCAGTTCCTTGATCGCGGCCTTGAGCTGCGGTACCGAGGCGCTGATGTTTGGCAGCTTGATGATGTTGGCTTCAGGCGTGGTAGCCAGTTGGCCCAGTTCCGCCAAGTGATCGCCTACTTGCTTCTCGGCGCCCAGTTGCTCCGGGAAAGCCGCGAGGATACGGCCAGCCAGGGAAATGTCGCGAGTTTCGACGGCGATGTCGGCCGAGGCGGTGAACGCTTCGACGATCGGCAGCAGCGAGTAGGTGGCGAGGGCAGGGGCTTCGTCGGTGAAGGTATAGATGATCTTGGAACGGGTGGGCATGCGGTTTAACTCTCTATGTGCTGAGCGTACTCGAGTCTCGAGGTGCGCAGGGTAGGCGCTTCGCCCTGGCGACGCCATGAGCGGAAAGTCGAGAGGCTGCGAGCGGTGATGGTGGATGCATCAGTCGAGCGTCAAGTGCTGAACTGCGGTAACAGCCCAGGCTTCGTGGCCGTTCTTGGCCAAGGGCGAGCCGCATTTTCCAAGGGTTCGCCCCGATGACCCTACGGTCGCGGCGCAGTATATCAAACCAATCGGGCTATTCAGCAAGGCGAAGTGACATCGGCGCCATTTATAAGACCAAAGACGTAGGGGCAATGTGGCGCGTTGTCGCAGCGCTTGCAGGTCAGCAGATGTGGTTTAGGCTCAGTGGATCGCACGATGTCCAATCACACCCGAAAGCGGAGTAGTGCAAGCATGGGATACCAGAAAATCAAGGTTCCGACCGACGGCACCAAGATCACCGTCAATGCAGACCATTCGCTCAATGTGCC
This sequence comes from Pseudomonas sp. Irchel s3f19, assembly GCF_900187555.1. Classification (NCBI taxonomy): domain Bacteria; kingdom Pseudomonadati; phylum Pseudomonadota; class Gammaproteobacteria; order Pseudomonadales; family Pseudomonadaceae; genus Pseudomonas; species Pseudomonas sp. Irchel s3f19. The sequence continues at coordinate 265,802 of NZ_FYDW01000005.1, read as the reverse complement.
CGACAACCCCATCATTCCCTATATCGAAGGCGACGGGATCGGCGTCGATGTCTCCCCGGTGATGATCAAAGTGGTGGATGCTGCCGTACAGAAAGCCTACGGCGGCAAGCGCAAGATTGCCTGGATGGAGGTGTACGCGGGCGAGAAGGCCACGCAGGTCTATGACCAGGACACCTGGCTGCCGCAGGAAACCCTCGATGCGGTGCGTGAGTACGTGGTGTCGATCAAGGGCCCGCTGACCACACCGGTCGGCGGTGGCATCCGCTCACTCAACGTTGCCTTGCGCCAGCAGCTTGACCTGTACGTGTGCCTGCGCCCGGTGGTGTGGTTCCAGGGCGTGCCGAGCCCGGTGAAGAAGCCTGGCGATGTCGATATGGTGATCTTCCGTGAGAACTCCGAAGACATTTATGCGGGCATCGAATGGAAGGCCGGCTCGCCCGAGGCGAACAAGGTGATCAAGTTCCTCAAGGAGGAAATGGGCGTCACCAAGATCCGCTTCGACCAGGACTGCGGCATCGGCGTCAAGCCCGTCTCCAGGGAGGGCACCAAACGCCTGGTGCGCAAGGCGTTGCAATACGTGGTGGACAACGACCGCGAATCGCTCACGCTGGTGCACAAGGGCAACATCATGAAGTTCACCGAAGGCGCCTTCAAGGACTGGGGTTACGAGGTGGCCCGTGATGAGTTTGGCGCCGAGCTGCTCGACGGCGGCCCCTGGATGAAGTTCAACAACCCCAAGACCGGTCGCGAGGTCATCGTCAAGGATGCCATCGCCGACGCCATGCTCCAGCAGATCCTGCTGCGCCCGGCCGAGTACGATGTGATCGCCACCCTCAACCTCAACGGTGACTACCTGTCTGACGCCTTGGCGGCGGAAGTGGGCGGTATCGGCATCGCGCCGGGCGCCAACCTGTCCGACACCGTGGCCATGTTCGAAGCTACCCACGGCACCGCGCCCAAGTATGCCGGGCAGGACAAGGTCAACCCGGGCTCGGTGATTCTGTCGGCAGAGATGATGCTGCGCCACATGGGCTGGACCGAGGCGGCCGACTTGATCATCAAGGGCACCAACGGCGCGATTGCCGCCAAGACCGTGACCTACGACTTCGAGCGCCTGATGGAAGGGGCGAAGCTGGTGGGCAGTTCAGGCTTTGGCGATGAGATGATCAAGCATATGTGAGGCAAGAGAAAACCGGTCGCTTGGCTAAAGAGGCGACCGGTTTTTTCGTATACCGACACGGAGCAGGGTTCAGGCTCTGGCGGTTTCGCTCGCGGTCTGGCTTTGGGCCTTGGCAGCCGCAGCGGTAACGGCGTCCATTATCTTGACCGCGTGCAGGCCTTTGGGGCCCTGGATGATTTCGAATTCCACGGCCTGGCCAGCCTTGAGCGTCTTGTATCCGTCCATCTGGATGGCCGAGTAATGAGCGAACAGGTCATCGGATTTACCATCCTCGTTGATGAATCCGTAGCCCTTGGCATTGTTGAACCACTTGACTTTACCGCTTGCCATCCCTATGTCCCTCTGCAAAGGACTCCATCACTGGAGTATCATCCACTTCATCCGCATACGAACCATGCGAAAAATCTGGTTGACTGCGCGGATCTTTATCGACCACGGTGGGTTCTTATTGGTTGTAACACCGTTTTGCCGATAGTCAAGGTCAGGCGGCGCGTGCGCCGTAGGCGAACTTTGCGCTCAACCGACAACTTTAACCTGTCGATCATGATGAAATTCTTTCCATGCATGCACCTAGTGAGATTCGACTAACATTCAATCAGGATCGCCCGCAATCGAATGAGGACGACGGCTCAGGTCTTGCTGTCCAGGAAGCCAAGCCGATCCTGCAGGCGCCACCGATGTACAAGGTGGTTTTGTTCAACGATGACTACACACCGATGGATTTCGTCGTCGAAGTGCTCGAGACGTTCTTCAGTCTGAACCGCGAGCTGGCGACCAAGATCATGCTGACCGTCCATACCGAGGGGCGGGCAGTGTGCGGATTGTTTACCCGTGACATCGCCGAAACAAAGGCCATGCAGGTCAACCAATACGCCAGGGAAAGCCAGCATCCGCTACTCTGTGAAATCGAGAAGGACGGTTAATCGCCGACCACTTGGGTATGAGGTGAAGCTATGTTAAACCGCGAGCTCGAAGTCACCCTCAATCTGGCCTTCAAGGAGGCTCGTTCGAAACGTCATGAATTCATGACCGTCGAACATCTGCTGCTGGCACTCCTTGACAACGAGGCTGCCGCGACCGTTCTGCGCGCCTGTGGCGCCAATCTCGACAAACTCAAGCACGACCTGCAAGAGTTCATCGATTCCACCACGCCCCTGATTCCGGTCAACGATGAAGACCGCGAGACCCAGCCAACCCTGGGCTTCCAGCGTGTGCTGCAGCGTGCCGTGTTCCATGTGCAAAGCTCCGGCAAGCGCGAAGTGACCGGCGCCAACGTGCTGGTGGCGATCTTCAGCGAACAGGAAAGCCAGGCCGTGTTCCTGCTCAAGCAGCAGAGCGTGGCCCGGATCGATGTGGTCAACTACATCGCCCATGGCATTTCCAAGGTGCCGGGCCATGGCCCGAACACTGAAGGCGACCAGGAAATGCAGGACGAGGACGGTGGCGAAACGTCATCGTCGAGCAACCCGCTGGATGCTTACGCCAGCAACCTGAACGAGCTGGCCCGCGCCGGGCGCATCGACCCGCTGGTCGGGCGCGAGCAGGAGGTCGAGCGCGTCGCGCAGATTCTGGCGCGTCGGCGCAAGAACAACCCGCTGCTGGTGGGTGAGGCCGGGGTGGGCAAAACTGCCATTGCCGAAGGCCTGGCCAAGCGTATCGTCGACGGTCAGGTGCCTGACCTGCTGGCCCAGAGCGTGGTGTACTCCCTCGACCTGGGTGCGCTGCTGGCCGGCACCAAGTACCGTGGCGACTTCGAGAAGCGTTTCAAGGCGCTGCTCGGCGAGCTGCGCAAACGCCCGCAGGCGATCCTGTTCATCGATGAGATCCACACCATCATCGGTGCCGGTGCGGCGTCTGGTGGGGTCATGGATGCATCCAACCTGCTCAAGCCGCTGCTGTCGTCTGGCGACATTCGCTGCATTGGCTCGACTACCTTCCAAGAGTTTCGCGGCATCTTCGAGAAGGACCGTGCCCTGGCGCGACGCTTCCAGAAGGTCGATGTCAGCGAGCCTTCGGTGGAAGACACCGTGGGCATCCTGCGCGGGCTCAAGGGCCGGTTCGAGAGCCATCACAATATCGAGTACAGCGACGAAGCCCTGCGCGCCGCCGCCGAGCTGGCCTCGCGCTACATCAATGACCGGCACATGCCGGACAAGGCCATCGACGTGATCGACGAGGCGGGTGCCTACCAGCGCCTGCAGCCAGAGGCGAACCGGGTCAAACGCATCGACGTGCCGCAAGTTGAAGACATCGTCGCCAAGATTGCACGGATTCCGCCGAAGCATGTCAGCAGCTCCGACAAGGAACTGTTGCGTAACCTGGAGCGTGACCTGAAGCTGACCGTGTTCGGGCAGGACCCTGCCATCGACTCGCTGTCGACCGCGATCAAGCTGTCTCGTGCTGGGCTCAAGGCACCCGACAAGCCGGTCGGCTCGTTCCTGTTCGCCGGGCCTACCGGTGTCGGCAAGACCGAAGCGGCGCGGCAGCTGGCCAAGGCGCTGGGCGTAGAGCTGGTGCGCTTCGACATGTCCGAGTACATGGAGCGGCATACCGTTTCGCGCCTGATCGGTGCCCCGCCCGGTTATGTCGGGTTCGACCAGGGTGGCCTGTTGACCGAGGCAATCACCAAGCAGCCGCATTGCGTCCTGCTGCTGGACGAAATCGAGAAGGCCCACCCGGAAGTCTTCAACCTGCTGCTGCAGGTGATGGACCACGGCACGCTGACCGACAACAACGGGCGCAAGGCGGACTTCCGTAACGTGATCCTGATCATGACCACCAACGCCGGGGCTGAAACCGCGGCGCGGGCTTCGATCGGGTTTACCCATCAGGACCATGCGTCCGATGCCATGGAAGTCATCCGCAAGAGCTTCACACCGGAGTTCCGTAACCGTCTGGACACCATCATCCAGTTTGGCCGCCTGAGCCACGAGACGATCAAGAGCATCGTCGACAAGTTCCTCATCGAGCTGCAGGCCCAGCTGGAAGACAAGCGTGTGCTGCTGGAAGTCAGTGATGACGCCCGCGGCTGGCTGGCGGCCTCGGGCTACGATGTGCAGATGGGCGCGCGGCCAATGGCGCGGCTGATCCAGGACAAGATCAAGCGGCCACTGGCCGAGGAGATCCTGTTTGGCGAGCTGGCCGAGCATGGTGGCGTGGTGCACGTCGACCTGCGCGATGGCGAACTGGTGTTCGACTTCGAGACCACGGCTGAGGTGGCGTGACAGTGGGGCCGCTATGCGGCCCTTTCTCACCGTACCTACAGGTTACCGCGATCCTGTAGGAGCGGCCTTGCGTCGCGAAAGGAGGGCAAAACCCTCCCAGTTCTCCAAGCCAAAAAAAAGCCCGGCACATGGCCGGGCTTTTTCATGGCTTGGGCTTAGCGCGCACGGTAAGTGATGCGGCCTTTGCTCAGGTCGTAAGGTGTCAGTTCGACGCGGACCTTGTCGCCAGTGAGAATACGAATGTAGTTCTTGCGCATCTTTCCGGAGATGTGCGCGGTTACGACGTGCCCGTTTTCCAACTCCACGCGGAACATGGTGTTGGGCAGGGTGTCGACGACAGTACCTTCCATTTCGAAGCTGTCTTCTTTCGACATGCAGTTGAGCCCTCGGTGTCCAGTGTTGGCCCGACGCATAACCGCACCGGGCAAAAAAGTGGCGTGGATTATGCCGGAAAATAGTGTTTCAAGCCAATGCTTTCAGTTGAGGGTGACCCAGCGCTGGTTGATCAGCAGCTCGATGGGGCGATACTGCGTCTTGTAGTTCATCTTCTTGCAGTTCTTGATCCAGTAACCGAGGTAAACCGCCTCAAGATTCTGGCGCAGGGCTTCGGTGATCTGCCAGAGGATGGCGAAACGGCCCAGGCTGCGGCGCTCTTCATCGGGCTCGTAGAAGGTGTACACCGCCGACAGGCCGTTAGGCAGCAGGTCGCACACCGCCACCGCCAGCAGGCGCCCTGCCAGGCGGAACTCGTAGAACCAGCAGAACGGCAGGTCGCGCACCAGGAAGGTGGAGAACTGGTCGCGGCTGGGCGGGTACATGTCGCCGTCGGCGTGACGGGTCTCGATGTAGCGCCGGTACAGGTCGAAGTACTCTTCCTTGAATGCCGGGCGTGCCGCGGTCACGGTCAGGTCGGCGTTGCGCTTGAGGATGCGGCGCTGCTGGCGGTTGGGGATGAAGCGCGCCGTCGGAATGCGCGCCGGCACGCAGGCATTGCAGTTTTGGCAGTGGGGGCGGTAAAGGTGGTCGCCGCTGCGCCGAAAACCCATTTCAGACAGGTCGGCATAGACGTTCACGTCCATCGGCTGGCTGGGGTCGAGAAACAGCGTGGTGGCCTGCTCCTCGGGCAGGTAGCTGCAGGAGTGGGGCTGAGTGGCATAGAACTTCAACCGCGCCAACTCTGTCATGATCAACCCCTTCGGTGAGACTTTGCCTTTAAGTGTAAGCCAGCTCTGGGAACTCGCCTAGGGAACCCAGGTGGCGCTGTTGGGCTGGTCGAGGTAGCGCGCGAGGTACCCGGCGAACTCGGCGCGGCTGATGGCGCGGGCGCCAAGGCTGTGCAGGTGGTTGGTCGGCATCTGGCAGTCGATCAGGACAAAACCGGCCTGGCGCAGGTGCGTGACCAGCGTGACGAAGCCGACCTTGGAGGCATTGTCGGCACGGCTGAACATCGACTCGCCGAAGAACAGGCGGCCCATGGCCAGGCCGTACAGGCCGCCGACCAGCTCACCGTCCTGGCGCACTTCCACTGAATGGGCATGGCCGCGACGGTGCAGCTCGCAGTAGGCGGCGCGCATGGTGTCGGTGATCCAGGTGCCGTCGGCATAGTCGCGGGGTGCGGCGCAGGCGGCGATCACGGCGGCGAAGTCGGTGTCGAAGGTGACCTGGTAGTGGCCCTGGCGGATGAACTTGGCCAGCGAGCGCGAGACGTGCAGCTCATCTGGCAACAGCACCGTGCGGGGGTTGGGTGACCACCAGAGGATCGGCTGGCCCTCCTGGTACCAAGGGAAGCAGCCATGGCGGTAGGCCTGCACCAGGCGTTCGGGGCTCAGGTCGCCGCCGGCGGCGAGCAGGCCGTTGGGTTCATGCAGGGCCTTTTCCAGGGGCGGGAAGGTCAGCGAGTCGCGGGTCAGCCAGGTGAGCATGGTCTATTGTGCGGTGGGGGAGGGGAGCGGCCAGCATGGCGCGGCTGAAAAGCAGGGTCAATCGCTGTCGTTCATTCGCCAAGGTACGGGCAACCGTTTAGGTAATTTCCTGCACATTCATGAGGCCACAGGCACCATCCGGGACATTTGCTGTCATACCTGTGCAAAAACACAGCATAAGCCTTTGTCACAAAAGAAAATGCATGCTCAAATTGCAGCTAAGTGAAAGTAGCCCCCTCAAGCCCATGTGCGGCGCGCCGTCATGGCGGCTGACGGGCAGTAATGTTAAAAGTAGTGGTTCATTGGCCATGCATTGGCCGATCACTATTGGACGCGCAGCACGCGCAGGAATAGACGCGTTTTGAAGAAATCCACCGCAACTCCAGCTCCCTTGCCAGTGCCCCTGTGGCGGCAGCAGCTGCACTATCGCCTGAAGGAAGGTGCGTTGATCGCCGTCGGCGCCATGTGCCTGTACCTGTGGATGGCGCTGCTGACCTACGACACGTCCGACCCTGGCTTCAGCCACACCAGCAACGTCGACCAGGTGCAGAACGCCGCCGGGCGAGCAGGGGCCTACTTCGCCGACATCCTGTTCATGGTGCTGGGCTATTTCGCCTACATCTTCCCGCTGCTGCTGGCGATCAAGACCTTGCAGATCTTCCGCGAACGCCACCAGGCCTGGGAATGGAGCGGCTGGCTGTTCTCCTGGCGGCTCATCGGGCTGGTGTTCCTGGTGCTGTCGGGCGCGGCCCTGGCGCATATCCATTTCCACCCGCCGGCGAGCATACCGTTCTCTGCCGGGGGCGCCCTGGGCGAAAGCCTGGGCGAGCTGGCGCGCAACCTGCTGAACGTGCAGGGCAGCACGCTGATGTTCATTGCCTTGTTCCTGTTTGGCCTGACGGTGTTCACCGACCTGTCCTGGTTCAAGGTGATGGACCTTACCGGCAAGATCACCCTTGACCTGTTCGAACTGGTGCAAGGCGCCGCCAACCGCTGGTGGGAAGCCCGCAACGAGCGCAAGCGCCTGGAGGCGCAGTTGCGCGAGGTCGATGAACCTGACTTCGGCGTGGCGCCCATGGTGGCCCAGAAGCGCGACCCGGCCAAGCCACAGCTGCGCGAGCGCAGCGTCGAGCGTGACGATGTGCCCGCCCGGCCTGTAGCCGCGCCGCCTGCTGCGCCGCGTGAACCCGTGGTGGCGCGTGAGGCCGTGGTGCCCCGCGAGCAACCTGCGGCCCCGGTAATCGTCCCGCCCGCGCCGGCCAAGGCGCCGGAACCGAGCAAGCGGGTGATGAAGGAGAAGCAGGCGCCGCTGTTCGTCGACAGCGCCGTGGAAGGCACGTTGCCGTCCATTTCCATCCTCGACCCGGCCGAGCAGAAGAAGATCGAGTATTCGCCAGAATCCCTGGCCGGCGTCGGCCAGCTGCTGGAAATCAAGCTCAAGGAATTCGGCGTGGAAGTCTCGGTGGACTCCATCCACCCAGGCCCGGTCATTACCCGTTACGAGATCCAGCCAGCGGCCGGGGTAAAGGTCAGCCGTATCGCCAACCTGGCCAAAGACCTGGCGCGCTCCCTGGCAGTGACCAGCGTACGGGTGGTCGAGGTGATCCCGGGCAAAACCACTGTGGGTATCGAGATCCCCAACGAAAACCGGCAGATGGTGCGCTTCTCCGAAGTGCTGTCGTCGCCGCTGTTCGACGAATCCAAATCACCGGTCGCGCTGGCCCTGGGCCACGACATCGGCGGCAAGCCGGTCATCACCGACCTGGCCAAGATGCCGCACCTGCTGGTCGCCGGTACCACTGGCTCCGGTAAGTCGGTGGGTGTGAACGCGATGATCCTGTCGATCCTGTTCAAGTCCGGGCCCGAAGATGCGCGGCTGATCATGATCGACCCGAAGATGCTCGAACTGTCGATCTACGAAGGCATCCCGCACCTGCTGTGCCCGGTGGTCACCGACATGAAGGATGCCGCCAACGCGCTGCGCTGGAGCGTTGCCGAGATGGAGCGGCGTTACAAACTGATGGCCGCCATGGGTGTGCGTAACCTGGCCGGCTTCAACCGCAAGATCAAGGATGCCCAGGAAGCCGGCGAGGTCATTCACGACCCGCTGTACCGCCGCGAGAGCATGGACGACGAGCCGCCAGCACTGAAGACCCTGCCGACCATCGTGGTAGTGGTGGACGAGTTTGCCGACATGATGATGATCGTCGGCAAGAAGGTCGAAGAGCTGATCGCGCGTATCGCCCAGAAGGCGCGGGCTGCCGGTATTCACCTGATCCTCGCCACCCAGCGTCCGTCGGTTGACGTGATCACTGGCCTGATCAAGGCCAACATCCCGACCCGCATGGCGTTCCAGGTGTCGAGCAAGATCGACTCGCGCACCATCATCGACCAAGGCGGTGCCGAGCAGTTGCTTGGCCACGGTGACATGCTGTACATGCCACCGGGCACCAGCCTGCCGATTCGCGTGCATGGCGCGTTCGTTTCCGACGACGAAGTGCACCGCACGGTGGAGGCCTGGAAGCTACGTGGCGCGCCGGACTACAACGACGACATCCTCAACGGCGTCGAAGAGGCTGGCAGCGGCTTCGAAGGCGGTGGTGGTGGCGGTGACGGCGACGATTCGGAAAGCGATGCGCTGTATGATGAGGCGGTGCAATTCGTGCTAGAAAGCCGTCGAGCCTCCATTTCGGCGGTGCAGCGCAAGCTGAAGATCGGCTACAACCGCGCCGCACGCATGATCGAGGCGATGGAGATGGCCGGTGTGGTCACCCCCATGAACAGCAACGGCTCGCGGGAAGTGATTGCCCCAGGCGGCCCGCGCGATTGATGAACACATTGCCGGGCGCCTCGAGGGCGCCTGGTTCATAGACTGCCCTACGAGGATTTCCATGCGCGCGATTCGCATGCTGTTGGTTTCTGCCCTGGCCATGGGCTCTGTGTCGGCCCACGCCGGCGAGCTGGACGTAAAGCGCCTGACCCAGTTGCTGGAAAAGTCGCAAACCATCGATGCCAAGTTCTCTCAACTGACGTTGGGTGCCGATGGCACCAGCCTGCAGGAAACTGCCGGGCAGATGACCGTGAAGCGCCCGGGCCTGTTCTACTGGCATACCGATGCCCCGCAGGAGCAGGTAGTGGTGTCCGATGGCAAGATGGTCACCCTGTGGGACCCGGACCTGGAACAGGCCACCATCAAGAAGCTTGATGTGCGCCTGAACCAGACCCCGGCGTTGTTGCTGTCCGGTGACGTGTCGAAGATCAGCCAGAGCTTCGATATCGACTCCAAGGAGCAGGGCGAAGTGATGGACTTCACCTTGAAGCCGAAAACCAAGGACACCCTGTTCGACTCGCTGCGTGTTTCGTTCCGCAAGGGCCTGATCAATGACATGCAACTGATCGACAGCGTCGGCCAGCGCACCAACATCCTGTTCACCGGGGTGAAGGCCAACCAGGCGGTGCCGGACAGCAAGTTCAAGTTCGATGTCCCGAAAGGCGCGGACATCATCCAGGAGTAAGCGGAGCCCGTGATGGACCTGTTTCGAAGCGAACCCGTCGCCCAGCCCCTGGCTGCTCGCCTGCGCCCGTCCAACCTGGACGAGTACGTCGGCCAGGAGCACCTGCTGGCGCGCGGCAAGCCGCTGCGCGAGGCGCTGGAGCAGGGGGCTTTGCACTCGATGATCTTCTGGGGCCCGCCCGGGGTCGGCAAGACCACCCTGGCGCGGTTGCTGGCGCAGTTCTGTGATGCCCACTTCGAAACCGTCTCGGCGGTGCTGGCGGGGGTCAAGGAAATTCGCCAGGCGGTCGAGGTGGCCAAGCAGCAGGCGGCCCAGTATGGCCGTCGGACCATCCTGTTCGTCGACGAAGTGCACCGCTTCAACAAGTCCCAGCAGGACGCTTTTCTGCCCTATGTGGAAGATGGCACGCTGATCTTCATCGGCGCCACCACTGAAAACCCCTCCTTTGAGCTGAACAATGCCTTGCTCTCGCGGGCGCGGGTGTATGTGCTCAAGAGCCTAGACGAGCCGGCCCTGCGCAAGTTGGTCGACCGGGCCCTCAGCGAGGAGCGCGGCCTGGGCCAGCACAACCTGCGGGTTGGCGACGAGGCCTTCAAGATGCTCATGGCTGCCGCCGACGGCGATGGCCGACGCATGCTCAATTTTCTCGAAAATGCCTCGGACCTGGCTGAAGATGGCAGCGAAATTGCTGTCGAGCTGCTGCAAAGCCTGCTCGGCGACAGCCGCCGCCGTTTCGATAAAGGGGGCGAGGCGTTCTATGACCAGATCTCGGCGCTGCACAAGTCGGTGCGCGGCTCCAACCCCGATGCGGCCTTGTACTGGTTCGCGCGCATGCTCGATGGTGGCTGCGACCCGCTGTACATCGCCCGCCGCGTGGTGCGCATGGCCAGCGAAGACATCGGCAACGCCGACCCTCGTGCCTTGAGCCTGTGCCTGTCGGCCTGGGACGTGCAAGAGCGCCTGGGCAGTCCCGAGGGGGAGCTGGCAGTCGCCCAGGCCATCACCTATATCGCCTGCGCGCCGAAGAGCAACGCGGTGTACATGGGCTTCAAGACCGCCCTGCGCGAGGCCGCCGAGCACGGCTCGCTGGAGGTGCCGCTGCACCTGCGCAACGCCCCGACCAAATTGATGAAGCAACTGGGCTATGGCGATGAGTACCGCTACGCCCATGACGAGCCCGATGCCTACGCGGCGGGTGAAGATTACTTCCCCGACCAGCTTGAACCCCGCCAGTACTATCAGCCCGTCCCCCGTGGCCTGGAGCTGAAGATCGGCGAGAAGCTTCGGCACCTGGCCGAGCTGGATCGCAGCAGCCCCCGGCAACGGAGAAAACCGTGATTGCACTGATCGCCGCCGTCAGTGCGGGCGGTGTCGCCGGCACGTTGCTGCGCTTTGCCACCGCGAACTGGGTGGTTGCCCACTGGCCACGGCACTTCTATCTCGGTACGCTGGCGGTCAACCTGATCGGCTGCCTGCTGATCGGCCTGCTCTACGGCCTGTTCTTGCACAAGCCGATGGTGCCGGCCGAGCTGCGCGCCGGCCTGATGGTCGGCTTTCTTGGCGGCTTGACGACGTTTTCCTCTTTTTCGCTCGATACCGTACGCCTCATGGAAAGCGGGCAGATGCCCCTGGCTTTGGGCTATACCGGTATCAGCGTGGTGGGCGGGCTGCTCGCGACCTGGGCCGGCCTGTCCCTGACCCGATTCTGAACCAACACTTACATATAACGAGAGAACGATATGCTCGATTCCAAACTGTTACGCGGCCAACTTCAGGAAGTGGCGGATCGCCTGGCCTCCCGTGGCTTCAGCCTGGATGTCGCGCGCATCGAATCACTGGAAGAACGCCGCAAGGCGGTGCAGACCCGCACCGAGCAGCTGCAGGCCGAGCGTAACGCCCGCTCCAAGTCCATCGGCCAGGCCAAGGCCAAAGGCGAGGACATCGCGCCGCTGATGGCCGATGTCGAGCGCATGGCCAATGAGCTGGCAGCCGGCAAGGTCGAACTGGACGGCATCCAGGCTGAACTGGACGCCATCCTGCTGACCATCCCCAACCTGCCGGACGCCAGCGTGCCGGTCGGCGCCAGCGAAGACGACAACGTCGAAGTGCGCCGTTGGGGCACGCCGACAGCGTTCGACTTCGAGATCAAGGACCACGTCGCCCTGGGCGAGGTCAGCGGTGGCCTGGACTTCGAAGCCGCTGCCAAGCTGTCTGGCGCACGCTTTGCCGTGCTGCGTGGCCCGATCGCCCGCCTGCACCGCGCCCTGGCGCAGTTCATGATCAACCTGCACACCGGCGAGCACGGCTACGAAGAACACTACACCCCGTACCTGGTACAGGCACCGGCCCTGCAGGGTACCGGCCAGCTGCCCAAGTTCGAGGAAGACCTGTTCAAGATCACCCGTGAAGGCGAAGCCGACTTCTACCTGATCCCGACGGCCGAGGTTTCGCTGACCAACCTGGTCGCGGGTGAAATCCTCGATGCCAAGCAACTGCCGCTCAAGCTGGTCGCCCACACCCCGTGCTTCCGCAGTGAAGCCGGCGCTTCGGGCCGTGATACTCGCGGCATGATTCGCCAGCACCAGTTCGACAAGGTCGAGATGGTGCAAGTGGTCGAGCCGTCCAAGTCGATGGAAGCCCTGGAAGGCCTGACAGGCAACGCCGAGCGTGTGCTGCAACTGCTGGAGCTGCCGTACCGCGTACTGGCGCTGTGCACCGGCGACATGGGCTTTGGTGCGGTGAAGACCTACGACCTGGAAGTGTGGGTGCCAAGCCAGGACAAGTACCGCGAGATCAGCTCCTGCTCCAACTGCGGTGACTTCCAGGCCCGTCGCATGCAAGCCCGCTGGCGCAACCCGGAAACCGGCAAGCCAGAGCTGGTGCACACCCTCAATGGCTCTGGTCTGGCGGTAGGCCGCACCCTGGTGGCGGTCCTTGAGAACTATCAGCAGGCCGACGGTTCGATCCGTGTGCCTGAGGTGCTCAAGCCGTATATGGGTGGCGTCGAGGTCATCCGCTAAATGGATTACCTGCCACTGTTCCACAAGCTGCAGGGCGGCCGGGTACTGGTTGTCGGTGGCGGTGAAATTGCCTTGCGCAAGGCGCGCCTGCTGGCTGATGCCGGCGCCGCGCTGCGCGTGGTGGCGCCCGAGGTTGATGGCCAATTGGCTGCATTGGCCCGGGAAGGTGGCGGTGAGGTGCTGGTGCGCGGTTATCAGGCGTCCGACCTGGTCGGTTGCCGGCTGGTGATCGCGGCCACCGACGACCCTGGGCTCAACGCCCAGGTGTCGGCCGATGCCCAGTCGCTCAACCTGCCGGTCAATGTGGTGGATGCGCCGGCCCTGTGCACGGTGATCTTCCCGGCCATCGTCGACCGCTCGCCGTTGGTGGTGGCTGTCTCCAGTGGCGGTGATGCGCCGGTCTTGGCGCGCTTGATCCGCGCCAAGCTGGAGGCGTGGATCCCTTCGGCGTACGGCGAACTGGCCGGGTTGGCCGCGCGTTTCCGGCACCAGGTCAAACGCCTGTACCCGGACGTCAACCAGCGTCGCGGTTTCTGGGAAAACGTATTCCAGGGCCCGGTTGCCGAGCGCCAGCTGGCCGGGCAGGGCGCCGAGGCCGAGCGCTTGTTGCAGGCGATGGTCGAGGGTGCGCCGGTGCAGCAGGGCGGTGAGGTGTATCTGGTAGGCGCGGGGCCGGGCGATCCGGACTTGCTGACCTTCCGTGCCTTGCGCCTGATGCAGCAGGCCGATGTAGTGCTGTACGACCGCCTGGTGGCCCCGGCCATCATCGAGATGTGCCGGCGTGATGCCGAGCGTATCTACGTGGGCAAGCGCCGCGCCGAGCATGCCGTGCCGCAGGACCAGATCAACCGTCTACTGGTCGACCTGGCCAAGCAGGGCAAGCGTGTGCTGCGGCTCAAGGGTGGCGATCCGTTCATCTTTGGGCGGGGTGGCGAGGAGATCGAGGAACTGGCCGAGCAGGGCATCCCGTTCCAGGTGGTACCGGGTATTACTGCGGCCAGTGGTTGCTCTGCCTACGGCGGCATCCCGCTGACCCATCGCGATTATGCGCAGTCGGTGCGCTTCGTGACCGGGCACCTGAAGGACGGGACCAGTAACCTGCCTTGGAATGACCTGGTGGCGCCGAACCAGACCCTGGTGTTCTACATGGGGCTGGTGGGCTTGCCGACCATTTGCGCCGAGCTGATTCGTCATGGGCGTGCGGCCAGCACACCTGCGGCGCTGGTGCAGCAGGGGACGACGCGTAATCAGCGGGTGTTCACCGGTACCCTGGCGGATTTGCCGGGCCTGGTCGCCCGGCATGAAGTGCATGCGCCGACCCTGGTGATTGTCGGGGAAGTGGTGCAGTTGCGTGAGAAGCTGGCTTGGTTTGAAGGGTCGCAACAAAGCTGAAATCGAACGGGGCCGCTTTGCGGCCCCGGCGTTATCAGCTATTAAGCCATATCCCACGCCCCGCCAAACGCTCCCGATCATGCGCCAGGCCAAACTCCTGCAGCGGCCCCTTGGGCACGATCCCATTCGGGTTGATGGTCTTGTGGCTCATGTAATAGTGCTTCTGGATGTGCTCCATATCCACCGTCTGCGCCACCCCTGGCCACTGGTACAGCTCGCGCAACCAGTTTGACAGGTTCGGGTAATCGGCCAGGCGCCGCAGGTTGCACTTGAAGTGCCCGTGATACACCGCGTCGAAGCGCACCAGTGTGGTGAACAGGCGCACATCGGCCTCGGTCAGGTACTCACCAGCCAGGTACCGCTGGCGGCTCAGCAGCGCTTCCAGATGAGCCAGCTCATTGAACACCTCGTCGAATGCCGCTTCGTACGCGTCCTGCGTCGTGGCGAAACCTGCGCGGTATACGCCATTGTTAACCGCTGGGTAGATCCGCTCGTTCAGTGCATCGATCGTTGGGCGCAACGGCTCTGGGTACAGGTCCAGGCGATTGCCGGTCAACTCGTCGAAGGCACTGTTGAAGATGCGGATGATCTCGGACGATTCGTTGTTGACGATGCGCTTCTCTTTCTTGTCCCAGAGCACCGGCACGGTGACACGCCCAGTGTAATGCGGGTCATCCTGGGTATAGCGTTGGTGCAGGAACTCGAGGCCGTCGAGGTGATCGCCGCTGGAGCCCTGCTGCTGGTCGAAGGTCCAGCCGTTTTCTTGCATCAGCCAGCTCACCACCGACACATCGATAAGCGGCTCCAGGCCCTTGAGCGCACGCACGATCAGGGTGCGGTGGGCCCATGGGCAAGCCAGCGAGACGTACAGGTGATAGCGGCCGGCTTCAGGCGCGGGCAGGGAGTTGCGGCGCTGGGCGTTTTCGCGTTTAAAGGCACCGTCTTTGCCTGTTTCATACCACTGGTCGTGCCAGCGGCCGTCGATCAAAAGGCCCATGCTGAGCTCCTCAGAACAAAGTTGTTTGTCGTTGGAGCCCAGTCTAGGGAATATCGTTCGAACAAATAGCGCAAAGACTCGGGGTCTTTGATCGATTAAATCGATGTGTTGCGTTCGCTCCAGTAACGGCGCGCGGTGGCGAAGGCGTCTTCACGATGCTGGCCAAGGCCGCGCAGGGCCAAAGCCATGGTGGCGACCACCGCCATTTCGCCGTAACTGTCCTCGGCATCACCTTGCCACACGGCAAGCAGCTGCTGCGGTTGCAGGCTAGGCGGTTTGACGTGACGCCGTTCGCTCAGGGCTGGCCACTCTTCATCCCAGGCCTCGCCAGCGGTGGTGCCGTAGAGGTGGCTGATGACGTCGGGGTTGACTTCGATTTCGCCGCCGTCGCCCTTGATCACCACGGCGTGGTCGCCGAGCAGGCGGCTGGCTTCGCGGTGCACCGCCTGGTAGCCCGGGTGGAAGATGCTCTGCAGGCCGCAGCGTGCGCCCAGCGGGTTGAGTACCCGTGCCAGCGAATGAATCGGCGACCGCAGGCCCAGGGTGTTGCGCAGATCAATCATGCGTTGCAACTGCGGCGCCCAGTCCTGCAGCGGGAAGAACGCCAGGCGCTGCTGGTCGAGCGCGGTACCGACTGCCGACCAGTCACGGCACAGTGGGATGTGCAGCAGTGCAAGCAGTTGTTCGGTGTACATGCGCCCGGCGGTATGGGCACCGCCACCATGCATCAGGATACGCACGCCGTTGTTGGCCAGGCACTTGGCGGCCAGCAGGTACCAGGGCAGGTGACGTTTCTTGCCGGCATAGGTGGGCCAGTCCAGGTCCACGGCGATGTGCGGGGCCTGCAGGTGCGCGCGCAGGGCCTCGGTGAAGCCGGCCAGTTCCTCGGCGCTTTCTTCCTTGTGGCGTAGCAGCATCAGGAAGGCACCCAGTTGAGCGTCTTCGACCTTGTCCTCCAACAGCAAGGTCATTGCTGCATGGGCTTCCTCGCGGGTCAGGCCGCGCGCGCCGCGCTTGCCTTTGCCAAGTATGCGCACGAATTCGGCGAACGGGTGTTCGGCGGGGGTTTGCAGGGTGAGCGGGCGTGGTTCGATCATATGCAGTTGGTCGGCTTGGGCAGGCCCGCCAGCTTGGCGGCAAGTTTGGCGGGAGTGCCGTTGAACAGGCGGTTCAGGTGCGCGCTGTTGCCCTTTTCGGGCCCCAGCTTGAGGGCGGTGTACTTGATCAGTGGGCGTGTGGCCGGGGAGAGCTGGAATTCCTGGTAGAACTGGCGCAGCAGTTCGAGGATTGCCCAGTGGTCCTCGGTCAACGGGATGCCTTCGCGTGCGGCGAGGGCATTGGCAACGGCCGGTGACCAGTCTTGCAGGTCGACCAGAAAACCGTCTTTGTCCAAGGCAATCGGCTGATCACCAACATTGAGGGTACTCATAACCAGCTGTTGACCTTGTCGTAATGCAGTGACAGCTGGACGAATGCGGCGTAGTCCACGGGCGTGGCCAGGTGGTTGGCAACTGCGCGGGCTTGTAGGTCTTCGTCGAGGGCGAACAGGCGCTGGCTGAGGTTTGCGCCCTGCAACAGGCGCTGTGGTTCGCTGCCGGCGCGCAGTGCATAGACCGCATCGCCACACAGCAGCAGTGCATCGTCGGCACCTAGCAGGCGCAGGCAGCTGGCCAGCCGGTTGTCGCCAAAGGGCGAATGGGCAATTACATGCAGGGTCGTCATCAGAGCGTTACCACCTGGTCGAAACGGGCGATCAATGCAGCCAGGGCCGCGTCGTCCAGCACTTGTACGGGCAGTTCCAGGGTGTCGGCTGCCAGGCCGCGCTGGCGCAAGCTGTGGCTGCAGGCGAACAGTGCTTCTACGCCGAACATCGGCAAGGCCTGCAGGTTGGCGCCAAGGTTTTTCTGTTGCAGGGCGGTGGGCTGCTGGCCTGGGGCAAGCTGGAACACACCGTCATCGAGGAACAGCATGCCCAGCGGCAGGTCGAACGCGCCCCCGGCCAATGCGATGTCCAGCGCTTCGCGGGCCGATGGGCCGTTCCAGGGGGCCTGGCGGCTGATGATCAACAAGGACTTGGCCATTTCAATCGCCTCCGAAGCAGATCAGGCGATCGGCACTCTGCGCCGCCTCGTGCAGTTGGCCGAGCCCCGACAGCTCCCAGGGCTTGGGCAGGTTCGCGGCCGGGCGTTGATAGCGGCTGGCCTCGGCTTCGTCGAGCACGCCACGGCGCAGGGCGGCGGCAATGCACACCACAGCGTCCAGTTGGTGGCTGTCGATGAAGGTGCGCCATTGGGCGGCGACATCCAGCTCATCCTGAGGGGTAACCACATTGGCCGAGGCACTGTGTACCCCGTCCTGGTAGAAGAACAGCCGGGCAATCTCATGCCCGCCGGCCAGCACCGCCTCGGCAAAGCGCAGCGCGCGGCGCGAGGAGGGCGCATGGGCCGGGGAAAATACCGCGATAGCGAATTTCATGGACAACTCATGCAAGGGAATGCCGCCATGATAAAGCAAAAAAGCCCATCCCCGCTCATGCAAGGGCCTTGTGGCCTTGCGCAAAGGGGTGGGCTTTTCAACTGAGACGCCGAGTGATCAGGCGCGCTCTTTACTCTCTGGCAGGAACCAGTTCAGTACCAAGGCGCAGATACCGCCGGTAGCGACGCCGGACTCCAGCACATTGCGGATCGCCGCTGGCATGTGGGCCAGAAACTCTGGCACCTGAGCCACACCCAGGCCCAGCGCCAGCGATACCGCGATGATCAGCAGGGCGCGACGGTCCAGCTGAGTGCTGGCCAGAATGTTGATGCCCGAGGCCGCTACCGCGCCGAACATGACCATGGCTGCGCCACCGAGCACCGGCTCCGGTACCGCCTGGATCACCCCGGCAACCGATGGGAACAAGCCCAGCAGCACCAGCATGACAGCGATCCAGATGCCGATGTGGCGGCTGGCGATGCCGGTCAGCTGGATAACGCCATTGTTCTGGGCAAAGATCGAGCTGGGGAAGGTGTTGAACAGGCCAGCCAGCAGCGAGTTGGCGCCGTTGACCAGCACCCCGCCCTTGATCCGTTGCATCCACACCGGGCCTTCGACTGGCTGGCGCGAGACCTTGCTGGTAGCCGTGACGTCACCGATGGCTTCCAGCGACGTCACCAGGTAGATCACCAGCATCGGAATGAACAGCGCCCACGAGAAGCTGAGGCCAAAGTGCAAAGGTGTTGGCACCTGGAATAGCGCGGCCTCGTGCATGCCGGTGAAGTCCAGGCGGCCCAGATAGCCGGCCAGTGCATAACCGACCGCCAGGGCGATGACGATGGCGCAGCTGCGCATCCAGACCACCGGGATGCGGTTGAGGATTACGATGATCGCCAGCACCACACCCGACAGCAGCAGGTTCTCGCCATTGGCGAAAGTGCCATTGGCCATCGCGCCAAAGCCGCCGCCCATGCTGATCAGGCCGACCTTGATCAGGGTCAGGCCGATCATCAGCACGACGATGCCGGTCACCAGCGGGGTGATCAGACGTTTGACGAACGGCAGGATGCGCGACACGCCCATTTCCACGAAGGAGCCCGCAATCACCACGCCGAAGATGGCTGCCATCACGCCTTCAACCGGCGTGCCTTGCTTGACCATCAACGCGCCACCGGCAATCAGCGGCCCGACGAAGTTGAAGCTGGTGCCTTGGACAATCAGCAGCCCCGCACCGAACGGCCCGAAGCGCTTGCACTGGACGAAGGTGGCGATACCGGAGATCACCAGCGACATCGACACGATCAGGTTGGTGTCACGTGCCGAAACGCCAAGCGCCTGGCAGATCAGCAGGCCCGGCGTGACGATTGGTACGATGATCGCAAGCAGATGCTGCAACGCCGCCAGCAGGCCGATCAGCAGCCGCGGCTTGTCCTCAAGGCCAAGCACCAGTTCATTGGCAGGCGCCGATGCGCCTGGGCTGTGTTCGTGTGAGCTCATTGCACAAAGCTGCCCTGGGAGAAAAAAGGAGCGCATTCTACGGGCTGAGGCGCGTCAGGGGTAGTGGCAAGCACGATGGCAGCATGATCGGTGGCTATTCACCCAATAAGCTGACTTTTAGGTCAATCTCTGCTCATGAAAAAGCCCGCCGAAGCGGGCTTTCCTTTTACTGCATTTGACCAATCGCAATCAGTCGTCGCGGCCCATGATGCCGAACAGCTGCAGCAGGCTGACGAACAGGTTGTAGATCGATACATACAGGCTGATGGTCGCCATGATGTAGTTACGCTCACCGCCATGGATGATCGCGCTGGTCTGGAACAGGATGCAGACCGACGAGAACAGCACGAAGCCAGCGCTGATCGCCAGTTGCAGGCCGCTGATCTGGAAGAAGAAGCTGGCAACCACTGCACCCAGCAGCACGAAGAAGCCTGCGGTGATGAAGCCGCTGAGGAAACTCATGTCCTTGCGGGTGATTAGCACGTAGGCCGACAGACCACCGAACACCAGCGCGGTCATGGCGAAGGCCGAGCTGACCACTTCAGCGCCACCGGCCATACCCAGGTAGCGGTTGAGGATAGGGCCGAGGATGAAGCCCATGAAGCCGGTGAGGGCAAAGGTGGATACGATGCCCCAGGCCGAATCACGCAGTTTGTTGGTGAGGAAGAACAGCCCGTAGAAGCCGATCAGCACCACGAAAATATTCGGGTAGCCGACGCGCATCTGCTGGGCGACGAAGGCCATGACACCGCTGAAGGCGAGGGTGAGTGCCAGCAGGCTGTACGTGTTGCGCAGGACCTTGCTGATCTCCTGCTGCTCGACCTGCTGGCCGTGGTGTACGGCGTAATCCTGTTCGCGCATGGCGACACTCCTTGGTAAACCTGTGGTTTCAGACGTTCAGATGCTAGGAGTCTATCAGAGCTCCTGCAACCGGCGACATTGAGAGTTTGACAGCGTGTTTCATTACGGTATTATGGCGGCCGCAAAACGAGCTGGAAGCGTGGCCGAGTGGTTTAAGGCAACGGTCTTGAAAACCGTCGATGGGCAACTATCCTAGAGTTCGAATCTCTACGCTTCCGCCATATTCAAAGCCCTGATTATTCAGGGCTTTTTGCGTTTTTGGGGCATAGAAAAACTACCCATGGGAACACCCTTGGGAATGGTTTATTTCGGAAGCGCTTCCGATACTTTCCTTATTTGGTCGGTTTGGCCAGTGCCCCGACGCGGCGATAAACCCGCTCGGTAATGTCGCCCTTGGTGTGGCCCAGCAGTAGGCTGGCGTGGTCGACATCGGTGATCTCCGAGGCTGCTTTCGGGCGGATGTCGCGGAATTGGAACTGGCTGATGCGGCCTGCCAAGACCTGGTCGCCGGCGGCAACAGCCTCCTTTACTGCATCCTCCCTGGCATCGTCCCAGCGATGGCGAAGCATGGCCGCGGTGACCCGCTTACCGGTGTCGGTCAGCAGCAGGTAAGGCGATCCGTGCGGCGCGTTGCGCTCAAGAATCTTCCTGATCAGTGCCCCCAGGCCACTTTCCACCCCGTCCACCTCAAGTAGAATCCGCAGCTTCTTGTGAGTCTTCTTCTGTTTGACGCCGAGGGCTTTTTCCTCGATGTCGTCCCGCCTCATCACCAGCACGTCCGCCGGCCGCTGGCCCGTCAAATACGCCAGATCCATGGCGTCCTTCAGCTCGCCCACCGCTTTCGCGTATACCGCGTTCCAAATGGCATCGTTCGCATAGAAGTCCCGAGGTACCTCCTTGTTCTTGCGCACGCCCTGGCATGGGTTCTCTTTCATCGTCAGGCCCCATTCCCGTGCCATGTTGTAGACGTGAGAGAGAAGGGCGATCTCCCTATTCGCACGTACTGGCGCCGAACGAGCATCCCGATATTGGGCTACCAGTGATGGCGTGATAGCTTCGATGGGGGCCTTGTCGAAGAAGGGGCGCAACTGGCGGAGCTCCGCCAGGTTGTCCTTTTGCGTGCGGGCGCCCTTCTTGGGGATGATGTCTCTCTCATAGCGATCAAAGATCGACCTCATCAGGAGCAGGTCACGTGGCTTTTCTCTGGCCTCCAGCTCGGCCCATTTCATTCTTGCCAGGCTGAGGTCCGTGCCCAGCGGGATTTCCTTACCGTCCTTGTCTCGGTAGTAGTAGCTGACCCACGCTTTTGTGGGGTTCTTCTTGCTCTTGCTGGTGCGCTTGCGCCGGTACACGCCCGGCGGCAAATCCCTGTTTTCTGTGCTCCGGGGGCGCATATCACCTCACTTTCGAAAAATCTGGCGTCCACGCTGGTACGGGTGGCGGGGGCGGCGGTGCCAGCGGCACCACCTCAAGGGTGACGCCCAGCTTCATGCGGGCGTACTGGCGGCCTACCAATGGCCGGCCGCCGCGGCTCTCGACAAAGTGCCAGCCGCGATCGTTGAGCCAACGGCGCTGCCAGCCCCTGGCCTTGTAGCCGGTAAGGTCGGCCAGCTCTTCGTCCGAAAGGATCTCGGTTTCCATGGGATGGTCTCCACGCCGCCCGTGGCGGCAGGTTGGTGGTCAGTCGACCTGGTAGTAGACGTAGCAGTCGACGCCTTGGGCGGTAAGCGACTTGTGCATGGCCTGCACTCCAGCGCTGTGCTGGTTGCCCTGCCCTGGCCATGGGGTGTCTAGGTGCAAGCCCTGCCGGTGGTAGCCGTGCCTTTTCTGGATGTAGCCAGGCAGACCGTGTTCTGTGTCGAGGCGCAATCCCGGCACCGGAATTACCACTCGATCAAGGTTGGCGCTCCCTCCGTCATTCGTGCATGCGGCCGCAGCGGCTTTGCCCGCCTCAAACGCGATGGCGATCTTTGGCCCGAGGGCCTGCAGCTCTTCCTTTGTCATGGCAATAGCTCTCCATGCCCGCGCATGTCGGCGGGCTTGAGTAGTTGGGGGAGGGGTTATTTTGGCTTGAGGGCGGCTTTGCGCTTGCGCTCGGCCCGAGCGATCTCTTTGGACATGCTGGCAAGACCGCCAGCCACGTCTTCGGGCAAGAGCGCGTTATTGCAGTGAGGGCAGAGCGGGGCCATCGTCGTACTGCGCCATGCTTCGTCCATCGCCTTGGCTGCGCGGCTACGCAGCTGGAATTTCTCGGCCTGGGTCAGCTCCTCTGCCCTGCGATTGAGCTTGCTTACCGCGGCGCCGTAATGCTCGACCAGGAAGGTGAATGCGTCGAAAGCCTCGACCTCGGTCTCGCAATCGCTGCACCATACCCGACGCTCTTTCTCGTCGTAGACCATCTTCCGGTGTCGGCACGAGGATCGCGGCCGCCGCGTGAGGCCACGGGCGACCCGAATGTCTTCGATCTGGACGACCTTGACGCCGAACGACCAGTCTTGCGGCTCGATTGGTGCGCTCATCGCGGCCCCCTGTAGATCAGGTAGGCCATGTACATCAGGGGTAGGGTCATAGAAGATGTCCTTCGGCATCCAGCAGGGCGTCTCGATCTTGCCGAAGCTGATCGCGCTCTCTGATCAGGGCCTTGATTGCGGTTGAAATGTTGCGGTGCCCCAGCTCGATGGTGATGGCAACGCATATAATGCGTTAGGGATCACCTCAGCCCGGCTTTTGGCCGAGCCAAACCCGCCTGGAACGGCACCACGCCGGACGGGCTATCACTCAGGGAAATGAGAACAATGAAGACCGCTATCAAGGCCGGTATCGCAGGGGCAGTGCTGGCAGTAGTGGGTGCAGCCCACGCCGAGCTACACGGGGAGGAAGCAGAGGATGCAGCACGGGATGCAGCGGTGCGCCAGTATGCGGCGAAGCTAGAGGCTGAATGGAAGCAGTGTTTGAAGACCGCGAAAAACACCAATGAATCTGGCCTGTGTGCACATGCCATGCGGGAGGCAGCCAAGGACGCGGTGAAAGAGAAGTACCAGAAGGCTCTTGCCAGCGCACAGGAGGACGCCGACAAAGGGTGGCTCCCGAAAGATGTACCGGCCATGCTGCCCCAGGCGCAGGCAGCGTGGGAGCAGTTCGTCAACGCTGATTGCGGCGTGGTGGGTGCGCTGGTGACTGGGACCGCAAGCGCTACCTATCAGACGGTGTGCGAGTACAAGCACCAGATACAACGTCTCCACGACCTGGACCAATGGTGATTTTGATGGTGATTGATAGGCGCAGGTCGTCGTAGTCAGGCCGGTCGCCCGATTTCGCCGCCTCGGTGATTTCTCCGAAAGTTTTCATGGCTTGTCTCCAGCGGCCAGGGCCTCAGCCTTCAGTGAGGCGTACGCCACGCCATCCAACGCGCTGTCCTCGTGGTATTTGTCGGGGTTCTGCCACTGGCGCACGTCCTTGACGATCTGCATCAGCAGCCAGCCTTCTGCTTCGGTGAGATCGCGGCCGGTTATGGCGTTGAAGGCTTGGACCGTCTTCACCATGCTGCGAGTGCCGTCCGGTGCGTCGTACTGCTTGCCGCGCTCGGCCTGTACGTCGATGGCGGCCTGCAGGAAGTAGGTGGACGTCTTTGCTTCGATCAGGTCGGTCATGGCTTCACCACTTGGATCTTGCTGCGTGCGACATCCACGAGTGCCGCGTGGATGCCATCGTTAATGATGCGAGCTTGGCCGGCACCGACCTGGGCGTACATCGCCCCATTCGCTGCGGCCATGAATCCAGCCCAAAGTTGAGCCTTTTCGAGCGGGCCAGAGAACCCATTGGCTGCTGCCACATCATCGAAGGTTGGCCGAAGCATGATCCACATGTCTCGGCCCAGTGCTGAAGGATCTGTCACAGCTCATACCTCTCATCAATCCAGCGCCCAGGCGCCAGAGCGGGTGTAGGTTCGGATTGGGTTTCGTGCGGGGAGAGCTGGCGCTCGTTGCCGGCCTGTCGATCTTGCATTGGCAAGCAGCTGATGCCGGAGCCCATGCCGGTGATCCAGCAGGTGACGCCGCGCTCAACGTCGTCGTACCGGGATAGACCGCTCGGGATGAAGCGCTCGAGCACGATTGGATCTGCGCTGGCGCCGGTGGCCAGCAGCAGGAGGCAGAGGGCGAGGCGGGTCATGGCTGCACCGCCGGGAACTCAACCAGCGTCGTGCTTCCTTCCTCCGGGTATTCATCGGTCGCGATGTGCAGCCCGTGGACTTTGCTCCCATCGTCGTCCAGCACGTAGCCGACCCACAGCCGGCCATCGGTGTACTGCCCGAACTGGCCACCTTCTTCTTGGTCGGTGTCACCGCAGTGGAAATTGATGACGCCGATGACGTCCTTGCTGAGCAACATGCTTTGCGGCACCAAAGCGAATCCGTCCGGCACGCGGGGCTGCTGCAGCATTTTGCGCAAGTTGCGTACCTCTTCGACCAGGGCCAGAGCTACGGCCGGGTCGGCGAGGACCAGGTAACGCTCATCGGTTCCCAGCAAGTCGGCGTCTTCGACCATTCCCTTCCAGCCGTGGGAGCGGATCACATCCTCGGCGGCGGCCTTTGCGGCTACATGCAGGGCGTCCAGATCGATGGAGTCGAGAGCAATTTTTTCCACAGGCACGGTCGTTCCTTGGCCGCCATATCGCGGCAGTGAATAGAGGGGAGAGGGGTTGCAACTGGGTGGAGTACAAATGTGCTCTTTCGAGGCTTAGGCCTCGGCGCGCATGAATGCGGCCATGTCGCCCATCTGCTCAACGATGAAGCGTTCTTCGTCTGCTGCGGCTTCGATGAGCTTTTCCTTATGTTTCTGGCAGAGCAGGCAATCGACTTCGGACCATTCGCCTGATAGCTCGCTGGCTTCACCCAGCCAGGTGCCGCACGGCGCTTGCTCGAGGTCTTCCAGATCGGTGAATGGTGCGAAGTGCGTCTTCACGACGTTGCCTCCGTCTCTGCGCTTGCTGCCAGAGCTGCATCGATAAGCTCTCGCGTCTCGTCCAGGCCGGCGTACTCGTCCCAGTACTCGCGCTGAAGTGTCTCCTTCAGCTTGTGCAACAGCGCATCCTGGTTGGCCAGCTGGTCAGCCAGCTCCAGGGTACGAGCGATCATTCGGTCACGCTCGCCCTTCATCTGCTCCAATAGCGCTTCGCGCAGGCCATATGACCTTTCAATGGACCTCAGCCGCTCAACCTCGCCATGATCGGCGCTGGTGTAGAGCTTGGCGCCGAGCTTCGGCATGCGCCCGGCTGACCAGGCTATTTCATGCAGCCCTTCCCCGAATGCCACGACTTCCCCGACCGGATCGCCCTGGTGCTGCTCGGCTGGCTTGCTGCTTTCCGTGATCGTGCCGACTGGCGTTACTGGTAGGCCGGTAGCCGCCGCATCCCTCTCTGCCTCTTCTTTGGTCCACCAGATGGCAGTACCAACCATCCAGGCTAATGGTTCGGGGTGGGACTGCGTGGCTTCTGGCTCGCTGCTGAACACTTGAGCGTGGGCCGGCTGGCTGGCGCGCTCCGTGATAGCCATCAGCAGCGTCGACAATGGCGTGCCTTGGCCGATTACCGCGCCTGGCGGCAGCTTCACTTCGCACGGCAGCGCCTGCGGCACTTCTGCCTGCTCAACTGCGTCGGTTATTGCCTGCCAAGCGGCGGGGCCGAGGCGCATTTCTTCCTTGATGCGGTCGATTACCCACATCGGCAGGATGGCGAACTTGTTTGAGCTGGCGGGCTGCTTGCCTGTATTCATTTCTGTCATCGAATGCGGTTGATTTTCTGTCGGATACGCGGGAGTGTTGCCACTGACTTACATGGACAGAGGCCTTTATGAGCACAACCACGCGTAACGGAATAACTGTTGTTGTCACCAACAAGTTCAAGGGCGTGACCCTGGACAAGTGGATCATCGAAAGCGTTACCGGAATCCCGCGCCCCATGGATGACAGCTACGCCACCCAGCAGCAGGCCATTGAAGCCGGGTTCGCTATGGCGGAAGGGAACGGCTAGGCCGCTTTAGCCTTTCCATCTGCGCCGTAGTCCGACCATCCGATTCTTGGCATCTTGGTTTTCGGGTTGATCACCGGGTTACCCTTGGCGTCGGTGAGCGCGCAGCGGGCTCGAATTCGAAGGTCTCGGCAATCCCCCTGCTTGCGTGCAAGCTCGATGAACTGCTGCGCGTACTGGGGGGGCGTCGAACAGGTTGCTGAGCTGCTTTACCTTCTCGCCGCTCATGAGCTTGTCGGCGTACTTGGCGACTGCCTCGTCCCATTGGGCTGGCGTCAACTGTATTGATGGCCCGCCAGGCTTGCCGGGCTTGCTGGTTTTGACGCGCTTCTTGGCCTCGGCCAGCGCAACATCACGGGTCATGCCGAAGACTGCGAATGTGCTCATGGTGTTCTCCAGGCAGCCGCCAGCCTCTCCGAGGTGGCGGAAAATTGTGTTCTGGGTTAAAAGTTGGCGGTAAAAAATGGAGAAGCGGGATGAATACAGGACAGTGCAAACTTTGCTTGACGCATGGTGAGTTAAAGCTTAGTCATTTTATCCCAAAGTTTGTCGGTAAGTGGGTGAAAGAGACGTCTGCTACTGGATTTATTCGTAAGAATACCAATGTAAATAAGCGGGCGCAGGACATCGAAAAAGATTACTGGCTATGCGGCTCTTGTGAGTTGCTGTTCTCGGGTTGGGAGCGAGAGTTCGCTAATAAAGTCTTCTATCCGTTCGTAAGAGGTGAGGTTGATAAAGTCGCTTACGGTGACTGGCTCGCAAAATTTTGCGCATCCCTAAGCTGGCGAACGCTTAGTTATATGCGCAGTGTTAACCCGAGGGAAGATGGTAGTCAGAATGAAGTGGAAGAGTCTGCGCTACGCGCACTGGCGTCTTTTTTGCTTGGGCACTCATCCAGTCCAGGGAAATATGAGCAACACTTTTTTCCACTTGAGCCGATAGATTCAACCAATACCGAAGTTCCTACGAATATAAACAGATATTTCCTTCGAAATATGCATATGGACATTCTAGGGACTGATCAAGGCGAGATCATGGTTTACACCAAGCTTCCTAAATTCATTGTGTTGGGGCTTACAGGGCATAGAGAGTCAAGGCTGATGCGTGAGAGCCGCGTGTCGATCAAAGAGGGTGTAATCAAGCCTCGAAGCTATTACTGGCCGACTGGTTTTGCTAACTACATGTTTGGTAAGGCTCGCGAGGTCTCTGATCTCTACAGATCCATGAATAGCTCACAGCACGCCATGATTGAAAAAGCGCTTTTGAAAGACCCGGATCGGGCTGCTGCCTCTCAAACGATAGCTGCCTTGCGACACGACTTCGATATGTTTGGTGACGATGTATTTATGCCAAGAAACCGAACCGAATCGGATTGAAGTCCCTTGTAAAGATTGAGCGGCTTCAGGCTCCCCCTCGCCGGGGTGGCGTTATCGTTGAATAGGGGAAGGCGCTGGCGGGGAGCGCGGGTCAAGCGGAGTAGATGCGATCGAAGTCGTTGGCCGGCATCTTGGGTTTGGCGCGGAAATCCTTGAGTGCGGCCTTGTAGCTTGCCTTGGCTTCCTTCAAGGTCGGCGCCCATTCACCCGCGACCTCGAGCGTCTCGTAGGGTGACCAGCGCGCGAAGTCGTAGTGGCGGCGGTATTGCCGGTACGAGCTCCCGCGGGGATAGCGAACCATCCGGTACTCCCGTGCACCCCACTCGCCGCGCTGCTGATACTGCGGCATGTTGATGCCGAGGAAATGAGCGAAGCCGTCATAGCATTCACACTCATCGAGGTAGGCGTCAAACTTGGTGCGCTTGGGAGGCGTCGCCGCCGGTGGCAGCTTCTCCACGGCGAACTGCTTGCCCTCGTCCGTGGCGCGATACACCACCTCGTCCTCGGAGCAGAAGGCCGGGGCCTTGCCGCGTGTCATCATGCCGGCCTCTACCAGCACATCCAGGTTATTGGCGTCGTCATAGCCTGGGCTGGTGAGGAAGTAGTTTCGGCTACTGAGGCGGCATTCTGGATGCAGGCCCAGCGTATGCCAGAGCAGTTCGAGCTGCTTCTCGGTGGCTTCGATCATGGCTTTCTCCATGCATGCGCCGCCCTCCGTGCTGGTGGCGGCATGGTGGCAATTTGGATTGGGATGGGGTATTACGGTTGACCGGCATCGAGCCGGGTCAAAAGGAACTTGATATGCATTACACCGCCATAGGGCCGTTCGACATCACGCTCAGTCCGGAAACTTTGAGCAGCGTCGCTGAGCAATCTGGCCTCGGTCGATTGTCTTTGGACAAGCAGTTTCAGGGGGATCTAGAAGCCACCAGCCGAGGTGAGATGTTGTCCTTCCGCAGTAGCGTTCAAGGGTCGGCCGGCTACGTTGCCATGGAAGTTGTGCATGGAGCCTTGCACGGTCGCAGCGGGAGCTTCGTACTTCAACACAGTTCTTCTATGGATCGTGGAACACCCGTTCAGTCCATCACCGTGGTACCTGATTCGGGAACTGACGCGCTTTCGGGGCTGACCGGTAGCATGGTCATCACGATCACCGATGGGCAGCACTCATATAAATTTGAGTATGCGCTACCAGATCAAAGCTGATTGTTGGCCGCTGGCTGGGCGAGCAGCGCATGGGGCTCAGCCCCAGCGAACCATGAAGTCGAACAAGCACCAGATGGGCTCTCCCACTCAGCGTCCACGGGGCAATGGTTTGCCGCCCAACGAACCTGGACGCCTGCGGCGCGCGCTGGTACTCCATCCGCCGAGGCCGGCGAACAGGTCGATTGCTGTGGTCATGTTATCCTCATGCTCTGGCCAGTTGGAGCTGGGCTTCCCCGCCTGTAGCCAGGCCGGGATTCAGTTCAACGCGCTGACCGGCCAGCAGGCCGGCGATTTGTGCATTCAGATCGAGGTCAAGTTCTCTAACCTTTCGGGCTTTTCCGATCTCGCGATCTGCCAAGAACTGCTCGATCAACGCTTTGTCATGCGATTCAACTGCTACCAGATCCCGCCCGTTGGAGTGCTGGCTGATTGCAGGATCCTCTTCACCCCGCGGGACCAGCTCGTGAATCTTGCCGTGGACTGCCGAAACCCAGGCCAGCGCAAAGTGATCCCCAGCGGTATCCGGTGAGTAGGCGCTCCTACGCTTGCCGGTGCGAACCTGCGATACATAGGCGCGCCGTGCAATGGTCAACTGGTTCAGCAGTGTTTCGTAGGCGTACATCGCGATCTGTGGTGCCGGGGTTACACCAACGAACATTGCACGTTCGACTACACGGTTAGTGGCGTCGCACCAGTGCCTACGGGACAGTGGCCTTACCCCGAAGGCCTCAGCGATAATGGCGCCGAGGTGACGGTCCCATGTCGGTCTCCGGTTGGCCCTGCTCTTTTCCGACTCCACCTCTCCAACACCACTGAGTCGCACGTCCATTTCAGTGAGGCGATACTCGCGCATCAGCGACTGGGCTTGGCGCATGGCCGTAGCTGCCTCGTTCTCGTTCGAGCTTTTGGAAAGGGCCAGGCAGCGCTTGATCTTGCGGATGACCCGCTCGAGCTTGCTCTCGTCGTGTTGTTGTTCGGTCATGTCGATATCCTTCTGTGCAGGCGCCGGCGATGATGGCTTTTTACGCGGTGTTAGTGTTTGATAAAGAAAATTTTGGGGAATGGGGTGGTAGATGGAGCTTCAACAGTTTTTGCAACGTAATAAGGTTGACGATGCCACTTGGGAAGCTGCGAACATTAGCTGGGAGGAACTGAAGGACATCTACGACGATTTTATCGGTCGTCGGCGTCAACTTGAGGACGCCGCCGAGTTCGTGGTTAAGAGTATTCAGGCATTGGGCGGGGTCCATTCAGTCCGTTGGCGAGTAAAGGACCCAGAACATTTGCTTGAGAAAATCGTCAGGAAGCGAAGTGAAAAGACGCCGTCCAAAAAATATCTCAGTATTTCGGTTGATAATTACCTAGCTGTCGTTACGGATTTGGTTGGAGTGAGAGCGCTGCATCTATTCAAAGGGGAGGTGTTTGCGATACACGACAAGATAAGGGGAGCCTGGAATTTAGGCGAGAAACCTGTTTCCTATATTCGTGAAGGTGATCATCCTGGCTTGGTTGAGCAGTTCAAAGAAAAAGGCATTACCACCAAGATTCATAAGTCGGGTTATCGGTCAGTTCATTATATTTTGAAAATGAAGCCAAACCTTGAGCAGTTTCTCATCGAATTGCAAGTTAGAACAATATTTGAAGAAGGCTGGAGCGAGATAGATCATAAGGTCAGGTATCCTAATTTCTCAAAAAACCAACAGTTAGAGTCGATACTGAAGATTTTCAACCGTCTTGCAGGGAGTGCGGATGAAATTGGAAGTTTCATACAAGACCTAAGCAGGGAGATTGAATCCTTTGAGGAACGTTTAAGGGGCGCGGCGGAGCAGGCAGAGGTTGCCGCGAGCGAGCGAGATCAAGCCCTTCATGATGCACAAAATCTTGTCGACGAGCTTGACGCGATGAGCTATGCAAATGGGAATTCATCCGCGAAAATAAAAGAGTTGCAATCTGAACTCACCAATCTTCGTAATAAGATTACGGCCTCTGAGAAAGCGGAATCTAATTACAGTAAATCGGAGTCTCGTGGGATTTCAGATACTTTTATGAAAGCGTTCATCTCAAATGCCCTTTTGCATGCGGATCACACTCCAAAAATCAGCACTACCATAAAGCGTAAGAAGGACATATGACTTGAAACTTGAGCGGTGATGCGTTTCAAGCGGTGAGCTCCATGTCTCGGTCATTCCATCCCGCCAGCCGCCAGCCGCCAGCCGCCAGCCGCAGTCCACGGTCATCCAGCCGTATGGCTCGGCATCGCGTGACTGGCTGTTGTCGCGGCATGCGCGACTTAGGTAGCACGCGGCGGGGTGGACCGGCTGCTGACGCCTCATGGCTACGCCCCGGCGAGGTGATGCATTGGCGCGAACGGTATGTGGTCGTGGAAGCTGTCGTAGTCCGGCGGCGCTGCCTGCTGGTTCTGCTGCTGTGGCACCGGCCGCTGCTGTCGTGGCTGACGATCGGGGGCTTGGCCTGGCTGCTGACCCTGCGGCTTTCCGCCGAGCAGCTGCATCGTGCCGTTGATGTCCACGACGATTTCCGTGGTGTAGCGCTTGATGCCGTCCTTCTCCCACTCGCGGGTCTGCAGCTTGCCCTCGATGTAGCACTGGGAGCCCTTGCGCAGGTACTCGCCGGCAATTTCCGCGACCTTGCCGAACAGCGACACGCGGTGCCATTCGGTGCGCTCGACCTTCTGGCCTGACTGCTTGTCTGTCCACTGCTCGCTGGTGGCCAGGCTGAGATTGGTCACCGCGTTGCCGTTGGGCAGGTAGCGCACTTCCGGGTCCTGGCCGCAGGTGCCGACAAGGATCACCTTATTTACCCCGCGGCTCATGACGCGAATGCTCCGGCAACAACTATCAGTGCCAATGCCCAGAGCGCTAACCAACGAGTGCGGATATCGTCAGGGGGAGCGACGGTCAAAGTCGGTGCCGACTTTGAATCGATCACCCGCTCCAGGCTTTTTGCGTAACTGACCGCGTCAGGGTACTCACGACGCTGGCCGTAAAGGCGGTTGTCGTTTGAGCCGACAATGGCCCAGCTGTTGTTCTCGCCTTGCTGAACAAAGAAACGTGAATTGCTGCGAAACTGCGCGGCCGCGGCTTCGGCCAGCTGCTGGGTCTGAGCGTACTGCATCTGGCTATTACGGATGTCTGCGTTCATGGATAGGTCCTTGTTGGTCAGGCATGGAGTTCCAAGGCTTCAGCCCTGCGAACGATTCGAACTTGGGCGGTGCGGCGCTCCGGCGCGCGGCGGTCGCGGCGCATGGGGTCGCTGTCATTGATGGCGGCATGCATGCTGATGAGGCACGCCAGGAGGATGCAGAGCGGGCTGATTATTTTCTTGTCCCAAGCCTTCATCACCGCGTCCAGGCGCCGTTTGGCTTTCAGTTTGAAGATCGCTCGCTCAATGCCGTTCGCAGCGGTGCCAGGCGATACCTGCATCAAGCGAGCGATTTCCTTAGTGGTCAGGTCTTGGGCAACCCAGAGCAGCGCTTCCAATTCGCGCGGCGCTAGAAGCATGCCGAGGTTGCCAATCCATTTGCCTCGCGTGATCGTGTCCATAAGCGTCTATCTCGGCTTGGCGCCATCCAGGGCTTCGCGCAGCTGCAGGACAAGCGCAGTGGGAATGGTAAGGGACCGGCTGTCCTCATCGATCGAGTCCAGCGATGCAATTAAATTGCGTGATGCGGTGTGCACCGCTTCAAGCCTGGGCTTCGGTATCGAAGGCCCTTTCATCGAACCAGCAGTAACTCGCTTCTTGCCGCTTGCCTGGGCTTTCTCTAGTTCGGCTCCCAGCACCTTGCCAGCACCGTCTCCGTGTTCGCGAACGACCTGTGCAGCTGTCGTAGCTGAAACGTGGCCGGCAGCTACCAAGTTCTGCACGTCAGTGTTTGCGTTGCCGACAGTGAGCACCTGCTCGACGTGCTGTCGTGTCTTGCCGACCTTGGTGGCTATCTGCTCCACCGACCAACCGAAAGCTCGGAGGCGCTTGTAGCCTTCAGCCAGCTCCAAGGGGGAGAGCTTTTCGTTTTCCTGGCTAGTGATGATGCGTGCCACTCGATCGGCATCGCTGCCTTCGAAAGCGATCACTGGCACCCAGGCTTCCAGTGCTTCGGGCCTATCTTTGTTGGGCGTCCGTGGAAGACGGCCCTCGGCATCTAGCTTCAACAGCGCCCGGCGCCTGCGGTGACCATCAACCAGCCAAACACCACCTTCGGCCCGTGGGCGGACTTCCAGCGGAGGGATTTGACCGCCTGCTGCGATGAACTCTGCGAGAGCATTGATGCTCGCTTCGAGTGCATCGCCTTCGGTGCGGAGGTTGAAACCTAGCTCTTCGTGCAGATCCTCCAGTTGAACCTTCATGGCATCGGCGCGCCGCACCTCGCCATCCTTGATCATTTGCTTGAACGACTTCGCCATTTGAGTTCACTTCCGTTGGGCTGGATTGGTCGTGACGCTCGCTGCCGTGTACCTCCCGGACCAGGGGAGGGCGAACGTCACGACCAATTCAGCCGACTTAATATGCATGATGGTGGGTGTTACGAGCTGTAAAACGCATGAGGGCGCGCCTTAATGGCTGCATGGGTGTGTGATCTGGCCGGTGCTTATCTCCGGCATTGGCGCCTAACTCGATATGCCTCAGTAGCTGCCAAACGAGGTTCGATTTGCGCATCAGCCTGCGCATCCAGATCACACACCGATGCAGCCTGGTGATGGGGAACCAGGTAGATCGGGCAGTTTTCGTCAGGCTGACGTGGTGTTTTGGTTCAGCTGTCAAAAGGGGGCTTGTCGCCGATGCGCTTCAGCTTTTCTTGCTGGAATGCTTCGGCAATATCGAAAGCCTTGGCTGGAGCTTCGTTGTGATCAGTCCCTCCCTGGCTCAGCAAGCCGATGAGGACCGCCATTGCATAACCTTCAAGGTCTTCATATTCAGCACGCTTCATAGCTTCTCTCCTGGTTGATTTCCCGTCTGGCCCTGTCGCCAAGGCCAGCCAGTGAAATCTGATTTCCGCCCCATGCTTGTTGCCGCGGCTATCCCCACCTGGCCGGGTCACACATTTCGTGTTCGGTGTTCTTCCCGGCTGGCTGCATGGTTTGGCGTCCTCCCATGGGGGAGTCCGGCAGCTATCCAGAGGCTGCGTGGTCGACGACTTAGCTTGTCCCGACCCAGGTAATGGCCTGGGTGCGTCGAGGTGGTCACGTCTGGTTTTGTAAAGAGCGGTGGCCGCCTGCGCTGCCTATAACCTGTGTTATGGGATGAATCATAACCTAGGTTTTCAAGATGTCAATAACTCAAGTTATAAATCCAACCAAAAAAAAGCCCGCGTTATGCGGGCTTATGCTCATGCTTCAGTGAATTCTCGCCATCCGATCCGAATGAAGCCTGATTCCAGCGTCTCAATCTTCACTCCAGTGGTTTCTTCCAGGTCTGAGATCAATCGCCTCCAGTCGGCAGGGCACTCATCTGGGTTGGGCCTGACTTCTACAAACTGCCTTTTCTGCACGTGAGGCGATGCGATGGCCTGCTGGACCCTATGGCCAAGGCGCTCATACGAAAGAGAAGGGGAATGAGATAAAGCGAGGGGAAGCATGACGGACAACTCCTTGTACTGTATGTGCATACAGTTATCCGTTGTGGATTCGGATTGCAATAGTTGCCCGCATGTAAAGTGACGCTACGGGTAAATTATTCAATCAGGCTGATTTTGCCAGGCATAAAAAACCCGGCGTGATTGCCGGGTTCTTCTGGATCTAAATTGTCACAGCTTGATCATTGCCCGCACCACCACCCCCACGATGCGACAACCTTCCATGCACATCTCAACTGGGTAGGCAGGATTGAGAGGCTTCAAGAAACGCCTCCCTCCATCTTCGACCAGTTTCTTGAAGGTTGCCTCATTGCTGTCGGCGAGCTTAGCAATGACCAGCTTTCCAGACGTGGCTTCGGCTTCTGTATCGACCAGGATCAGCATCCCCTCGGTAATGCTTGTTCCAACTGGCGAGGTCATTGAGTCGCCTTTCACTTCAAGCCAGAACGCAGCGCCCTTTGAGTCGTAATCGGACAGCTCGTATCGATCCGAGTACCCAGGAGGAAAGGGCTCAACTGCTTCAGCCCAAGCACCTGCAGCCACCCAGCTGATCACCGGATAGCGGAATGACTCCGGCTCAATGCTCAGTGGCTGAACATTACTCGCAGCTCGAGCGGACCCCTCACCGGAGCCGAGCCACTCTGCTGTCACGCCAAGAGCTCTTGCGATGTCGAGCAGCTTTTTTGAGGTGGAATTTCGGCCGCTCTCCAGATGCTGGATGGTCACCTGGCTAACGCCTGCTTTTTCCGCGAGCTGTGACTGGCTCAGGCCCAGTGCTGTGCGCCTTTCGAGAATTCGGTCTTTGAGTGCTTCGGGGGCTTTAGTCATGCCTTCAAGGGTAAAACACGCGTTATTAGTCATCAAATAACATGTGTTTGCCTTATCTATAACTTGAGTTATCATCGGGACAACGATCCATTGAGGCACATAGACATGCCGAACACAGAAAGACCAATTGACGAGGTGGTGCGCTTGGCCGGCGGCCAGGCCGAACTCGCAAGGAGATGCAATACGAGTCAGCCGAGAATCTGGCAATGCGTTCACCGGAATCAAAAGGTGCCGGCTGATCTGGTCATCCCATTTGAAAAGGCTGTTAGCGGGCAAGTGACGCGCCATCAGCTTCGGCCAGACCTGTATCCGCCAGAGGATGAGGCTGCTTCGTGATGAGCATTGTGCATCGCGTGGCGTTGCGCCAGTAGATGACTGAAACACCTGCGAATCCATCCAGTACAGGAATTGCAGACGAAAAAAAACCGCCTGGCGGGGCGGCTTCTCTACAACAAACATCGAGGTCGATTATGCACCGCATGGCCGATGCAGGCAATACCACGCATTCCACGTCAGGTTTTGGCATTCCGCCAAATCTGACGCGTCAGGCTGTCAGTCATGGAGGGCGTTCGTAATGGCACGTATCCGTACCATCAAGCCTGAGTTCTGGACCAGCGAACAGGTCATGGAGTGCTCGGCGATGGCTCGACTCCTGTTCATCGGGATCTGGAACTTCTGCGACGACGCAGGCAACCATCCGATGTCCCCCAAGACCATCAAAGCTCTAGTTTTCCCTGGCGACGACATCACTGCGTTAGCGGTGGAAGGGCTGCTCGCTGAGCTGGTATCGAACCGACTGATCACCATCTACGAGGCGGCATCGAAGCAGTACCTTCACGTCAACGGATGGCACCACCAGAAGATCGATAGACCTACTGTAAAGCACCCTGAGTTCGTTGAGCCTTCGCAGAGCGCTCGCCGAGAAGTCGGCGAAGGTTCGTCTAGCGGTGATCGAGACCTCACCCCCGGAAGGGAAGGGAAGGGAAGTAAGACACACTCTCCGCGTGAGCCGTTCGCGATGTTCCTCGACTGGATCCCCGACCAGGTTCAGCTTGAGGCTTACGCCAAGCGTTCAGGGGTGGCCATCGAGGAATTCTCGGAGAAGGCCATTTCGGGCTTTGTCGTCCATCACGACGCGAAGGGGCTGGCGAAAACCGAGAGCCAGTGGATCGCCGACCTGGTCGGCTGGAGAAAGCGCGACCTTGCGAATGCAGCGAAGGTCGTTCCTCTGAGGGCAGGGCCTGGTGGCCAGCAGCTCGATGACAGTGATACGTCATGGATCGAGCAAGGAAGTGCCCAATGAACCCAGCCGCAGTTCTCACGCACGGCCTGTGGGCCAAGGTTCAGTCCGGCCAGCACATCCCTACTGGTTATGAGCTTCCCGATGAAGTGAAGGCCGAGCTAAACCGGAAGACAGCGAAGGTAATCAACGATCTGTTCCGCGATCTGCGCTCGATCTGCACCGCTTGGAAGCAGGCGTGGCCTGACCAGGTCACCTACGACGCCTCAAAGCAGCAATGGCTGACCGCGTTCCTTGAGGCTGGCATCTGCAATCCAGAGCAGTTGCAGTTTGGGCTGATGCGCTGCCGCCAATCGGGAGCAGCGTTCATCCCGCCGCCCGGCGAGTTCATCCAGTGGTGCCAGCCGTCGCCAGAAATGCTCGGCCTTCCAGCCGTGGAGGCCGCCTTTCGCGAAGCAACTCGCAATGCCCATCCTGCGATGGCAGGCCGGGGCAAGTGGAGTCACGACGCGGTGTGGCACGCGGCCAGGGAGTGCGGATTCGAGAACCTCTACAAACTGCCATCCGATGCCAGCGCGAAGCTGTTCGAGCGCAACTACACCATCGCGGTTCGGCGGCTTATGGCTGGTGAGCCGTTGCAAAAGATGCCACTGGCACTCCCCGCGGAGGCTACCGCACCACGTACCCCGCAAGTCGGGAACTCTGCCCTGGCAGCCATGCGTGCGCGCTTGGCGGGGCGCTGATTAATCAATCTGCAAGGAGGCGTTTCTGTGCGCCAAACAAAACTGACCAAGGCCGCTCGCGGTCGGGAATGCCAGGTGCGCATCCCGGGCGTCTGCAACGGCAACCCGGAAACCACCGTCCTGGCGCATTACCGCATGGCTGGCACCTGTGGCGTCGGCAGCAAGCCGCATGATCTGCAGGGCGCCTGGGCATGCAGCACTTGCCACGATGCCTGTGACGGGCGTAGCAAGTCTGTAGACCGAAAGACGGCGCGCCTTTACCACGCCGAAGGAGTGATGCGAACCCAGGCGATCCTGCTGGCCGAGGCGGTGGTGGTTGCATGAGTGCGACCCGCGAA
Organism: Pseudomonas sp. Irchel s3f19; assembly: GCF_900187555.1. Classification (NCBI taxonomy): domain Bacteria; kingdom Pseudomonadati; phylum Pseudomonadota; class Gammaproteobacteria; order Pseudomonadales; family Pseudomonadaceae; genus Pseudomonas; species Pseudomonas sp. Irchel s3f19. Next base: position 228,374 of record NZ_FYDW01000005.1, on the reverse strand, counting down.
GTGAAATTCAGTGAGGCCGAGATTCGCCGACAGTCCGCCGACAAGTCGGTGCGTGACCTGCGCGATCCGCGTCACCCCGGCCTGTACCTGCGCTTCTGGAGCAACCGGGAGCGCGGTACCTGGCACCTGGTGCGCGGCAAGCAGTGGGTGCGGGTCGCCCGATGGCCAGACCTAACCGTAGCAGCAGTGATTGCCGAACTGCCCGCTCTGCGTCAGCGCCTGCTGCGTGACCCGGGTACCGCGCTTGTGGTTTCGGGCATGGCTACCTTGGGCCAACTGCTCGACTGGTACGTCGACCGCATGGGGCGTGATCGCTCGCTGTCTGCAAAACGCAAGGCCGCCGCTCGCTCCGCCATCGGGCAGCACCTGCGCCCATGCCTGGGCGATCTGCCAGTCAAGTACGTCACCGCCGAGCTGATCGACAAGCACCTGATCTGGCCGGCCCAGGCCAAGCTATCGCTGTCCTATCTGCGGCAGATGTTCGGCATGCTGCTGACCGCCTTCCGCCAAGCCCTGAAGCTGGAGATGATCGACAGCAATCCTCTGACCGGAGTGCGCTTCAGTGACTTCACCAAGGCACGAATAGCCCCAAAGGCTTCCCGCCTGCGTGGTGTACACCTGCCCGAGCTGATGCAGCAACTGACCCAGGCATTCGAGGCGACCCCGCACGACGCCATGCTGGCCCTGATGATGCTGTCCCACGGTACCCGAATCGGCGAAACCCGAATGGCCCGCTGGAGCGATGTAACCCTGGCTGCTGCCGAGTGGTTCATTCCTGCTGCTCACACCAAGACCCGTACCGAGCACCGCCTGCCACTGACCGTTCAGGTCAAGGCGCTGCTGATCCGGTACCGGGCCATTCAACAGGCCCGAGGGTATGAAGGTGTCTACCTGTTCCCGAATCGCCGTGGTCACTACCTGAGCGAGACCCAAGCCAGCATGGTGTTCACCCGCCTGGGGCAGGGCGAGTGGACCAGCCACGATCTGCGCAAGGTGTCGCGCACCACCTGGACCGACCTCGGCATCGATGGCCACATCGGCGAGATGCTGCTGAACCACACGCTGGGCAAGATCGCCAGCACCTACATCCACACGCAGGCCATGGAGCAGCGCAAGTTGGCTCTGGAGAAGTGGCATGCGTGGCTTGACCGGATCGGTTTCACCGCCATCCACGGCCTTAAAGAGGCCTTATTTGAAATCCCGCAGAAATCGCCACAAGCCAATGGCGGCGAGGCCTCGGGCGACCTTAGCGAATTAGTGATTAGCGAGGATTCGAAATGACTGGAAAGCACCCTGGGCCGGCCGTGGCCGACTTGAACACGATGTCTCCAGCGGCCCGATCGGCGGCAATGCGCGGCGGGATGGAGGTTTGGGGTTTTGTCGGCGGGCTGCCTGGGCAGATCTGCTATCAGGAGCAGGTTGATTCGAAGTCGCGTCGGCGCTGCAACTGCGGCTGTGGGCGTCGGGCAACCCATCGGGGAATGGCCAACGGGGTCTGCTTGAAGATGGGGTGCGAGCTGTCGGTACGGCGCTGGGTAAAGGCGTCCAACGCATGAGGAAGCGCCACGGCCCATCCTTCAAGAAGGCCGTGACCGAGCTGGGCGAGTGCCCTTTGTGCCGTGGGAGAGCGGTCATTCAGGGCGTGTTTCACGAACTGCCATGCGACCACTGCAACGCCTCGGGCTTTGTGGTAGCTGCAACAGGTGAGGCCTTGGCCCTAGATGAACTGGTGACCCAGCTCAGCATGAGGCTTCGGGCAGCGCTCCGGCAGATCGAGCAGTTGAAGAACCCTCAGGCATCCGGGCCTGAGGTTACATATCAGGGAAGCAACCAGCGGGGTGCTGGGCGCGCCAACTACACCGGGGATTGAGGGGGAAGGACATGATTTACAGCAGCGTACTCGCGGCGGTCGTCTCGGCCCTGGCTGCAGAAGCGATCGACAATACCAGCAAGCAGGCTTGGCAGAAGCTATACGAGCCCGGCAGCGAAGACGGACACGACATGGCTACCTTGAGCAGGTCGGTGGAGCGCGGCGAAATCAGCCGTATGGATGCTGACTGCTGGGTGTTCGCCAGGCTGCACAGCCAGCTGAAGCCGCGGCACTGGGATGTCCTGGTGGCGAGGTTCAGCACGCACAAGGGGCGAAAGGTTCAGTCGATCAGCCGCCTGATCCCCATGGTTGCCTCCCATGCTCCGAAGCTGTTCATCACCAGTGCGGTGACGGCTTGGGCGATCCCGAAGATGAAGGGCACCGAGGGAAAGCGGTCCAGCGACATGATCGTGTTGCCGGCTCAGTTCTACGATATTAACCGGTGGGACCCGGATGCTCGGCCTGAGCGAACTCGCCGCCGCTGGAGGAAGGACATCGAAGACGTGCTGAAGCAGATGGCCGAAGAAGCACTGAAGGCTGCTGCCGACATCCTGAGCTACGAAGGTCTGTCGATGGAAAACGCCGCTTGACAGCAAATGGCCGTATGGCCGATTATTTCTCCATCCTGTCATTCCTGCGCGTGTTGAGGAGTGATTACCCAAAGCCCGGCCCCCGTGTCGGGTTTTTGTATGTTGAGTAGGGAAATTTCATCACATGGAAATGTGGGAGCTGATCAAACGGCTTCTCGGTGGCGCCACTGAGAGCCAAAGCTTCGTGCCAGGAGTCATTGCTGCCGGGTATTACAGTGAATCGAAGGCGTCTCTGCCTGCAGATATACCTCCTGTTGATGGATTCATGCGGTACGCCGAGGATGTTGCTATCGATCTTGAAGGAGTTGGCCTTCTTGAAGACACGCCTCAGGGTACTCAAAGCCTGGCAATTTTGAATTGCAAGCGAAGGACGGTCTTCGGAGAAGAGCTTTACCAGGCGCTGCAGAGCCACAATGTTGTCGCGTTCTTTGAAGGGATGAAGGCCTACATTGATCGAGGCGAGATTCAGCGTCTGCTATACCAGCTCCGTAAGCGGGGCTAAGCGCACAAACCCAAGAACCCCGGCCATTTCAGCCGGGGTTTTTCATTTGAAGCACTTTGGTTATGCTCAGGATGGCAAACTGTCATCAGCTGAGGGATAAGCATGAAACGTAACAAAGCGATTGCGCACAAGCTTTTGCACCTGATCGAGGAACACGACGTAGACGGTGCTGGACTGTTCCGATCTGAATTACAGGCTCACTTCAGCCAGCAGAACAAGCAGTTAAGCTTTGAAGGCTCCCTTCTCCTTGTGGAGTACCACTTGGAATTGCTTGTTTCGGCGAATTTCCTGAGATTTGTTGAAGAGCCGGAAAACCGTGATATGGATAACTTTAGTTTGACTTGGGCGGGGCACGACGAGCTCGAGAAAGCCAAATAACACTGCAAGCCCCGCATCGAGCGGGGCTTGCTGTTTCTAGCGGCCCAGCTTTTCCATGGCGGCATCTGCCAAGAACGAAGACCGGCTTTTCACATTGTGGTCTCGCACGTACCGGTCAATCTGCTGGATCACAAACCCTGGCAGTGTGACGTTGACCTTCTCGGTCTTCCCCAGGTAAGGGGTGATGTCGATTTCCAGCATGCCCCAGCCCATATCAGCGAAATCGGGATTGCCCCGGTGCGCTGCTGCGCTGGTTGGCATTGGGATGGCCTGGCCGTTGCTTGCGATCTCTTCCAGCATGATATGAGCGACCTCGACAGCGGAGGAATAGGCTTCCTCGAAGGTGTCGCCCGCAGTTACAGCGCCTGGAATGTCAGGGATCTGGATACCGATGGCGGTGTTCTCGTCGCCCCATTCGATGCAGATTGGGTATTGCATGGTCATCTCCTGCAGAGGTGCAAAGGGTGAAGCCGGGTTATTTCAACCCGGCTCGTTCCTTGATGCTCTTTACCGTGCCGATTGGTAGATCCTTCTTTGGGTGTGGCACTGGTATCGAGTTCGGGTTGTTAGGGTGTTTGAAGATGTGGTGGCTTCCGGTGACACGTTTTAGAACCCATCCAGCTGCTTCAAGCTCCTTGATCAACTGCCTGCTTTGCACCTCCGTCTCCTTGTGTAGTTGATGGAGTTATTATACCTCTAGGCGTATAAGACGCAAGATAAAAGATGCGCCTAGGGTTATCTTTGTGCGGATGACGTGCCCAGGCAGCTGGGCTAAGTCGGTAGTGGCGTTCAGTCAAACCCGTGCGGTCACTGATGGACAACGCGATGAGAGTCTGGGGTATGTGACCCAGCGATCCAGACCAATAAGCCGGGAAGCGCCGGCCCTCCGCACCCATTCCAACGGCTCGCCAAGATGGCGGGCCTTTTTTCGTTCTGGAGTATCAATGGACCCGACCGACCTCGGCCCAGGCACAGCCACCTGGCTGGGCGGAACGGGCACCGTTTTGCTGGGTGGCTTCCTGTGGCTGCGCAAGTTCCTCTCGAAGGATGCCGCCGACCGAGCCATGGATAACGCCGATATCGGCACAGTCCGCCGGTTGAATGAACTGCTCGACTCCGAGCGTGAGGCCCGCAAGCTTGCTGAGGCCCGCGCCGATCAGTTTGCCAAGGAACGCAACGATCTGGCCGCAACCGTCGGTCGTATGGAAGGGAAAATCGAGGCGCTGACTAGCCAGGTTGCCAGCCTCACGGAGCGGGTAACTCTTCAAAGCGATGAGATCGCCCGCCTGCGCATCAAGCTTGGGGGTACCACGTAATGGACAGATGCGCAGTGGAATTCATAGCCCGCCGCTGGTGGAGGCGCATTGAGGTTTGGGTCATTGCCTTGCTGCTGGTGGTTGGTGGCGGCTTCAGTGGCTACCAACTGGCGCAATGGGCTCTGGCAAGGGTGTATCTGGAGCAGGTCGCTGAGGTGCGCAAGGCCTATGACGCAGCCACAGAGCAGCGCGATCTGCGGCTGGATGAACTGGCCCGCCAGACCGGCAATGCCGCCGCTAAGGCTTCGAAGGCCGCGACTACTGCGACGCAGGCGGCAGACAAGGCCGATGAAGCCCTAAATCGAGTATCGCCATAGTCGCGCCACGAAATGCATCATCACCTTATCGTGGCGCGCTGCCTATTTTTGAAGGACCATGCAGCGTTCCAACAGCCATATCAAGGAATGAGGCACGTGAGGAATTTTTTTAAAGCGATCTCTATAGGATCGTTGCTTGTGGTGAGTGTTGTCCACGCCGATGTTGGACGCGAGGAAGAGTTGGACGAAGCGGTTCGTCAGTTCGCTGCAAAGGCTGAAGCTGTCTGGAAGGAGTGCCTGCGGCGCCCAGATGTTCATACCACGCATGACAGCGATATGTGTCTTCTGACAATGGTGCGTACTGCTAACGAGAAAGTTGAGCTCAAGTACCAAGAAAAAATGGCTGACGCTCTGCAGATGATTGAGCACCCCGACAGGTTTTCGTCTTATGAGCAAGTCCCTGTTCTACTCAAAGCTTCTCAATCCCAGTGGAAAGAGTATGTCAAATTGGATTGTGAAGGGATTTACCAAATGAGCGTTGCTGGAACTGCTCGGTCTGGTTACTCCTTGCTGTGTCAGTACAAACACGCGCTTCATCGCCTGCGAGCACTGGACGAATGGTTCTGATGATGTGCCATATAGCATTTCCGAACGTTGTCAGTCGATGCGATAGGTAAAGCTTCCTGATCGGCGCATCCACTCATTTATGCTTTAGAGGTGCGCTAATGGCTAGGCTCAAGACGCTGGGATCACGCATCAAGGAAAGCGCAGGCTCACGCGTCAAGCTAGTCACGCCCGGCAGCTGGCGAAGCGGCATGACCAGCTCTCAGCGTGGCTACGACTATCGATGGCAGAAGGCGAGAGAGCAGTATCTGCGTGACAACCCGCTGTGCATCTACTGCGAGCGGAACGGACGCACAACCGCCGCCAGGATTGTCGACCACATCGTTGCTCACCGTGGCGACATGATTCTCTTCTGGGATCAGACCAACTGGCAGAGTCTCTGCAAGCCTTGTCACGACTCCGTCAAGCAGGCCAAGGAGGCGGCGGGGCAGGGTAGCTGACCCCTCAGCGGATCGCCGAAACCCGGCGCGGCGAGCTAGAGGCACGACAGTGACGTGCTGCGAAAGGGGTAGGGGGTCAAAAGCTAGGGATTCTCATCTAGCTAGACCGCCACCGACCCCACGTACACATTTTTTCCCGTTTCAGGAAAAGTTAACCATGGCTTTAACCGACAAGAAGCGGCGGTTTGTTGACGCTTTGCTGTCGGGGGCCACAAATCGCGAGGCGGCGCTCGCCGCTGAATATTCCGAGAAGACCGCGTCGCAAGCGGGCTCCAAGCTTGCGAAGGACCCCGATGTCCTTGCTGAAGTCGGACGCCGGTTGAAGCAAAAGCAGGCTTCCAGCACCGAGGTTAAACCCTCTCGAAAAGTTAAAGCTGAACAGCCGCAGGTTCAGCAGGCTGATGACCTGTCGCTAACCGAGACCGACGATCCGCGCGCCTTCCTGACTGAGCTAATGAATGCCGAAGGCGCCGACCTGCGTATGCGACTGGAAGCGGCCAAGACGCTGATGCCTTATGTGCATGGCAAGGTCGCCGACCAGGGCAAGAAAGAGCAGAAGGCGGAGGCCGCCAAACAGGTCGGTAAAGGCAAGTACTCCCAGGGCAAGCCACCCCTCTCCGTAGTGAAGAATTGACCTATGCAATGGACAACAGCCTGCCCGGATTGGTGGAGGTGCCTGGCTGCGGGCGAATCAATCATCCCTGAGCCGCTGTTTCCAGAAGAAGCTGAAGCCGGCCTCGATGTGTTCAAGGGGCTGAAAATCGTCGATGCCCCGGGCAGCCCCACCATTGAGGCCGCCTGCGCACCGTGGGTCTTGGCATTCGCCGGGGCCATCTTCGGCAGCTACAACAGCGAGACCGGCGAGCGCCTGATTCGGGAGGTGATGCTTTGCATCCCCAAGAAAAATAGTAAATCGACGATCGCCGCCGGGATCATGCTGACGGCGCTGATCCGCAACTGGCGCCTCTCTGCTGAGTTCATCATCCTCGCGCCGACCAAAGAGATTGCCGACAACTCGTTCATCCCGGCCAAAGACATGGTCAACAACGATGACGAGCTGAAAGCGCTGCTGCATGTGCAGCCGCACCTGCGGTTGATCACCCATCGCGAGACCGGCGCCACCTTGAAGGTGGTGGCTGCGGATAGCGACGTGGTTGGCGGCAAGAAGGCGGTCGGCGTCCTGATCGATGAGGCCTGGCTGTTCGGGAAGAACCCGAAAGCCGCTGACATGATTCGCGAGGCTACTGGCGGTCTGCTGTCGCGACCTGAAGGCTTCATCATCTGGCTGACGACCCAATCGAACGAACCGCCGGCCGGTGTGTTCCGCTCCAAGCTCAACTATGCACGCGGCGTGCGTGATGGCCGGATCGACGACAACCGCTTCTTGCCGATCATCTATGAGTTCTCTCAGGAGATGATCAAGAGCGGCGAGGCGCGGAAGCCTGAGAACTTCCACCTGGTCAATCCGAACATCGATTACTCCGTTGACCGGCCTACGCTTGAGCGCCTGTTTATGCAGGCTGAGCTGGACGGCGAGGCTGAGCTGCGCGGCTTCTTGGCCAAACACCTCAACATCGAGATCGGCCTTGCGCTGATGTCCGACGCTTGGGTCGGGGCGGAGTTTTGGGAGGCGCAAGCTTCAGCGTGGCTCAATCTCGATGAAATCCTCACGCGATGCGAGGTCATTGATGTTGGCGGTGACGGCGGTGGTCTTGATGACCTGCTCGGTCTTGCCGTGATGGGTCGGGAGGCGGGAACCCGCAGGTGGTTCCACTGGGCTCACGCCTGGGCGCACCCTTCGGTGCTGGAGCGCCGCAAGTCAGAAGCGCCGCGCTTGAGGGATCTAGAAAAGGCTGGCGACATCACCATTGTGGATCGAATAGGTGATGACGTTGAGCAATTCGCGGCCATCGTGGCCCGCGTCAACGACACCGGGCTACTCGACAAAGTCGGTCTCGACCCGGCCGGCATCGGTGCAGTACTCGACGCGCTTGCGGATGCAGGCGTTGAGGAAGACAAGATCGTGGGGATCTCTCAAGGCTGGAAGCTCACCGGCGCAATCAAAACGACGGAACGCAAGCTTGCCGAGGGCACGCTGCTCCATTGTGGTCAGCCGCTCATGGCCTGGTCCTGCGGAAATGCCAAGGGCGTGCCTTCAGCCAACGCCTTCTTGATCACCAAGCAAGCATCGGGCACCGCAAAGATTGACCCGCTGATGGCTACATTCAACGCCGTTTCGCTGCTGAGCCTGAATCCAGAGGGCAGGGGCGGAATGGACAATTTCATGGCAGGCATTCGGGATCCACTGATCGCATGAACGCATTTCATATTTTCATCGCCTGCGCAGTGATCGCTTTCTGCCTGGCATGCGGCGGGGTCTGGATGCTGGCCGGTACCGGCTGGGCTTTGCTGGCGGGATCACTGAGCTTCTTCTGCATCGCCGGCTTCATCCGCAGAGGGCTTGTCAGTGATTAGAACCCTATCGCAGGCGTTGGGGGCTGCTGCCACCAAGCCTTCAGCCAGTATGAGTGAATGGCTGGGCAAGACTATCAAGCTGTCCGATGGAGGTTTCTGGAGTGCTTTTAACGGCGCCCAGTCCAGTAGTGGAAAGTCAGTCAGCGTCGATAAGGCCATGCGTCTGTCCACGGTATGGGCATGCGTCCGCATCATTTCGACCTCGGTGGCTGGCTTGCCGCTGAGCATCTACCGGCGCATGCCGGATGGCAGCCGAGAGAGCGCTCGCGACTTCCCGTTGTACGACGTGGTGCACAACAGCCCCAACGAAGACATGGCCGCCTTCCATTTTTGGCAGGCAGTCGTCGCTTCGATGCTGCTCTGGGGCAACGCCTATTGCGAGATCCACCGCTCTGCTGGTCGCGTCATCGCCCTGGATTTTCTGATGCCATCGAGAGTCGACCTCGAGTTCGACGATGATGGACGACTCAGGTATTTCTTCAGGCCCCGAAAGGGCGCCCGCCGAGAAATCCAGCGGCAGGACATGCTGCACATTCCGGCCTTTACCCTGGATGGCCGAGTCGGCCTTTCAGCTATTCGATACGGCGCGGATGTGTTCGGTTCGGCGATGTCGGCAGACGATGCCGCTAACAGTACCTTCCGCAACGGCATGATGCCCACTGTCGCGTTTTCGGTGGACAAGACGCTGAACCCCGCTCAGCGCGTTGAGTTTCGTGAATACGTGAAGACGATCTCCGGAGCATTGAATGCCGGCAAGAGCCCCGTGCTCGAGCAGGGTGTGAAGCCGGAAATGATCGGCATCAACCCCGCCGATGCGCAACTGCTGGAGTCGAGAGGGCACAGCATCGAGGAAATTTGCCGCTGGTTCGGGGTCCCACCTTGGATGGTGATGAAGACCGACAAGGGCAGCAACTGGGGCACAGGACTGGAGCAGCAGCAGATCGCGTTTCTCACCTACTGCATCATGTCCTTCACAGCGCCAATCGAGCAGTGCGTGAACAAGTGGTGCATGACGGCGGTTGACCGGATCAAGTTTTATGCCGAGTACTCGCTTGAAGCATTCCTGCGTGCGGATAGCGCGGGCCGTGCGGCCTATCTCAGTACGATGGGGCAGAACGGCTACCTGACCCGAAACGAGGGGCGGCGGAAAGAGAATCTTCCCAGCATGCCTGGTGGCGATGTACTGACCGTGCAATCGAACCTGGTGCCGCTGGACCAGTTGGGCAAGCAAAACGATGGTCAGGCCGCACGGGCCGCACTGATGAACTGGCTGCAAGAGCCGGAAAGCAAATCTCGGGAGTAATCCATGAAACACAAGATCCAGTCTCGCGGCCTGCGCAGCGAGATGAGCCCGCGCGCGCTCGACAAGTGGAATCCCGCGATCCAGGCGGCCGTTGAGAACACATCGGACACCATCACGGTGTACGGAGTGATCGGTGAAGACTGGTACGGCGAGGGGGTCACGCTGAAACGAATCGATGCCGCGCTGCGTGCTATCGGCGAGCGCGACGTCACCGTTTACATCAATTCGCCCGGCGGCGACATGTTCGAAGGCATTGCTATATACAACCGCCTGCAAGAGCACAGTCATGAGGTCACCACCAAGGTGCTCGGCATGGCGGCCAGCGCTGCTTCGATTGTCTTCCTGGCTGGCAAAAAGCGAGAGGTGGCCAGTAGCGCCTTTCTCATGATCCACAACTGCTGGACCTGGCTCGCCGGAAATCGCAACTACCTGCGCGATATCGCCGCCGACATGGAGGAGTTCGATGCCGCGATGGCCGATCTCTATGCCGAGACTAGCGGGCAGTCGGCAGAGGACATGGCCGAACTGATGGACGACGAAACCTACATCCGTGGCAAGCGTGCCGTGGAGCTTGGCCTGGCTACTGGGCTGCTGTCGTCCACCGAGGTCACCGAGCGCGAAACCGAAGATGCCGCCCAAGCCAATGCACTCAAGGCCATGGATGTAGCCTTGGCCAAGGGCGGCATGCCTCGCTCCGAGCGCCGAGAACTATTCGCCAGTTTCAAGTCCGGCATGCCTCGCGCTGCCGGCGGGGGTACGCATAACGCTGCCCCGCCCGATAAGCCCCGCGCTGTCGCGCCAGACCTCTCCGCCTCTCTGAGCGCGGCAACCAACCTCCTCAATTCTCTGAAAGGAAAGTGACCATGGACTTTGAAGCCCAAGTCAAAGAACTCAACGCCAGCCTCAAGGGCATTGGCGATCAGATCAAAAGCCAGGCCGAGGCGACCGAAAAGCAAATCAAAGCCTCCGGTGAAATGAATACCGAAACCCGCGCCAAGGTCGATGAATTGCTGACCAAGCAAGGCGAGCTTCAGGCGCGCCTGGGCGAGGCCGAGCAGAAGCTTGTCAACGCAAGCCGGGATCGCAGCCATCAGGAAGAGCCCCAGAAATCGGTCGGCGTTCTCGTGATCGAAAGCGAAGAAATGAAGGATATGAACTCGTCCTTCCGTGGTTCTCGTCGGGTCTCCGTGCCGCGCGCGGCCATCACCACCGCAACCGGTGGTGACCTGGTGCAGACTCAGCGCTTGCCGGGGATCATTGCCCCGCCTCAACGCCGATTGACCGTCCGCGACCTGGTTGCTCCGGGAACCACTGAATCGAACTCCATCGAGTACGTCCGTGAAACCGGCTTCACCAACAACGCCCGTACGGTGGCGGAGAACACGGCCAAGCCGTACTCCGATCTGACCTTCGGCCTGGCCACTGCGAACGTGCGGACCATCGCCCATTTGTTCAAAGCCAGCCGCCAGATGCTGGACGATGCCAAGGCACTGCAGAGCTATATTGACGGTCGTGCACGCTACGGCCTCACCATGGCGGAAGAAGCTCAGTTGCTTTACGGCAACGGCACCGGCGTGAACCTGCAGGGCCTCATGACCGTTGCTCAACTGTACGCCGCCCCGGCTGGTGTAGCTGTAGTGGGCGAGCAGCGCATTGACCGCCTGCGCCTGGCGCTGCTGCAGGCCGAACTGGCCGAGTTTCCATCCGACGGCATCGTGCTCAACCCGATTGACTGGGCGACCATTGAGCTGACCAAGGACGGGGAAGGCCGCTACATCATCGGCCAGCCTCAGGAAGGCACCAACGCGAAACTCTGGAATCGCCCTGTGGTTTCTACCCAGGCCATGACACAGAACGACTTCCTCGTCGGTGCGTTCAAACTCGGCGCCCAGATCTTCGACCGCATGGAAATCGAAGTGCTGATCTCGACCGAGAACGGTGACGACTTCGAGAAAAACATGGCGACCATTCGGGCAGAAGAGCGACTGGCCTTTGCGATCTATCGCGAAGAGGCTTTCGTGACCGGCCCGCTTACAACCGTCACCCCCTAAACCTCCCACGATGAGGCGCCGGTAAAAGCGCCCCACTGGAGCACTCATATGGCACGTAAACAGGAAAAACAAGAGTCCACGGTTGAGCCGCAGGATACTGCCTCGACCGCTGAAACGAGCGGCAGCCAGCCTGAAGATGGGGCTTTGACCCTCTCACCTGGTGATGCAGTGTCGCCAAATCCTGGCGAATCGGGCGCTTCTGAAACTGATCCGGGCTCGGGATATAGCACAGAGCAGACACGGCCAGAAGCACCGGAAAACTCGGGGCCTGGATCGAACGTCTCAGCAACCGACCTGAGCACCAGTGCCGAAGCCTCCGCTTCTGAAGCGGGGGCATCGGAAGGCGTAGGACAGAACGGGCAGGCGGTGGCTGAGAGTGGCGACGATATCGCCCAGCCAGTTGGCGAGGAACAGGTTGCGGCTAACCCTAATCCAGCAACTCTTCAGGTCTACCCGATGCGGTCCTACATGGATGAGGGCGAACTACGTCGCCGCGGAGGCCCGGGTTATGTAGTGCCACGTCGGCATGCAGAGGAGTTGGTGGAGCGGAAGCTAGCATCGTTCGAGCCGCTGAGGGAGTAGCGATATGCCGGTCATCAGCATGACCATCGTCCGGCATCACCTGCGGGATCCTGACGACGATGACGCTTACCTTGAACTCCTGATCGAGGCGGCCGAAGGGCAGGCGATGGATTATCTGAATCGTCGCTTCTACGCCGACCCGCAGGCGTTGGATGAGGCTGTCGCCGGCGGGGATGCTGGCGATTACCCCATGGTCATCAACAAGCAGATCAAGGCTGCCTGCCTGCTGATTCTCGGCCACCTTTACGCGAACCGTGAGGATGTTGTGACCGGGACCATTGCTACTGAAATGCCGAAAGGCTCCGAGGCACTCCTGACCCCGCACCGCATCGGGTGGGGTGTATGAGGGCCGGTCCGCTGCGTAACCGCTGCCAGGTGGCGTTCCCTCATGAAGAGCGGAACAAGTCTGGCGGTGCGACGGTGACATGGCTGCCGGCGACCCCTCCAATCATGTGGGCTGAGATTCGCACCCCCACCGGAAGGGTGGCACCAGTAGCTGAGAAGCTGGCGTCTGTAGTTACCGCCGAGATTATCGCCAGGCCGCGCCCCGACATAGCTGCCGGCTGGCGGATCACAAGGCGCGGGGTCACCTACAAAGTCGAAGCAGTTCTGCCTGACAACGACAATTCGCTGATGAGGCTCCTTTGCTCATCGGTCCCAAATCCATGAGGTGAACAATGAAAATTCGAGCACTGGGCCCGCTGACGGGCGCATCGGGTGAGCGGGAGAAGGGCGAAGAGTTCGAGGTCGACAATGCCTATGGCGAAGGCCTGATTGCTCGGGGCTACGCCGAAGCAGTAAACGACAAGGCCGCGAAGCCAGCGAAGGCTGACCCAGCCAAGGAGTAGCGTATGGCGCGCCGGTCGAGCATTCGCGGCGACATCCGGCTGCGCAGGACGCTGCGCAATATCCACAAGACGATGGATAACGAGCTGCAGCCAGCGATGCTGGAGGCAGCGAACCGGATCTTGGAGACCCAGCGGCAGCTGATCCCCGAGGACACCGGGGCGGCCGCCGCCGCGTTGCGGGTTTATGTTTCGCCCAACGGCCTGGATGCTCAAATCGGCATCCGCGGCAAGCGCGACAACAGGAAGTTCTTCTACCTGCGCTTCATCGAGTACGGGACCAAGGGCTACCTCGGCGGCAAGCGCGCTGGGAATCGCAACCGCAGTGCCACCAACAAGAGCGACGGTACGCACTTCTTCGGCAAGTACCCAGCGATTCCGGCCAGGCCAGCCCACCCATGGCTGCGCCCCTCAATGCAGGTCAATCGGGAGTACGTCATGGCTGACATCGAAGCTGCAGTACGCCGCACACTGCGCAAGGCAAGCCTGGGAGTAGGGAATGGCTGATCCATCACTGGCCCTGCAGGAGGCCATTTTCGCCAGGCTTCAGGCTGAAGTCAGCTGTCCGATCTACGACGGCGCACCGCTGAACGCTGACATGCCGTACGTATCCATTGACCGCGAGGTATCGGTCAACAGCAGCCCGATCTCGGGCCGCAAGCGCGAAACGCGCCTGCTGTACTTGTCGGTCTGGTCCGATGCCGTGGGCCAGGCCGAGGTCAAACGCATCAATGGCGAGGTCATCGCGGCCCTCGACGAGCGCCGGCTGCCGCTGGAGGTGGGCCGCGCGGTCTCCGTCCGGGTTGAGCAGTCCGACGCCCAGCGCGACGCGGACGGTATCACTTACCAGGGCTCGATCACCGTCCGCGTGATCACCACCCACTGAATCACCCACCGGCCGCGCCGCGGCTTTTATCCAATGTGCCTTTGGAGGAACCCCCATGGCCGACGACAACCTCAACACAGCCGCCGGCTGCCGCTTCTTCATCGGCAGCAAGACCGGCGCAGACACCGAAACCAAGTACAAGACCGACACCTACGTCGAAGTGGGCGAGATCGAGGATCTGGGCGAGTTCGGCGATACCTTCAGCAGCGTGAACTTCACGTCACTGAAAAACGGCCGCGTGCGGAAGTACAAGGGCACTGCCGACGCTGGCGACCTGACACTGACCGTCGGTCTGGACAACGGCGATGCTGGCCAGAATGCCATCAAGACTGCGCACAAGGATCGCAGCAAGGGCGATTACAACATCAAAATCACCCTCAACGACGGCGACCCGGATGCCTCCCCGGCGATCAGCCCGACCACGTTCTACATGCGCGGGAAGGTGATGAACAACACGGTGGCGCCTGGCGCTGCTGACAACGTGGTCCGTCGCAACGTTACCATCGGCATCAACTCGGACATCCTCGAGCTGCTGCCAGCACCGGTCACCCCATAATCGCCTGGGGCTTCTGCCCCGCAACGCAGGATCTGTTCCATGAACAATACGTTGCACGGTACCGTCACCGTGAAACTGGGTGACGAGGAATTCACCCTGCAGCCCACCCTCAAGGCCGTTCGCGCAATCGAGGGCCGCTTTGGCGGCCTGCGCGGGGCATCTGGAGCCCTGCATGCAGTAGGCGTGGATGCAGTGGCCTTCATCATTGCCGCTGGTGCTGGCCTGGAAGGAAAGGCTGCCGAAGCACTGCCCGAGAAGGTCTGGCAGGAAGGCGTGGCAGGGCTGACACCGTCAGTCACTAGGTACCTTGGCGCTCTCTACAATCCGCGAGGCGGTGACCCGGGAAACGACCAAGCCGGGACGGCGTAAGCGCTGTCGAAGACGGCAGCTACGTCGACCGGCTGTATGGGATCGCCACCGGCTGGCTGGGCTGGGCGCCTGATGTGGCCTGGTCTACGCCGCTCCCTGAGCTGTTCATGGCGATGGATGCCAGGATCGAGTGGGCGCAGATGACCAACCCGTTCGGCAGCGGTAAGGCCTCGGGCCAGCAGGGCAAGCCGAAGGCCTCTAATGTGGCGGATAAGCTGCGGCAGGCGCTGACGGGAAGACGGGCCAATTAGCGTTTTGTTAGTCTTCCCTGTTCGAGTGCGAGGGAATGACCAATGCAGAAAATGATACTGATGCTTCCTGCTTTTCTGCTGATGGCAGCATGCGGGCAATCGGATGCGAAGAAGGCAGAAAGTGCAGCCGCAATGGCTGAGATAAGAAACCAGCGCGTTGCTAGAGAATTTGTGGGCGGAGTCTTAAAAGATCCAGGCAGCGCTGAGTTTCGTAATCAGCACGGGCTTTGTGGCGAGGTGAATTCCAAGAATTCGTTTGGGGGCTACGTTGGTTTCAGGAGATTTATCGCAGCAACCAAGGAAATGGTAGTTCTCGAAAATGATGGCCGCATGAGCCCACGCGATTTTGAGGCAGCCTGGTTGACGCACTGTCGTTAGTTTTCCCGTTTTACCACCCGCTTCGGCGGGTTTTTTATTGCCCGGAGAAAAGCATGGCAGACCAACAAGTCCAGGGGATGCTTGTTCAGATCGAGGCGACCACCGCCCAGCTACGCCGCGAGTTGGCCAGTGCTGACCAGATGGTGGCGCGCAGCACGCAGGCGATCGACCGCAACTTGGCCACTGTCGATTCGGCTTTTGACAGGGCGGGTGCAGCGGCTGATAGCGCTGGCGCGCTAATGCGTGGAGCCTTCGCTGCGGTTGCTGGCGCTGGGCTGATTGGCGGCATCATTCAGCAGGTCGATGCTTATGGGCAGATGTCCGATCGCATGAAGGCCGCCGCTGGCAGCGCTGGTGAGTACCAGAGCGTGCAGGAGCACTTGCTTCGCACCGCTCAGGAAACCTACCGGCCACTGGCTGAAGCGCAAGAGTTGTACATCCGCACTGCAGACGTCATGCGCAGCCTGGGCTTCAACACCCAGCAGACGCTGGACATTACCGACAGCTTCAGCTTTCTACTGGTGACCAACGCCGCGGCCGCCGACAAGGCCGGCTCCGCGCTGGATGCCTATTCCAAGGCGCTGCAGACCGGCAAAGTTGAGGCCGATGGGTGGGTGTCCATTCAGGACGCCATGCCGACCATCGTCACCGCGATCGCCACCGCCACCGACAAGAGTGCCGAAGAGATCCGCAAGCTCGGTGTCCAGGGCAAACTGTCGCTCGATGACATCAACACCGGCTTACTGCGCACCGTGGAGGTCAACCGCAAGGCTGCGGCTGACATGTCCACCAGCGTGCAGGACGCGATGGTGAACATCAGCAACGCCACTCAGACCTTTCTGGGTGGCATGGAGGAGCGGACCGGCGCAGTCGCGGGCCTGTCGAGCGTGCTGATCGCCCTGGCCGACAACGTTGATCTGGTGGCGGTCGCCATGGGGGGGGCGGGCGCTGCGGCTCTTACCCTCTATGTCGCCAAGGCTGGCATGGCGCTAAAGGCCGCCCTGGCCCAGCGTATCGCGGAGGTCCAGAACGCCCAGGCAGCACTGCGAGGCGCTGAAGCACAGCGCATTTATGCCCAGGCGCAGGTACAGCAGGCGGAGGCCTCGGTAGCTGCCGCGACAGGCCTGCAACGGCTCAATCTGGTTCAGACCCAGCTCTTGCCAAAACAGGCGGCGCTCACGGCTTCCACCGAGGCGCTGACCATTGCCCAGGCCAACCTGACACGTGCCGCCACCGGTGGTTTGCTGTCGGCACTCGGCGGCCCGATGGGATTGGCATTGCTCGCCGGTACCGCAGCGGCCAGCTTCCTGTTACTCAGCGACAACGCCGACCAAGCGGGCGTCAGCCTAGACGACCTGCACAAGCCGGTTGCTCAGTTGCGAGAAGAGTTCGCCAAGCTCAACAAGGACCAGCGCGAAGCCTCGCTGGTGAAGTGGCAGCAAGAACAGGTCAATGCCGCCGACAAGGTCAAGGACGCCTATGGCAACCTGGCCCAGTCCATCCGGTCGGCTGTGGTAACGGCTCCGGCGCGCGACTCTGGCGGCCAGTACAACCGGCAGTTGGCTGAATACCAAGGCCTGATCGACCGCCTCAATGAGGCGCGTGCGTCTGGACAGGGTTTATCGCCCGTGCTGCAGGAGGTAGCGACACGGCTTCAACTGCCGGCCAGCACGGTGCAGCAGTGGATCACCCAGGCTGGAGCCGTCAGCGACGCCGATCAGCGATCGAGCCTGATCGCGGAAACCCTGCGAGTTCTCACCGGTGTCACCGATGCGAACACTTCGGCCACCCAGGCGAACAATGCCGCCAAGGTCGGTATGAGTTCGGCGGGCCAGACGTATTTGGAAACGCTGCAGAAGCAACTGGCCGGCCTGCAGGACAATGGCGACGCGATGAAGATCGCCAACCGCTACATCGCCGAGAACGCCGATCTCACCGAGACCGACCGCCAGGCGATTCTTTCGGCAGCTAGCGCGATCGAGGCACAGAAGAAGGCCAACCAGGGCGCCAAGCAGGAAACGAAAGACGCCACCTCTGCGCAGACGAAGCTGAATCAGCAACTGAAGGAAGCAGAGACCGCTTATCAGCAGTTGAAGAAGGCTTACGACCCTGTAGGCGCTGCGTCTGATGAGTTTCAGAAACAGACCAAAAACCTTGATCTACTGCTGGCGCAGAAGAAAATCACAACTGAGGAATACGGCAAAGCCATTGGAGCACTCGCCGAGCAGTTCAACACTGCGGTCCAAGCCTCAACCGGCCTGTCGCGGGCGATGAAGTACCAGGCCGACCTTGAGCGTCAGTTGGCGATCGCCCAGCAGCAGGGCGACGCTGCCGCTGCTGCAGTTGGAATGGGAGACAAGCGGGCTAGTCGTGCTCAGTCTCGCCTGGCGCTTGAGCAGGAAAACAACAACAAGATCCTGGCGCTGCGCGACGAACTGGCCACGGCCACTAACGAGAAACAGCGACAGGAGCTCGAAAAGCAGATCGCCTTGAGGCAGGAGTATGGCGCGAAGCTGGTGCAGGTTCAGGAAGACACCTTCACTAAGATCGACGCTGCTCAGTCTGACTGGAGTAATGGCGCCTCGGCAGCTTTTGAGAATTACCTCGACAGCGCTGCCGATGTTGCGGGCCAGACCGAAGATCTGTTCACCAATGCGTTCAACAACCTTGAGGATGGCATTGTCCAGTTCATCAAGACCGGTAAGGCGTCGTTCAAGGACTTCGCGGACGCAATCATCGAAGACCTGATCCGCATCCAGGTGCGCCAGGCGGCTGCTGGTTTCCTGAGTTCGGCGTTCAGCTTCCTCAGCGGCGGCAGCTCGGCGCTAGGCCAAGGAACCATGACCGGATTCAGTGAAGTCATTCCCAATGCCAAGGGTGGCGTGTACGACTCTCCGAGCCTGTCTGCCTTTTCCGGCGGGGTGTATGACAGCCCGCAGGTGTTCGCCTTTGCCCAGGGCGCGGGCATCTTCGCAGAGGCCGGGCCTGAAGCAATCCTGCCTCTTCACCGGGGGCCGGATGGTTCTCTCGGTGTCATGGCCGCTGGCGCTGGAGGAGGTGGCGGGGAGTCCTCGATCTCCTTTGGCGGCATCACGCAGCACTTCCATTTCAGCGGAGGTGCTGGCTCGCTGACCAAGGAGGAGGTCCGGCAGGTTGCCCAGGACGGCGCCAAGGGCGGCTACGAGATGATGCTCCGAGACTTCAAGACCAACGGCGCCGGGCGGCAGATGCTGCAGCGGCGGTAAATAGGCTCGGCCCGCTTCGGCGGGCTTTCTTTTTGGAGTGACCCAATGGCGGAGGAATGGCCCGAGGACCTGGAGCCCACTGAGGTCACCTGGGGCGTCGTCTACAACAACCGGGGGTTCACTTCCTCGCTGTCGAATGCCCAGCAGATCGTGGCTCAGCCTGGATCCTACTGGAAGTGCACCATGACCTTTGGCTTCCTGTACGAAGAGGATGAACGCCAGCTGACATCGCTGCTTGGCCGCCTGCACGGCATGTTTGGCACGGTGCACATCCCGTATCTCACCCGGACGCGCACAGACAATATCGGCGCGCCAGCGGTGGCTGTGGCCATTGCTCAGGCCAGCGTCATGCAGCTGCAGGGCATGCTGGCCAGCCGACGAGTGTTCAGTAGGGGCGACCTCATCACCATCAAAGGCGAGATGTTTGAGGTGGTCGAGAACGCATTTTCTGACGCCGCTGGCAAGGCGCTGATCAGCGTGAACAAGCGGATTCGCAAGGTGATCCCGGCCGGCAGTGCGGTTGAGTACAAGAACCCCTACTGCGAGATGCGCCGCATGGACGACACCAACGAATGGACCACCCAGCCGGTGGTCTCGAACTCGACCCTGCAATTTCGAGAGGCATTCTGATGGCCACCGGTGTTTTCCCATTCAGCCAGACAGTTGTCGACATCATCGCCAAGGGCAACTTCATGGCGGTCTACGCCTGCCAGTTGGACTTCCCCGACGGGATGGTCTTTGCGCACACCGGGACCGGCGACCTGGTGATCGACGGCATCACCTATCAGGGCGTCGGCAGCTTCGGCGCGGTCGGGCAGTCGCAGGAGAGCAGCAACTCGGGATCGCCCATGTCGGTGGACCTTACGCTCAACGGCCTAGACGCCCAGATCATCACCGAGACTTCGCTTAAGGGATGCAGGGGGCGCAACGGCAAGTTGATGTTCGTCGTGTTCGACCAGGACGGCACCTATGGCGCTGACATTCTGTTCAGTGGGCGCATGGATGCCGCCAAGTTCTCCTACGCGGGCAACGGCGAGGAGGGCAACAGCATCACCGTGCCTCTGATCGACCGCATGGCCGAGTGGAACCGAACCGGTACCGAGCGCTGGACCGACGAGAACCACCGCGCGCGCCGGCAGGACGACCGCTTCTTCTTCGCGATCGCCCAGATCGCCGACTGGCCCATCTATTGGGGCGCTTCCAAGGATGCGCCGAAATTCACCTACGAGAAGTGACCATGCGAAAGCGCGATTGGACGACACAGCTTGCCAACACGATCAAGGCCGCCATCGAGCGGCCTTTTTCATGGGGCGAATTTGACTGCTGCCTGTTTGCCGCCGACTGCGCCCTGGCGGTGTGTGGCGTCGATCCTGCCGAGGCCTACCGGGACCGCTACGCATCCGAAGCTGGCGCCAAGCGCCTGCTGAGGAAGCTGCACGGCTCACTGGAGGGCGCCTGGGACGCCTGCTTTGCCCGCATCCAGCCTGGCCTGATCCAGCGGGGCGACATAGCCCTGTACGACGGCCCCAATGGCCGAGGCGTTGCGGTGTTCTGGGCAGATGAATTCTGGTCGGTTTCCCCTGACGGGGTGTGCCGTATCGAGTGTGAGCCGTTGACGGTGTGGAGAGTTGAATGAGTTCTGCAGTCAGTAAAGTTGCCCAGATCGCCGTCGGGGCGGTGATTGGCTTCGTACAGGGTGGCCCGTTGGGCGCCCTGGCGGGTGCTGCGCTGGCGTTCTACGTCGCCTCGCAGCAGGACCAGCTTGATACCGGCTCACTCCGCACGGGTGAACCGTCCAGCCAGACCCTGCGCTCGTCCAAGGCGGCCGCTCGCTATGTGCTGGGGCGCGTGAGCACCGGCGGCGTTTTGGCCTGGGGCCAGGAGCAGGCCGGCGATCAGACCGACGGCGAATGGCTGCACATGGTCTATGTGCTGTCGGAGGGGGAGATCGATGCCCTGGAGGAGATCTTCCTGGGCGAGGAGCAGATCCAGACCTATGGCGAGTTCGCGTCCTACGAACTGGTCACCAACCCGGGCCAGGTGAATGCGTTCCTGAAAGCCAACAGCCCGGACTGGCGCGACACGCAGATCGGCCGTGGCCTGTCCTTCGTGCGGGTGTCGTTCAAGTACAGCGCGGAGAAGTACCCGTCCGGCATCCCGGATGTGCGCTTCGTGCTCCGCGGGCGCCGGGATATCTACGATCCCCGCACCCGCACCACTGGCTACAGCGAAAACACCGCGCTGCACATCCTCTGGTTCCTGCGTAATCGCTGCGGCGTGCCGGATGATGAGATCGTGTTCCCGAGCTTTGCCAGCAGTGCAAGCGTGTGCGACGAGATGCTGGCCAACGCAGACGGCAGCAGCTCGGCGCGGTACCGTTCCGGCTGCGTCATCGGCGCGGACGAGTCGCGCACCCAGGTGATGCAGAAGCTGGAGTCGGCATGCGGCGGCAAGCTGATCCGTGTCGGTGGCCGGTGGATGCTGCAGGTCGGTGCCTACTACGGCCCGTATGACTTCGAGATCACCGAGGACATGGTGATCGGCACTGTCACCGGCAGCACTGAGCCGTCCAATGACTCGGCGATCAATACTGTGCGCGGTACCTTCGTGGACCCGGCGCAGGCGTGGGCCGAGACTGATTATCCTGAGGTGTCGGTCAACGAGTGGGTGGTTGCCGACGGCGGTGAAGCGGCAGAAACCCTGTCGTTCTCCTACGTCAGCAATCCCTACCAGGCCCAGCGCCTGGCCAACATCGAGCTGCGCCGTCGGCGCGCAGGCGGCACCTTGTCGATCCCCATGAACTTCATGGGCTACAACTGCCGTCCAGGCCGTTCGGTGAAGGTCAACCTGCCGTCGCTGAACATCATTGGCGAGTTCATTGTCACCGACTGGTCGATGAGCGCCGACAGCGGCTGCAGTGTCTCAGTTGCGCAGAACGAACCGGCCATCTTCGACGACGCCGTGGGCCAGCCCTACAACCCGATTGGCTTCATCAGCCTGCCAACGGGTGGCCTGGGCAGCCCCACCGGTGTCACCTGGTCGACCGAAGATAATGCCGAGGTCGTCCAAGGCACCCTGGCATGGGTCGCGCCTTATGGCGTGGTCACCGCATATGCCATCACGGTGCGCCAGGGCACGGCAGCAGTGCAGGCGCAGCAGGTGCCGGCGACGACGCTCAAACTGCCCCTGTCTGGGCTGCCATCTGGCAACTACACCATGAGCGTGGCCGCCCTGGGGCCGCTGACCCGCTCGGGCGAAGCCAGCATCACCGTCAACATCGATGGCCCACCGGTGCCGGAAGCGTGCGTGGTACAGGCCACTATCGACACGATCACGCTTTATCCGAGCAACCCGCAGCACGGCTTGAACGGCGGCACCTACGAGTACTTCTACTCGAGCAACCCACAGGCCACCCAGGGTGAATACCTGGGCCAGGGCCTGACGCTGAGCCATACCGGCCTGGCCTTCGCCACCAATTACGCCTACTTCATCCGCGCCAAGAACGCCTATGGCGTTAGCGCCTTCCTGAAGGTGGTGGCGTCCACGTCGACTGACGTGAAGACCATGCTTGATGCGCTCAAGGACAAGGTCGAGGCGGGGCAGCTTGCGCCGGCGCTGCGCCAGGAGGTTTCGCTGATCTCCGGCCCGCCGACCCAGGCGGGGTCTGTCGCCCAACGTCTTGCCGCTGAAGCGGCGGCCCGCGGCCAGGCCATAGCAGCTGAGGCAACCGCTCGTGGCCAGGCCATTGCGGCAGAGACGAAAGCTCGAACCCAGGCCATCTCGGCTGAGGTCGTGGACCGCAACAAGGCGATTGCCGTCGAAACCCAAGCGCGCACCCAGGCGATTGGCGACGAAGCCACAGCCCGCGCACAGGGCCTGCTGTCTGAAGCCCAGGCTCGCGGCGCGGCGATCACCAGTGAGGCGCAGACTCGGCAGTCGGCCGACAACGCATTGGGTCAGCGCATCGATACAGTCACCGCATCGACTGGCAACAACGCCTCGGCCATTCAGACCGAGATCAGTGCTCGCACCAATGCGGACAATGCGCTCGGCCAACGCATCGACACCGTGGCGGCCAGCACTGCGTCGAACTCGGTCGCGATCGGCAACGAGACCACGGCACGGACCAATGCTGACTCGGCCCTGGCCTCCCAGATCGCCACGCTGCGCGCCGAATCCGGAGGGTTTGACTCGACGTTGAACTACGGTTTTGCCTCCACCACTGAGGGCTGGTCTGGTACTCGCTGCACGCTGGTGGTTGAAAACGGCCGCTTGATCGTCACGAACGACGGCGCTGGCGCGTACCTCAACGCTCCGGTTGTCTCGATCAAAGGTCGGGATCACGACCGTATCCGTTGCCGGATCACCCGGCGCGCGGGGAGCGGCTGGACTGGCCAGGTGTCCTACGCCACGGCCGGGCACGGCTCGTCGACCGCGTACAACAAGATCATCCCGAACCCTGGTCTGGCAGTCGGGCAGACCATGGTGCTCGAGTGGGACATGTCGCAGCTCACCAATGGTGGCAGCGACTGGTCGGACAGTACGATCACCAGGTTCTACCTGTGGATCAGCGGCACCGCAGGGGATGTTTTCGAGATCGACTGGATTGCCGTCGGCCAGATCGCGCCGTCGGCCTCGGTGTCTTCGGTCGTGGATGAGCGTACCGCGCGGATCAGTGGGGATGAGGCGAACGCCTCGGCTGTTACCGCGCTGGGCAGCAGCCTGACCACTACCAACCAGAACGTCACCGCCGCCCAGCAGGCCGCCCAGGACGCGGCCACGCTGGCGGGTGGCAAAGGCAAGGTGCTGGTGCAGGCGACTGCCCCGGTCGCTTCCGACCGTCTTCCGCAGAACCTCTGGATCGACACCACCGGCAATGCCAACACCCCAAAACGGTGGAACGGCACTGCCTGGATGGCTGTGACGGACAAGGTGGCCACCGACGCCGCGGCGGCCGCTCAGTCGGCATTGTCGCAGCTGGCCGGCAAGGCCGACGCTTCGGCACTGCAGGCGCTCAGCACGACCGTCAGCAACCAGGGCAACACGCTGTCGAGCCAGGGCAGCAGCATCACAGAGCTCAACAACAGCCTGCAGACCACCAACGGCAACGTTGCCACGGCTCAGCAGGCGGCGCAGGCAGCGGCCAGTCTGGCCGGTAGCAAGGGCAAGGTGCTGTATCAGTCGGCGGCGCCGGCGGTTGTCGACCGCCAGGCCGAGAACCTGTGGATTGATACCACCGGTGCAGCCAATACGCCCAAACGCTGGAACGGCAGCGCCTGGGTGGCCGTCACCGATAAGGTGGCGACTGATGCAGCTGCAGCCGCAGCCAGTGCGCTGGCGCAGGTGGCGAATAAGGCCGATGCTTCTGCGCTCCAGGCACTGAACTCCACCGTGTCCAGCCAGGGCACCACCCTGACCAGTCAAGGCGCCGCGCTGACCCAGCTCAAGGCCTCGATTGGTCAGCAGCCCGACAACCTGATCCTGCGGGGCAGCTTCGAGGATGGCCTAGTCGATCCCTGGACCGCCGACCCGGTGATCACCAACATCTCGGCGCACCCGTCGGCGGGCAAAGGCATCGCGTTCTACAACAACAGCTTTTGCGGTGTGGGCTTGAATGTCCTGACCAGGGGTGGCGAGCAATTCGACCTTTCTGCGGACATCTGGCCGAATTACATGACGGTGGGGCAGACCACCCGGCTGCAGATGCAGTTCTATGACAAGGCCAACGTCAACCTGGGCTACTTCACCGCGTTCGCGGTACCGGCGGCGAGTACGGGGTTCAAAACGAACACCGGTCGCATCACTGCGCCAGACGGTGCGGTCTCGGCCCGATTTGTGACCCGCACCGAGCCAGCGGACGGTACCGGGCGTTCGCTGTGGTGCAACATCATCGCTCGTCGAGTCACGGCGGCCGATACGGCCAACGCTGATGCGGTGTCCAACCTCACCAGCACGGTCACCCAGCAGGGCGCCACACTGACCAGTCAGAGCCAGGCCCTGACCGAGCTGAACAGCAACTTGGTGATCACCACCGGTAACGCTGCTGCGGCACAGCAGGCCGCCGATGCTGCCAACGCCCTTGTAGGAGGAAAGGGAAAGGTCATCATCCAGGCGGCGGCACCGGCGACAGCGGATCGACTTCCACAGAACCTGTGGATCGACACAACAGGGAACGCCAATACGCCTAAGCGCTGGACCGGGTCCGCCTGGGTCGCGGTGACCGACAAGGCTGCAACGGACGCGGCAGCCGCCGCAGCCGATGCCCTGGCGCTTGCTCAGACCAAGGCAGACGCGTCGGCCCTGCAGACGCTGAGCACCACCGTGTCGAATCAGGGCAGCACCTTGACCAGCCAGGGCGCGAGCATCACCCAGGTGAACAATGGCCTTCAGACCACGAACGGCAACGTGACGACCGCGCAGCAGGCCGCCCAGGCGGCGTCTGATAAAGCTGGTGCCAAGGGCGAGGTCATCTATGGCACCGCTGCGCCGGCGGCTGATAAGCGCCTGGCGCAAAACCTCTGGATCGACACCACAGGAGGTGCAAACACCCCCAAACGCTGGACGGGCTCGGCCTGGGTAGCGGTGACTGATAAGGCGGCAACAGATGCAGCGGCAGCGGCAGCCAGCGCCTTGGCGCAGGTGGCCACGAAAGCCGATGCCTCCGCGCTGCAGACACTGAGTAACACCGTCACCAATCAGGGCAATACGCTGACCAGCCAGGGCAACGCGCTCACCGGTTTGCAGGCTTCGATCGGCAATCTGGCTGGCAACGGCGCCAACCTGCTCGACAGTGAGTACAGCTGGTTGGCGTCCACCACATTGCCGGTGACCGGCGGCGCCTTGTTGACCAAGACGGGTGTGTCCGTGCCCGAAGCCGATTCCGGTTTCGGCTACTCCCTACGTGCTGATACCGATAGCCTGTTCTCTTACATCGTCATGGCCCCGGCCAACAACCAGGCCAGCTACAACATCCGTGTTGAGCCCGGGGTTTACCTGGTGTCGATGTATGTGAAGGGCGGCACGGCCGGATCGGTGATGGCCAACCTGTACGACGGTGTAACCTCTCGATCGGTAACCCTGCCGTACACCACGGAACGCACGCGCATTACGTTCCCGATCACCATCACGGTGAGCACCAAGGTCGGCCTGCTGATCTACCCGAACCGCCACGCCGCGGCCAGCGCCTCGATGGTGGTGGACTCGATCATGGTCGAGAAGCGGGTGGGCGAGAGCGACGTCCCTTCGCCGTTCGTGGCAGGGCCGTCGGCGCGTGCAACTGGCGCGCTGGCGGCGGCCAACCAGGCGCTGGATGTTCGAGTAACGCAGACCGAGAGCGGGTTGTCCTCGGCCAGCAGCTCGATTACCAGCCTGGGCAACAGCCTGGCGGCCACCAACCAGAGCGTCACTGCGGCGCAGCAGGCAGCGCAGTCTGCGTCGAACCTGGCCGGCAGCAAGGGCAAAGTGATCGTGCAAGCGGCGGCGCCTGATGTGGCCGACCGCCTGGCCCAGAACCTCTGGATCGATACGACCGGCAACGCGAATACGCCGAAACGCTGGAGCGGCAGTACCTGGGTGGCGGTCAGTGACAAGGCGGCCACGGATGCTGCAGCGGCAGCGGCCAACGCCCTGGCGGTTGCTCAAACCAAGGCGGATGCCTCGGCGTTGCAGGCGCTCAGCACCACGGTGACGAACCAGGGCAACACCTTGTCGAGTCAGGGCAGCAGCATCACCAACCTGACCAACGGCCTGCAAACCACGAATGGCAACGTCAGCACCGCCCAACAGGCGGCACAGGCGGCTGCTGATCTGGCGGGCAGCAAGGGCAAGGTGCTGTACCAGACGGCCACCCCGATTGTTGCTGATCGGCAAGCTGAGAACCTGTGGATCGACATCACCGGTAATGCCAACACGCCAAAACGGTGGAATGGCAGCGCCTGGGCGGCTGTGACAGACAAGGTGGCTACCGATGCCGCCGCGGCAGCGCAGTCAGCACTGACGCAAGTAGCGTCCAAAGCTGATGCATCTGCCTTGCAGTCGCTCAGCAACACGGTGGCCAGTCAAGGTACGACGCTGACTAGCCAAGGCACAGCGCTCACCCAGCTGAAAGCTTCCATTAGCCAGCAGCCGGATAACCTGGTGCTGCGCGGCACGTTCGAAGATGGTCTGATCGACCCGTGGACAGGGAGCCCAGGGATCGCTGGGCTGTCGGTGCACCCATCGGCCAGCAAGGGCATCGCCTTCTATGCGAACAGCTTCTGCGGGCTGGCTGCAAACGTGAGCGTTGCGGGTGGCGATCAGTTCGACCTGTCTGCTGACGTATACCGGGCCTACATGACCGCCGGTCAAACCGGCAACTTGCAGATGCAGTTCTTCGATAAGGCAGGGGCCAACCTTGGCTATTTGAACGGCTTCACCTTCTCAGCGGGCGGAGGGTTTCAAACCTTCACGGGTCGGGTCACGGCGCCGGCAGCAGCAGTGACGGCGCGCTTCGTCAGCCGGATCCAGCCAGCGGACGGAAGTGGCCGGTCGGTTTGGTGCAACATCGTGGCTCGTCGGGTGACCGCAGCGGATGCGGCGAATGCGGATGCCATCAGTAGTCTGAGCAGTACGGTGACCCAGCAGGGCACCACGCTGACCAGCCAAGGCCAATCCCTGCTCAGCCTGACCAACCGAGTCACTGGTGCCGAAGGCGTGAACAGCGCCCAGGCATCGGCCATCAGCCAGATGGACACGACGGTCAAGCAGCAGGGCTCCGCGATCACTGCGGCAGCCACGCGCCTGGACGGGCTGTATGTTCAGGTGAACCCGGAAATGGAAGGCGATAGCACCGGCCTAGCCGGCGCAACGGGCGGCCTAGTGGGTGTCTGGACCGAGCAATCGGCCCGGATCGAGGACGGCATTGCCATAGGACGGCAGGTCGAAACCGTCCAGGCGCAGATGGGGCAGACCAATGCTTCGGTGCAGCAGGTGAGTGAAGTGGTTGCAGGTGTCGATGGCAAGGTGTCTGCCATGTCTTCCTGGAAGACCGAGACCAATGCCAACGGCAAGAAGGTGGCCACCGGCATCATTCAAGGAAGTGATGGGGCGGTTGGCGAGATCCTGCTGTCGGCTGACCGCGTGGCGATCATCAACGGGTTGAATGGGCCAGAGGCGAGCTTGTTCGTGTTCCAGGATGGCCAGCTGTTCTTGAACTCGGCATTGATCAACCAGGCATTCATTCAGAACCTGATCGTGGGCATGACGCTTCGGTCTCAGGCGGTTAACGCCCAAGGCTTGCCGCTGATAGAGATCAATCTGGCGTCCGGTTCATTCACCGTGCGCGGACAGGATGCTGCCGGATCAACGCTTCTGAACAACGGCGGCTTGTATGTGTACGACGTGAACGGTGTTGAGCGTGTAGCGGTGGGGAGATTGACCTGATGGCCACTATCTACGGACTGCGGACAAAGGATGCGTCCGCCAGGATTACGCTCGACACCGGAAGCACGCCGATTCGCTCGCTGAAGATGCTCCAGGTGACGTGCGACGGTAGCTTCGAGCAGACCTTTTCGGTACCTGAGATCAAGAGCGATTCCTTTGTGGTGGTGGATCGGCTGGCACCGGTGACCGACCCTGCCAGTAACTGGTCACCCCAGGCCTGGTACTCCCCGGGCCAGCTCACGATAAGGCGCGGCTTCAACCAAACGTGGCAAGTGTTGGTGTTGTCGAGTGGTGGCGCTCCTTTTTTGGCCTCGGGCCAATACGGGATCCGCTCAGTAAACAACGCTTTCCAGTCACAGATTGATTCGGTGAACCGCGTCCTGAATGTGATGTATCAGGGTTCGTTCACTTTCCCTTCGTGGGCCAACCGGGATCAGCCATTCCTCAATGGGTATGATTTTCCGACGCCCATCACGACGTACGAGCGACCGCTGGTGTTCGTGAATGGCCCGGGGCACTTGATGCTCTCGAACTTCTATGTGCAGGGGCAGCCAGGCAACTGGACGGGTTGGCGAGTCGCCAAGTACATGCACCCTGATTTCGGGCCCGTATGGCTGGAGGCGATGCAAGTGGATTGGTTCGTGGGTAGCTACTC
This sequence comes from Pseudomonas sp. Irchel s3f19, assembly GCF_900187555.1. Classification (NCBI taxonomy): domain Bacteria; kingdom Pseudomonadati; phylum Pseudomonadota; class Gammaproteobacteria; order Pseudomonadales; family Pseudomonadaceae; genus Pseudomonas; species Pseudomonas sp. Irchel s3f19. The sequence continues at coordinate 199,381 of NZ_FYDW01000005.1, read as the reverse complement.
GGCCAGTCCGCTGCCTGTGGGAGCGTATGGCTCTAAAGTAAGCGATGCGTCGGGGGTGGACATATTCACATCCACGAATAACGTTGTTCGATTGAACAGTCAGCCGACAACTACATCATTTGTTGTAGCAGGAAGTCCAATCGTTGGCATTGGTTACTATGCGGCTAGTTGTCAAATGCCTTGGACCAACAATGTGGGCGACTACTTTTTAGCTAATGCACTCCTGTCACCAACGTATGTGCCTGCCGGGACTACTACTCCCTGGCTGCCTACCATTGCGGGTTTTCTCAATGGTAGGCGGGATATGCTGCAGGCTTATACCGAGAACTACAGCGGCATTAACCCAGTTGATCCAAATGGCCGGACTTTGTTCGCCGCCCGACCAACTCTTTAGCAAGGAATACTATGGCCAAGCAAACAATCAATCTCGGCACCGCGCCCACCGGCGCGGGAGGGGACGACCGACGGAGCGCGTGGGTGAAGGCGATTGCAAACTTCGATGAGCTGTATAGTTTAATCGCTACGGCATACCTCAAGTCCAATGTACTCGGAACCGTCAGTCAAACTGCAGGTGTGCCAACGGGTGCACTTTTGCAGAAGGGGTCGAACTCTAACGGTGATTTCATTCGCTTTGCCGACGGTACGCAAGTCTGTTGGGGAGTCATCACCTTACCCAAACAGGCGTTGAGCTCCCAGGCCACAGCTAGGGCGACAATGCCGGCTGCTTTTGTCTCTTCGCCTAAAGTGCTTGCTTCCGCTTTGACCTCAGTAGGGGTTAGCGGCAACCAATCCGCGATTGGTGAGCAGGCCTACAACGGTGTGTGGTGGAGTGCGACGACAACGCTCGTAGGGGCAGACTCTTGGTCATATCGCCAGGCTACGACTTCTGATATGCAGTACCAATATTTCGCCATTGGCAGGTGGTTCTAATGCGAATCAAGCTCAGCCCATTTGTGCCGGTTTCCCCGTCTGCATTGACGGTCTACAAGCAAGGCGACAGCCTGATTATCAATGGATTGACCCTGGATTTCTCGCGATTGCCCGACGGCGCCACGCTGCCTAATGAGGCAACCCGGTGCCCTTGGATAATTGCTCCGATCGAACGCTTCGGTGGCGACTTGTTGATTGTCCTGCAATTGCCTATCCCAATCGACGCTACCCAAGAGGCCTGTTTTCCGCACGACATTGTTTCGCCGGCTGATGGCCAGATCGCACTGCCGATCCCAGAGGCCGACCGGCCTGTACCGGTCCAGGGTTATGCCACTATCGATTGGAGCCAGTTGGTGACAACCGAGGACAAATCCCTGGCGGCGAGCCAGCAAGAGCGAAGTTCTGCTATCGCTAAGATAGCCCAGCAGAGGGCGCTGGCGGATACGGCCATCGCGCCGCTGCAGGATGCGGTGGATTTGGACGACGCCACCTTTGGGGAAATCAACGCCTTGAAAGCCTGGAAGCGTTATCGTGTGTCGCTCAATCGTCTAATTGGCCAACCCGGTTTCCCCGAAACGATCGACTGGCCGGATCTGCCGGTCTGACTCAACGTTACAATCAATCCAACCGCCACTAGGCGGTATTTTTTTGTTTGGAGAAAACTCATGCCCTATATCGTCATCAACACCAGCAACAACTTTGACCCTATCCATCAAAGTGAGTATGTCACCGAGCAGGAGGCAGACGCCGCAGCACGCAATCTGCTGGAGGAGCAGCCAACTGCGCTCGTGAGAACTGCACAGGTCCTCAAACGTTACTCAGCTACGGTGACCGTTACCGCAGCTGATGCTGGCGAGCAGCCTTCCACTGTTGCTTAGCATGATCAGAGTCTGGCCATTGCAGCCAGGAACGCGTGTATATTGCGCGCATCGAAAAAAGGAGTTGATGATGCGCGCCGCTGTGTTTATTGCATCACTGGGTTTGAGCTTTGCCTGCTTCGCTGGGCCTAAGTCACAGTTGGATGACCATATCGCATGTCCAGCGCCGGAGCCGGGGCAATACCGCATCCTGTTCATTGGGGACAGCATCACCCGGCACTCTGTCAACGAGGGGACAATTCGTGACCTTGGGTGGGATCACGTTTCCGGCATGGCTGCAACCAGCGACCAGATGGACTTTGCCGGCGTAGTATCTCGCTTGATCCAACAGGATCGAGGCCAACCAGTTGTCCGTTGTTATCATACCTATGGGGGCGGCGGGAGCATTGCCGAGCGCATTCAGGGCTTTGGGAACGTTGCGGATACGAGACCAGACCTGGTTGTGATCCAGCTTGGGGAGCACGACGACGCTGAGGCTGATGTCTACCAGTTTCGCTTTGACTACGGCCGCCTTCTGGACATGGCCAAAGGGATGAGCAGCCATCCAAAGGTTGTCGCGGTCGGCCCCTGGTATCCATCAGCGCTGGAGTCGAACGGAATCTACCCTCCCGACCAAGTCAAAATCGACCATGAAATGCGCTCAATCGCAGCCTTGAAGCGGATCCCCTTCAGGTCAGTCTCTGACATTGCGGCGATCCTCGGGACACAGGGCCTCGGCACATCCGCCGGCGTTATGTGGCATCCGAATGACTATGGTCACTCGCTGTACGCGCAGAAGATATTCGAAATGTACAAGCAGAACTGACCCTAATAACGAATTCACAAAGCCCGCCCAGTGCGGGCTTTTTTGTATCTGGAGAAAATCTATGACCACACCACGTGGAGTCCGCAACAAGAACCCTGGCAACATCGATTACAACCCGCGCAATGTCTGGCAGGGCCAGCTCGGCCTGGAAGAGGGAGTCGCCAAGCCGCGCTTCGCCCGATTTGACCATCCCGAAAACGGCATTCGTGCCCTGGGCAAGCTGCTGATCAACTACCGCGGCAAGGACGGGATGCCCGGCGTGGGCGGGAAGGGCATCGACACCGTGCTCGAAACCGTCAACCGCTGGGCGCCGAGCAGCGAGAACGACACCCAGGCCTACGCTGCGGCTGTGGCCAAGCGCCTGGGCGTTCGGGCCGCTGACCCGATCGACATCAAAGATCCGGCCACGCTGCGCGGGATGGTGCTCGGCATCATCATTCACGAGAACGGAGGCAACCCGTACCCGTCGATGATCATTGATGAGGGTATTCGGCGGGCTTTGTCATGAGTGCTTGGCCTGCTACTGCTGCCACGGTACTTGTGCTTCTGGCGTCCCATTGGGGTGCGTACCAGCACGGCATCTCGGTAGAGCGGGCAAAGGGCGCTCAGGTATCAGCGCAACGGGACAGCGGCGACCGCTTGGCCGAGGTCATCGGCGAACGATCGGCGCGCCAGGAAGAACACCGGAGCGCAGACGCGCAGCAAGAGGCGAGGATAAAAGCGTATGAAGAAAGAACGATTGCTGATGCTGGCGCTGCTGGCGCCGATGCTGCTGGCCAGCGGCTGCGCGACGAAGGTGCCAAGCTCGCTGCCACCGTCAGTTGCCCCGCCACGAATACCGCCGCTATCGGCCGAGGCCAGGCAGCCACCCGCGCCGCCATGGTGCTTTCCGACCTGCTCGACCGGTCTGTCGCTACGAATCGAGAGCTGGCGCAGGCTTATGACCGAGCCAGGATCGCCGGTGAGCAGTGCTCCCGGGAGCACGATGCCTTGATCGCAAAACGGGTATCAGGAAGCGCCCGCTAATAATTCGAAGGCTTCATGCAAAGAGAGCGGCCACCGGGGATGCGTCAACATCCCTGCTGACCGCCGAACCCGCAGACCATACCTGCAAGCCCAGCCAAGGCTCCCGCTCTGTGCACAAAGCACGGCGAGCCTAGCACCTGTTCATCCATACAGTAAAGGTTTGCAAATTGACTAACCCAATCATCCCCTGGATGGGCGGCAAGCGCCGCCTGGCCGACCGCTTGATCCCGCTGTTCCCCGCCCATGAGTGCTACGTCGAAGTCTTCGCCGGCGGCGCCGCCCTCTACTTCATGCGACCACAACCTGCCCAGGTGGAGGTCTTGAATGATCTCAACGGCGATCTGGTCAACCTGTATAGGGTGGTGCAGAACCACTTGGAGGAATTTGTCCGACAGTTCAAATGGGCACTTTCGTCTCGGCAGATCTTCGAGTGGCAAAAGATGGCGAGACCGGAGACGTTGACCGATATCCAGCGCGCGGCGCGGTTCTTTTATCTGCAGCAGCACGCCTTCGGCGGGAAGGTTACTGGGCAAACGTTCGGCACCGCCACCACCGGCCCTGCTATCAACCTGCTGCGCATTGAGGAGAACCTTTCCGCGGCCTGGCAACGGCTGGCCGGTACATACGTCGAGAATCTGTCATGGCTCGACTGCGCGCAGCGCTACGATCGAGCGCACACCTTCTTCTACATGGACCCGCCTTACTGGCAGACCGCAGGCTACGGGGTCGACTTCACTTTCGAGCAATATGAGCGCATGGCCGAGTTCATGCGCACTTGCAAAGGCAAGGTGATGGTGAGCATCAACGACCATCCCGACATTCGAGCGGCTTTTGACGGGTTCCACTTCGAGCGGTTGGATATCCGGTATACCACCGCGAACCAGAGGCATGGCCAGGCCGATGTGACCGGTGAGCTGGTAATCATGAATTGGGAGCCGTCTCAACTCGGTCAACTTTTCTGACATGCAGGGATCTTTGCCTGCTGTAGCTGCTTGGGTCGTCTTACCCTATGCTTCATCAATTAACTGATTGGAGTGACTGTGGCTAAGCGATCTTTCATTGGGATTGTTGAGGCCGGTGAGGCGCTGATTAAGAAGGCAATTGATGCCATGAGGGAGCTCCGAGCCGCTGAGGCTGCTAACGCGTCTGCTGAAGAGGTGGAGCGGTTGCGCCTTATCGCGGACTCCCTCTACCAGGCGGTCATCGATTTTCAACTGATCGAGGCCAAACAGGCGCCTGATACCATCCATTGAAAGGGGCTCTGTAATGTCAAATGTTCCGCCGTTACTGTTCCCAGATCATTCGATGTACACCGATGCAGTCGAAGCATTGAAGCGTTATCACCAGGCTCAGGCCGATGGCGCGTCACCCCTGGAGATCGAGCGACTGCGCATGATCGCAGAATCGCAATTCCAAGCGGTTAGCGAATACCAGCTTAAAGCTCTAGGTCGCCCTGGCGGTTCTCCTCACTGACAGGTTCGATTAGCTCTGGTCCCTGGTTACCGACCTTGCCGACTGCTTTTCCTACCGGGAACCAGCGAAAATCATGAGCGGGTCGGCATCCTGCTTCGACAATCTCCTCCGCGCGCTCACTCGTTGTACCGGGGTCCATCCATTCCCTAGCAGTCTCAGGGGACAGCACCAGGGGCTTTCTGTCGTGGATGTCGACCAGGCCTTGGTCGGCTGCTGCAGTAATGATCACAAACCCATCGCGCTCGTCCGGCTCCAGGCTGTGGTGCACCTCTGCCAGCGCCGCAAAGAAGAGCGGGCCGCCGTCGGCGCTGGTGATGTAGTAAGGCTGCTTTCGCTTTGGTTCCGTTGGATCAGCGATCCACTCAAACCAACCATTTGCAGGCGCAAGAGCTCTGCCATTCGGCCAAAGGCCCTTGAAGAACTTCCCCGTCACCACCGTCTCGGCTCGAGCATTGATCGGATCGGGGCGCTTTCCCTTCGCCCAGAATGGCGACCATCCCCACTTAACGCGGTCCACGCTCAATCGATCCCCAACCTGGCGAACGATTTCCACGCGAGTGGACGGCGCTACGTTGTATCGGTTGATCGGCTCATGGTCGTAGCCGTTGATCGCTATCAGGTCCAGCGATAGCTGGCGCAGGTAGTAATCCATCGACTCGTAGATCGAGTACCGTCCGCACATTTTCCCACCTCTCGCCCGTCAGAAATTTCGCTGCCCAGGATTGACCGGGCACCCGATGCCAGATTTACTGTATATGCATACAGTTTGCATTGGACCTTCCATCATGACGATCACATTCTTGGGTACGCCAACCGGCGGTACCGAACCGTTACCGCTGTATTCGTTTCACGTTCCGGCCGGCTTCCCATCCCCTGCAGCGGACCACCTGGAAGGCCATATTTCCCTTGATGAGCTATTCGACCTCCGCGCACCCCATGTGTATCTGGTGAAAGTGGAGGGCGACAGCATGCAAGGGGCGGGGATTTACTCCGGCGACATCGTCATCGTAGATCGCGGCCGTGAGGCCGAACATGGCGATATTGTCATTGCCGCAGTAAACAGCGAGCCGGTCTGCAAGCGTTTGCATCGTCGCGACGACGTAGTGATTCTGAAATCGGAGAATCCAGCGTACCCGCCGCGGTACATCATGGAAGGCGATGAGCTCGTCGTCTGGGGCGTTGTGCGTTACAGCGTTCGCGACCATGCGCAGTGACCAGGTCTTCGCGCTGATCGATTGCAACTCGTTCTATGCGAGCTGCGAGCGGGTGTTTCGGCCTGACCTGGCGAAGGTCCCGATAGTGGTGCTGAGCAACAACGACGGCTGCGTGATTGCCAGGTCCTACGACGCGAAGCCATTCGTGAAAATGGGCGAGCCGTACTTCCAGGCAAAGGATAAGTTGCGCCGACACGGCATCATGGCTTTCAGCAGCAACTATGCCTTGTACGGCGACATGAGCGAGCGCGTTATGACGCTAATCGAGTCGATGGTGCCTGCCACGGAGGTCTACAGCATCGATGAATGCTTCGCCGATCTGTCAGGCATTCAAGAAAACCTGACGCAATTCGGGCGAAGAGTTCGCTCACGGATATTGCAGTGCACCGGCATTCCGGTGGGTGTGGGCATCGCCAGCACAAAGACGCTCGCTAAGCTGGCCAATCACACCGCCAAGCGGCTGCAGGCGCAGACAGGTGGCGTGGTCGATATTACCGATCCGTTCAAGCGCGATTGGGTGCTGCGCAACACAGAGGTGAAAGAGGTATGGGGTGTTGGCCGGCGGATGACCGCCCACCTCGAGGCGATGGGCATCCACACGGCTATGGATCTGGCCAAGGCTGATGCCTGGACGCTGCGGCAAAAATTCAGTGTGGTGGTGGAGAAGACTGCCCGCGAGCTGGCTGGCACCCCGTGCCTGGAACTGGACGAGGCCGAACCCCCAAAGCAGGAAATCTGCTGCAGCCGGATGTTCGGCATGCGGCTGACAGAGCTGGCGCCCATCAAGCAGGCAGTGGCCACTTACGTTGGCCGAGCAACGGAGAAACTCCGGGCCCAGGGCTCAGTGTGCAAGCGCATGCGCGTCAGCATTCGCACCGGCATGTTCAACCCGGACGAGGCGCACCACGCACAAGGGGCGCTGGTGGAACTGCCATACCCAACCTGCGACACGCTGCTGATGACCCGACTGGCCACCGATGCTGTTGCGCGAATCTTCCGGCCGGGTTTTCGGTACAGCAAGGCAGAGGTGCTGCTGATGGACCTGCGGCAACCAGGTGAGTTTTCAGAGGACTTGTTTGCGCTCAAGCAATCGGTGGCATGTGACCGACTGATGCAGGTGATGGATGACATCAACGAGCGCTGGGGGAGGGGGACAATGCGAGCCGCCAGCGTACCGGCGACACCGGACTGGGGAATGAGGAGGGAGATGATGAGCCAATCCTATACGACGCGAATCGATCAGCTGTGGACAGTCAAATGCTGAGCTTGCCAACGGCGTGGTTGGCGGAACTCAATGACCAGTCGGCGTTGGTGGCAGATCCTGATGGCCGGGCCGCGGTGCTTGCCGAACTCGCGATTTCTGCGCATCGACGCAGTGACGTTGACGCCGACCAGTTGGCCGACATGCTGGAGTTTGCCGAGTCGGCCAGGCTGTGGGCGTTGGTTGAGGATGAAGAGGCATCTTGAACAGCTCGGTGCGCCTTCCTTCTATCACTATGAGTTTCGTAACTAAGGTGAATCTATCGTGCATGGCATAGTAGCATCCCCGCGTTTTGACCAAAACGTGGGAGGGTAGGCATGGATGATCTTCTGAATAGGTCAGATGAGCTGCACGACGAAATTCTGAGGCTGCTTCACGGGGTTCCGGCGTATCCCGACATACGTCATGAAATCGCCTTAGTAGCATGTGGCATGGCGCTGGAGCACGCTTTGAGCCTTCGGTTGTTGGTGAGCGCTGGGTACTACACCTCAGCGTTGTCAATGCTGCGTTTGCAGTACGAAGCCCTGACTCGAAGCGTTTGGATCTTGTATGCGGCTACCGATCAGCAGGTCGGGACTTTAGGTTCTCCGCTGACGCTGGAGGCAGAACATGCAGCTAAGAAAATGCCGATGTTCACTGCCATGCTTAATCAGATAGTGGAGAAGGCTCCAGAGCAAGCTTCGAGCATGCTGCTCAATTTTAAAGAGGTGAATTACCAAGCGATGAACTCGTTTGTGCATAGCGGGCTTCACCCTTTGCGCCGTCATGCCGAAGGCTATCCTGCAGCGCTGGTTCAGGACGTGCTGAGGAATAGCAATGGTCTGAACATGATGACCCTACAGATGGGAGTGATTCTGTCGGGCGATCCACGTTTCAATGGCGCGATAAAGACAGTGCAGGACGAGTTTAATCAGATTCTTCCGAGCCTGGCTTCAACTCTTAACTGAATCATGGTCGAAGAATGGGACGTGCCATGGATCACATGATGGAGGTTAAAAATGACCATCCTGCTTGGAAAAGACCGCTTGGGTCGATAGCTGACAGGCAGTGACAGCCACTGGGTGATACCAATTGTGATACCACTGACTGGGGAATGAGGGGTGGTGGTGGGGCGTTAGACCCAATGAAATCAACCCTTTACCACCGCCAAATACCCCCAGGAAACTGCATGGTGATGTTGGCGGTAGACGTCAGCCGCGGCTCTTGGAGGGGGGGCGATCCGAAGTTGGGTCGAGCCAGTGCTGAGGTTGTCTTAGGCGCTTTGTACAGCGCTGCAGGCGGGCGAAAGGGGCCCAAAATCAGTTCCAAAACAGAAAGGGCGACCCTTGTAGAATGCGGGTTACAGCCCGGTAAATCTCGATTCGTTTCGGAACTGATATTTCCGCCTAGGCCGCGTGAGGTGGCAATTCTTGTATCGGATTGCAGATCCGGGTAAGCGGTGCTTGGGCGGCTAGTGCTTATTTTTTGCTGCGAGAGAGACGGCCTTTCACGCTCACGGACTGCTAAGGAGGCTCTGAATAAGCCCGCAGCTATCGGCATCCCCAATCAGTAGAGGGAGTGAGTCCTGCTGGTGATAAGCTTTGTCCGGCCGATACAGTCATCTGAAGATGGAATTCAATTAGGGATAAATGATGCTTGACAAGGATAGGTACGATTTAGTGTGCACGAGCGCAGATGATCTTGGCGACGAGCAGAGGCCGCGCCTGAAGAGCGTGGTAATCGATGGGCTCGGCGCATCAGTTGGCAAAATGTTTCCTGGCTTTGCCGCAGCCTTTCCTCGTACCGTCGCGGCTATCGAGCGTGAGTATGCGGAGCCGATAGTGCTGTTCAGGATGTTTGAGGGCACCTGGATGGCATCTCTGGCGGCTGAAGGGCGGAAGCTGAATCTGTTCTTCGATCTGGCGCCTCTTCCACTTGAAACAGAGGGACCTGAATTCGAGCGAAACTGCGCGATGCTACCGCCCCGATGGAAGGAGCTGTATCGCTATTTCTGGTCCTTTATGTTGACCGAACGCTCCTATTGGTCCATGGATTGGACCAACTCCCCTTTTTCCTACAGCGGACGTCTGACAATCGAGCGCTACCGAGTACTGCGCGGGGTGAAAAAGGCGCTGGTCAGGGATTTCGTCAAAAGCATCCAGGCGAGTTCTGTGCACTACCTGCGTTGCTGGCTGTTGACTGATGCGGGTGATGCCCTGTTTCTTGACGAAGGGAAGCGCGACGGAAAGGTTTATCACGTGAAGAACGGTGACTTGGCCGGTTACCGTTTGCTCGATGATCCGGAAAATGTCCTAGACAACTACCTGGCGCACTACGTGACGACGCAATCGCCAGAGGCTTTTGACTTCAGGGCGTAAAGGGGTTTGGAGTAGGTCGGCAGAAGGTCGGAGAAGGGCGAAAAATCGATTCCAAAACTGAAATGGCGACTCTTGCATTATGCGGCCTGTGGCCGTGCCGTTTCGTCTTTGTTTTGGAATTGATTTACCCGCTCGCGCCGCATGGATCGGGCGCTTATGCCACGGTCTTGAAAACCGTCGATGGGCAACTATCCTAGAGTTCGAATCTCTACGCTTCCGCCATATTCAAAGCCCTGATTATTCAGGGCTTTTTGCGTTTTTGGGCATGCAAAAATTGTCATCAAGTGCACCCAGTTGGCCGCTGACCGGTCTGCTATGAAGCGATGTTTTCCTAACTGGAATATTGATTCTCACTTCAAGGGGCGAAAGAAAGCCCGCGAAAGCGCCCCTGCTAAGGTGGAAAAACCAGAGGCAGCAGGCGAGTCAACGTTGGGCTTTTTGCTGCTGCATGCGCTGCAAACGCGAAACCGCGATCTGCACGGCCGCTGCCACGAGGCAGAGCAAGCCGATTTTCCAGCTGCCCTCAAGCCCGAAGTGCTCGGCTAGCTTGCCGGCGATGAGCACGCTAAAGAAAATGGCTGCAGGTAGGATCAATTTATTCATGGGCGCTTCCAACGGCGAACGGCATAAGGCGTACAGGGTACACAATTCGCGTCATGAGGCTTGGTCATCTTTGCCCGGCTGAACCTTTCACAGGGTTACTTTTGTGCCAGTTACCGAGAGCCTGCGGGGCAGGCGCAGGCGTGACCGACGCGCCCTTCGGCAATGTTCGTGAAGGGCGCGCACCCGCTGTACACGAAAATGCTTGGGCTCACTGCAATGTTGGCGGTCTGATCGTACCTTGCATATTGCTCAACACCGCCTCGATTCGCGCGATCTGTTGCGCAAGCTGATCCGCTTCCTTGTCATTGCCTTCCTGCCTGAGGCGGTCACGCGCCCGGCGCAGTGTCAGCAGGTTTTTCTGTAGTTTCAGGGCTGAGGAGTCGAACGGGTCCATGCTTTTCTCATGCGGTAGGCGTCCGTGCCGTTGTAGGAAAACTGGACCGTATCAGCTCGATTTTGCCGATGAAACTGATGTTTCGTACAGGGCCACGCTGCTGCCTAGAGTTGTCCTACGAACCACAGGATAAAATCCTACAAATCTTGAGTCTGTCCATTTCAAGAAGTGTGTTTCAGATGGCGCTCAATACCACGGATTGACGGGTATTGAAGCGAGTTCGATAGCGTCATCAGTTACAGTGATCTGTAGCAGGCGCGCCGTGAGCTTCGAAATCTTGTGTAGCAATTACAGGCCCTGAAGCGGGCCGCTGGCGAGGTTAATGGGCCGCGGCTTGAGCAAATGCATATCAGACAGCATCTGCTACGATCCCTGATTTCCCTGGCCAAGGAGAGGCGTATGCATTACATCGTGATCGAGTCCCACCGCAGCGAATACCCGCGCCCGCTTCGTTTCGTCAAGGGCACGCTGCTGGATATCGGCCCGCGTTATGAGGGGGAGCCGGGTTGGCAGGACTGGTACCTGTGTTCGTGCACCGGCCAGGAACCGGGCTGGGTGCCGGCCCAGCTCATCGAGCCGATCAGCGTGGGGCGGGGCAGGGCGCTTGATGACTACTCGGCCCATGAACTGGACGCCGACCCGGGGCAGTTGGTGCAGATACTTCGCCCGCTCAATGGCTGGATATGGTGCCGGCGCCAAGGCGATGGCGAGCTGGGCTGGTTGCCAGCAGAGAAGCTCAAGCAACTGACCTGATTCAACTTGTTTCGACGAATGTGGCGCACCTGCGGTGTATCTGATCTGCTTTTTTTCTGCAAACCTGAATCTGTAACCGTATCAGGCCAAGTAAGACAATATGCCCATCCCCGCATCACACTGTAGAGGTTCCGATGGGCAAGCTGACGCTGTTCCTGGGTGGTTTTCTGCTACTGACCATTCTGATAGGTCTTTTAGGCACCATCCCGCCAAGCTGATATTCACCACACTTCCCCCTCTGCGGCCCGTCTGATTCGCCAGATGGGCCCGCACGTGCGCGCCCTTCGCCAACCCCGCTCGATCGCTATCGCTTGACCAGCGGTAGCTGCAAGTCATTCTCAAGTGCAAATGGCTCGTGTAGTCTCCCGCCGCCGTCATACGGCCCGCATGGACGGGCCGGTCTTTTGCCTTGGAGTCGAACATACATGGAATGCAAGAAAGGCACTTCAGCCATGCTGGAGTGGCGTTGCCGTTTTCTCGCTGAAGGCTCCCTCGACGAGGAGGGCTACGATGAGGCGCTACGCAGTGCCGGCGTGCTGGAACAGTCGGGAGTGATCAGCACCCTCGAATGGATCAAACTGGTCAAGCTGGCCAATTCGGCGTTGCTGCATGTGCGATAAGTCGTTCTTTGCGCTGGGAAATCTGTCCACAAAAAACGTGGGTAGGTCTGTGGATAAAATGCTGTAAGCCAAGCCGGAAGCGGGCTCTGTTAAATTGAGCAGAATTTGAACAGTCCTTTTCGGGTGCTTGGGTCAGGCCGACAGGCCGGCGCGGCGCAGGGCCTGCAACAGCTCACGCACCCGTGCGGGCAACTCGCCAGCGGGGTAGACCGCGTGCATTTGCGGGTCCTGGCCTGTGCTTGAAGTCAAGTGGTATTGCGGGCACACCCGCACCAGGCGCCCGGCTTCGACCTGGGCTTCGCCAACCCAGGCTGCCAGGCGCGCGATACCGCCCCCTGCCAAGGCGCTGTGGTACACCGCATCGCCCGAATCCAGGCGAAGCCGTGGCGTCGGGCGCAGGCTGGTGATCTGGCCATCACGGCAGAAGTGCCAGGCTTTGAGTATGCGCGGGGCGGTATGCAGAATCAGTGCGTGGTCTTCCAACTGATCGGGGTGTTGCGGGTTGCCCGCCATGGCCAGGTAGCCAGGGCTTGCATAGAGATGGCGGCGGTAGCCCCACAGCGGATAGCCGATCAGTTCGCTGGATTGCGGAAAGGCACCGCGCACCACGAAGTCGAATTTGTCCAGTAGCGGGTCCAGGGCGGCATCGCTGTACTGCACGTCCAGGGTCACTTGTGGGTGGCGTTGGGAGAACGCGGCGAGTACCCGTGGCAGCACATGTTCACCGAGCAACTGCGGCACGGCAAAACGGATCCAGCCTTGCGCGCTGCCGCTGAGCGCGGCCAGCTCATCGGCTGCATCACGTTGCGCATCCAGCAAGCGTTCGGCATGGGGCAACAAGCGCTCGCCGGCTTCGGTGAGGGTCACGGCATTGGCGTTGCGGTTGAGCAGTTTGCTGCCGGCATTGTCTTCCAGGGTTTGCACCGCACGCGTCACTGCACTGGGTGAACGGCCCAGGGCGCGCGCTGCGGCAACGAAGCTGCGCTTGTGCGCCACACTGACGAACGCCTGAATCTCCCGCAGCATGTCCAATGCCATTGCCTAGCCCTCGTTGCAGTTTTCGCAATGTGGCATTTCAACACAAGTGCGGCACTTTGATTAGCCTTGCAGGCTGACTCACTGCCTGGAGCTGTATCATGATGGATATCGCCGTACTTTCTGTATTCGCCTTTGCCGCCGGTTTGATCGACGCCGCCGTGGGCGGTGGTGGGCTGATTCAGATTCCGGCGTTGTTCAACGTGCTGCCCACCGCGCAACCGGCGGCCTTGCTGGGCACCAACAAGCTGGCCTCGGTGTGTGGTACGGCCTTTGCGGCGCGCTCGTTCATTCGCAAGGTCACGCTGGACTGGGGGCTGATTGTGCCCGCAGCGCTCAGTGCCTTCGTCATGTCGTTCGTCGGCGCCGCCACAGTATCGCTGGTGCCGCCCAGCGTGATGCGCCCGGCAGTGCTGGTGATGATCGTCCTGATGGCGATCTACACATTCTGCAAGAAGGACTTCGGCACCTTGCACAAGCCCACGCAGATCGGTCGCAAGGAGCAGTGCCTGGCGGTGCTAATCGGCGGCGCGATCGGTTTCTACGATGGGCTGTTCGGGCCAGGCACCGGCAGCTTCCTGATCTTCCTGTTCATTCGCTTCTTCGCCCTGGACTTCCTGCATGCCTCGGCTTCGGCCAAGGTGGTGAACATCGCGACCAACCTGGCGGCGCTGGTGTTCTTCGTGCCGTCGGGCAACGTGTTGTACGCCATCGCCTTGCCGATGGCGGCATGCAACATTCTCGGCGCTTTGACCGGCACCTGGCTGGCGGTGCGCAAGGGGGCAGGGTTCGTGCGCGGGCTGTTCCTGATTTTGCTGTGCGTACTGATCGCCAAGCTGTCCTGGGACTTGCTGGCCGGGTGAGTCAGACCACCTGGCGCTGTGCCTCGGCCTGTTCGACACGGTTGCGGCCATGGGCCTTGGCCCGGTACAGCGCCTGGTCGGCGCGCGCCAGCAGTTCGTCCAGGCTCGGTGCCGGGGTCTCGGCGGCGCAGCCGTCCAGGCCGATACTCACGGTAATCTGCAGGCGATGGTCGGCCTGCACCACATGCAGGTCCTGCACCGCCCGGCGCAGGCGTTCGGCGGTGAATTTGGCACGCTCCGGCGCAAGGCCCGGGAGGACCACGACAAACTCCTCGCCGCCCATGCGTGCGAACAGCTGCCCTTCGTGCAACTGGTCTTGCAGGGTGCGGGCGAAATGGCGCAGCACTTTGTCACCGACCGCGTGGCCATGCGCGTCATTGATCGCTTTGAAATGGTCGATGTCCAGCATCATCAAGGTCAGCGGCAGTGCCGGGCCGTGTTGCTGGCGGCTGTCGAGCAGGGCGTTGGCACGGCGGGTGAACGCGCTGCGGGTCAGTACACCGGTCAGGTGATCGATGGTGGCCTGATGCGCCAGGCGCGCCAGCAGGCTGCGGTTGGCCTGGCTGACACAGGCCACCACCAGCGGGCCGAGCACCAGCATGGCGATGCCCAGGCGCGCCGACATCAGCGTAGTGACCCCCGGTTCGCTTTGCGGCACGCTGAAGTGCATGAGGTTTTGTGCGACCGCGACGATCAGCGTACTGCCAGCGGTGAGCGTCAGCAGCGAGACCAGAAACGGCGGGTAAGTCCAGGCACACCACAACAGTGCGGCAATGGGGAAGGCAATGGCGCCTGGCCCACCAAAGGCAATGCTGAAGGCCAGCGAAGCAAGCAGCACCAGCAGGGGCGGCAAACGTACCGGCTGGGCGCCGCTGCGCATCAGGGCGCGTACCGAGGGGGCGGTCAGCAGCACTGGCAGCACCAGTACGCCGGTCGAGAACTGTTCGCTGAACCAGGCCAACCAGGTGGCCTGCAGGGATTGCTCGAACCAGGGGGCGGCCATGACCGAGGCCAGGCTCGCCGCGACCATGGCACCGGCCGCGCAAGCGGCAAACACGCTGAGTACGCCATGCGGGCTGCGCATGCGGCGGTGCAGGCGCGGCACGCGTGCCAGCAACTGCCACACGCTGAACACCATGCCGAGGTTGCACAGGTTGAACCACAAGGCCGGCATCCAATCGCTGCCGCACAGCAGGTCGGCCGCCACCATGGCCAGCCACACCAGTGTGAAACCAAGGGCATTGGCCTGACGGGGGTAACGCAACAGCACGCCGACCAGTACCGCATTGACTGGCCAGAACAGCGACAGGGACTCGATCGGGCGTGCCAGGATGCCGCCCAGGGTCAAGGCAAAGGTCAGGCAAAGCAGAGCGACGTAGGACAACAAGCGCGATTGGGCTGGAAAAACCATGAACTCGACCGGCAAGCGGAAACGAAATCCAGGAAAACGCCTTGAAGCACCTGGGGCAATTACGTATCAGTGTGTTTCCACAGGGCAGTGGGTGTCAATCTGCCGCGATCCGGCTGGATAATGTCAAATTGCCTGCATTCCCTGTCGATTTCATCACAAGCCGAAGAACCACGGCACCATCAGTACGGTGACCAGCATCACCAGCAAGGTAAAAGGGACGCCGACTTTGACGAAGTCACCGAAGCGGTACTGCCCAGGCCCGAGCGCCAGGGTGTTGACGGGTGACGAGACGGGCGTCATGAACGCTGCCGATGCGGCGAGGGCCACAGTCATGGCGAACGGGTAGGGCGACATGCCCAACTGGGTGGCGGTGCTGATTGCTACCGGTGCCATCAGCACGGCGGTGGCGGTGTTGGAGATGAATAGGCCGATCACCGCGGTCACGGCAAACAGGCAGGCCAGAATGGCCCTCGGTCCGGCGTCGCCGAGCAAGCTGACCAGGCCGGTCACTGCCAGGTCGATACCGCCGGTTTTCTGCAGGGCCAGGGCAAAGGGCAGCATACCGACGATCAGTACCAGGCTCTGCCAATGGATGGCCCGGTAAGCGCTGTTCATGTCGATGCAGCGGCCCGCGCCCATCAACAGGCAGCCGATCAAGGCGGCGATGACATTGGGCACCGCGCCGCTGACCATCAGGCCGACCATCACCGCCAGGCTCAGCAAGGCCTGCGGTGCGCGCCTGCGGGCCGGGGCGACCTGATCGACTTCGGCGGGCAGGCTCAACACTAAAAAGTCGTGGGGGTTGCTTTGCAGTTGACGCACGGCTTTCCAGGGGCCTACCACCAGCAGCGTATCGCCCAGGCGCAGCTTTTCTTCCACCAATTGCTCTTCGATGGCGGCCTGTTCACGGCGCAAACCCACCACGTTGAGGCCGAAACGGCTACGGAACGCCAGCTCGAGGATGCTCTTGCCGACCAACTGCGAGCCGGGGGGCAGCGACACTTCGGCCATGCCCAGCTCCTGGGACTGGTCGATGAAGTACGCCGCCTTGAAGTGCAGGGGTTCCAGTTGCATGGTCTGGCACAGGCTGCGCAGGTCGTCGCGGTTGGCGAACAGGTCGAGCAACAGCACGTCACCTTGGTGCAGCACGGTGTTGGAGTCGGCCGCGATGACCCGCGTGGTGAACTTGTGCTGGCGTTCGATGCCGATCACGTTGGCGCCATGCCGGGTGCGCAGCTCCAGCTCGCCCAGGGTATGGCCGATCAGCGGCGAGTGGGGGCGGATGCGCAGGCGCCGCTCGCGGCCGTTGAGCTTGTAGTCCAGCACCAGGTCGAGCAGCGTACGGCGGGTTTCCACGCGGCCGTCCTTGCGCACTTCACCATTGAGCCAGTGGCGCGTCAGCAGCATGTAGCCGATGCCCAGCACCAGCACCACCAGGCCGAACGGGGTAAAGCTGAAGAAGTTGAAGCCCTGCTCGCCATGGCGCACCAGTTCACTGTGCACCACCACGTTGGGGGGCGTGGCCACCAGGCTGAGCATGCCGCTGATCAGGCCGGCGAAGCTCAAGGGCATCATCAGGCGGCTGGGTGACAGTTTGAGGCGCGCGGCGATGCTCAGCACCACCGGTATGAAGATCGCCACCACCCCGGTCGAGCTCATCACCGAGCCCAGCCCCGCTACCGCCACCATCAGCAATACCAGCAGGCGCACTTCACTGTTGCCGGCCCGCTCGCTCATCCACTCGCCAATGCGGTAGGCAATGCCGGTGCGCACCAGGCCTTCGCCGATCACGAACAGGGCCGCGATCAGCACCACATTGGGGTCGCTGAAGCCGGCCAGGGCCTGTTCCACGGTAAGGATGCCCGATAACGGCAGGGCGAGAATCACCATCAGCGCGACCACGTCCATGCGCGGGCGGTTGATGATGAAGAGGACGACGACGATGGCCAGCAGGCCGAGGACCCAGAGCAGCTCTTGGTTCATGGGGAGGGGGTGTTCCTTCACACGGGGGCACGGTAGACAGTAGCAGCCAGTGTGCCAGCTTGCGGTGAAGTGTATGTTGACGTGTTGCAGGGTTTCACAAGCAAAAGGGGCTGCCGAGCAGCCCCTTGGTCACCGGGATCAGTGACGGTGACGGCGGTGCTTCTTGCCGTTGTTGTCGCCCAGGTGGTTGCCGATGGCACCCCCTGCAGCACCGCCCAGGCCGGCACCGATGGTCGAACCGGCAGAGCCACCGACCTTGCCGCCCAGCAGCGAACCACCCGCCGAACCCAGGCCACCGCCGATGGCGGCTTCGGTGCGATTGCCCTTGCGTGCGCCTACCGCACTGCCGGCCGCGCCGCCGACACCGGCACCAATCGCAGCGCCGGTGCTGCCGCCGATCTGTTGACCGACAACGTTACCCAGTACACCACCCAGGCCACCGCCAATGGCGGCGGTACCGTCACCGGCGAAAGCGCCCTGGCACAGCAGCAGGCCGAGAGCAAGGGAAGGTAGAGTCAGACGCATGGTACGAACCTCAAAAGGAATCATCAGGTTAAGGTGCCGCGCAACGGGCGGCGGGTCAGGGGTGCAAAGACGCTTCAGCGGTAGTAGCGGTCACCGCGGTATTGACGATTGTCATCGTCATCATCGCGGTCATGCCGATGATGGTGGCGCTGGCCACGGTCGCGATCACGCCAGCCATCGTCGTCGTCATGGTAGCGATGGCTGTGGCAACCAGCGGTCAGCAGGATGGCGGCAACCAACGAGAAGCTTGCAAGGCGGGTCATCACGATATAGGTCCTTGATCCGCAAAGGTTTACGGGGCACTTCCTGAGACTGGGAACGGTCCATTTGGTTTCCTTGGCAGGCAAAATTTTGTCAGGCGCGCGATCAGCGGCGTGCCTGCCGGCTGCTGTTCTGTCCCGCTCGGTCATGGCCGAGCCGCGGGTCGGCCACTAAACTGCACAGCAAGCCGCAGCCAAGACGGCAAACTGCCACACGGTGAATCACGATGATCGCCCACACCCCCACGTTGTTCGCCGCCGTTGCCCTGGTTGCAACCATTCTGGCCTTCTGCCTGCTGCTGGTCGGGCGCAGCAACCGCCGCGACAACCTGATGCTGACCGGTTGCGGGCTGCTGGTGCATGCCTTGGCCTATGTGTGCTACACGCTCTATGTCCAAGCGCCGTTATGGGTGAGCTATGGCCTGGGCAACAGCTTGCTGTCCCTGGCCTTGGCGTTCTATTCGGCCAGCCTGTTCCGGGTGCGCGAGCAAGTGATCCCGTGGCGGATGATCTTCGTCATTCCCGCCGTCATGCTGGTGGGGCTGATGCTGCTGCTCGATACCCTTGAGCCCCGCATGTTGCTGGCGACGCTGGTGCTGATGCTGCAGTGTTCGATGATCCTGTATTGGGCGCGGCGTTACGTCGAGCGGCCGGGCAGGGCGCACCTGCTGCTGCAGATCGGTGCGCTGATCAGCCTGGTCGGGCTGGGCATGCGCGCCGTGGCTGTGGCCAATGGCACGGCCGTGGAAATGCGCTACGACACCAGTAACCTCAAGCAAAGCATTTCGGTGGCGATCGGCACTGCCACGGTGATGATGTATTCGATCGGGCTGGTGCTGATGGCCAAGGAACGCAGCGAATCACGCCTGCAGCACCTGGCCCTGCGCGATGTGCTCACGGGTACCTACAATCGCCGGGCGATCCTCGAGCGCTTCGTCGTCGAGCTGGACCGCGCCCGGGACGCGCAGAGCAGCCTGGCCGTGGCCATGATCGACATCGACCACTTCAAACGCATCAACGACCTGTACGGGCACCTGGCCGGTGACGAGGTGCTGTGCCATTGCGTGCGCCAGTTGCAGCAACGCTTGCGCCAGGGAGACAGCCTGGGCCGCTATGGCGGCGAGGAATTTTTGCTGCTGTTGCCCGAAACCGACCGCGTTGGCGCAATGGCGGCGCTGCAGGGCTTGCGTGAGGCCATTGCCCGCAGCCCCGCACGCTTTGCCAGCGATGAAATCGAGCTGCGTTTCAGTGTCGGATTGTGGTGCAGTGTGCCCGGCGCCAACGACAACACTGCCAGCCTGCTTGCTCAGGCCGATGCAGCGCTGTACCAGGCCAAGGCCGCCGGGCGCAACACGGTGCACATGGCGGCCTGTGTGTAGCTCGGCAGGGTCAGGACGCGGGGTGGATGGCCAGGACCACACCATTGGTGATCTGCACCAGCACATAGTGCTCGCCCATGCGCACCCAGTGGCTTTCCTTTTCGGGGGCCGGCAGGCCTTTAGCTTTCCAGTCTTTTACCGTCTGGTCATCGCGTTTGTATTGGTCGGGGGCCTTATCACCTACCTTGAGTTCGCGGTTGTGGGTTTCCGGCCCGGTGATGCTTTCTTCGGCTGAGGGCGCGGCAGAGGCGGCCAGCGGTAGGCAGGGCAGGGCGGCGAGCAGCAGTGAAGGCAGCAGGTGATGCAGTTTCATGGCGGTTTCCTTGTGACGGCATGTCCTTACTGCGACAGCGGCGTGCCGCCAACAATTCACTCGCGGTGCCTGCCAGTGCTAGAGTCGCCTTCTTTTTTGCCCTGAGGGTTGAACATGCGAGCAATTCTGCCGATGGCCGCGATACTGATGCTGGTCGGTTGTGCTTCTGCGACCATGGAAACGGCACGTGGCGGCAAGCCGACCGCGCAGCTCGATTCGCACAAGGCGCCCGCGCTGGTAGCCCAGTGCATCCAGTTCAGCTGGCAGGAAGAGGCGGTGTTCGGGGTCGATGCCAGTGGCTACCTGGAGCCGCGCAAGCTGGGTGGTTTCACGGTGTATACCCGCGATGCCGAAGCGTTCGTGGATATCTATCCGCAAGCAGACGGAACGCGGGTCGACTACTACGCGCAAAACAATGACAGTGTGGCCCTGCAACGGCGCGCGGCGGCGGCGACCTGCCTGTAATGATGAAGGCCTGACCAGGGCTGCCGAGACACGACACGTAGACAAGGACGTAAGCATGGACCGATCACTGCAACTCAACCGCAGCAGTTGGGACGAACGAGCCCCCTTGCATGCGGCCTCGAAAGACTATGAGGTCGAACGGCTCGTCGAGCACCCTGCGCATCTTTCCGAAACCGTTCGCTTCGACCTGCCGTTGCTAGGCGATATCAGCGGGTTCAACACCGTTCACCTGCAGTGCCACATCGGTACCGATACCCTCTCGCTCGCCCGCCTGGGCGCGAAGGTCTGCGGCCTGGATTACTCCGGGGCTTCGCTGGCCGAGGCGCGGGCACTCGCCGAGCGCTGCGCGGTGCCGATCGACTATGTGGAATCGGATGTCTATGCCGCCGACCAGGTGTTGCCCGCAGGTAGCTTCGACCTGGTCTATACCGGCATCGGCGCACTCTGCTGGCTGCCCCACATCGAACCGTGGGCGCGTACGGTGGCAGCCCTGCTCAAACCGGGTGGGCGGTTGTTCCTGCGCGATGGCCACCCGATGCTGATGGCGGTCAACGAAGACCATCAGGACCGCCTGTTGATCGAGTATCCGTACTTCGAGCACGACACTCCGACGGTCTGGCATAACGACCAGACATACGTCGAAACCGATCAGCGCCTGGTCCATACCGAGACCCATGAGTGGAACCACGGCCTGGGCGAGGTGATCAGTGCGTTGCTGGCGCATGGGCTGCAACTGACAGCTCTGGTCGAGCACCAGAGCATCCCTTGGGAGGCGCTGCCGGGCCAGATGGACAAAGGTGCCGACGGCGAGTGGCGCTTGCGCCAGCAGCCGTCACGCCTGCCTTTGAGCTACACCCTGCAGGCAATCAAGGCCTGATCAGGACAGGTAACCGCCGTCAACGTTGAGTGCGGTGCCGGTGGTGTAGCTGGAGGCATCGCTGGCCAGGTACAGCACCGCGCCGGCCATTTCCTTGGGGTCGGCCACGCGCTTGAGCGGGATCTGCTGCAGGGCGGCGTTGAGGATGGCGTCGTTCTTCACCAGTGCCGAGGCGAACTTGGTGTCAGTCAGGCCTGGCAGCAGCGCATTGCAGCGGATGCCGAACTGCGCACATTCCTTGGCGAAGACCTTGGTCATGTTGATCACCGCCGCCTTGGTCACCGAATAGATGCCCTGGAAATGCCCCGGCGAGACGCCGTTGATCGACGCCACATTGATGATGCTGCCGCCGCCGTGTTCGCGCATCAGCTTGCCGGCTTCCACCGACATGAAGAAGTAACCACGAATGTTGACGTCCACGGTCTTCTGGAAGGCGTTCAGGTCGGTGTCCAGCACGTTGCAGAACTGCGGGTTGGTGGCGGCGTTGTTGACCAGGATATCCAGGCGCCCGAACTGTTCGCGGATACCGGCGAACACCTGCTGGATCTGCTCCATCTCGCCGATGTGGCAGGCCACTGCAGTTGCCTTGCCCCCGGCGGCAATGATCGCCTCGGCGACCTGCTGGCAGCCGTCCAGCTTGCGGCTGGAGACGATCACGTGGGCGCCCTGCTGGGCCAGCAGGTGGGCAATGGCTTCACCGATGCCGCGGCTGGCGCCGGAAACGAAGGCGATCTTGCCGTCAAGGTCGAACAAGTGGGTCTTGGACATGCTGTTTTCCTTGTTGTCTGTCGTCAGAGCGTGGTGCTGGCGATGACCTTCAAGGCCATCTGCTCCAGCAGCCGGTTCATGTGGATGAACTGAGCGAAGCGCTTGTCCTGGGTCTGGCCGTGGTAGTAGCGGTAGTAGATCTGTTGCACGATGCCGGCGAGGCGGAACAGGCCATAGCAATAGTAGTAATCGAAGTTGTCCAGGCGGATACCGGCGCGCTCGGCGTAGTAATCGACGAACTGGCGACGGCTCAGCATCCCAGGGGCGTTGCTGGGTTGGCGGCGCATCAGTTGCATCGGCGCCGGGTCACCCGCTTCGATCCAGTAGGCCAGGCTGTTGCCCAGGTCCATCAGTGGGTCGCCAATCGTGGCCATCTCCCAATCCAGCACGCCGATGATGCGCATCGGGTTGTCGGCATCGAGGATCACGTTGTCGAAGCGGTAGTCGTTATGCACGATGCCGGGGCGCGGATGGTCGGCGGGCATCTGCTCGTGCAGCCAGGCGATGACCTGCTCCCAGCGTGGCGCATCCTCGGTGATGGCTTTTGCATAGCGGCTGGTCCAGCCCTCGACCTGGCGCTGCACATAGCCTTCCGGCTTGCCTAGGTCGGCCAGCCCGCAGGCCTGGTAATCGACTTGGTGCAGTTCCACCAGGCGGTCGATGAAGCTTTTGCACAGGGCTTCGGTCTTGGCGGCGTCAAAGTTGAGTTCAGCGGGGATGTCCGAGCGCAGGATGATGCCCTTGACCCGCTCCATCACGTAGAACTCGCCGCCTATCAGGCGCTCGTCGGTGCAGTGCACGTACGCCTTGGGGCAGTACGGGAAGCCATCGTTGAGCTGGTTGAGAATGCGGAACTCGCGGCCCATGTCGTGGGCCGACTTGGCCTTGTGGCCGAACGGCGGCCGGCGCAGTACAAAGTCGCGGCCCGGGTAGCTGACCAGGTAGGTGAGGTTGGAGGCGCCGCCAGGGAACTGGCTGATGCTCGGCAAACCCGCCAGGCCGGTGATATGGGCCTTGAGATAAGGGTCGATGACGGCCGCGTCGAGTTCTTCGCCGGGGCGTACCTGGGTGGACTGATCGGTGAGCGTCATGCGTTTTCCTTATTATCGATCGCAAGGACTATTGGCTAATTTAATGGCCTGCGGGAACTGGAACAAGCGTCCTAGTAGTCATATAGACAAGGGTGTTGCAGGTGGATCAATCGCCTTGATGGGGTGGGCAAAAAAAAACCGAAGCCGGTCAGGCTTCGGTTTTTTCATCGCTCGGCGTGCCCGTCACTCAGGAAGGGAACAGCTCGCTCAGTTTCATCGACAGCATCATGTCGCCCTCGACGCGCAGCTTGCCGCCCATGAAGGCCTGCATGCCGTCGGTCTCGCCACTGACGATACCCTTGAGGGTCTCGCTGTCCAGCACCAGGGTGCAGTTGGCGTCTGGGTTCTCGCCTTCCTGGATGTCGCAGGCACCGTCCTTGACGATCAGCGCGTACTTTTTGCCTTCGTCGGTGATGTCGAAGCCGAACACCAGGTCCAGGCCGGCGGCAGCGGCTGGGTTGAACTTCTCTTGCATCTTCTTAACGGCATCAGCTACGGAGGTCATGGCGCATTCCTTATAGAGTGATTTTCACGTCCCCGCAGGGACACAACAAGCCGGGCTCATCGGTAGGTAATGAGCTCCGGCGCCCTCAACAGCTGCACATGGGCTTGGCTGTTGAAGGAAGCCAGTGCCACGTCGCGGCCGCGGAACTTCAGCTGGCTGAGCGACGTGTTGATAATTTGCCAGTTCAGTGCGAAAGCCTGGCTGGGGGTAATGCAGGTGACCAGGTGGAGCAGGGCGGCGATGGTGCCGCCGGAGGTGAAGATGGCGATGTTGTCGCCACTGCCTGCGGCTTCGAGCACACGTTGCAAGCCCTTCTGGACGCGGGCGGTGAAGGCCTGCCAGGTCTCCAGGCCGTCGTCGGCATGCTCGCCATCGTGCCAGCGCTGCACCATCAAGGCGAACAGGCGCTGGAATTCACTGCGGTGCTGCGCGCCATTGCGCAAGATGTGCAGGGCGTTGGGTTCGTGCTCCATCAGCCCCGGCAGCAGGGCGTGGATCACCCCGTCGGCATCGAATTCATTGAACGCCGCGTCGGTCTCGACAGCCGGTACCGCGCAGCCGCTGGCGTGCAAGGCCTCCAACGCCAGGCGTGCGGTATCCTGCTGACGGCGCAGGTCGCCGGCCACGCAACGATCCAGCCGCACACCGAGCTGAGCCAGGTGTTCGCCCAGGGCCTGGCTCTGACGCACACCGACGGCTGAGAGGACGTCGTAGTCTTCGGCACCAAAGGAGGCTTGGCCATGTCGGATCAGGTAGAGGTTGCCCACGAAGGTATCCGGCCTGTTGGAGGTTGCTGCGAGGTTAGGATGTGCCACACAGGCTGTCAACGAAAAAACATACAAGCGTTTGAAAAGGTTGTTTGAACTGTGTTGCCAGCGTTTACACCGGCTGGCAGCGCCTCAGGCGCACCGGTATGCTTGTAGCAGTTACGCGCTGAACTGGCGCCAGTCTTTGAAGGAGTCAACGTGGAGTTTCTTGCCAACTGCCTGACATGGGGGTCCAAGCCCCGTATTGCTTAGGCTGCGCCACAATGACCACCAATCGACCAGCTCAATCTGTCACAACCCTGTTAAAGATCGCCAAGCCTTGGGTCTATCGTCGTGACAATGGGTCGTACAGTCTCCGGGTGAGACCATTAGGCACCTCAAAGACTCACACGGTCTCTCTACGCACCACCGCTAAGGCCACCGCAATGTCCTCCACACGCCACCTCATGGCCGCTCTACAGGTCTTCCATCTGGACAACCCAGAGGCCACTTGGCCAGAGCTGAAGGCCCGTCTGAGTGAGATCGCTGAGGGAGCCTTAGCGACCCCTGAAGAGGACACCTATGGCCTCGTGCTGTCTGACCTTGCCGAGAACCTTCAGGAGGCCGCTCGGGTCCTTCCACTGTCCATCCCACAGGCCAAAGCCATTACGCTTGCCTACAGGGTCCTCAGTGCGTCTCAGGCGAGACTCAGCGGGGACCTCAAGCCTCTACTGGGTCTACTGGACAATGAGCTGGCTGACTCAATAGATCATTCCTATCATCTTGGTGCAGTCGATAGAGATAACCGTCTCTCCCTGCCTCAATCTGTAAGTCCACATTCAGTCCCCGCTGAGTCTCCCGTTAATGCCCCTGCTGGCCCAGCCCATGAGTTCACCTTTCAGGCCCTGAGTGACGCCCTTGAGGCTGAGCGTGGTGAGACCATGGCGCCTGCCACCTTGAAGAACTTCAGATCGTCCTCTAAGACCATCGCCGGGCTGCTGGGTGACTTGGACATGCGGGCACACACTCGGGCTGACATGCTGGGCGTGCGTGAGGCCCTTCAGGAGACCCGTAAAGGTTCCACTGTGAACAAGCTGCTGACTCACTTGGGCATGGTCGTGTCGTGGTCTCAGGCTACAGGTCTCATCACTCACGACTATTCCAAGAAGCTGGCTGTCACTAAGGGCGCTGAGAGTTCCCGCCAAGCCTTCACAAAGGCCCAGACAGAGGCCCTCAAGGCTGCCTCAGTGGGTCATCTTGCGTCTGACTGGAAGGGCGCCGCTATGGCTCTGGGCGTGGCCTCTGGGGCTCGTATTGGTGAGATCCACCAGTTGACCGGGCAGGACATCACGAAGGACCCAGAGACAGGCCTGTGGCTGATGTCGATCAACGATGACAACGGGAAGACCCTCAAGAACAAATTCAGTCGTCGTGTGGTCCCTCTGGTCGGGATCCCTGAGGCCACCTGTGAGGCTCTGGTAGGCACCGTGGGTCGTCTGTTCCCTATGTCTATGTCGGGCTTTGCTCAGATGCTTAATCAGGCTGTGAGGGACGTTCTGGGGACCGTAGCGGGTGAGGGTCTGAGCTTCCATAGCCTGCGCCACTCTCTGGCCACTGACCTCAAGGCCTCAGGTTGCCCGGTAGGTACCGCTCAAGAGATCCTTGGGCACTCCTCAGGATCAATTAGCTACGACCTATATGGCGGGTCTGCCAGTGCTGACGTTGTGCGACTCGCTGAGGCCCTCGCTAAGGTCCGCTAAAGCCCTCACTAAGGGCGACCCCAAGGGCAGACCAGAAGACTACTCACAGAGGCTCCTTACGCGGGGCCTTAGTGCTGTCTGGGGGCCGTCACTCAGTTGGCCTGGGATTCTCTGTGACCAGTTGGTGATCCAGATTTGGATTGCGAGACTGTGACCACAAGGGCCTATAGGGTCATGCCTGAGACCAGATTAAAAACCCACACATTAGACTTAGGGAGTGACCGGTTTAGCAGTCATGGCCGCCTCTACGTCATTGGGGTTTCACTCATGGATTTGGCGATGCGTCAACAAAAGTTAAAAACCCACACAATAGACATAGGGACCAGAAAATAATTCAGGTCTCCTCTCAAAGTGCCTCATGACGACTCACAAAGTCGCCCACTGAGGGGAACCCTGAGACCGGATAGTGCCATAGAGCCAGACCACTCAGGGACCATACAGACCAGACCGTTATACGGTGATGTCTGGGTCCAGCACTGGGGACCATTCAAACGATATTGTTGTTAGGCCTTTATGGCTTGATGACCCTTGATGGGGCTTGGGCCTCCCGTCACTGCTCGTTGGATCACGGGGCCTTTAACTTAAAGACCTCTAAGTCTTAAAGACTCTTTAAGTAAGAGCAAAGACCAATATTAGGATTAGACTATAAAGATTGCTATCTGATAGTCCTCATTGAGTAACGTAAAGAGACTTTAAGTGGTCTCTAAGTGGACTCAGTGACAGGGGACCATTGTAGCTGTATCCCCTCCCTAAAGCCTCCCTCTATGGGTCTCCCACAGGGTCCTCCCCAAGGCCTATGAAGGTACTCACAGACACCGCGTAGGCTGACCAGCAGGCTCACGCTACGGTCGCGCACAGCACGCCCATAGGAGCCCGCAAAGGGACTCAGAGATTTAAAACCCACACAATAGATATAACCACGCCATACCGCTGCCATAGTCGCCTTCAAGGGTCCCTAAATATCAATTCCACACATGGGATCAATAGTAAGTATCGGGTTTCACCAAAAGCCGTACTGACGCCCTTGAGGGTGACTATGGGAGCGGTATGGCGGTTCCACCTCCTGTAATAAAGACCATGCCCGGTCTGGCCATTAATCCAGTTCTTCTAAAAGCGCCTTCGAGTCTTCCGTTCGTTCCCTGTTGTTGGGGTCTGGATGGCGACCGGGAGGGGCAACTTGAGGACGCTTCTAAAAGGAAACCAACAAATGACTTCCCAAGTAACAATGACCACCGTTGAAATCGCCAAGCTGACTGGCAAGGTACACAAGAACGTACTGCGTGATGCACGCCGTATGCTCGACCAGCTCAAAGTTGAGCCCGTTGAATCCTCGTATCAGGACGGGAAGGGTGAGACCCGCCCCATGCTGGTCCTCAATAAGCACCTGACGTTCACCCTCATCACCGGCTATGACTCTGGTCTGCGCCACACCGTGCTGGGCCGCTGGATCGAGCTTGAGGCCTTGGCCAATCCGGGCTTCCTGAGCCAGACCGTCACGGGGACCCTGAATGACCTTCAGGCGCGAGTGGACGCCATGACCCCTTCCTACAGTGAGCACGTTCGCCGTGGCACCTCTGGTCGTGGTTACCTGTGGGATGAGGCCTGCCGTATGGCTGAGGTCCCCGCAAAGGCCGCAAAGGACTGGTGCCGTGCCACTGGTCGGTTCCGCGTTGAGCGGCCTGCCGTGGAATCCTTGGAGACCCCTACAGGGACTCTCAGGCCCACTAAGGAAGGCTTCGACCGGGGCTACTTCAAGCGCTCTGCCCACACCGTCAAGCATGGCGGTCACCCTGATGGCTTCAAAGTGACCCTCAAGGGCCTTGAGTGGCTGAAGGGTCACCGTGGGGCAATCCTTGTGTGGGACGCTGAGCGCCGTAAGGTCCGTGCGGTCACCGATGCGGATGGCTTCGTGGTCGATATCAACGGCGAAGGTGCCCACGGCTTGACCACTACTGACCTCCGTAATGAGGTGACCCTATGAGCCACCAACCGCTGACCCGTAAGCAGCGCGCCAGCCTCTACCGGACCCTTGTACTGATGCTGGCCGGGGTCTCAAAGGCTGACCGTATGGCCCGCCATGAGTCCGTAGAGGCCAACAGCAGGGCATGCAAGACCCGATGCCAAGCCCGCCGTAACGCTGCCCGTAGAGACGCCAAGAGGGTCTCCTGACCGGGGACCTACCGTCACTCATTGACCCTGGGAGATCCTGTGACCGATGACTTTCCATGAATGCTTGACCCAACACTGCAACACCCCAGCTAAACGTCTGAAGCTGGTCACCCTTCGATCCTTGTGGAACGCCCCGCGTGACCGTACCGAGCTCAGAGACCCTGACGGCTTTGGCGTGGACCTTGAGGCCTTTGAGGCCCGTATGGTCGCCACCAATCCATCGCTGGTCACCTTTACCCAAGACATCATCGCCACTGGCAACCTTAGCCTTGATGCTGTCCTTCTGGTCCCTATGCGCATCCCGCTGAACCGGGAGCCTATTCGTGACCCAATGATGACCCACTGAGCAACATCCCACCGCTATCTCGCTGACTGCTATCGGCGCACACATCAAACCCCAGAATCCATAGACAAGCCTTGAGCCCTTCCGGGTGGCGTCTCCTGCTGCCTCTCTGGTCCCGAAAGGGCATAGCGGCAAGGCTTGATCTATGGGTGACCCTTAAAGGAGAAACCCAAATGCAACTGAACATTCAAAACGTCACCCCTGAGACCGTCGAAGTACAAGGTCAAACCGTTACCCGTGCTTTCGCTGAAGGCGTAATGCTCTCTGGTCTGATCGCTGGTGCAGGTAAGAATGATGTGAGCCGTGAGGCCATCGTTAAGCAATACCTTGACGCTGGTCTGAGTGCCGCTGCGTTCCCCGCTGTGGCCCGTGCAGTGCGTGCCCGTGAGGCCCAAGCAGCAGCCGAGCATGAGCGCCAGTTAGCCGAGTCTCGTGCCCATGCTGAGCGCGTTGCT
The DNA here is from genome assembly GCF_900187555.1 of Pseudomonas sp. Irchel s3f19. NCBI lineage: Bacteria > Pseudomonadati > Pseudomonadota > Gammaproteobacteria > Pseudomonadales > Pseudomonadaceae > Pseudomonas > Pseudomonas sp. Irchel s3f19. The sequence continues at coordinate 170,119 of NZ_FYDW01000005.1, read as the reverse complement.
TCCTATGCGACCCCTACGGCCCTTGAGGTCGCCCGCCGTCGCGCCAAGCGTGAGGAACGTGAGCGCCAGTATCAAGAGATGAGCCGTGCTGTTCGTTCGGCCAACGGTAGCGGCTCGTGGTCGTCGTCGGACTTCTAAGCCCAGACACCTGATTACCTTCAAGACACTTCAAGACAACTCTCAGAGGAGACACACAACATGACTACTTCCAACAAGAACACCGACCACCGCGCTAACCGTGACCGCTACACCGGCCCGTCCACCTCTACCACTGAGGCATGGTCGAATGGCGCTGAGCGTACCTACAACACTCAGGCGACCATGAACGGCGCCACCCCGAGTGCTGCTGTGATCGCCAAGACCATCGCTGAGACCATGCACGAATACTTCAATGGCGGTGAGTGGGAGGCTGAAGCCGAAGCCGCTATCCCTTGCGAGATCCGCCCCAAGGGCACCGCTGCGACCCCTGTGCAACTGGTCAACATGGCCAACCGTAACGTGGAGTTTGACCCACGCCAGTCAATCTATGACCGCTCGAAGTTCACCAAAGGTGAGGCTATCGTGGGCGACATGATTTTCACTGAGCCGACCAATACCGCCGCTCTGTTCTCTTCGCGTTTCACCCTGCTGGACGCCCACGTTATCGCTGGCACGACTGGCAATAGCCTTGAGCAGATGATGGACAAGTGGCAGAAGGACTTTGAGAAGGACTGTGGGTCCACCGTGGTCGATATCCTCATTAAGTCCCCAAGCGTGGAAGCCAAGCAGGTGACCATTGCGGGCACCACTCCGCGTGACCGTGCTGAGGACTGGATCGACGCACTAACCATGAGCATTAACCAGTCCGTAGGGAACTCTCTGGGTGACTTCGTGCTGCTGATGCACCAGACCGAACAAGCCGTGCTTGAGCGTGCTGCCCAACGTGCTGGCGTTGAGTCCATTGAGGAACTGCTGGGCTGCCGCACTCAGTTCTACTCCAAGACCAACAGAGGCGTCTTCATGCTGCCTAAAGGCTTCGCCTCGCTGTCCTTCCGTGAAGGCTCCAACGGTGATGTCTGGAAGATCCATTGCACCCGTAACAGCTCCGTTCTGGGCTGGGACATTGAGGTCTCCGGCGTGGCTGACGTAATGGCTCAGGCAAAGGTCAAGATCAAGCTGGAGAACCCTCGTGACCCTAACGAGAAACTCCAAGTGGAGCTTGTGCCGTTCCCACTGGTCACCCGCGTCACCGCCAAGTAACACACCGCGACACCGCAAGGCCTCTTCACGGGGCCTCGTGGTCTCTCCTGAGTGGCTTCCTCTGTGAGGCCTTTCAGTAGAGGTCACTACTCTTTAGCTAAAACCACACACTATTGAGGTCACCTAAAGGACGCTCCTACGCGCAAAGTGCAGGGCAATGACCCACAAACTTTCTCAGAATCCACACAGGAGCGCCTTATGACGACGCCTAATGCATGGTTGGCCGTCCTCAAGGCTCTCGCTAAGTCTCCCGCTACTTGGAAGCTGATGGGTCTGCTGCTGGTCACCCTCGGGGCGACTCAAGGTGACCTGATAGCTGAGCTGTGCGGGGAACTGGTCGGGGATCTGATGGGAGCCGGTGAGGTGACCTGAGGGTCCTTCAAAATCTGCCACAAATTTTCCTGTGACCACCTTTCATGCTCTACCTGTGCGTGTACCCCCGTAGGCCCCTGCGCGTACCTGAGCGGGCACCTGCGTGTGCGTCACCTGCATGCGCGTGAGGGTCCTTATCGTGCGCCTGTGCGCCACTGGAAGCTGAGCCGTGGGGTGGCCTCAGGGATGACCCAAAGAGTGTTAGAGCCTGTTACAGACGGTTAGACATCGGTTAGAGATTCTGGTTACCATGGCTTCTCATTCCCTATGGATACAGGCACTGTGGAGTTTCTTGCCGAATACGCAAGCTTTCTCGCTAAAACCGCCACCTTGGTGATTGCCATCCTGGTGGTGTTGTCGGCCATTGCCGGTTTGCGCGGCAAAGGGCGGCGCAAACCGGGCGGGCAACTGCAGGTCACGCGCCTGAACGAGTTCTATAAAGAGCTGCGCGAGCGCCTGGAGTCGGGTTTGCTCGACAAGGCCCAGCTCAAGGCCTTGCGCAAGCAGCAGGCAAAGGCGGAAAAACAGCAGAAAAAAGCCAAGGCTGAAGAAAAGAGCCGGGTCTTCGTGCTCGATTTCGATGGCGACATCAAAGCCTCGGCCACCGAGAGCCTGCGCAACGAGATCACCGCCCTGCTGACCCTCGCCACCCCGCGTGACGAGGTGGTGCTGCGGCTCGAAAGCGGCGGTGGCCTGGTGCACAGCTATGGCCTGGCCGCTTCGCAACTGGCGCGTATTCGCCAGGCAGGCATCCCGCTGACCGTGTGCATCGACAAGGTGGCTGCCAGCGGTGGTTACATGATGGCCTGCATTGGCGAGAAGATTGTCAGCGCACCCTTTGCCGTGTTGGGTTCGATTGGTGTGGTGGCGCAACTGCCCAACGTCAATCGTCTGCTGAAGAAGCACAACATTGATTACGAGGTGCTCACCGCCGGCGAATACAAGCGCACCCTTACGGTGTTCGGTGAAAACACCGAGAAGGGCAGGGAGAAGTTCCAGGAAGACCTGGACATCACCCACCAGCTGTTCAAGGATTTTGTCGCCCGCTATCGGCCACAGCTGCACATGGACGAAGTGGCCACCGGCGAAGTCTGGCTGGGCGTGGCAGCGCTTAACCGCAAGCTGGTGGACGAGCTGCAGACCAGCGACGAATACCTGAGCGACCGCGCCCGCAACGCCAACCTGTTCCACTTGCACTTTGCTGAGCGCAAGAGCCTGCAGGAACGCATCGGCATGGCCGCCAGCGGCACGGTGGAGAACACCGTGGTGGGACTTTGGAGCAAACTCGGCCGCTTGCGCTAACACCTTGAACCCCTTGAAATTTTTTTCTGTTCAGGGGGTTGCAAGGTTCATTGAATGCAGACATAATGGCGCCCATCGAAACGCAGCGAACTTTGAAAAAGGTTCAGTGTTTCAAGGAGATAGCAAAGCGAAAGCGGCTAACTCCAAACTTTGAGGCCGAGTAGCAAAGTGGTTATGCTCCGGATTGCAAATCCGTCTACGCCGGTTCGATTCCGACCTCGGCCTCCATTATTCGAAAGCCCCGCAGATTAACGTCTGCGGGGTTTTTCTTTGTGGGTCGAAAAAGACAGGGGTTCCGAAACTACAGAGGTGGAGTTCCGAAACTTCAGCCTTTTGAGGGCTTGGCGATGGCGCCGACGCGGCGGTAAACGCGCTCCATATCGTCCCTGCGCATGGAATTGATGATGCAGGTGCCGCCATCTCTGGTGAGGCGTTATGGTTGAATAGGGGAGGGGGCTGGCTGATGGCACTACGCTACGCTTTGCGGGGCATTTCGATCCTTGGTATAACGCCCGTCCATTTCACAGGAAGGAACCTCATGAAGCGCACCCTTACTACAATGCTCGCTGCTGCACTCGCTATGGGCTTGGCCGGCTGTAAAGAAGAAGCCGCCGATACTGCCGCCTACGAGCCCACTGCCGAACATTGCCAGCCGGACTACCTCAAAACGCTTCCAGACAACAAGGCCCGGGAAGACCTGGTCGAAAAGTGCATGACCGGTGGCTCGTACAAGAAGTCAGAGCCGAAGACCTGGTAACGCCCGTCCTTCGTCAGTCATCGCCGCCTCATCAGGGGGCGTTTTCGTTTTCCGGGAGGGTGAATCCGTCTACACCGGTTCGATTCCGACCTCGGCCTGCACATTCAAAAGCCCCGCAGATTAACGTCTGCGGGGTTTTTCTTTGTGGGTCGAATAAAACAATCGTTTCCGAATCTGGCCATTGCGTGGTGGGGCACACGCGCTCACCCGTTCGGCGATAGATGCGCTTGGTGTGTGCGCCGAGTGCTGACTCAAAAAGCGAATTACACCGCAGACGGCTGTGCTGTCTTCTTGCCTAATCGGATCAATTCGTTTGAGAAACACAGTCCAGTGAGGATGAGCCCGGCCCCCCAGTACAACGTGTCTCGCGGTACCTCATTAAGGACCACGAACGCCAGAAGTGCGGCAAACAGCGGTTCAGTCAGTTCCAGTGCCTGAACTTGTGATGGCTTTAAATACTCGATGGCCTTGGTGGTGCAGAAGAAACCGAGGATGGTCGGCAATGCAGCCAGGGCCACCAAAGCCATGACCGCCACCGGTGACAGCTCTCCCATGATGAACCCATTGGTTGCAGCCGGCATCAGCAGGTAAAGACTCCCGAAAAACAATAGCTGCCGAGTGAAATGCAGTCCTCCAGAAACGCCCATGCGCTTCATGGCAACCGAAAACGCGCCATAACCGCAGCCTCCAATCGACGCGAGCACTGCGCCTTGCAGCGAAAAACCTTGTTCCAGGTCTGCTCCAAAAACCACGGCAATACCGGCTATCGTCAATCCGGCACCTACCGCTGCGTTGGCGGTGATTGGGTCCTTGAGGACTATCCGGCCCAGTAATAACGAAGAAATGGAAGCACTTGCCATCAGGATCACCACCACGCCCGCTGCGGCGTAATGGTTATAGGCCGAGGTTTCAAAGTGGAACAACACAAAAATGCCGAGAAAGGCGCAGACGGCTGCCTGGAGCCACTTAGCCGTATGCCAGGGCCGCTTGAGGAACAGCAGCAAGACTGACAGCAGTAGGCAGCCGAGTACGGTCTTTATCAGGGCGATACTGCTGGGGCTGAACCCACTGTTCATCAGCACCTTGCTGAATACTCCGATTGTTGCATTCAGTGCAGCGGCGCAAAGTGCAAAGAGGACGCCTTTGCCGAATTGAGATTGCATCAGTACATTCCTTGTTAATGTATGCTGGATTGCTCGTAGGCGAGGCTAAGTGTCGATCCTTTTGACCAACCAAACGGTCTGAAAGCAACTATTTGGTCTGCGAAGAAAATAGAGTGCCTTAAGGGCAGAAATAAATGCCAATGTGCGCAGAGGGCAAGCAACTCTGTAGAGGGCTAGATTATTGCTTCGTCACGTAGTCCTTGACGTAGCGCACCGTGTTCTCGATAGCACGTGTCATGTTGGGATGGGTTAATTGATACTTCCGTTCCAGTTGTCTACTCATACCCATATCGAAGCGCTGCACCTGAATAAAATTTAATGACTCGGCGCTGATCGCGAACCGGGTCGCCAGTCCGGGAATGGTCAATAGCGACCTGAGCAACCCTATTGGTACATGGCGGCGGGGTGCCTTGACGTCTAGCGTTTTTGCGATCTGCAGAAGCATCCCTTGTAAGCTCGGTGTTCGCTCATAGAGCGCCAGGACCTGACGGTTGGCCATGAAGGGGTCGAAGGCCACGCAAATCATCATCTTCACCAGGTAATCGACGCTGACTAATGGTAACCAATGCCTGACAGAGCCGGGTACAGCTTTGAACTGGCCTTGTGCCAGGTTTCGAATCAGTTCGGAAAACGGTTGGCCTTCCAAGATATGTCCGTTCTCGCTGTGGCCACACACCGTAGCAGGATGAACAATCGTGTAATCCGCGTCTGCGTCTTGCATGTAGCGGATGACAGCAAAATGGGATTCGAGTTTGCTGCCTTCATAGCCACCTACACGGGCGTAGACCGCAGGCCAGTCTGTGTTCTCAGGGCATGTGATATCAACTCCGATACTGTTGAGGTGGGTAAGGTTTTGTAGCATGAAACCGCCCACCATCAGCAGTCGGATGCGTTGGCTAGCCGCAAGCTTGGCCACGCTCAGAGCACCTTGAACATTAATGGCGCGAGCACGCTCCAGTGTCAGCCCCCAGGAGAATTGCGCAGCGAGGTGGAAAATCACAGTGGCCGAAGACACGTTTTGCTTGTCTGCCTCGCTGAGTCCAAGCCCCTCCCTGCTGATATCGCCCTCAACGGCATGGATAAACGCAGGGTTACCTCCCAGTTGGCCTACCTGTTCCCTGAGACGCTCTATGTTTCCAGGGGTGCGCATAAGCACCCAGGTCTTGTGCCCTTTCGCCGTAAGACGGCTCAGTAGATGTTGGCCCACAAACCCACTGCCACCTGTGATGAAGCATTCCGCACTCATGACTGAATCCTTGTTTAGCTGATCGGCGCAGGCTAAGGTATAGAGCCTACTCTACAGTCAAGGATTTTTTACCGTGAACATTGGTGAGTTGGAGCGCCGGAGTGGGATCAGCCGCCACGCATTGCGCTATTACGAACAGCTCGGCCTTATCGTGTCTCATCGACAAGCCAACAACTACCGCAGCTACAGCGAACAGACCGTTGTCGATTTAGCCTTCATTCAGAGTGCGCAGAGCGGAGGTTTTTCACTCGCAGAGATTGGGGAAATTCTTGCGGCCAGGCGGGGTAATAACATCGATTGCGCGCACGGTGTGGTTTTGGTAGCCGCCAAGATGGCCGAGATTCAAACGAAGATCACCACACTGCAAGCCGCTTATGTTTTTCTAAGCGCGGAGCGTGCGAAGCTTGAAGCCAGTGCTCTGGCCAACGGACAAACTATTCCTCTACTGCCTGACCATGGTCATGTCTAAGGCGCAATGTGCAAGAGCAAGGCATCCCGGCCAGGTCAGACTGTAAAAGTGCAAGCCCGCCGAGGTGGCGGGCTTGCAGAGATGGCAGTTTAAATGCTCATGCGTTCAATCTTCGACGTGTTGCCCAACAGATCGAGCGGATTGCCCCAGGGCCGCGATAGGCTGGGGTACTTGACCGGACTCTACTACGGAGCGGCCAATGATCTCAGAGCCGACCATGCTGATGTGGCCGCTGTCAAAGTAGAGAAGCGTATCTTTGTCGTAAGCCGAGCACGTTCCGTTTTTGCAGATTTGCGGCCGGACATCGAACGTGGTTACGTTGGCGTACTGGCTTGCGAGTTCCTTGAGATAGAGGTTGACTTCGCTTTCGCCTTGATCTGGAATCATCGCGGTTGCTGGACAGTTCATTCCTGGGATGCGAATGGCTTTTGCCGTACACATGCGGTCCAGGCCTACGAATACGGGGACATTCAGGGCAATGATCACCTGATTGTGGTTGCCGGCCAGTTCAGCGATGGTATCGGCGAACTTTTCCTTCCCGCCTTTCGCAGCATAGCCTTCCCAATATGCTCCGATGATTACGGTTCTAAAGTGCTTGGACTCGGCGAACGCCCGCTCATTAAAGTCATTGCAGGACTTTGCGCGATCCGGGCCAATAAGGCCTTTTGTATCATGCACCGGAGGGCACGATGTAAGAGAGATATTTCGGATAGAGAAATGCGCGGTTTCTCCTACAGCCTTCAGATACCCAACGTAATGCGCTGCGTTTGAGTCGCCCCAAAGCAGTGTTTGCGCAGGCACTGTCTTATCACCATTGACGCATTGATCCTCGGTCCATTTTTTCGGATCGTACTGCATCATCTGGCAGTTGAATGGGAACCGGCTCGCAGGTTTCGTGTTGTAGTCGTGTAAAGAGATTTCTCTCTTGTATGCCGCTCCTGCTGCGGTTGGCCAATAACCATTGTTCTTCACCAAGACGTATCCCAGTACCATTACACCCGCGCTGGTCGCAATGATCGGCCCAGCCTTGGTGATCAGCCACATTGGAGTGCGAGCCCTGAAAGGCGTCTCTATCAGGTGATACGAGATGAGGGTGAGTAGGCACATCAGCAGTGCGCAGGCGATGCCACCTGACAGCGTCGGCTCACCGTATGCGTAACGGTAGAACGCCAGAACAGGCCAGTGCCAGAGGTAAAGCGAGAATGAACGCAGCCCCACATAACGGGCGACTGGGGTCCCAAAAATTCTGGATAGAAGGTTTCTTTGGTTAGTGCCTGAAAGGATCAGCAGTGCCGCGCCCAGGGACGGAATAATCGACCGAACGCCAGGGAAACCATTCTTCTCGTCAAGATAGAGAATCGATCCGGCAACCATGGCCAGGCCCACTGCACCTGCCACGTTGGCAGCGGAGGCAGGGATGCGTCGCGAGTCCTGCCACAGGAACAGAAGGGCACCGACCAGAAGTTCGCCTGCCCTGGAAGGCAGCATGTAATAAGCGAACGAGGGGTCGCGAGCCAGGAAGTACTCACTCACCGCGAAGGAACCGATAGCGAGAATGACGCCGGCTGCCACCAGCAGGCGCTTACCTCCGACCTTCATGGCGATGATCATCAACGTCGGCCATATCAGATAGAACTGCTCTTCGACGCCGAGCGACCACATGTGCAGCAGTGGCACGGTGTCGGACGAAGCGGCGAAGTAACCCGTGTCCAGGAAGAGCCAATAGTAGATGTTAGCTGCAGAAAGGGTAGCGCCGATGGCCGACTCCGAAAGAGACTTGACGTCGGCAGGCAAGAGCAAGAACGAGCCAGCGATTAACGTGACGATTGTTACAAATGCAGCTGCAGGTAGGATCCGACGGACACGGCGACCGTAAAAGTCAGCGAAAGAGAAGTTGGGCCCTTTTCCGTAGATGATCCCTGTGATCAGGAAGCCGGAAATGACGAAAAAAACGTCAACGCCGACGAAGCCGCCAGGGAGCCATTGCTTGTTGAAATGGAAAATTGTGACAGCCAAAACGGCCAGAGCCCTGAGCCCGTCTATGTCCGGTCGATAGGCTAAGTGTTTGCCTTGCATTTCTGAATTCCCTGTCATGGGGGCTGAATAAACGGCGGATGATACCTTTTTGCCTGCATGCGCGGGCATTTTTGTGCTTGGTGAAATCGGCGACGGATGTGCCCTGTCTATCTCCATAAATCGCGAGGCGAGGCGACACTTCCTGCAATCGGCAAGTCGTTTTCCAGCATCGTGTCGAATAGCTAGACGGTATGGCGGATGAGTTAATAAATCGGTGTTGCCGTCATAGCTTCCTTCTACGCAGCCATTCATCTGCAACGTCGCCCAGTGTTACGGGCTCGCCGCCCTTGATCCAGGCCATGAAGGTGCGATCGAACTTGAAGCCATCGCCGCATTCGCCGACCATGAACTGCCGGACCTTCTGCGTGTTGCGGTAGTTCCTGTCCAGCGGGGTTGCACGGGTGATCGGCCCTGCGTGCCAGTCAAAACTCATTCCCTGCTCCTTGGGTGGCGAAGTCGCCCGCAGCGTAGCACTGCTCGTGCTGCAGAACACTGACGGTGTAAGCACCCTCTGTGCCCGGCCACACACGGGTAGGCAAATTTTTAAGTAGCGCTTATGTAGCCGGAGGAGGAGTATTGATGGCTTCCCGGCGCAATGTCGGAGGGAGTCATCTCAATGGATCGCAAGCCCAGCAATCAGGAAGTCGCAGTAGCGATCGGCATAAGCGAAGCGGAAGTCCTACGATACCGAAGCGAAACGTTGTTGCTCGGCGATGGCTCATGGCTGATCCACTTCACGTTCGTGATGCCCAAAGAGCTTCGGTTCGGCTTGACCGGGAGCTTTTCCCACATCTTGAAAGCGCCGCCGCCTTTCGGTGACCGGCGGATGGAGGCTCTTTAACTGCTGGCACTTGGGGGCGGGAAGGGGAATTCACCCCGTCAGTGACGGATGAGGCGTATAGTGACAAACGAGTTGCTGCATTCCAGTGACTTCCCTATCGAGGTTCAGTCATGAATGCCTCCCATCAGTCCCCCACGCACAAAGCCCACCTGCGGCTCGACGAGCAGATCAAAGTATTCCTCTCAAAAGGCGGGTCCATCCAGGAGGTGGCTTCCGGTATTGGCGCTTCCGATCGTGTCGGCCCCAGGCAGCCTTCTGCCAGGTGGTCCAATTCGAAGGGCTAGGCCTTGCGTTTGAGACGTTAAAGCAAAACCGGCCAGTGGCCGGTTTTTTTGTGGGCTTTCAGCTGTCTGCTGATGGGCGTGTGGGGAAATGCTGAGGATACAGCGCCCTGTCCACCTCCAGCTTTTCAGCGTCGCCAATACGCTTGCGCACTTCGGCGTAGAACTGCTGGCTCTGATTTTGGAACCTGATAAAGTCGCGGTCGCACTCCGCCTGCGCGGCCATCAGCTCCAGGCCGGCAAGCCCCTGGGTGGACTTGCGCGACAGGACATAGGCCTGCCAAGCGTTTTCAACCTTCAGCAGCCCTCTAGCGAACGCTTTTGTCTCGATTGTCGCCATTGAAACACCCTCTTTGAGCCAAATAGGCTCGTCGGTGTGGATCGCCAGAGCGACGATGGGCAAGCGCGTTGAAACGCCGATTACCAAGGCATCGGATAGCTGAGCTTAGCGTGTTTTCTGGGTGACGCCGCATAGTGGTTGGAGCGAGGAAAGGGGCTAGGCCCAACCTGGGGTCAGGCAATTATTAAGCGGCAAAAGAAAAGCCCGCCGACAATGGGCGGGCTAAAGAACGTACGGAGCAAGGCCAGTGTGCCAAGCAGGTTGTCGATAATATGTGAAGAGGGTGTCATACGGCTGTCGTTTGCTACGGGTATTCAAGCCAGGTGTTTCCCCGTCTTCAACAAACCCCCGCGCAAAAAAAAGCCCGCCATTAAATGGCGGGCAAGGAACGCTTGAAGGGAGAGCCTGCAGACTGCCCGCGCCCGGTTAACCCAGCATTAAGCGGCCATCCATTGACCTTGCCCACTGTTCAGCCTATATAGGCCTCCCGCCAATCCAGGAGCCAGCATGCGCGACGAAGACGACCTGCACGAACCCGAGCATGACCACCTGCTCGACCACGAATTCCTCTACGACGACATCGAGCACGAAGCAGATGCCCAAGGCGCGCTAGACGAAGTCGAAGAAGATGAGGAAACGCTGGATGATCTCGATGACGAGGACCGTGATCACCCAGCCTGGCACGACGACTGCGAAGACGATTGAGTCAACGGCGGTCCAGCGAGAAACGCCCGGGGCCGCTCACTGCCAGCAACAGCAAGCCGCCAATGATGCTCAAGTTTTTCAGGAACTGAGTCATGTTGGCGCTGCGTTCGGGGTCGACCATGTTCCAGAACGGGTGGCCGATCAGCGCGGTGCCCAGCACGAACAGTGCGAATAGAAACGCCAGTGGGCGGGTATAGAACCCCAGAATCAGCACGATGGCGACAAAAAACTCCATCACCACTGCAACTGCTGCGGCAAGCATTGGCGCAGGCGCGCCTAGTGATGTCATGTAGCTGACCGTACCTTCAAAACCAGTCAGTTTGGCCCAGCCGGATACAACAAACAGAATCATCAACAGTATGCGGGCAATCAGGATGATGACGTCGCGTTGACCATCGAACAGGGAGTAGCGCATGGCGGCGTTCCAGTGGACGGGGACAAACTCCACTCTAGCAGTTGCGCCGGGAATTTCCGTAGGACGAAAAAAGGCGCCACAAGGGCGCCTTTTCGAAGGAATTTGGTGCGAGTGGCGGGACTCGAACCCGCAAGGCTCACGCCGACAGATTTTAAGTCTGCTGTGTATACCAATTCCACCACACTCGCACTTGAATGGGTCTGAGCGACCGGCATGCTTCTAAGTCAATGCTTTTAAGTAGAAGAGCCTTGCATTCAAGCGCGCTTTATAACCCATTGTTATAGTTGAGTCAACCGCAGCACCTATGATCAAGGGTGTGAAGGGTGCTCGAATGGGTGATTGACACCTTGCTGTCATTACGCCACTGTTGCCCCTCATTTGGATCCAATGGCTATGAAACGATGACTCGGGCCAGTCCGTCCGATGCTAGTGGTCGTGTGGTGCGCCCGCGGTTTATATGGCGTCTGTTGTTCGCCCGGGTGACACTGCTGGGGGCGTTTCTCTATGTGAGCCTCATCAGCCTCGGCGGTTATTTGCTGATGCTAGGGTTTGACGCCGAGCACCCGCAACCCCAGCGCATGATGGCTTTGGCGGGCGGCGGCGGCATTCTGCTGCTGGGCCTGTGGCTGCTCAAGGTGGCGCTGCCGCGTCGAGTGAGCCCTGTACTGGTCGACCGTGACCGCTGACAAACAGTTGCCACAGGGCGGATGCAGGGTGACACTGCTGGTTAGGCCTATTTTCTACCTCCCGCTGTGCCTGTGGAGTTTGCATGGTTTCAGCTGACTGCCTCGATCACCCCGTCATTCCCGCTCACCGCTATGAACAACTGGTTCAGTCGGTGGTGGACTACGCCATCTACATGCTCGACCCGGATGGGCGCGTGGTTTCCTGGAACGCTGGCGCCGAACGGATCAAGGGCTACCGCGCAGATGAAGTGATCGGCCGGCATTTCTCGTTGTTCTTCACGCCTCAGGATTGTGCCGAAGGGCGCCCCGAACGCCTGCTTCGCCAAGCGCTGGAGCAGGGGGTGGCGCAGGATGAGGGGTGGCGCGTGCGCAAGGACGGCTCGCAATTCTGGGCGATGGCCGCGCTGGACGTGATCCGTGACGATCTCGGGCAGATCGTCGGCCTGGCCAAGGTTACCCGGGATATCACTGACCGGCGCGATTCTGCGCTGCAGCTCGATGCTGTGCGTGCCCAGCTGTTCCAGGCGCAGAAGCTCGAAGCCCTTGGTCAACTGACCGGTGGGCTGGCGCATGATTTCAACAACATGCTGACCATCATCCTGAGCTCGGCACGGCTGGCCATGAACGCTCAGGACCCGGCGCGTATCCAACGTATGCTGCAACACATTGTCGACGCGGGGCAGCGGGGTACCGAACTGACCCAGCAACTGCTCAGTTTTGCCCGACACCGCAAACTCGATGTCAGCCGCGTCGCGCCCTTGGAACTGATCGCCGCCACCCGTGGGCTGCTGGAACATTCGCTGCCCAGTGACATCGACCTGGAGCATCACCTGCCGTCAACTTTGCCATCAATAGAAGTGGATGCAGGGCAGTTGCAGATGGTGCTGCTGAACCTGTTGTTCAATGCCCGCGATGCTATCCCGGGCAGTGGCCAAATCCGTATGGCGGCCGAGGTTGTCGAGCTTGTCGGTGAGGTGGAGGGGTTGCATGGCAGCTTCGTGTGCTTCGAGGTGCAGGACAGCGGAAGCGGGATCGCCCCTGACGTGCTGCCACGCATTTTCGAGCCGTTCTTCACCACCAAGGCATTCGGCAAGGGCACCGGCCTGGGCCTCAGCCAGGTCTATGGCTTCGCCAAGCAGAGCAATGGCGCCATCAGCGTCGACAGCGTGCTCGGCAAGGGCACCTGCATGCGTCTTTATTTACCCACGTCTGACCCACAAGCAGATCGCCAACTCGACAGGTAGAAACCATGGCACAGGCACTCAAGCGGCTGGTGACGGGGATCGAAGGGCTCGATGCGCTGCTCAGGGGTGGGCTGGTGGCGGGGGCGTCGTACATCATTCAAGGCCCACCCGGCGCGGGTAAAACCATTCTCGCCAATCAGTTGGCCTGTCACCACGTGCAGACTGGCGGCAGGGTGCTGGTGGCGACGTTGCTCAGTGAATCCCACGAGCGGCTGTTCCAGTACCTGGGTACCCTTGAATTTTTCGACCCGAGCCTGGTTGGCGACCAGATCCAGTTCGTCAGTGCCTTCGACGCCCTCGAGCAGGAAGGGCTCGATGCCGTGGTCAAGTTGCTGCGCCAGGAGATCGGGCGCCAGCAGGCCAGCCTACTCATCGTGGACGGTGTGCTCAATGCCCGCGTGCGTGCGCAGACGCACCTGGACACGAAAAAATTCGTCTCGGAACTGCAAGGCCACGCAGCTTTTGCCGGCTGCACCGTGTTGCTGTTGACCAGTGCACGGCTGGACGAAGGCAGCCCGGAACACACGATGGTCGATGGGGTGATCGAGCTGGGCGAGCAACTGGTCGGCAGCCGTGCCGTACGCCACATTCAGTTGCGCAAGACGCGTGGCAGCGCAGCCTTGTCGGGCCGTCACGAATGCCTGATCGACGAAGCGGGCATGCATGTGTTTCCGCGGCTGGAGTCGCTGCTCGGTCACCTCAGTCAGAAGGGCAACGCCACGCTGAGCCGGGTCTCTTCAGGCATCCTGAGCCTGGATGAAATGTGCGGTGGCGGGCTGGCCGCTGGCTCGGTCAGCCTGTTGATGGGGCCTTCCGGTATCGGCAAGACGTCCCTGGGCCTGGCATTTCTGGGCGCATGTACCGCGCGGGCGCCAGGGGTGCACTTCGGTTTCTACGAAACGCCCGAACGCTTGCGCCTCAAAGCGGCGTCGCTGGGCTACGATTTTGCCGCACTTGAGCGCGAAGGTGCCCTGCAGTTGTGCTGGCAGCCCACCACGGAGGGTTTGCTGGACCAGGTTGGCGCGCGCTTGCTTGAACGTGTCGAGGCGCAAGGCAGCAAGCGTGTGGTGATCGACAGCCTGGGTGCCTTCAGCCGTCTGGCGATCGACCCGACGCGGCTCAACGCGTTTTTCCGCGCCTTGACTGCTGAGCTGCGAGCACGTGAAGTCAGTGTGCTGTTGACCTGGGAAATGCGTGACATCTTCGGTTCGGAAATCACTGCGCCGACAGCGGACCTGTCGAGCATCGTCGACAACCTGATGCTGATGCGCTTCGTCGAGCTGCAGTCGCAGCTGCGGCGCATGCTGTCGATCCTCAAGGTGCGTGACAGCCACCATGACCCTGCGTTGCACGAGCTGCTGCTCGGCCCCCAGGGCATCACCTTGCGCAAGGCCTTCGAGGGCGCCAGCGGCGTGCTCTCTGGGGCCCCTGTGCCGCAGGGGAGCGGGTGACGGGCCCTCTGATGAACACCATTCTGATCGTCGATGACGAATACCTGATCGCCGACATCCTCGGCTTCGCCCTTGAGGATGAAGGTTATCTGGTGGAGAAGGCGAGCAATGGCCTCAAGGCCCTGGAAGCGCTCAAGGAAAAACGCGTCGAGCTGGTGATCACCGACTACATGATGCCCCTGCTCAATGGCGAAGAGCTGGTGCGCTCGATGCGCGATGAGCTGCACCTGAGCGACCTGCCGGTCATCTTGATGAGCGGCGGCCAGGTTAGCCAGGCCAACCACGGGTGCCCGGAACTGTTCGCCGCGGTATTCGACAAACCCTTCGATATGGACAGGATGATCGCCAAGGTGCGCGAACTGGTGGGCACCTGAGGCACCGTCGATCAAGCGCGTCCGTGCGTCTTGAGGCGGGGTCGCTCAGTGCGAGTCGTCGTGTTTTTCCGGGGCCGGGCTGCCAGCCTGGATACGCTTGAAGATCTCTTCGCGGTGCACCTGGACATCTTTCGGTGCGTCGATACCAATCCTCACCTGCATCCCTTTGACGCCCAGAATGGTGACTTTGATGTCATCGTTGATGACGATGCTTTCGCCAACCTTACGGGTGAGTATCAGCATGTAGTTCTCCTTGGTAATGTTGAAATCCGTCGGGCTATTTGCCGCGGCGGTGGGAGCCAGTCCCTCTTCCTTCTCATTAAAGACGCTTTCGGCGGATAGGAATTCCCCGACAGACAAATTCTGTTGCGTGTCTTCAGTTGCAGGCGCCGATAGTTACCGCAAGCGGATTGTCGGCGAAGGTGCTCGGTGGCAAGAATAGGGGGGTTCAGCCCGTATTGGAAATTTCTCTGCATCATGGCCTAAATAGACAGTGTCAATGATCGTACTGTTCCTCTAGTGCCTGAAGAAATAACAGCAACGCGACTTCCTCCGGGTCCAGGCCCTTGCGGTTACGCTTGCGCGGCAAACTGGCCAGCCGCCCGAGGGCAAAGTGTTCCAGCACCGCCGGGTGGATGTAGCAGCGTCGGCACACCGCCGGGGTGTTGCCCAGGCGTGTGGCGACCTGTTTGACGATGGCTGCGACCTGGCGCTTCGCTTCGCTTTCCGGCTCCCATGCCAGCGGCCTGAGCAGATCCAGCGCCAGGCTGCTGCCGGCCCAGGTGCGGTAGTCCTTGGCAGTGAAATCGGCGCCAGTGAGTTCCTGCAAAAACTGGTTGATCTCGCTGGAGCCGACGCTGCGGCGTTGGCCGTCTTCGTCTAGGTACTGGAACAGCGCCTGGCCCGGCAGCTCCATGCAACGCTTGAGCAGGTTTGCCAGGCGCCGGTCATGCAAGGTGACGTCGTGCTCGACGCCGCGCTTGCCGCGGAACTGGAAGCGGATGGTGCCGCCTTGCACCTTGACGTGGCGGTTGCGCAGCGTGGTCAGCCCGTATGACTGGTTGTCGCGCAGGTAACGCTGGTTGCCGATGCGGATCAGGGTGTGGTCCAGCAGGCTCACCACCAGTGCCATGACCTTTTCCCGGTCCAGGCCCGGGCGGGCCAGGTGCGTTTCCAGTTGCAGGCGCAGTTTCGGCAGTGCCTGAGCAAAGGCCAGCATGCGCCCGTATTTGTGCTGGTCACGCAGTTCGCGCCATTGCTCATGGTAGCGGTACTGCTTGCGGCCACGGGCGTCGCGGCCAGTGGCTTGCAGGTGACCCTGCGGGTCGGCGCAGATCCACACTTCGCTGTACGCCGGCGGAATCACCAGCGCGGCGATGCGCGCGAGGGTGTCGGCGTCGCGCACCCGTTGGCCCTCGGCGTCAAAGTAGATGAAGCGGTCGCGCCAGCGCCGCCGGCTCAGGCCCGGTTGGCTGTCGTCAACGTAATGCAAGGTGCGGGGCAGGGGGCAGTCGAGCATTGGCGGCAGGCCTCGATCAGGTCACTGATCAATGGACAACGGCCGCGTGGTGGTTGCTCAGCCCAACAATGCCACCGACTTGATCTGGGCAAACAGTGCCTGGCCCGGGTGCAGGCCCAACTGGTCTGCCGAATAGCGAGTGATACGCGCCAGCAAGGCATTGCCGCCGGCATCCAGGCTGACCAGGACATGGGCCGGGTTGTCTGCCGGGCGGCTTTCACGCACCCGCACCGGCAACCGATTGAGGATGCTCGAGGCGCTGTCTGCGGCCAGGGCCAGGCTTACATCGCGGGCCTGAACCTTGACCCGCAGGGTACTGCCCATGACATGCGCAGGGTGGGCGATGCGCAAGAGTGGCGCGCTACTGCCGGGCAGGCGTAGGTCGAGCAAATCGTAATGAGGGTCATGACCGACCACCAGGCCTTCGAACACCACCCCGGCGTCCTCGCCCTGGGCCAATGAAAGGTCGAGGCGCGCCAGCGTTTCGCCGATCGGGCCGCTGGCCACGGCCTGGCCTTGCTCCAGCAACACCAGGTGGTCTGCCAGCCGCGCCACTTCGTCCTGGGCGTGGCTGACATACACCAGCGGGATCTCCAGCTCGTCATGCAGGCGCTCCAGGTACGGCAGGATCTCGCGCTTGCGCGGCCCGTCGAGGGCCGCCAGTGGCTCGTCCATCAGCAACAGCCGTGGGCTGCTGAGCAGCGCACGGGCAATGCCGACGCGCTGGGCCTCGCCGCCGGACAAGGTGGCCGGGCGGCGTGCCAGCAGGTGGCCGATGCCCAACAGTTGGCAGGCCTGATCAAGGCTGACCTTGCGCTCGCCCGGCGCAATTCGCCGCCAGCCGAACTCCAGGTTGCTGCGTACCGACAGGTGCGGGAACAGGCTGGCTTCCTGGAATACGTAGCCCACCGGTCGCAGATGCGGCGCCTGGAAATAGCCGCTCGCGCTGTCTTCCCAAACCTCGCCGTTGATCTCGATATACGCGCTGGCAGCCCGCTCCAGCCCCGCCAGGCAGCGCAGGCATGACGTCTTGCCCGAGCCGGAGTGGCCGAACAGCGCGCTGATACCGCGCCCTGGCAGCAGCAGGTCGACATCCAGGGTAAAGTCGTCGCGCGCCAACTCCAGGCGCGCCACAATCGATCCAGTCATTTCAGCTCCAGCCAGCCTTGCCGCGGCGCCCAGCGTATAGCAATAGCAGCACCAGGAACGAGAACACCAGCATGGCACCGGCCAGCCAGTGGGCTTGCGAATATTCCATGGCCTCGACGTGATCGAAGATCTGTACCGAGACCACGCGGGTCTTGTCGGGGATGTTGCCGCCAATCATCAGCACCACGCCAAACTCGCCCACGGTATGGGCGAAACCCAGGATGCTCGCGGTGACGAAGCCGGGGCGGGCCAGCGGCAGTACCACATGAACGAAGGTGTCCCAGGGGCTGGCGCGCAGGGTGGCTGCAACTTCCAGTGGCCGTTGGCCGATAGCGCCAAAGGCATTTTGCAGCGGCTGCACCACGAACGGCATGGAATAGATCACCGAGCCGATCACCAACCCCGTGAAGCTGAACACCACGCTACCCAGGCCTAGCGCCTGGGTAGCCTGGCCGAGCCAACCGTGCGGGCCGAGGGCGATCAGCAGGTAAAAGCCGATCACCGTCGGTGGCAGCACCAGCGGCAACGCCACCACGGCGCCCACCGGCCCGCGTAACCACGAACGCGTGCGTGCCAGCCACCAGGCGATGGGCGTACCGAGGACCAGCAGAATCAGGGTGGTCAAGCTGGCTAGTTTGACGGTCAGCCAGATTGCCCCCAGGTCACTGGCGTCCAGTGGCATCAGATTTCATAACCGTAGGACTTGATCACCGCTGCGGCTTTCGGGCCCTTCAGGTACTCGACCAGCGCCTTGGCGGCGGCATTGTCTTTGCCCTTGTTGAGGATCACGGCGTCCTGGCGGATGGGGTCGTGCAGCGCGGACGGCACGATCCAGGCCGAGCCGCTGGTTACCTTGCCGTCCTTGTAGATCTGCGACAGGGCAACGAAGCCCAGCTCGGCATTGCCGGTGGATACGAACTGGAAGGCCTGGGTGATGTTCTGGCCTTCGACGATCTTGCCCTTGGTGGCCTCGGTCAGGTTCAGTTTGTCCAGCACCTGCGTCGCGGCCAGGCCGTAAGGGGCGGCTTTAGGGTTGGCGATGGACAGGTGCTTGTAGGCGTTCTTTTTCAGCACTTCGCCCTTGGCGTCCACGTAACCTTCCTTCGCCGACCAGAGGGCCAGGGTGCCGATGGCGTAGGTGAAACGCGAACCGGGTACGATTTCGTTTTCTTGCTCGAGCTTGGCTGGGGTGCTGTCATCGGCGGCGAGGAACACTTCGAACGGCGCACCGTTCTTGATTTGTGCGTAGAACTGCCCGGTGGCACCGTAGGCTGCAACCAGCTTGTGGCCGGTGTCTTTCTCGAAGTCCTTGGCGATGGCCTGGATCGGTGCTGTGAAGTTAGCTGCGACCGCGACCTGAACCTCGTCGGCCCAGGCAGTGTTGAGGCAGATCAGGCTGGCCAGGGCAGTGGCAGCCAGGTGCAGTGGGCGGATTCGCATGAAGACAGCTCCTTGGGATTATCGTTATAGCGTTAACTATATAGCGATACGCCATTGGCCGGGAAGGGCCTGAGGGCAACTGTGTTATAGGCGTTCGCCAACCGGGTTCAGCGCCCGATTTGTTGCAGGGCCTTGTCGGCGATATCCTGGGTCAGCTCACCTGCCGGCAAGTGCCTGCCCAGGCGCAGCGCCTGGCCTGACCAGAGGTTGCTGAAGTCGCTGTTGCCCTGGGGGTCGGTGATTGCGCGCAGCGGCATCAGCGCGCCACCCGCCAGCGGAAAGCGCGGTGCCAGCTCGCTCATCGGACCCAGCTCGCGCATGACGCGATTGATGATGCCCCGCGCCGGGCGGCCGGTGAACAGATTGGTCAGTGCGGTTTCGCTGGCCGGCGCGGTGTCCAGAGCGTGGCGGTGAGCGGCAGAAACCTTGGCCTCAGGGCAGAACAGGTAGGCCGTGCCGATCTGCACGGCCGACGCGCCGAGGGCCAGGGCCGCGACCAGGCCGCGGTGGTCGCCGATGCCGCCGGCTGCAATCACCGGCACCTTGACCGCATCGGCAATCTGCGGCACCAGGGCGAAAGTGCCAATCTGGCTGGTGATTTCTTCGCTGAGGAACATGCCGCGATGGCCGCCGGCTTCATAGCCCATGGCGATGATCGCGTCGCAGCCGTGGCGCTCCAGCCACACCGCTTCTGCCACCGTGGTGGCGCTGGACAGCACCTTGGCGCCGGTTGCCTTGACCCTCTGCAGCAACTGCGGCGCGGGCAGGCCGAAATGGAAACTCACCACTTCAGGGCGCAGTCGCTCGACCAGTTGGCAGCTTTGCTCATCGAAAGGCGCACGGTTGGAGACCGGGGTAGGGGCCTCGAAGTCGGCACCCAATTCGCTGTAGTAAGGCTTCAGTGCCTGCTTCCAGCGCGCATCGCGCTCGGCATCGGGCAGCGGTGGCTGGTGGCAGAAGAAGTTCAGGTTCAGCGGGCGCCCAGGGCAGGCGGCGCGAAATGCTTCGATCTCTTCAGCGATCTGCGCGGCGGTGAGCATGGCGCAGGGCAGCGCACCGAGGCCGCCCGCAGCGCCCACGGCAATGGCCATGGCCGAGCCGGTCGCACCGGCCATCGGCGCCTGGAGAATGGGCAGCTCGATGCCCAGCAGATCGAGGATGCGACGGTCAGGCCACTGGCTCATGCGATTCTCCTTGCGGGGCAGCGTGATCGGTACGGCAGTGCACTTGGGCGTTTACAGGGCCTTGCTGACCTGGATGTCGCTGATCTTCACGGCATCGTCGCCGTGGATCTTTTGCAGCGCTTGCAGGGCCTGCTCCACGGAAGCCTCGGGCATGAACGCGAATTCAAAGCGGCGCTCGCCGTCGAGTTTGTATTTGATGACGTACTTGATGGTCTGGGTCATGGCGGTCTTATCTGAGTTTCGACGACGAGCGACGGATGATCTTGATCTTGTGGGTCAAGGTCGGTTTGCGCGTTACCGAGATCGGGCGAGTGGTCACGGTATCGAGGGTGATGTTCCAGAAACCGGTACTTGGCACGGTGATCTTTGCCGGGAACTGGTCAAAAGCACCCCCGTGGTAGGTGTGCCGGCCGCCATTTTTGAAACTGCGGAAGTTGGCGTCGTTCATCAGGCGGATGTTGCAGCGCTGGGAGCACTCGATGACGACGATATCGTCTTCGTTCAGGTGCTCGCGCTGGTGTACGAATTTCATGTGATGCTCCGCAAGGTTTGGATCTGCAAAGGCGAAAGATACCACGATGTAGCGTTACACTGCCGCGCCT
This sequence comes from Pseudomonas sp. Irchel s3f19, assembly GCF_900187555.1. Classification (NCBI taxonomy): domain Bacteria; kingdom Pseudomonadati; phylum Pseudomonadota; class Gammaproteobacteria; order Pseudomonadales; family Pseudomonadaceae; genus Pseudomonas; species Pseudomonas sp. Irchel s3f19. The sequence continues at coordinate 149,264 of NZ_FYDW01000005.1, read as the reverse complement.
GTTGGCCAGGCGTAGATAAATCTGCCAAAGCAGGGAGCAAAACAGCCCGGCGGTGGTCGAACGGGATTCTTGAAAGGCAGAGGTGCTGCAAATGAAATGGATGGTAGCGGCGTTGTCCCTGACGCTGGGTGGCTGTGTCAGCGTTTCGGAGCTTGAACAATCGCGCGAAACAATGGATGTGATCTCTGGCAAGACGCCGCGTGAATACGCAGATTGCATCAAGCAGAAGCTGGCCGATACCCGTGATCCGTTGGTCGAGGAGCCGCGAGGCGACGGCCTGCGCCTGATCGTGCCGCAGAAGCTGACGTCCGGGGCCGGGCCTGCGGCGCTGGTCGATATCGACAAGCGTGGCAGCGGCAGCAGCATCAAACTGCGTGAGCGGTTGAACAACTTCCCGCTGCGCCTGGGCGACGTGCGCACGGCGACGACGCAGTGCATTTCTGGCCATTGATCTGGCGCAATTGATTCGCGGTTAAAAAGCCAATAACCCTCGCTTGGCGAGTCTGGCGTTGTTGCGATTTGCCTTACGGGGCTAGTATCCATTTGCTTATGTTTTTTAAGCCTAAGCTTATAACAAAAGAAATGGAGATTCGTGATGACACCGTTTAGTCGAGTCGTGATCGGCAGCTTGCTGATCCTGGCCTGGCCCACGGCGCATGCCGCCGATGGCCAGAAAATCTTCACCCAGGGCGGGGCGAACCCCGCCGCCATGGCCTGCCTAGGTTGCCATGGGCCAGACGGCAAGGGCATTGCCGCCGCTGGGTTCCCCCGTTTGGCCGGGTTACCCGCCGGCTACCTGAGCAAACAGTTGCACGACTGGCGTGATGGCACGCGCAAGCAGCCGGTGATGGAACCGCTCGCCAAGGCTTTGAGCGAAGACGAGATCAAGGCGGTCAGCGCGTACCTGGCCAGCCTACCGGCCGAGCCAGCGGCTGACCTGCGCCGCCAGCAGATTGCCGATGACCCCACCACGCGCATGGCCCTGTACGGTGACTGGGGGCGACAGATACCCGGTTGTGTGCAATGCCACGGCCCTGGTGGCAGTGGTGTAGGTGAGCATTTTCCGCCCTTGGCAGGCCAGCCTGCGGCTTACTTGATGGCGCAGCTCAATGCCTGGCGCGACGGCAGCCGCAGCAATGACCCCAACCAACTGATGGTCGGCGTGGCCAAGGCCATGACCGATGACGAGGTCAAGGCCATTGCCGAGTTCTTCGCCCGCCCCGCCCGCCAGGAGGTCACGCCATGAAGCCCTTGATTCCCGCCGCGCTGCTGTTGGCCATGGGCAGTGCCCAGGCGGCCCCGATCGCCATGGAAGACCAGTCGCAGTTGAAGGTGCCAGGCGTGCAGGCCGCGCCGCAGTTCGTGCCGCCCGCCGAAAGCGAGTTGCCGGACAATGCCTTTGGCAAGATGGTCCGCGAGGGCCATGCCTTGTTTGTCGATACCCGACGCAAGATGCCGGAAGCCGTGGGTAACGGTTTGAACTGCAGCAACTGCCACCTCGACCAGGGGCGGCTGGCACACTCCGCGCCGATGTGGGGCGCGTACCCGATGTACCCGGCCTATCGCAAGAAAAACGACAAGGTCAACACCTATGCCGAGCGCATCCAGGGGTGTTTCCAGTTCAGCATGAACGGCAAGCCGCCGGCGGCAGACAGCCCGCAGATGACGGCGCTGTCGGTGTATGCCTACTGGTTGTCGACCAAGGCACCCACAGGCGTCGAGATCGCGGGTCGCGGCTATCCGGACGTGGCGCAACCCCAGGGTGGCTACGACTTCAAGCGCGGCCAGCAGGTTTACCGTGAGCAATGTGCGATTTGCCATGGTGACAACGGCGAAGGGCAGAAGGTGGCCGGTGAGTACGTGATGCCGCCGCTGTGGGGCAAGGACTCCTACAACTGGGGGGCCGGTATGCACCGGATCAACACGGCAGCGTCCTTCATCAAGTACAACATGCCACTGGGCAAACCGGGCAGCTTGAGCGATCAACAGGCCTGGGATGTGGCGGCGTGGATCAACCGCCACGAACGGCCGCAGGACCCGCGCTTGGTGGAGGGGTCTGTGGAGAAGACGCGGCTGAAGTTTCATGCCAATGACGGGGTGAACCTGTATGGCCAGCAAGTCGAGGGGGTGTTGATCGGGCAGGGAACGGGTAGCTGACGGGTTTGCTGCGCCGGCCGCCTTCTTTTGTCATCTGCCCGTCACCGCCCTGCAACCACCTTCGGGTTGCAATGACCGCCATCATCCTCAAGGAGCGCGGCCATGGAACTCTGTGTGATCGGGGCGGGGTATGTCGGCTTGGTAACGGCGGCCTGTTTTGCCGAAATGGGCAACCGGGTGACCTGCCTGGAACGTGATCCGCAGCGCTTGATGCAGTTGCGCCAGGGCCAGAGCCCGATCCACGAGCCAGGCCTGCCGGCACTCTTGCATAGCGGCATGCAGGCGGGCCGCCTGCTGTTCAGCGATGATTGGCAGCAGGCGCTGGCCAGTGCCGAGGTGGTGTTTATCGCCGTGGGCACGCCCAGCCAGGAGGACGGTTCGGCCGATCTGCAGCATGTGCTGGGCGTTGCCGACAGCCTGGGGCGCCACCTGACACGCCCAAGCCTGGTGGTGAACAAGTCGACAGTACCGGTAGGTACTGCAGAGCGGGTGGCCCGGCACATTGCAGTCGGTTTGCGCGCGCGTGGCGCAGGCTTTGCTGTCGAGGTGGCGAGCAACCCCGAGTTTCTCAAGGAGGGCAGCGCCATCGATGACTTCATGCGCCCCGACCGCATCATTATCGGCAGCGACAGTGCGGCGGCCGGCCAGTGCCTGCAGCGGCTGTATGCACCCTTTGTGCGTAACTGCGAACGCATTCTGTTGATGGCGCCCCGCGCCGCCGAGTTCAGCAAATACGCCGCCAACGCCTTTCTGGCCACCAAGATTTCCTTCATCAATGAGCTGGCGGGGCTTTGCGCACAGCTGGATGTGGACATCGAGCAGGTGCGCCGGGGCATCGGCAGTGATCGGCGCATCGGCAGCCATTTTATCTATGCCGGGTGTGGCTACGGCGGTTCGTGCTTCCCCAAGGATGTCCGGGCCCTGCTTTGCACTGCCGAGCAGCAGGGCTACCAGGCCGCGATTTTGCAGGCGGTGCAGGCACGCAACGACGAACAGAAGACCTTGCTGTTCAAGGCGCTGCACCAGCACTTTGGCGGCTTCATGCGTGGGCGTAGCGTCGCGCTCTGGGGGCTGGCCTTCAAACCGGGCACTGACGACCTTCGCGAGGCGCCCAGCCTGGTGCTGATCGATGCGTTGCTTGCGGCGGGGGCCCGGGTACAGGCCTGCGACCCGGTGGCACTTGGCGGCATGCAGGGGCGTTATCCGCAGGCCGTGGCCAGCGGTCAGTTGCGCCTGAGCGAAGACCCTTACGCCTGTGTCGAGGGCGCAGACGCCCTGGTGCTGGTGACCGAATGGAAGCAGTTTCGGCAGCCGGATTTCGTGCGTGTGCGGGGGCTTATGCGTATGCCAGTGCTATTTGATGGGCGCAATATTTACGATCCCTTGGAACTATCTACACTGGGTTATCTCTATCATGGCATCGGTCGGCCTCAGGCGGGGCATTGTAAGGTGACTGCCGCCTGATTAGACTGCGCCGAATTCCACAGGCCTAGCCTTTGTTTAAGGACGTATATGATCAAGAAATGCTTGTTCCCGGCCGCCGGTTACGGCACCCGCTTCCTGCCCGCTACCAAAGCCATGCCCAAGGAAATGCTGCCGGTGGTCAACAAGCCACTGATCCAGTATGGCGTTGAAGAAGCGCTGGATGCCGGCCTGAACGAGATCTCCATTGTGACCGGCCGTGGCAAGCGTGCCCTGGAAGACCACTTCGACATCAGCTACGAGCTGGAAAACCAGATCAAGGGCACCGACAAGGAAAAGTACCTGGTCGGTATCCGTCGTCTGCTCAACGAGTGCTCCTTCTCCTACACCCGTCAGACCGAGATGAAGGGCCTGGGCCACGCGATCCTCACCGGCCGCCCGCTGATCGGCGACGAACCGTTCGCGGTGGTGCTGGCTGACGACCTGTGCGTCAACCCGGAAGGTGACGGCGTACTGACCCAGATGGTCAAACTGTTCAAGCAGTACCGCTGCTCGATCGTCGCCATCCAGGAAGTCGACCCGCAGGAAACCAACAAGTACGGTGTGATCGCCGGTGAGATGATCCGCGACGACATCTACCGTGTCACCAACATGGTCGAAAAGCCTGCACCGGAAGACGCGCCTTCGAACCTGGCGATCATCGGGCGCTACATCCTGACCCCGGACATCTTCGATATCATCGCCAATACCGAGCCGGGCAAAGGCGGCGAAATCCAGATCACTGACGCCCTGCTGCAGCAGGCCAAAGATGGCTGCGTGATTGCCTACAAGTTCAAGGGCAAGCGTTTCGACTGCGGTGGCGCCGAAGGCTACATCGACGCGACCAACTTCTGCTTCGAGAACTACTACAAGACTGGCAAGGCTTACTGATAAGCCCCGCTGGTCTGCAAGCCACCCCTCGGGGTGGCTTTTTTGTTTGCGGCGGCCAACGGCGGTATGCTGGGCGCCAGCCTAGGAGACTGAATAAATGGCCTACGATTTTGATCTGTTCGTGATTGGTGCCGGGTCCGGCGGTGTGCGCGCAGCGCGTTTTGCCGCGGGCTTCGGCGCGAAGGTGGCGGTAGCCGAAAGCCGCTACCTGGGCGGTACCTGCGTCAACGTCGGCTGTGTGCCGAAAAAACTGCTGGTGTATGGCGCGCATGTCGCCGACGAGCTGGAACAGGCCGCAGGCTTCGGCTGGACCCTGGAAGAAGGGCATTTCGACTGGGGCACCCTGATTGCCAACAAAAACCGGGAGATCGAGCGCCTCAACGGTATCTACCGCAACCTGCTGGTCAACAGCGGGGTGACCCTGTTGCAGGGCCATGCACGCCTGACTGGCGCCAACGAGGTGGAAGTCGACGGCCAGCGCTATACCGCCGAGCACATCCTCATCGCCACCGGCGGCTGGCCGCAGGTGCCGGACATCCCTGGCAAGGAACTGGCCATCACTTCCAACGAAGCGTTCTACCTCAAGGCGTTGCCGCGCCGCGTGTTGGTGGTGGGCGGTGGCTACATCGCCGTCGAGTTTGCCGGCATCTTCCAGGGGCTGGGGGCCGATACCAGTTTGCTGTACCGGGGCGATCTGTTCCTGCGCGGGTTTGATGGTTCGGTGCGCACGCACTTGAAGGAAGAGCTGGAAAAACGCGGCCTCGATCTGCAGTTCAACGCGGATATCCAGCGCATCGACCAGCTGGACGACGGCAGCCTCAAGGCCACCCTCAAGGATGGCCGCGAGCTGGTTGCCGACTGTGTGTTCTACGCCACTGGGCGGCGTCCGATGCTCGACAATTTGGGCCTGGAGAACACGGGCGTCGAGCTGGATGCACGGGGCTACATTCGCGTCGATGAGCAGTACCAGACCACCGCGCCGTCGATTCTGGCCATTGGCGATGTGATCGGTCGCGTGCAGCTCACCCCAGTGGCGCTGGCCGAAGGCATGGCCGTTGCGCGGCGCTTGTTCAAGCCCGAGCAGTACCGCCCGGTGGACTACCAGAACATCCCCACTGCGGTGTTCAGCCAGCCGCCGATCGGTACCGTTGGCCTCACCGAGGAACAGGCGCTGGAGGCCGGCCATAAGGTGCAGATCTTCGAGAGCCGTTTCCGGGCCATGAAGCTGACCTTGACCGACATCCAGGAAAAGACCCTGATGAAGCTGGTGGTCGATGCCGAGACCGACAAGGTGCTGGGCTGCCACATGGTCGGGCCGGATGCCGGCGAGATCGTGCAGGGCCTGGGGATTGCGCTGAAGGCGGGCGCGACCAAGCAGCAGTTTGACGAGACCATCGGCGTGCACCCGACCGCGGCCGAAGAATTCGTGACGATGCGCACCGTTACCCGCTAAAAGCACCTCTGGCCTTTGTAGGAGCGGCCTTGCGTCGCGATGGGGGGCGAAGCGGCCCCAGGATCTGTGTTTCGACGCCGAAATCCTGGGGCCGCTTCGCCGCCCATCGCGACGCAAGGCCGCTCCTACACAAAGCAACCGCCGCTCAGCGCTATCTCTTCTATTAATAGACCCTGGTTATAGCCAAAACCAATCGCCAGCATCAGGTTTGCCAATGAGCCTTTCTGGGGGCCAGCGGTTAGGATTCTCTCCGTCAACTGATTTCAACCCCATGAAGGAGCGTCTCTCATGCCTATCATCAACAGCCAGGTCAAACCGTTCAACGCCACCGCCTTCCACAACGGCGAATTCGTTCAGGTAAGCGAAGCCGACCTGAAAGGCAAGTGGTCTGTCGTGTTCTTCTACCCGGCCGACTTCACCTTCGTTTGCCCGACCGAGCTGGGTGACCTTGCTGACAACTACGCAGAGTTCCAGAAGCTCGGCGTGGAAATCTACGGCGTGTCCACCGACACCCACTTCACCCACAAAGCCTGGCACGACACTTCGGAAACCATCGGCAAGATCAAGTACCCGCTGATCGGTGACCCGACCCACGTCATCTCGCGCAACTTCGACGTGCTGATCGAAGAAGCCGGCCTGGCCGATCGCGGTACCTTCGTGATCAACCCGGAAGGCCAGATCAAGATCGTCGAAATCAACGACGGTGGTGTAGGCCGTGATGCCAGCGAACTGCTGCGCAAGGTCAAGGCTGCCCAGTACGTCGCTGCCCACCCAGGCGAAGTCTGCCCGGCCAAGTGGAAAGAAGGCGAGGCTACCCTGGCGCCATCCCTGGACCTGGTCGGCAAGATCTAATCGTCGTCCAATAAGTGCCTGCGCGACGATCATGCTGCGTTGAAACTGATCGCCGCTCGGCACTTCACGAACGAATAGACGTTATGCGCCAGTCGAGGGCGGTAAGCAGCCGCCAAAGCTGAAGTACTTACCGCCCCGCCAAACGCCCGGGCGCTGTTGCCTGGGCGTTTTTGTATCTGAAGATTGAAAAAGGAATCGCCCGTATGTTGGACGCCACGCTTAAATCGCAACTGAAAACCTACCTGGAGCGGGTCACCCAGCCGATCGAGATCGTTGCTTCCCTCGACGACGGCGCGAAATCCCGCGAATTGCACGACCTGCTGGTGGAAATCGCCGGCCTGTCGAACCTGATTACCCTGCGCGCGGACGGGACCGACGCTCGTCGTCCATCGTTCTCGCTCAATCGCCCTGGGGCTGACATCAGCCTGCGTTTCGCCGGCATCCCCATGGGCCATGAATTCACCTCCCTGGTGCTGGCGCTGCTGCAAGTCGGTGGCCACCCGTCCAAGGCCAGCGCCGAAGTGATCGAGCAGATCCAAGGGCTGCAAGGCGAATTCACCTTTGAAACCTACTTCTCGCTGTCGTGCCAGAACTGCCCGGACGTGGTCCAGGCGCTGAACCTGATGGCGGTGCTCAACCCCAACGTGCGCCACGTGGCCATCGACGGCGCGCTGTTCCAGGACGAAGTCGAATCGCGCAAAGTCATGGCGGTACCGAGCATCTACCTGAACGGTGAAGTGTTCGGCCAGGGCCGCATGGGCCTGGAAGAGATTCTGGGCAAGATCGACACCAGTGCCGGCAGCCGCCAGGCCGAAAAGATCAACGCCAAGGACGCTTTCGATGTACTGATCGTCGGCGGTGGCCCGGCCGGCGCTGCGGCCGCGATCTATGCCGCGCGTAAAGGTATCCGTACCGGTGTTGCCGCCGAGCGTTTCGGCGGCCAGGTGCTCGACACCCTGGCCATCGAGAACTTTATCTCGGTGCAGGAAACCGAAGGGCCGAAACTGGCCACTGCGCTGGAAGAACACGTCAAGCAGTACGACGTCGACATCATGAACCTGCAGCGCGGTGAAGCGCTGATCCCGGCCACCGATGGCGGCCTGCACGAAGTGCGTCTGGCGGGCGGTGCGTCGCTCAAGGCCAAGACCGTGATCCTGGCCACCGGTGCACGCTGGCGCGAAATGAACGTGCCGGGCGAGCAGCAATACCGTGCCCGTGGCGTGGCTTACTGCCCGCACTGTGATGGCCCACTGTTCAAGGGCAAGCGTGTGGCGGTGATCGGCGGCGGCAACTCGGGCGTGGAAGCGGCCATCGATTTGGCGGGCATCGTCGCCCAGGTGACCCTGATCGAGTTCGACAGCCAGTTGCGTGCCGACGCCGTGTTGCAACGCAAGCTGCACAGCCTGCCGAACGTCAAGGTGATCACCCGCGCACTGACCACCGAAGTGGTCGGCGATGGTGAGAAGGTGACGGGGTTGCGCTACAAGGATCGCGCCAGCGATGAGCTGCATGACCTGGCGCTGGAAGGCATCTTCGTGCAGATCGGCCTGTTGCCCAATACCGACTGGCTCAAAGGCACCGTCGAGCTGTCGCCGCGTGGCGAGATCATTGTCGATGCCAAGGGCGCGACCAACATCCCCGGCGTGTTTGCCGCGGGTGATGTGACCACCGTGCCGTACAAGCAGATCGTCATTGCCGTGGGTGAGGGCGCCAAGGCTTCGCTGGCGGCCTTCGACCACCTGATTCGGGCTTCGGCCCCGGCGTAAGTCAGCAGCAGCCTGAGGGTGTCTATCATTACCCCAGACACCCTCAGGAAGCTCACCATGACCCTGATCAGCCGCGAACCCTGGTGGCTAGTGCCACCCAAGCCCGGGCAGAAAGAGCAGGACCTGCACTGGGGCTTCCTCGAAATCTACGCCGACGGCCGCACCGTGTTCGTCGACCAGCGCCCCAGTGAGCGGGAGCTGGCTGAGCGCAAGAGCTGTCGCAATTTCCCCGACCCCGAGCACTAATGGCTCAGCCTTCGAGTTCGGCCAGGCGCGCCTCCAGCGCTGCAATCCGGGCTTCCAAGGCCTCCATGCGCTCTTCCGAAACACTGCCACCGCTGCTGCGGGCACCGCCTTCCTGTTGGCGTGCGGCCATGATCGCTTCGATTTCTGCCGGGTCGCCCAATGCATGGGTATAGCGGTCTTCGCGCTGGCCTGCCTGGCGCGGCAGGTGCAGGGCAAGGTCCCTTGAAATCAGGCGTTCCAGCTGGTGCTGGATCTGCTCGGTGTCATCGAATTCATGCAGGCGGTTGCTGCGGCTGAGCAACTCGTTGAGGGTTTGCGGGCCGCGCAAGAACATCAGGCCCATCAGCACCAGTTGCGCCGGCACCAATTCCAGGGCCTTGTCCACCCGCTGCTCCCAGCGGTCGGCGCGGCTGCCCATCTGCAAGCGGGTCATGCCTTGGCCTTCGAGCGCCCGCAGGGCCTGGCCGACCTGGCCTTGGGTGAGGTTCATCACCGGTTCCCGGCTGGTCTTCTGGTTGCAGGCCAGGACCAGGGCATTGAGGGTCAGTGGGTAGCTTTCCGGGCTGGTGGCCTGCTTTTCGATCAGCGAGCCGAGAATGCGGATCTCGGTGCTGTTGAAACGGCCTTCACCTACGGTTTCGTGTTCGGACATGGCCCTGTCTCATTGCGAGGAAAAGGCCACTAGCGTAGGTAAAGCCGTTGATTAAGGCAATTGGGGCCGCAACACGGCCCCGACAGCCTCACGCCCCGCGTCGTTCCTCAGCCTGGCACGCCGCCGCGGTGAACAGCACGTCGGTCGACGAATTCAGCGCAGTCTCCGCCGAGTCCTGCAGCACACCAATGATGAAGCCCACCGCCACCACCTGCATGGCAATCTCGCTGGGGATGCCGAACAGGCTGCACGCCAGCGGGATCAACAACAGCGAACCACCTGCCACGCCCGAGGCGCCGCACGCACAGACAGCCGCCACCACGCTGAGCAGCACGGCAGTCGGCAGGTCGACCGGGATACCCAGGGTATGCACAGCGGCCAGTGTCAGTACGGTGATGGTGATCGCTGCGCCCGCCATGTTGATGGTCGCGCCCAGCGGGATCGACACCGAATAGGTGTCTTCATGCAGGCCAAGACGCTCCGACAGGGCCAGGTTGACCGGGATGTTGGCCGCCGAGCTGCGGGTGAAGAACGCCGTGATACCGCTCTCGCGCAGGCACAGCAGGGTCAGCGGGTACGGGTTGCGGCGAATCTTCCAGAACACGATCAGCGGGTTCATCACCAGGGCCACAAACAGCATGCAGCCGATCAGCACGGCCAGCAGGTGCAGATAGCCGAACAGGGCATCGAGGCCCGACTGGGCGAGGGTGGCACTGACCAGGCCGAAGATGCCCAGCGGGGCGAAGCGGATGACCACGCGCACGATCAAGGTAACCCCGTTGGACAGGTCCTCGACCACAGTGCGGGTGGTTTCGCCGGCATGGCGCAGGGCCACGCCCAGGCCAATCGCCCAGGTCAGCACGCCAATGAAGTTGGCATTGAGCAAGGCGTTGACCGGGTTGTCGACCGCGCTCAGCAGCAGGTTTTGCAGGACCTCGGTGATACCGCCCGGCGCACTCAGCGTGGCGTCGCCGGCACTCAGCACCAGGTGGGACGGGAACAGCATGCTGGCGACCACGGCCACCACCGCTGCGGCGAAGGTGCCCAGCAGGTACAGCCACAGGATCGGCCGTATGTGGGTTTCCTGGCCGTGGCGGTGGTTGGCGATCGAGGCCATGACCAGAATGAACACCAGAATGGGTGCCACTGCCTTGAGGGCGCTGACGAACACCTTGCCGAGGAACGCCAGGTCGCGGGCGACGTCGGGTGCGAGCAGCGCCAGGGCGATGCCGGCCAGCAGGCCGATGACGATCTGCGTCACCAGGCTGGTGCGGTTGAGAAGGCGGAAGAAGGGGGTCATATGCAGCGATATCCCGGCATGTTCAAAAAGGGCGAGACTTTACCATAGACCTTTGTCGGGCAGGTTCGCGGTCTTCAGGGTTCACGCGCGAAGCGGCGAGCACATCACCAGTGGAACAACTCCCGTCGCGCCCCCTCGGTAATGGCGACGATCCCTGGGTGCTTGACCTTGCGCTCCACCGAAATGGCATAGAACGACTCATGCACCGCTTCGGTCTGCCCGATCAGTTGCACGCCATACTGGCGGCACACTTCCTCGGCGATCACGCTGGGCGCCACGAAAATGCCGCTGCCCGATTGGCCAAACGCCTGCATCAAGGCGCTGTCGTCGAACTCGCCAACGATCCGCGGCTGTACCTGCTGTTCCCCCAGCCAGCGCAGCAAACGGCTGCGCACCACGGTCTCCTGGCCCGGAATCAACAGCGGTGCATCGTCGAGGCAGGCAGGGAAGGGGCCGGCAAGGCGTTGCGCCAACGCCTGGGTGGCGAAGAAACTCAGGCCACACTCGCCGAGCTTCTGGCTGTAGCCCTTGATATCCAGGTGGTTGGGCATCGGGCTGTCGGAAATGACCAGGTCCAGGCGCTGAATCGCCAGGTCCGCCAGCAGCCGCTCGAGTTTGTCTTCCCGGCAATTGATGCGCAGCACCTCGTCCAGCTCCATGGTCGGCGCCAGCAGGCGATAGACGATGGATTTGGGGACAACGTCGGCCACCCCCACGCGAAACAGAATCTGCTCTTGCGGACCGGCGCGCAGCATGGCTTCCAGCTCGCCGCCGAGTTGGAACATCTGCTCGGCATACACCAACGTCTGGCGGCCGGTCTCGGTCAGCTCCAACTGCCGACCGACTCGCTGGAACAATTCAAGGCCATACGTCTGCTCGAACAGGCTGATCTGCCCGCTGATGGTCTGCGGGGTGAGGTTCAACTGCTCGCTGGCACGCGCGATGCTGCCGGTCTTGGCCACGGCCCAGAAGTAGTGCAACTGGCGATAGTTGAGCATCGGTGTATTTCTCGATTCGTAAAAACCGAAGTATAACCGCTGAAAATACGAATTTTCCTGATGTATTCGCCTCTCTAGAATGCGACTCCATGAGGCGCGTTGCGCGCCGCCGGAATATCGACAAGCGAGGAACCCATGTTGCAGCTTAAATCCATTGGCACGCCTTTGGTGCTGGCCCTGGCCCTGTTCACCCTGGCCGGCTGCGATCAGGCTGAAAAATCTGCCCAGCAGATGCTCGACCAGGCCGCCCAGTCGGCCAAGCAGGCCATCGACAAGACCAACGAAGCGGCCCAGCAGGCCCTGAGCGATGCCATCGGCAGCGAAGGCCAGCCGCCCAAAGATGCTGAAAAGCACGAAAAGACCCAGGACATCTGACCCCAAGACCCGATGCAGGATTGATTAAATGGAATATTTGCTGGAACTCGCCGCAAGCCCGACCGCCTGGGTCGCCCTCGCCACCTTGGTGGCCATGGAGATCGTGCTCGGCATCGACAACCTGATCTTCATCTCCATCCTGACCAACAAGCTACCCATGGAATACCGTTCCAAGGCGCGGCGCATTGGTATCAGCATGGCCCTGGTCATGCGCCTGGCGCTGCTCAGCACCGTGGCCTGGATCGTGCAATTGACCGAGCCGGTGATCGATGTGTTCGGCCACAGCTTCTCGTGGAAGGACATGATTCTGATCGCAGGTGGCTTATTCCTGCTGTGGAAGGCCACCAAGGAAATCCACGAGAACGTCGACCCGCATGGTGCCAAGGAAGAGTCCAAGGCCGGTTCCACCATCACCTTGGGTTTTGCCGCAGCCATTGGCCAGATCCTGCTGCTGGATATCGTCTTCTCGATCGACAGCATCATTACCGCCGTGGGTATGACCGAGCACTTGCCGATCATGATCATTGCCGTGATCGCTGCCGTGATCGTAATGCTGGTGGCGGCCGACCCGCTGGCCAAGTTCATCAATGACAACCCGACCGTGGTGATGCTGGCCCTGGGCTTCCTGATCATGATCGGCATGACCCTGATCGCCGAAGGCATGGGGGCTCATGTACCGAAAGGGTATGTGTACGCAGCGATGGCCTTCTCGACCTTGATCGAGGTCCTCAACATCATGGCCCGTCGGGCGCGGCTCAAGCGCGAAGCGGCAGAAGGTTGATGTAAAAGGCGCAGGCCCACCGCTGGCCTTGAAGCCAGGGGTGGGCCCCGCGAATGGACCATCACAAAAGCGTGAGTTTTAATGCGCCTCCACTTGCCGCCGTACCCTGTGCCCAACCTGAGGTTTGGCCAGGCCCTGCGGGGGCAGGGAGTGATGATGGGAATGACGCCGCACGATACGCAGTACACCCCACAGCATGGCGGCTGCGACGCTCAGCCACATACCTACCAGCATGAGGATTGCCAGGGTCAGGCTCATGTGTGCCTCCTTCTCTCGGGCAAGCGCGCTGTCAGCCAGGGCTCGCCTTACAGACACTGCTTTAGTCTAGCTCGACCCGTGTGACGTTCCATTGATCAAAGGTCTATTGCTTGGTCCGATTGGCTACAAGCCTGTGTCGGACTATACCCGCGCACCTGTGGGCCCTATGATCTGAGCCCAGAGCCGGGCGCTGCCTGCCTGGCATCGGAACAAGCGAGTGCCCATGGAGCAAGTTTCCTTCAAACCGCTGGCCTCAGCCCCCCGTCGGCTGCTGCTGGCCTGCCTGATGGCGGCCAGCCTGGCCGGTTGTGCCAGCGCACCGCCCGCGAACCTGAAAGGCCTGCCGCAGCGGGTCGAGATCAGCAGCGTGCCGTTCTACCGTGGCAATGCCAACCACAGCGGCGCCATGGCCCTGGCAGCGCTGCTTTCGCAGCAGGGGGCGCCGATCACGCCAGGCCTGCTGGACAAGCCATTGAACCTGCCCCAGGGCGCTGAAACGCTGGACACCAGCATCCCCCGTGTGGCGCGTGACTACGGCATGGTGGTGTACGCACTGGACAAGCAAATGGATGCCTTGTTGACGCAGGTGGCGGCGGGCAACCCGGTTTTGCTGCGTTACGAGGAGGGTTCAGCCTGGTGGAGCGAGCCACGCTACGCGGTGCTGATCGGTTATGACCGCTACAAGCAGCGGGTACTGTTGCGCTCAGGCATGCACCGCAGGCAACTGATGGCCTTCGATGATTTTGCTTCGGCCTGGGCCAAGCAGGGCAGTTGGGCGGTGCTGGTGCAACCGCCGCGGCAACTGCCCGCCCAGGTAGACCGGCAACGCTGGTTGCAGGCGGCCGACGAACTGGCCCGGGCAGGGCAGGAAATTGCCGCGAAGCAGGCCGTGAACAGCCTGGGGCGGTAAACGTACACCGGCCTCGTGAAGAGGCCGGTGCCAGGTTACCGAGGCATCAATCAGAAGCCCAGGCGGTCACGCAGGCTGTAGTACCAGGCACCGATGGCGCTGAATGGCACACGCAGCATCTGGCCACCCGGGAACGGGTAGTGCGGCAGGCCTGCGAACGCATCGAAACGCTCGGCCTGGCCACGCAGCGCCTCGGCCAGCACCTTGCCTGCCAGGTGCGTGTAGGTGACGCCGTGGCCCGAGCAGCCCTGGGAGTAATAGATGTTGTCGCCGATGCGGCCAACCTGCGGCAGGCGCGACAGGGTCAGCAGGAAGTTGCCGGTCCAGGCGTAATCGATCTTCACGTTCTGCAACTGCGGGAAGGCCTTGAGCATCTTCGGACGGATGATTGCCTCGATGTTCGCCGGGTCACGCGCGCCGTAGACCACGCCGCCGCCGAAGATCAGGCGCTTGTCGCTGGTCAGGCGGTAGTAGTCGAGCAAGTAGTTGCAGTCTTCGACACAGTAATCCTGCGGCAGCAGGGTACGTGCCAGGTCATCGCTCAGGGGCTCGGTGGTGATCACCTGGGTGCCGCACGGCATGGACTTGGCGGCCAGCTCTGGCACCAGGTTGCCCAGGTAGGCGTTACCGGCGACGATGATGAACTTGGCGCGCACCTTGCCTTGCGGTGTGTGCACGACCGGGTTGGCGCCACGCTCGATACGGATGGCCGGGGTCTGCTCATAGATGATGCCGCCCAGCGACTCTACCGCGGCCGCTTCGCCCAGGGCCAGGTTAAGCGGGTGGATGTGGCCGCCGCTCATGTCCAGCATGCCGCCGATGTAGCTGTCGCATGCGACTACTTCACGGATGCGCTTCTGGTCCATCAGCTCGAGCTGGTTGTGGCCAAAGCGTTCCCACAGGCGCTTTTGCGACTCCAGGTGGCCCATCTGTTTAGGGGTGATGGCTGCGAACACGCCACCGTCTTTCAGGTCGCACTGGATATTGTACTTGGCGACACGCTCACGAATGATGCGGCCACCTTCGAATGCCATCTGGCCCAGCAGTTGTGCCTGCTTTGGGCCGACGGTGCGCTCGATCACGTCGATGTCACGGCTGTAGCTGTTGACGATCTGGCCGCCGTTGCGGCCGGACGCGCCAAAACCAACCTTGGCGGCTTCGACGATGCTGACCTTGAAGCCGTTTTCCAGCAGGAACAAGGCGCTGGACAGGCCGGTGTAGCCGGCACCGATGATGCACACATCGGTTTCCACCTCACCCTGCAGCGCCGGACGTGGCGGCACCGGGTTAGCCGAGGCGGCGTAGTAGGACTGGGGGTAGGGGGTGTTGGCCATGCTCGAGAAACCTCGTGTGTTATATTTTTAACGAATGTAGCGATGCTATCAATAATAATAAACACCCGCTAGTCGTCCGTTGAAAATCCTTTACCCGGCCGTCGCCGAAGCTTTCCTATAAAGAGGTTAAGATTCAGTAAGTTAGCGCGAAAAAAAGTGTTGACATGGTTTTCGGAATGCGTAGAATGCGCACCACACGACAGGCACATAGCTCAGTTGGTTAGAGCACCACCTTGACATGGTGGGGGTCGTTGGTTCGAGTCCAATTGTGCCTACCAAATCGAAGAAGGGGCAATCCGAAAGGGTTGCCCCTTCTTTCATTGGGCGGCCTACCGGGGCGTCGATCCGGTCGAAAAGGGGCATGAAGCAGCCCCTCCGGTCAAAACCGAAAGTTTTTGATTTTTCTGAAAAAAAAGCTTTACAGGTACGCATTCGATCACTAATATGCGCACCACACGACAGGCACATAGCTCAGTTGGTTAGAGCACCACCTTGACATGGTGGGGGTCGTTGGTTCGAGTCCAATTGTGCCTACCAAATCGAAAAAGGGCGATCCATACGGGCCGCCCTTTTTTATTGCCCGCTAAACAGCTGCCGGCAACCACAACGCCAGTTGTGGAAAGGCGATCAACAGGGCGATCAGCACCAGCAACGCCAGGCAGAACGGCAGCGCGCCGTACACCACGTCCATGAAGTTGCCCCGGCCACGAATGCTCTGCACCACGAACAGGTTCATGCCGAACGGTGGCGTAATCTGGCCCATCTCGCACAGCACGATCAACACCACCCCAAACCACAACGGATCGAAGCCCAGTGCGACGATGATCGGCACGATCAGCGGCGCGGTGGTGATCAACATGGCCAGCGTGTCCATGAAGCAACCCAGCACGATGTAGAACAGGATGATCGCCAGCAGTGTGGCCGTGGGGGAAAGGTTCAGGTCAGTGACAAAATGGACCAGCGTGGTGGTCAGGCCAATGGAGGCCAGCACAAAGTTGAGAAAGAACGCCGACAAGGTGATGAGCATGATCATGCCGGTGGTGCGCAGGGTTGCCTCGAACGCCTGACCCAGGCTCTGCCAGGTGAATGCCCGGCGCCATAGGCCCAGGCCGAAGGCGCTGAGCACACCCAGCGCTGCCGACTCGCTGGCGGTGGCGAAGCCGCTGTAGATCGAACCAATCACCAGGGCGAAGATCGCCAGTGGCGGCAACAGGTCAGGGAGGCAGGCCAGGCGCTCGGCCCAGCGCGTAGGCGCCTTGCGGCCGTCCAGCTGTGGCCGAATCAGGCAGGCCAGCACGATCAACGCGATAAACAGCACGCTCAGGATGATGCTGGGAACGGTCGCGGCCAGGTACAGCTTGGGCACTGACACGTTGGCGATAAGGGCAAACAGGATCATGTTGATCGAGGGCGGAATCAGGATGCCCAGTGTGCCACCGGCGGCAATCGAGCCGAGAAACAGCGGCGCGTTGTAGCCTTTGCGTTCCTGCTCGGGGATGGCCAGGGTCGAGAGGGTGGCCGCAGTCGCCACGCTGGAGCCGCTGGTGGTGGCGAACAGTGCGCTGGCGCCGATGTTCGAATTCATCAAGCCACCTGGCAGCCACGACAGCCACTTTTCGACGGCCTGGTACATGCGCCCGGCCACGCCTGAACACACCAGCAGTTCACCCATCAGGATGTACAAAGGGATCGCCACCAGAAGGAATTCGCTACTGGTATTCCAGGCAATTTCGCCCATGGCGCTGCTTAACGGCAATGTCGAGAACAGCTGCGACAGGGACATGCCCAGCAGGCCGACACTGACTGCAGCGGCCACGCTAAGCGCCAGCAGTGCGAGCAGCACGATCAGGGTGAGGCTCAGCATGGCTTTTGCTCCGTGCCAGCAGCGGGGCTACCGTGGTAGCGCTCCTGCTGAATGTCCTCCTCGACCGAGTTGATGCCGATCAGTTTGCTGACAGCGTGCCAGCGGCCGTGCAGCAAGTGGCGGGTGCAGGTGACCACCAGGCTCGACAAGGTCAGGGCAAAGAACACGTAGCCGGCGAACCAGAGTGATTGGGGCAGCCATTGTGGTACCTGCAGTGGCGTGTTTGACACTGAACGGTATTCGATGGAGTCCCACAGCACGTTCCACGCGTGGTAGGCCAATGTGCTGGCAAGCACCAGCATGCAGGCGAGGGCGAACAGGTCGAGCGCGACCCTGGGGCGCAGGCCAAGGCGGGTGTAGAGGATGTCCACGCGAATATGTGCGCGCTTCAGCAAGGTGACCGGGAACGCCCAGGCGCTGGTGATCGCCAGCACGTAACCGGCTATTTCGTCGGCGCCGCCCATGGAGATACCCAGGGCCTTGCGCAAGATCAGGTCGATGCCGATCAGAAGGGCGCAGGTGAGCAGCGCGAAGCCGCCGACCCAGGTACTGGCCTTGGCAATGGCGCTGATGGCTCCCATGCTTGAGCGGGCGGTGTGCATGTGGGCAGTCTCCGAAGCAGGGTAACTCATGGGGCCAGGCGCATGCCGATGGCATCGCCCACGGTGGCATTCCAGCGTGCCACGCAAGGTCCGCCGCAGCGTTTGCCCCAGTCGTTGGCAATGGTCAGTGCGGCCTGGCGCAGGGTCTGCTTCTCTGCTGCGGTCGGGGCCGAGGCGGTCATGTGTGCGGGGTGATGAATCTGGCAGTCAGGGCCGCCGACATTGCAGGCCTGGGCATAACGGTTCTCGTTGGCGGTCGCTTGCCACAAGGCCTGCTCCAGCACTTGCGATTGCACCTGCAGCAATTGCTGTACCTCGGGCGGCAGTTGCTGCCAGCGCTTCAGGCCGATGCCATAGAAGCCGATCGACCAATCCACGGGCAGGTTGTAAAGGTAGCCTGCAACGTCGTACCACTTGGCGGCGTTGCCCGAGCCAATGCCGGTGATTGCGCAGTCGATGACGCCGGTTTGCATGGCGGTTACCACCTCGGCAAAGGGCAGGGTGACGGGCGCCGCGCCCATGGCCTTGACCAGCTCGGCCATGTTGCGCCCGCGAGTGCGCACTTTCCTGCCCTTCAAGTCAGCCAGCGAGTGCACGGCATCGCGGCAAAAGAAGACCTGCGCGGTATAGGGGACGGTGGCCAGCAACTTGATGCCGTGACGCTCGGCCATGCGTTGTTCGAGCACCGGCTTGTAGGCGTTGGCGACCCTGTGGGCGGTGTCGATGGTATCGGCCAGGCCGGGCAGGTCCACACCTTCGAAGGTGGCATCGTCGCCGGCGACGAAGGCGAACACGCCCATGCCGATATCGACTGCGCCAAAGCGCATCAGGCGAATGATCTCCGGCCCTTTCAGGCCACTTTCCGACAACCCCAGCAGTTGCGCGGTGACCCTGCCTTGCGAGCGCGCGGGCAACGTCTGATTCCAGAACGGCTGTTCAACCGCCCGGAACGTGTAGTTGTGGCTGCCACCGCCCACCACGTTGAAGCGCATCACGGGGTAGTCTTGCGCGCGCGCCAGCGAGGTACCGAGCAGCGCGCCGAACGCCAGGGGGATGAGCAGCGAGCTGAGTTTCACGGTAGTCCTCTTGTGCTTGTTCGGGAGCTACTTTGGAGCTGTTCGATCAACGAGGGCGGGACGCGGCCTCGATGGTGGTTCGCGAACCGACGATATCAGGGAATTTCTCACCCTTGGCCAGCCGTGCCAGCGTGTGCTTTTCCTTGTGCTGGAAGTCGATGGCCCGCTGAGCCATTTCGATCACCTGGCCGGGGCGCAGAAACACCATGCCGTTTTCGTCTGCCACCACCGCATCGCCGGGGTGGACAATCACCCCGCCACATTGGATGGCGGTACAGAACTCGCCTTCCAGGCCCATCACGCGGGTGGTAATCGCGCTGGCACCGCGTGACCACACTGGCACACCATGCTCGCGTATTTCGCCCAGGTCGGTGACGTAGCCGTCGACGATGATCCCCGCCACGCCAGCCTGCTTGGCGGCGTAGGCCATGGCGCCGCCCAGGGCGGCGGTCATGCGTTCACCGCAGCGGTCCACCACCAGAAAGTCGCCTGGGCGCACGCAGCCCATGGCGTAATGCAGAATCCCGCCATCGTTGCCTGGCATCCTCACGGTCACCGCGGTACCCACGGCCCTGACATTCTGAAAGTGTGCCTTGATGTGCGGGCTGGCAATACCGTGGGTAATGAAATGGCCGATGGTCGCCGGTTCGGCGTTGATCAAGACTTCAAGTTCAGCGGCGCTGATCGGGGCGGGCAGTGCTTCGATAATATACATAGGGTGTTGTTATTAGGCCGGATGCTTTTTCGAAGGGTTTCGGTCATCCTAACAAGCACGCTTAACGGTCGATAATAAAAATCCGTAAGCAGTAACCGGAGCAGTTTTTATCATGCGTATCACGCTGATGCAGATCGAGGCGTTCTACTGGACCGCCCGCCTCGGGGGCGTTCATGCCGCCTCCCGTCATCTTCACCTGACGCAACCTGCAGTGTCGGCGCGTATCAAGGAAATGGAATCGCTGCTCAGCGTCAAGTTGTTCGACCGCAGCAAGCAACGCATGAGCCTCACCGCAGATGGCCATACCGCTTTGCGCCACGCCGAACAGGTGCTCAACAACAGCACGCAACTCGAGCAGTTTGCCGCGCAGCAGAAAAAGCACCGGCGCTTGCGCCTGGGCGCGGACGAATGTTCGGCGATGGTCGGGCTGACGGCGGTAATCAGCGATATAAAGGCGCACTTCCCAGAGATCACCCTGGAGATCTCCATCGATGTCGGTGCGGTGCTCAACCGCAAGCTGAACGACCACGAACTCGACATCGCGCTGCTGACCAACCCGGCCACGCGTGAGGATGTAACCGATGTATTCCTCGGCTGGATGACCTTCCAGTGGGTGGCGGCGCGGCACCTGGACGTGGCCCCGGGGCCTTTTCTGGCGCAGCAGGCCCGGCAATATTCGATTGTCACCCACAGTGCGCCCTCGACACTGTATTCAGTGGTGGACCGCTGGCTGATGGAAAGTGGCTCGGTCAGCCATGCCTTTCATTCGAGCAACTCGCTGGCCTTTATTGCCAAGATGGTAGCGGCAGGGCATGCCATAGGTATTTTGCCGGTACCCTTGATTCGCGACCTGCTGGCCGTCGATTTGTTGAAGACATTGCCTTGCGATCCGCCGATCCCGCCGGCCAAGTTCTGCCTGTCTTATTTGACCGAACGCCCGGATATGCAGCTTGATACCTTGGTTTCGATCATCCGGGCGACCTTGGTCAAACAGAATTTTCTGGTCGATTGATCAAACGGGGTGTGCCCGGCCACGGCGCAGGCGCCTTGGCCGGGCCGGCGTTCAGGCCAGTGCGCGTTTAACGGCCGAGATCTGTTGCCCGGCCTGGTTGAGCCAGGACAGGTCGCTGCCCATCAACAGCATGTCGCTGCCCATTTCGATGAGGCGCTGCGCGGTGGCCTGGTCTGCGGGGAAGCACGGCACCATGACCTGGATCGCGCGGGCATGGCACTTCTCGATCAGCAGCTCAAGGCGTTGCAGCACTTCGGGGTTGCCAAGGCGGTAGTCGACCGGCAAATGTCGCGACAATGAATAATCGGCAGGGCCGAAGTGCACGGCGTCGATGCCCTCCACGTCGAGTATTTCATCGATGTTGTCAAAGAACTCGTAGCTCTCGGCCATCGGCACGATCACGCTGCGGGTATTTTCGGCCTGGGTGTAGGTGGCCCAGTCGAAGCCGGGCCCGGCGAACCCTGCCGAGCGCACCGAACTGTCACCGCCGCGGCGCCCCAGCGGGGGGAACTTGCTGTAGCGGATGATTTCGCGCATCTGCGCCGCCGTGTGGACCTGCGGCACGATCACACCCGAAGCGCCCATCTCCAGCGCCTTGCGGATGTCCCACTCCAGCGTGCCACGCACCCGTACAAGGCAGGGGATGGCCGTGCTGTTGGCGGCCAGCAAGAGCTTCTCCATGTGGCTGTCGACACCCAGCGCAGTGTGCTCGGCATCGATGAAGACGAAGTCCAGGCCCCAGTTGCCGGCCACCTCGATGGGCATGCAGGCCGTACTGTAAATGTTCATGCCGAAGGTAGCACCGCGTGCCATGCGCGCCTTCAGCGTTGTGTGTGTGATGTTTGGGTTCATGATTAAGGTCTGCCTTGGGCTGATATCAGAGGCGATAGGTTTCGGGCAGGCGGTCGCGGAACGGGTGCACCTCGAACACGCCAGGGTCACGTATCAGCGATTTGTTGCGAGCCTTGGCCAGGTCGATTTCGACGCTGTACACACCGTCTTCCAGCCCTGCGCGTACCAAGGTCTTGCCGGAGGGTTCGATGATGTGGCTGGTGCCGATGAACTGCATGCCTTCATCCATGTCGTTGCGGTTGGGCGCGACGAAATAGACCATGTTCTCGGCCGCGCGCACGGTGCTGAAAATGTCCGGCAGCATGCGCGCCTGCTCAGGCCAGGCGGCAGGCAGCACGACAATATCGGCGCCTTCGAGCGCCAGCGTGCGGACGACCTCCGGGAAACGGATTTCATAGCAGATGGCCAGGCCGATACGGCCGATCTCGGTGTCGAACACCGGCGGCGCCCACTCGCTCGGGCGGTCGGTGAAACGGTCGCCGATCATGAACGGCAGATGGCGTTTGCGGTGCAGGCCGATAATGCCCTGTGCGCCGATCAGCGCGGCGGTGTTGTACACCGAGGCTTCATGCCGTTCGTAGAAACCGACCACGATCAAGATGCCGCTCTGCGCCGATACCTGCAGCAGCGGTGCCAAGGCATCCAGGGTAATGGCGCCGCGTTCCAGGTCTTCGCGGCTGTCGAAGGCGCCACCGGTAATCAGGCATTCGGCAAAGGCGATCAGGCGCGAGCCTTCAGCCGCAGTCTGACGTGCCAGTTCGGCAACCTTTTCTAGGGTGAGGGCCGGGTTGCCGGCCACGGGATGAATCTGGGCGACGGAGATTTTCATGCGGGTCCTTGTGGCAATTGAAGGGCGCCGCCGCGGGCGGCGCGGGTAATTTCACTGCGCCTGGTAGCCCATGGCCTGGTAGACCTTGCTGACCAGTTCGGGGTTGATCTGGGCGGCGTACTTGTCGACCACGGGGCGGATCCTGGCCTGGATCCGCGCGACCTCTTCGGCCGGCATGTCGTTGACCTGCATGCCGTCGCTGCGCAGTTCGGCGATGGCCTTGCTGTCGGCCTCGCGGGAGATCCTGCGTTGCTCCAGGCGCACTTCCTGGGCCACCTCGGTCAGCAGTTGCTGCTCATCGCGGTTGAGGGTGTCCCAGAAGGTCTTGCTGATCAGCACAATCTGCGGGTTGTAGTTATGCCGGGTCAGGCTCAGGTACTTCTGGACCTCGTTGAAGCGCGAGGCCAGGATCAGCGCCGCCGGGTTTTCCTGGCCATCCACGGTGCCGGTCTCCAGTGCCGTGTGCACCTCGGTGAAGGGCAGGGGGGTGGGGTTGGCACCCAGCGCAGCCCACACGTCGAGGAACAGCGGCGATTGCTGCGCGCGGATCTTCAGGCCGGCAATGTCTTCAAGGCTTTGCACCGGGCGCGCATTGTTGGTCAGGTTGCGTACGCCCAGCTCCCAGAACGCCAGGCCGACCAGGTTCTTTTCGGGCAACTGGTCGGTGAGCATCTTGCCCACTTCGCCATCGAGCATGGCATCGACCTTGGCGGTGTCGGTGTACAGGAACGGGAAGTCGAGGATGCCGAAGTCGGTGACGTGGTTGATCATCAGCCCGGCGTTCCAGGTCATCATTTCAACCACACCGCCTTGCAGCGACGACAGCACTTGCACGTCGCCACCCAGGACGCCATTAGGGAAGGTGCGTACCTTGATCTTGCCATCGCTGCGCTCTTGCACTTTCTTGGCGAACAGCTCCATGCCGATGGCCGGTGGCGTGCCCTTGGGGCTGGTGGCGGCGAACTTGATCACACGCGGATTGTAATCGGCGGCCATGCTCAGGCTGCTGGAGAGCAAAAGGGCGGCGATGACGGCGAGCTTCTTCATGGTGTGTGCCTTTTATTGTTGTAGGGGATCAGTGGCCGAACCACTGAGCGGGGACGGTGACCAGTTCGGGGAAGATGACCAGCAGGAACAGCACGATGATTTCGGCGATCAGGAACGGGAACGTGCCCTTGAGCAGCGCCTCGTAGCGCATCCTGCCGATGCCGCACACGACGTTCAGCACCGTGCCCACGGGTGGGGTGATCAGGCCGATCGAGCAATTGATCATGAACAGCACGCCGAAATAGATCGGGTCGATGTTGGCGGCGGTTACTACCGGCACCAGGATGGGCGCAAGCAGCAGTACGGTCGGCGTCAGGTCCATGACCATGGAGATCACCAGGATCAACAGCATCAACACCACGATCAGCAGGCGTGGGTTGTCCATCACTGGCTGGATCAGGTCGATGATCTGCCCCGGGATGTCGGCGATGGTGATCATCCAGGCGGGTATCGAGGCAGCGGCGACCAGGAACATCACGGCGGCGGTGGTCTTGCCGGCGCGCATCAGCAGGTCATTGAGCGACTTGAGGCTGAGTTCGCGGTAGATCAACGACGACACCAGCAGGGCATAGACGCTGGCAACCGCACCGGCCTCGGTGGGGGTGACCACGCCAAAGCGCAGGCCTACCACGATGATAACCGGCAGCATCAATGCCCAGAAGCTGTCGACCAAGGCCTTGAGGCGCTGCTTGGCACTGGCCTTTGGGCTCAGCTCGACCTCGGTATTGCGCCGCGACATCAGCCACCAGGCCACGACCAGGGCGGCGGCGATCATCAGCCCCGGGGCAATGCCGGCAAGGAACAGCTTGGTGATCGACAGGCCGGAAGCCACCCCCAGCACGACGAACCCGATACTGGGCGGGATGATCGAACCGAGCACCGAGACCGAGGCGATCAAGCCGCCGGAGCGGTCGCGGTTGTAGCCGGCGATGACCATCATCGGCAGCAGCAGCGCGGTCAGCGAGGCCGCGTCCGCCAGTGCCGAACCGGACAGGCTGGACAGCAGCACGCCAGCGAAGATGGTGACGTAGCCGAGCCCGCCGCGCAGGTGGCCGACCAAGGTGATGGCCAGGTTGATGATGCGCTTGGACAAGCCACCGCTGTTCATGACCTCGCCAGCGATGATGAACAGCGGAATGGCCAGCAGGGGGAAGCTGCCTGCAGAGTTGATGATGTTCTGCGCGATGATCTGGCCATCGAACAGGCCCAGCAGCCACATCAAGGCAACGCCGCAGAGGATCAGGGCGTAAGCGATGGGGGCGCCGATCAGGATGGCGGCCATCAGCACGCCGACGAAGACAGACAGGGCCATTATTCGACTGCTCCGTGTTCGGCTGCCGAGGGTTCGGCCGGGGTGTGCGCGGGCAGGGTGCCCGTGAGGTTTCTGACCAGCTGGGTAAAGATCAGCAGGCCGCTGAGTATGCAAAAGACCAGGCCTGCACCATGGAACAAGGCCATGGAAATGCCTGTGGAGGGGGCGCCTACATGCAGGTTGATCACGGTCTGTTTCCAGCTGCCGTCAAGGAACAGCCAGGTCACGTAGAGCATCAGCACTTGAGTGAGCGCCAGCAGGCACCTGGCCACGCTGGGGGAGACCCGCCGGGTAACGATGTCGACGCCGATGTGGCCATGTTCGTGAAGCATCAGTTGGGCGCCGGCGAACACCAGCCAGACGAAGGCCAGGCGCGAAATCTCCTCGCTGAAGAACAGGCCCGAGTTGAAGCCGTAGCGCAGCACGACATTGGTGAAAATCAGGCAGGTGATGGTGACAAGGCACCCGATCACCAACGTCTTCAGAACCAGGAAGTAACCATCGATCAGTGTTTTCATGGCGCCTCCTGGAGCATCACTGCCCAGGGAGCGCCGAAAGCGCTTGGTGCGAGAACGCGGACAGGAACATCCACCTGTAAGTGTGAGCGGGGCATGGAGTCACCTTTTTATTATTGGACATACGTCGTCGTACGACTGTGTGGATTGTTCAACGAAACGCCCGGTGTCTGCTGCCTCAAGTTTTTTATCAGGGGGATAAGAAATAGCGATCAGTGGGCTGGCGCCGCGCGTGCAAGGGACTGCCGTCGCAGCGTCGCGGTAGCAGGGTGTAACGTATGGTCGCGGTCCTTGCCCTGGGTCGGCATGCTAGAATCCGCCCCTTCGAATCTGGAGGTACACGCGTGCGCAAACTGGCTGTGGTAATGGCAGTGCTCGCCCTGGCGGGCTGTGAAAACGAGGTCGAAGGCGTGCACAAGCAGGTGGCCGAGCACCTGCACAACCCCAAGACGGCCAAGTTCGGCAACGTGCGGATCGACACGAATGGCACCCTCTGCGGCCAGGTCCGCGGCAAGGACGATGCCGGGCAGTACGAAGCCTACCGCAGCTATGTGGCGATCAAGCGTGATGGCCAGTACCAGATCATCGTCGACGACAGCGGCAACAACCTGCGCATCCGCGAACTGTGTGGCGGTGCCGACCTGCAGCGCCGCGCCGAGGCGCTGGCCGGTGAGCCGGCCCCTGAAGGCTGGGATGTCGAAGTGGTGCAGGGGGCGAACATGGGCGCATTGAGCGACATGACGGCGCGCCTGATCGAGAAGGGCATCCCGTCTTCTGTCGAATACCGCAACGGCAAGCCGGTCGTGCTGATGGGGCCGTTCCCCACCAAGGAAGAAGCCGAGGCGCGCAAGGCCGAGGTGATGGCCAAGCTGGGGACCGATTCGGTGGTGATCCAGCACGGCGCCCAGCGCTGAGGGTTATCCAGGCTGCAAGGCAGGCCGCAAGGGCTCTATCGCAAGCAGCCGACCTGTCATCTGCGACCAGTGCGGGCTATGCTTGCACTGGGAGAGCTGAACGGGGAGGGGCCTCATGTCTACACTGGAGCGGGCCATTGTCGTGGCAGCCAAGGCACATGAAGGGCAATACGATAAGGGTGGGGCGGCGTACATCCTCCACCCGTTGCGCGTGATGATGCGGGTTTCCACGCCCGAGCAGCGGATCGTCGCGGTGCTTCATGATGTGATTGAAGATACCCCGCTGACCCTGTCCGACCTGGCGCGTGAAGGTTTTGCACTGAAAATTCTCGCCGCCTTGCTGGCGCTGAGCCGACGTGACGGCGAGGCCTATCAGGACTTCGTGGTACGGCTGGGCGTCGACCCGCTGGCGCGTACCGTCAAATTGGCCGACCTGGCCGACAACAGCGACCTCTCGCGCATCGCCTGCCCAGGCCCTGCCGACCTGGCGCGGCTGGCCCGTTACCGGGAGGCCAGCGCCTACCTGCAGACACTGGCCTGACCCTCAGCCGCAGGCCTTGAGGTTCACCGGCCCGACGAATGCGTTACCACGCCCCATCACGCAGGCCACCTGCTGGTTGCGTTGCAGCTCCCAGGCCTGCGGTGGGTACGTCTTGTTCCAGGCTTCGAACAACTGGCGGTCCTGCTTCGACAGGCGCAGGTTGTACTGCTTGCTCATGTAGAAGTAGGTGCGCGCGATCATGCCGCGGATCGAGGGGCGCGGCATGACCTTCTTGGCCTTGAAATCGACCTGGGTCAGGCAACTGCCGTACTGACCCCGCTGTTCGGGCAGCCAACCGAAACTGAAGTTGCTGCGGTCGCCGTTGACCTCGCCAATGCTGGGCACCAGGTTGTGCAGGTCGGCCTCGGCGCGTTTGTACACCTCATCCTGTTGCGAGCATTGTTTGCGCCCTCCGGCCTGCCAGCACTGGCGCTGGTGGCCAATGTGCCAGGCCGGCACGATGTGCTCCCATTCGATGCGCGAAGCCCGTTGCGCATTCTTGCGCGGGGCATAACCGCAAGAGGCAAGGTCGACCTTGTTGCCTTTATATTTGCAGCCGCAATAAAACTCCGTCGACTGGGGCGCGTACAGCTTCCAGGCGACTTTCTTGGCCTCCTGGAAGGTGCGCGGGGCATCGGCTTGGGCAAGCGGGGTGGCCAACAGCAGGCAGGTTGCAGCGAAAAGCGAAACTCTCATGCGCGGTCAGTCTTCCTTGGGCACGGTCCAGAAAATCTGCACGCCACCGTCGTCGCGATGGGCGAGTGTGACGTTGTCGTTTTCGGCGATTTCCTCAAGCAGGGTTTCCCAGTCGTCCGGGGATTCCTGCTCCAGGCGGAAGATCAGCGCGGCGCGGTTGCGCTGGGCGGATTGGCTGTTGATGATCTTCTGGATACGGACACCCAGTTGTTCATAGCTGCTCGGCGTTGCTGAGGAGGTGCTGGCCACAGGCATTTCCTTGTTTTTGCTGTATGTGCATACAGTATTTCACTGTAAGTAAATTCGCAACTGCCTGTGAGGCGAAAGAGTGTGTGACTGAGGAGAAGGATTGATACCATTCAGCCCATCA
Source organism: Pseudomonas sp. Irchel s3f19 (assembly GCF_900187555.1). Classification (NCBI taxonomy): domain Bacteria; kingdom Pseudomonadati; phylum Pseudomonadota; class Gammaproteobacteria; order Pseudomonadales; family Pseudomonadaceae; genus Pseudomonas; species Pseudomonas sp. Irchel s3f19. The sequence goes on along the minus strand of NZ_FYDW01000005.1, from coordinate 121,485 downwards.
CCCCTCCGCCATCATTCGCGCGCGCTGTGCATGGCCACAGCAGCGACGCCTTGGGCGTGGCCCGCAACGGGTCAGGCGCAAGTTTCAGGAAGCTTCACATGTACCCACTCCCTTTGCATCGACCTGCCCACTTGCGCACAGGCCTGGCCCTGTTGCTGACCGGTAGCATGAGCCCCTTGAGCCATGCCGGCAGCGAGGCAACCGATGTGCTGATCACCGACCCTGTGGTGGTCACCGGCGCCTATGCGCCAACCGGTAGTTTCGACTTGCCTTTTTCGATCGATACCGTCGACCTTTCACAGGGCAATGACGGCCAGTTGGGCGTCAACTTGTCGGAAGTGCTGACCAAGGTGCCTGGCCTGGTGGTGCAGAACCGGCAGAACTACGCGCAAGACCTGCAGGTGTCTTCGCGGGGTTACGGCGCACGCTCGGCCTTCGGCATTCGTGGCCTGAAGCTGCTCAGCGACGGCATTCCGGCCAGTACCCCGGACGGGCAGGGGCAGGCGGCCTCGCTGAACCTGGATGTGGCCGACCGTATCGAAGTACTGCGTGGCCCGGCCGCGACCCTTTACGGGAGCAACGCCGGCGGCGTCATCCAGATGTTCAGCCGGGACGGGCAGGGGCCTGCCAGGGTCGGGGCCGAAACCACCTTCGGCAGCGACGGTTTCAACAAGAATCACCTGTCGGCCGAGGGCGGTAACGAGACGGCCGGCTTTGTGCTCGATGCCTCGCGCATGGACACCGACGGTTACCGTGACCACAGCGCTGCCCGCCGCGACCAGACCTTCGCCAAGGTGCACGTCAGGCCAGACGCCGATTCACGCCTGGCACTGATCTACAGCAGCCTTGAGCAAAACAACACGCAAGACCCGTTGGGGCAGACCTGGAGCGCTTACCAGCACGACCCGCGCTCCACCGCGACCGTGGCTGAAACCTACAACACCCGCAAAAGCATCGACCACCAGCAGTTGGGCATGAACTACGAGCGCTATTTTGGCGATGCCACGTTGCAGTTCAATCTCTATGCGGGGCAGCGCAGCGTCATTCAGTACCTGTCCATCCCCAAGACGGTGGCCTCCAACAACCAGCGTGGCGGTGGGGTCGTCGACTTCGACCGTGAGTTCCACGGTGGCACCTTGCGCTGGATACAACCGGTTACCGCCGCACCCGGCAACCTGACCGTCACGGTGGGCGCGGACTACGACCAGAGCAAGGATGACCGCCGCGGCTACCAGAATTTCAGCGGCGACACGCTAGGCGTCAAAGGCGAGTTGCGCCGTGACGAGCAAGACACCGCCACCAGCCTGGACCCATACATCCAGGCGCATTGGGAAATCGGCGACTGGACCACCCAGCTCGGCGTGCGCCACAGCACCATGCAAATGCGCGTCGATGACCACTACCTGGCCAATGGCGACGCCAGTGGCAAGAAGAAATATCAGCAGAACACGCCATCGCTGTCAGTGATGTACGCGTTCACTGCCGACTTGCGTGGTTACGTGAGTGTCGGCAAGGGTTTCGAGACCCCGACCCAGGCCGAGATGGCTTACGCGCCCGGCCTGGTCGAAAGCTTCAATTTCGGGCTCAAGCCTGCCACCAGTACCCAGTATGAACTGGGCGTGAAATACCGGCTCGGTGAGCGCACCCGGATCAACGCAGCGGTCTACGAAATCCACACCGATGATGAAATCGTCGTGGACCGCTCCACCGAAGGCCGCACCAGCTATCGAAACGCTGGGCGAACCTTGCGCCGCGGTTTCGAGGCGAGCCTGCACAGTGACCTGAGCGATCAGTGGCAAACCACCGTGGTCTACACCCGCACCGATGCCCGCTATGCCGAAGATTTTGCCCAAGGCACGCAGACTATCGACAGCGGTAACCGGCTGCCTGGGGTACCGCTGAACAACCTGTATGGCGAGCTGGTATGGAAGCCTGCGACGTTCGTCAGCATGGGGGTTGAAGGGCAATACCGCAGCAAAGTGTATGTGGAGGACAGCAACAACGCCAAGCCGGCGCCTGCCTATGCCGTGTTCAACTGGCGAACGCGCTTTGAGCAGCACGTCGGGCCTTGGACGTTTCATCAGCTGATCCGCTTGGATAACCTGCTTGACCGGCAGTACGTGGGGTCGGTGATCGTGGGCGACAGCAACTCGCGTTACTACGAAGCTGCGCCTGGGCGCTCGTGGTATGCCGGGGCAGGGTTGGAGTATCAGTTCCGCTGATGTGATGCGGTGCTATATCCGCTGAGGGTTCAGGCGAAGCGTTCGAACCGATAAGGGCTTGGATCGATCAGCGGTGGCGCTTGCGAAACCAGGTCTGCGGCCAGTTGGCCGGCAGCCGGCGAGGTGCCGAAGCCATGGCCGGAAAAGCCGGTGGCCAGGGTCAGGCCGGGTAGGGCCGGCACCGGCCCGATGACCGGGTTGGAGTCGGGGGTGACGTCGATGGTGCCGGCCCAGGCTGCGGCGATCTGTGCCTGCTCGAAGACCGGCCAGGCCGCCTTGAGGTTACGCAGGGCTTCGTCATTGAGAGCGGTGTTGGCCTGCGGGTCCTGAACCCTGACGCGTTCGAAGGGCGTGACTTGCGAGGCCTTCCAGTGCCGGGCCAGGGCCAGGTCCTTGAAGAAATACTTGCCGAAACTGATGCGCAAAAAATCACGTTGCGCCCGCAATTGCGGCAGGTAGCGCCTGCCCAGCAGCACATGGTCCCAGGTCAGGAACGCATCGAGCGCGCCGCGTTGGGTGATGATGTAGCCGCCATCCTTGTGTTTGCGAAACGAAAAGTCCGGTGCGCCCACGGCGATGTCGGTCGGGCCTTGCAGCGGGTGGGTACGCAGCACGGAACAGGTCAGCGGCAAGGTGGGCAGGTCGATATCGAGGTTGCCGAGAAACTTGCGTGACCACATGCCCCCGGCCAGCAGCACCTGCTCGCAGCGGATCTCGCCTTGTTCGGTGACCACGCCGCTGACCCTGCCGGCGGCGGTGACCAATGTGCGCACGGCGCAGTTTTCCACGATCACTGCGCCTTTGGCGATCGCCGCCCGGGCAATGGCGCTGGCTGCCAGGGTTGGCTCCGCGCGGGCGTCGGAGGCGGTGTAGATGCCCCCGGCCCATTCGGCACGGCCACCGGGCACCCGGTTGGCAATCTCTTTGCTGCTGAGCAGGCGAGAGTCCAGGCCAAGGTGCTCGATGCTCTTCAGCCAGCTCTCGTGCATGCCCATTTGCGTGTCGTTACGGCCAATGAACATGATGCCGGCTTGCCGGTAGCCGACATCGCAGCCAACCCGCTCTGGCATCTTCGCCCACAGCCGATCGGCGGCCAGGGCCAGCGGAATGTCGTGCGCATGGCGGTTGGTCTTGCGCACCCAGCCAAGGTTGCGCGACGACTGCTCGCCCGCCAGGCGGCCCTTCTCCAGCACCATCACCGGGATGTTGCGCTCGGCCAGGGTCAGGGCTGCGGTCAGGCCGATGATGCCTGCGCCGATGATCACCACGCTGGTGGCCTGAGGGTGGGTGGTACTGGTGTGCACAGGATCGATGACGGGGGACATGGCTTCACTCGGCGGCAGTGTGAACAGAACGTGGCGGGTTCAAGGCGGGCAGGTCACTGGCCCAGCCGGATCAACGTGACCTGCGCGCGGGAGGCACCCCGGTACGCCGTCACTTCCAGCTCGACCTTGTACACGGTCGACCCCAGCGGCGGGCAGGTGACGGTGGTGGCCGGGTCGACGCCCCTGAATTTCTCGCCGATCACGTCCATGACCTTGGGAACATCGTTTGGGTCCTGGATGAACACGCGCGAGCTGATCACATCGCCCAGCCCAGCGTCGACGGCCGCCAGCGCGGCTTCGATGTTGGCGAACACCTGATGAGTCTGTTCGATCACGTCTTCGGGGATGATCTGGGTCTGCGGGTTGCGGCCGGCGGTGTTGGACACGTAGATCCAGTTGTCTACCGCCACCAGGCGGGAGTAGCTGGCCATGTCTTCGAATTTGGAGCCGGTTTTCAGTTTGGTGATGTGCGTCATGGGGGAGCCTTTTGAGGTGAGGAGGGTCAGCTGAGGACAGGTTTTTCCCAGAGGTTGAGCTTTACGCCGATGCCTTTCTCGACAGCGTTGCGGTACACCACGGTGCCCCAGGCGACGTCTTCCACGGGCATGCCGCCCACCGACATGATGATGATTTCATCGTCGTTCAGACGCCCTGGCGCATCACCGCTGATGATCTTGCCGATGTCTTCGACCTGCGCGGCGTCGAGCGTGCCTTCGGCGATCATGTCCATGAAGCGCACGCCTACCAGCGGCACGTGGTTGTGCGCAGGCTTGGGCAGTTCGTCGAACCACGCTTCGTACAGCCCGGTGTTGTCCACCACCTTGCGCACGTCCGAACGCTCCATGCCTGCATCGATGCTGCAGGGGGCGGGCATCGCCAGAAACGCGCCGGGCTTGACCCATTCGCGGCGTACCAGCGGGTAGGTGCTGGGGTCGCCGACTTCGCCCGAGCTGCAATAGCTGACCAGGTCGGCATCACGCACCACCTCTTCCAGGGTTTGCACGACCTGGATGCGCGTGATCTGCGGGAAGGTGGCCTTGACCCAGGCCACGAACTCATCGAGGTTCTTCTGGCCACGGCCTTTGATCTTGATCGTGTCGATCAGCGGGCACACGGCCATGAACGCGGCGACCGTGGTCTTGCCCATCACACCTGGCCCGGCCAGGCCGATGACCTTGGCGTCCTTGCGGGCCAGGTGGCGCGCGCCAACACCGGGGATGGCGCCGGTGCGGTACGCCGACAGCAGGTTGGCCGACATGTGCGCCAGGGGCGCGCCAGTGTCGGCGTCGTTGAGGGTGAACATCAGGATGGAGCGCGGCAGGCCCTTTTCCCGGTTGGCGATGTTCGAGCCATACCATTTGGCGCCTGCGGTGCGGAAGCTGCCGCCCAGGTAGGCGGGCATGGCCATCATGCGACGGTCTGCGGTGGGCTTGGGCATGTGCGGGAAGGGCGACTGTTCGGGGAACGTGATCATCGCGCCGTGGGAATCGTTGTTCGGGCCGGCCATGCGGTAGTCGCCCTGGTAGAGCAGGTTGAACATCGCTTCCATGGTGTCGACACAAGCGGGCATGTCGGTCACGCCGGCGCGGATCATGTCCTGCTCGGACAAGTAGATGAAGTCAATTCGGGTATCGAGGGTCATGGCGGGTCTCGCAGGGCGGCCGTTGTCAGGGACGACGGCGTCATCGGGTTTTGTTGTTGTGGGCTGGCGCTAACACGTGCGGCCAGTTTCGCTAACGGCTGGCAGGGCGTCTTGTGCCTGCGTGCCAGCCGTTTTGACCTGCCGTGCCATCGGCGTATTGGCAAGACGGTGACTGCCATCAGGGCCTAGAAGGGCACCGCGATGGTCAGCTGGCTGTAGACGTTGGTGCCGTTGCCACCCACCTGGTTGCCGCCGTTGCTTTCGCCCTTGCGTGGCTGATACAGGCCGACCAGCGGGCTGATGACCAGGTGCTCGTTGACCGCCCATTCCAGGTACAGGTCGAGCTCCCTGGCATCGAGGTTGAGGCTGTCGCGGGTGCGCACGGTATCGAAGTCGAAATACAGCGCACCGACCGTGAGGTTTTCCAGCGGGGTAGCCTTCACGCCAACATGGTGAATGCCGGTGTTGCTGTTGAACGGGCCGGCGTAGTTGGCGGCGACCTCACCCTGGAACCAGGTGCCATAGCCACTGGACAGGCCACTGAACAGCGAATCCCAGCCTGCCGAGTAGCGCGTGTAACGGTAGGTCACCTGGGGTGCCCAGGGCAGGTCGGCGAAGGTGTAGCCGGCCTGCAGGTACCAGGCTTTTTCCGGGCCGCCTTGCTTGTCTTGCCACGCGTATTCGAAGGCGAAGCTGGCGTTGTCGATGCCGGCGCTGCCTTCGCCCCGCAAGCTGTAGACATCCATGCCCTCACGCGCCTTCTGGAAGGCGCTGGCCCATTGGTCGGTGACGCCGATGCCGTGCACCCAGGTCAGCCCCAAGGTGCCCAGGGCATGGGTGTAGTCCAGCGTGCCTGCGGCCAGTTCGGTCTCGGCCTGTGCGCGGTTGTCGGACTTGAGCCACAGCAGGCTGCCATGCAGGCCATCCTGCCCGCCCAGGCGCAGCACGGCGGTGCGGTCGAAGGCATGGCGCGCCGCCAGGTAGTAGGCACCGCCGCGGTCCAGGGTGCCATCCGCCACGCCGTTGCCCAGGTTGGGCCCGTCGTCGTTGATCAAGAAGCCACTGCCCAGGCGCACCACCTGGCGCCCTCCGGAGATATCCACGCCATCCTTGCCCAGCCAGGGCAGCAGATCGCCCGAACGCCAGCCCAGGTAGGCGTCTTCGATCTTGGTGGTGCGTTCGGAGCCATCGGTATTGCCTGCGGCATCGCCATCGCCCCAGGTGGCGGAACTGACCCAGTTCAAGGCGCCATAAAGGCTGCCGTTGCCGGCCAGGCCCTGATCGCCGCTAACGCCATACTTGATGAAGCCCTCGCGCCAGGTCGAGCCACCGGGGGTGCCGTCATAGTTCTTGCGGCTGTTGAACATGCCCCACACCGCGAGCATGTCGGCATTCAAGTGGCTGTCGTCGTCGGCGTAAAGCTCGTAGGCCGGCGCGGCCTGGCTGGCCAGTAAGGTGGCCAAGGCCAGGGCGGACAGCCGTTGCGGTTTGAACATTGCACTTCCCTCGATTGTTCTCGGCACCTTGCAAGGCGGCCTTTGTTTTTCGGGGGCACCCGTGTGGGGACGAGGCGCCGTCGCGGTTGGCTGCGACGGCCTATTAGCGCGTGGATGGCAGGGTGGGGTCTTGTTCGTGGCTGCCAAGGCGTTTGCACGCCTTGGCCAGGCCTGTTCGATTGGCCTATTCAGTAACGGATCATCACCGACTTGAGCTCGGTGAAGTCATCGATGAACGCCGAGCCGAACTCGCGGCCGATGCCGGACGCCTTGATACCGCCAAACGGCACGGCCGGGTCGAGCAGGGTGTGCATGTTGACCCACAAGGTGCCGGCCTGGATTTCCGGCACCAGGCGCATGGCCTTGCCCAGGTCGTTGGTCCATAGGCTGGCGCTCAGGCCATAAGGCGTCGCGTTCATCAGGTGCAGCAGTTCGTCTTCGTCGTCGTAAGGCAGGAAGGTCGCCACCGGGCCGAAGGTTTCCTGGTTCAGCAAGGTGTCGCTGGCGGCCTTGGCGAGGATCACCGTCGGTTCGACGAAGCAGCCCGGGCCCTCGCCAATCTGCCCGCCATGGATGATCTGGCTGCCCTCGGCGCGCGCGGTGGCGAACAGCTCGGCCAATTTCTGCTGGTGCGGCTTGTTGGCCACTGGGCCGAACTGGGTGGCCTCATCCAGGGGGGAGCCGACCTTCAGCTGGCTCAGGCGCTGGGACAGCGCATCGAGCAGCGGGTCGATGCGCGAGCGGTGGACGAAGAAGCGCTCACCCGCTGCGCAGATTTGCCCTGAGTGCAGGAAGCCTGCCTCGATGATGCCATCGACGGCCTTGTCGAGCGCCACGTCAGGCAGGAATGCCACTGAGTTCTTGCCACCCAGCTCCAGAGTCGCCCGGGTCAGCTTGGCGCCCATGGCGGCCTGGCCGACGGCGATGCCGGTAGGCACCGAGCCTGTGAACGAGACCTTGTCGGTGCCGGGGTGCTCGATCAATGCCTTGCCCACCAGGCCGCCACCGGTCAGCACGTTGAGCGCGCCCGGCGGCAGGCCGGCCTGGCTGGCCAGTTCGGCGATGCGCAGCAGCGTCAGGGGCGTGAACTCGCTGGGCTTGAGGACGATACTGCAGCCGGTGGTCAGGGCCGACGCGAGTTTCCAGATGGCGATCATGGTGGCGAAGTTCCACGGCACGATGCCCACGACCACGCCGATCGGTTCGCGCAGGGTGAATGCACTGTAGCGCTCACCGGCGAACGAGGGCAGGGACGGGGTGATGGTCTGGCCGGTGATCTTGGTGGCCCAGCCTGCGTAATAGCGCAAGAAGTGCGCGGCCTGCTCGACTTCGAAAGCGCGCGAGATACCGATCAGCTTGCCCGACTGCAAGGTTTCGAGCTGGGCCAGTTCTTCGCGGTTGGCTTCCAGCAGGTCGGCCAGTTTGAACAGCACGGCGGCGCGGGCGGCGGGGCTGGTGCGCGACCACGTGGTGAAGCCCTGGCGGGCCGAGCTCACGGCATGCTCCACATCGGCCTGGTTGGCGTCGGCGATGCGGGCGATGGTTTCGCCATCGGCCGGGTTGACCACCGCAAGGGTCGCAGACGATTGGCTGGCCAGGTGTTGGCCGTGAATGAACACGCCATGTTGTCGGGCCATGAATGCGGTGACCGCGGGAATAAGGGTAATGTCGCTCATGCAGGCTCCTGAGGCAGAGACGCGGCCCGGCAGGCCGCCAAAGCGTCGAGCATAGTGAGCGTGCACGGTGTTGATCTTGCATCTCCCTGACGCCGGCATGACGCTGCCTGCCAGGCGTGATGGCATTGGCAGGCAGCAACAAGGGCCACGGCAGCCATGGGCAAGACGCCCTGCCGGCTGCGGCGCACAGTGGCAGCGCAGGGAGGCAAACAACAGCCGTGCGTGCAGGTTCGCTTGCCGCGTTCAACGCCACAAAAACAAGCCGGGGCATAACGATGTCACTCAACAATAAGCTCACCGAGCATCTCAACCGGGGCACTGTCGGGTTCCCCACGGCGCTGGCCAGCACCGTCGGGCTGATCATGGCCAGCCCGGTGATCCTTACCGCGACCATGGGCTTTGGCATTGGCGGCAGTGCCTTCGCCATGGCCATGGTCATCGCGGCATTGATGATGCTGGCGCAGTCGACCACCTTCGCCGAGGCGGCGGCGATACTGCCGACCACAGGGTCGGTGTACGACTACATCAACTGCGGCATGGGCCGGTTCTTCGCCATCACCGGCACCTTGTCGGCCTACCTGATCGTGCACGTGTTCGCCGGTACCGCCGAGACCATTCTGTCTGGCGTCATGGCCCTGGTGAACTTCGAGCACCTCAATACCCTGGCGGAGTCCGCAGGTGGCTCGTGGCTGCTCGGCGTGTTCTTCGTGTTGGCATTCGCGGTGCTCAATGCTTTTGGCGTCAGTGCCTTCAGCCGCGCCGAGGTGATCCTGACCTTCGGCATGTGGACCACGCTGATGGTGTTTGGCGTGCTCGGCCTGATCGCTGCCCCGGCGGTTGAGCTGGAAGGGCCGTTCGGCGCTTCGCTGGTCGGCACCGACCTGATGACCATCCTCTCGCTGATCGGTATGGCCATGTTCATGTTCGTCGGGTGTGAGTTCGTCACCCCGCTGGCGCCGGAACTGCGCCGTTCGGCCTGGGTGTTGCCGCGGGCCATGGCGTTGGGTTTGTTTGGCGTGGCCAGCTGCATGTTCATCTACGGCGCGGCGATGAAGCGCCAGGTGGAAAACGTTGTGCTCGATGCCGCCAGCGGTGTGCACCTGCTCGACACGCCTATGGCCATCCCGCGTTTCGCCGAGCAGGTGATGGGCGATATCGGCCCGGTGTGGCTGGGTATCGGCTTTCTGTTTGCCGGCGCTGCCACCATCAACACCTTGATGGCCGGGGTGCCGCGCATCCTCTACGGTATGGCGGTGGATGGTGCACTGCCCAAGGCCTTCAGCTACCTGCATCCGCGCTTCAAGACGCCTTTGCTGTGCATTCTGGTGGTTGCCTTGATCCCGTGCCTGCACGCCTGGTACCTGGGGGGCAACCCGGACAACATCCTGCACCTGGTACTGGCGGCGGTGTGTGCCTGGAGCACCGCTTACCTGCTGGTGACGTTGTCGGTGGTGATCCTGCGCATCCGTCGTCCGGACCTGCCACGTGCCTACCGCTCGCCGTTGTTCCCGCTGCCGCAGATCCTCTCCAGCAGCGGCATCGTCATCGGCATGGCGTTCATCACCCCACCGGGCATGAACCCGGCCGATATCTACGTGCCGTTCGCGATCATGCTGGCCGGCACCGCGACCTATGCGCTGTTCTGGACGCTGTGCGTACAGAAGGTCAACCCGTTCAAGCCGGCGCGGGTCGAGGATGTACTGGCACAAGAATTCGCGGCAGAGCCGGGCCCTGCAGTGGAGCACATGCAGCATGATCAGACATTTGCGTGAGCGCCTGCTGGCGCCGCGTGCCCCAACCGGTTACCGGCCAGGGGCTACGCTGGGGCTGCTGTCGCGTAACCTGGGGCAGGTACAGATGCACCTGCTGGAACCCGCCCGCGCGGTGCTCGACAACCCCGCCCAAGGCTGGCGTGCCGAGGTGCGCGAGTGCGTCGAGGCGCACTTGCTGATGCACGTGGTGACCTGCGAATTCCACCTGTGCCTGCCTGCCCTGCAAGGGGGCGAGGTGAGGCTTGAATTGCGTCACGCTGGTGCAATCCGCCGTACGGGCCTGGCCTGCGTGTACCGCAGCGGTGACAAGGCGCGCTTCATCCAGGCACGTGACCTGCTGCTGAGCAATGCGCAACTGACCGCTGCGCTCATGCCGCTGGATTTCAAGCGCCTGGCCCTGGAATGCCGCGATGGCCACTGGTGGCTGACCCTGGAACACATGGGCGGCAGCGAAGTGGTCAACCGCATGCCGGCGTTCCGGCGCTACATCCAGATCAGCCCGCCGCAGCGGGCGCACCTGATGGCTTGCCTCGGCCTGTTCGGGGAGTCGCTACCCCGCCTCTGACCTTTTTCTGGCACGTGCCTTGCTCCTGTTTCAGGCGAGAGATCACAGTTGTGCGGTCATTGATAACATGTTAACAATGGCTGCATAACAACAAATTCTGCGTCGAGGGCATCCATGCACACTCAACAACCCAATCGTCAGGGGCTGGAAAGCTGGACCACGGCCATGCAGCAGATCTGCGGCCGTTTCGAGACAGCGCTGGCCTCCAACCATTCCTTGTTCATCGGCGAAGTCTCCACGTTTTCCCGTGCGGGCCTGCCGCTTGCCAACCTGCGCACCAACGCCGGCAACATCCGCCGGCTGGGCGATAACCCGACCCTGGACGATGACCAGCATTGCTTTCTGGTCAGCCAGCGCATGGGGCATTCGACGGTGGCGCAAGGCGGCATGAGCGTCAGCCTGGCGCCGGGTGAATTGTTGCTGATGGATTCGGTCGGGCGTTGCGAAATCACCCCCAACGGCCTGATCGAACATGTGTCGCTGGCCCTTTCCCGCGAGCAGGTGCGCAAGCATGTACAAGGCGCGGGGGCAATGTTTGGCAAGATCTCCTCGACCAATGCCTGTGGGCGCATGCTGCATGTGCTGATGGACCAACTGTGCAAGGACGACCATGTCAGTGGCGATGGTGCACAAGGCGATGCGCTGCAGACTGCATTCATTGCGTTGCTCGAACCGGGCTTCGAGCGTAATGGCGAAGGCGCTTGCAACCTGGGGCCGCTCAGTGGTGGCAACCTGCGCAGCTATGTGCAGCAGGTGATTGATGAGTCCCTGTCGCAGCCGGGGCTGACACCGGCCAACCTGGCGGGTCGGCTGAATATTTCGGTTCGCCACCTGTACCGGTTGTTCGAGGAGGAGGGCGACAGCGTCTGCCGCTACATCCAGCGAGCGCGCCTGAAGCGCAGCGCGGACGACCTGGCCAACCCGTTCTTCAAGCGTGAGTCGATTACCTCGATCGCCTACAAGTGGGGCTTTACCGACTCGGCGCATTTCAGCCGCTCGTTCAAGAAGCAGTTCGAGCAATCGCCCAAGGACTTCCGCGCACAGGCCCTGGTCATGTAGGCCTCAGCTTACCGCCTGTTGTACGCCTTGCCGAGTGGCGGTGAGGGTCATGGCAGTGCTTCAGTAATGAAAGCAAAGGTTCAGCGGCGGCCGTTGAAATAGCCTGAAAGCTGGTGCACGGCTTTGCCGGCGGTAAGCAGTAGCGGGCGGAAATGGTCCTTGCCGAATATCCGCGCATGCTTGACCGAGCTGACCAGCTCATAGCGTGCCGACCCTTCGTGCATGCCTTCGGCGAGGAGTTTGCAAATGATGTGGCTGGGGGTGACGCCGAAACCCGAATAGCCCTGGACATAGAACGCGTTGGGACGATTGCTCAGCGTACCGATCTGGGGGAACAAGTTGGCGCTGGTGGCCATCGGGCCGCCCCAGGCCAGGTCGATGCGCACGTCCTTGAGGTACGGAAAAATCTTCAGCATCAGGGCGCGGTTCCACGCCTTGAGGTCCAGCGGGATGTGTTCGATGCAGGAGGTGGCGGCGCCGAACAGCAGGCGGTTCTCGCGGGTGACGCGGTAGTAGTCGATCACCGGGCGGATATCGCTGTAGGCGCCCCGGATCGGGCTGATGCGCGCGATCAGTTGATCCGGCAGCGGCTCGGTCATCATCTGGAAGGCGTAGGTGTTGACGGTGCGCGCGTGCAGCTCCGGCTCCAGCTTGTTGAGAAAACTGTCGCACGCCCACAGCAGTTTGCTTGCACGTACCGAGCCGCGGCCGGTGCGCACCTTGATACGCTCGCCGTAGGTCACTTCGAGCGCCGGGCTGTGCTCGAAAATGCGCGCACCGTGGCCGACCAGGGCCTGGGCCTCGCCAAGCAGCAGGTTGAGCGAATGCACGTGGCCACCGCCCATGTGCAGCAGGGCACTGCTGTAGGCGTCGCTGCCGATGATCTGGCGCACGTCCGAGCCTTCCAGGTAGCGGATTTCGTCTTGCGAATTGATGGCCTTGAACTGTTTTTCCCACGCGCGCAGGGTGTTCGCCTGGCGGCGATTGAAGCCCATGTAGCCGTAACCATGGCAGAAGTCGGCGTCGATGGCGTAGCGGGCGATGCGCGCCTTGATGATGCCGGCGCCCAGTTCGCTGAGCGCGAAGATTTCCTGCAGGCCCTGGTCGCCGACACTGCTTCTGATCTTCTCCAGGTCATGGCCGATGCCCGCCATGATCTGCCCGCCGTTGCGCCCGGTGCCGCCGAAACCCAAGTAGCGGGCTTCGAGCACGACGATGTTGGTCACGCCTTTTTCGGCCAGTTCCAGCGCCGTGTTGATGCCGGAAAACCCGCCACCGATGACCACCACATCCGCCTCGATGTCATGTTCCAAAGTGGGGTAGTTCAGGTTGTACTTTTTGGTGGCGCCGTAATAGGTCGGGCTTTCGAGGGTGATCATGACGCAGCCTGCCGAATGGGAGTTGTGATAGGGCTGTTTCGCAAGCGCACTGGCACATGCGGCCATTGAACGCCTGGCTATCGCCGGGGGTCTTGTCCTTGCCTGCCCCCCGAGTGTAACCAGCCTGCCAGCGTGGCGTACGGGCCCGTCATCGGCAGATTGGTTAATGTATTAATGAGCCTGCGATGGCATACTGGCCTGCTCGCCACTTTCCATGATGCTCGGGCACGCATGACCACACCAAGACCCTCTTTGACCCTGACCCTGCTACAGGCGCGTGAAGCCACGATGGCGTTCTTTCGACCGGCATTGAATGCCCATGACCTGACCGAACAGCAATGGCGGGTCATTCGCATTCTGCGCCAGCAAGGCGAGCTGGAAAGCCATCAGCTTGCCGAGCTTGCCTGCATCCTCAAGCCCAGCATGAGTGGCGTGCTCAAGCGGCTCGAACGCGACGGGGTGGTTGCACGGCGAAAGTCGCCGGAAGACCAGCGGCGGGTGTTCATCACGCTGACCGACAAGGGGCAGCAGGCGTTTCTGGCCATGAGCGAAGAAATGGCCCGCAACTACGACAGGATCCTCAGCCAGTTCGGCGAGGCAAAACTCGAGCAACTGATGCAACTGCTCAACGAGATGAAAAAGATCAAACCGTGATACGCCAACGGCCTTGTTTCATCGGCTGATGGCGCCATGGAAAGTACAATTTTCCCGCCGTAACGTGCATTCCGAGGTTTGGCCTTACCTCACATACTGAACGTGTCATTGCAGACTTTCCGGCTGTTCCTTCGCACCCAAACGCCCGCAACGACGGGCTTGGCGCAGCCGCTGTCGACTATCCAATAACAAGAGACCGTTCATGAAAAAGCCAAACTCCCTGCTGGAAGACCTCACGTCGATCTTGCCGACGATTGCCGCCAATGCTGTGCGCGCGGAGCAGGATCGCAGTGTTCCGGCAGAGAATATCGCGCTGCTCAAAAGCATCGGCATGCATCGCGCCTTCTTGCCAAAGCATTACGGCGGCATGGAGATTTCGCTGCCGCAGTTTGCCCAGTGCATCGCCACGCTGGCAGGCGCCTGCGCCAGCACCGCCTGGGCCATGAGCCTGCTGTGCACCCACAGCCACCAGATGGCGATGTTCTCGCCCAAGCTGCAGCAGGAGGTGTGGCAAGCCAACCCGGATGCAACGGCCAGCAGCAGCATCGCGCCCTTTGGCCGTACCGAAGAGGTCGAAGGCGGCGTGACCTTCAGCGGTGAAATGGGCTGGAGCTCCGGTTGCGACCATGCCGAGTGGGCGATCATGGGGTTCCGCCGGCAGAATGCAGAGGGCACCCAGGACTACTGCTTCGCCATTCTGCCGCGCAGCGATTATGAAATCCGTGATGACTGGTATGCCGTCGGCATGCGTGGCAGCGGCAGCAAGACCTTGATCGTGCGTGACGCCTTCGTGCCGGAGCACCGCATCCAGAAGGCCAAGGACATGATGGAGGGCAAGTCGGCAGGCTTTGGCCTGTACCCGGACAGCAAGATCTTCTTCGCCCCGTACCGCCCCTATTTTGCCAGTGGTTTCTCCACCGTCAGCCTTGGTGTCGCCGAGCGCATGCTGGCGGTGTTCCGCGAGAAAACCCGCAACCGCGTGCGCGCCTACACCGGTGCTGCGGTGGGCGCGGCAACGCCGGCACTCATGCGCCTGGCCGAGTCCACGCATCAAGTCGCCGCCGCACGGGCCCTGCTGGAAAAAAGCTGGGAAGAGATCGCCGAACACAGCGAGCGCCACCAATACCCGACACGCGCCACCCTGGCATTCTGGCGCACCAACCAGGGCTATGCCGTGAAGATGTGCATCCAGGCGGTAGACCGGCTGATGGAAGCGGCCGGTGGCGGCGCCTGGTTCGAAAGCAACGAGATGCAGCGCCTGTTCCGCGATGCGCACCTGACCGGTGCCCATGCCTACACCGATTACGACGTGTGCGCGCAAATCCTCGGCCGCGAGCTGATGGGCCTGGAGCCTGACCCGGCGATGGTCTGAGCCGCCGGCTGGCCGATCCCCCTCACAAATACAACAACGAACAGGGCAGGCTCTTGGTCTGCCCGGGAGTCTTGCATGTCCAATGAAACCGCAACTGCCGCTGGCTTCGATAGCCGTGCCTTCCGCCGCGCGCTGGGCAACTTCGCCACCGGCGTGACCGTTGTCACTGCCGCCGCCCCCGGCGGGCGCACGGTCGGCGTCACCGCCAACAGCTTCAACTCGGTATCGCTGGAGCCGGCGTTGATCTTGTGGAGCATCGACAAACGCTCCACCAGCCACGAGGTGTTCGAGCAAGCGTCGCACTTTGCCGTGAACATTCTGGCGGCGGACCAGATAGAGCTTTCCAACAACTTCGCACGGCCCCGGGACGACCGTTTTGCCGGTGTCGAATGCGAGCAAGGGGCGGGCGGCGCACCGCTGCTGGCCGACTGCTCGGCGCGTTTTCAGTGTGAGAAGTTTCAGCAACTGGACGGTGGTGACCACTGGATACTGATCGGCAAGGTGGTGGCGTTCGATGACTTCGGCCGCTCGCCGTTGCTGTACCACCAGGGGGCCTACTCGATGGTGCTGCCCCATACCCGCATGACCCAGCGTGCCGAGGGCCAGGCGCCGAGCAGCCACTTCCAGGGCCGCCTGCAGCACAACCTGTACTACCTGATGACCCAGGCGTTGCGGGCCTACCAGGGTGACTATCAGCCACGCCAACTGAGCACCGGCCTGCGTACCAGCGAAGCGCGGATGCTGATGGTGCTGGAGAACGATGCCGGGCTAGGCCTGAACGACCTGCAGCGTGAAGTGGCGATGCCGGCCCGGGAAATCGAGGAAGCGGTCGCCAACCTCAAGCGCAAGGGGTTGATTGCTAATGAGGAGGGCCGTGTGCGGCTTTCGGTCAAAGGTGTGGACGAGACCGAGATGCTCTGGACCATTGCCAGGGAGCAACAGGACAAGGTGTTTGGGCAGTTCAGCGATGAGCAGATGGACACCTTCAAGACGGTGTTGAGGGCGATCATCCAGGGGTAGGGCATTGCAGGCTGGGGCCGCGTTGCGGCCCTTTCGCGACGCAAGGCCGCTCCTACAGGCACAGCGCATGGCTCTGATGGTAGGAGCGGCCTTGCGTCGCGAAAGGGGCGCAAAGCGCCCCCCAAAGGTTGTCAGTAAACGCCGCCCCCATCACCGACCGCAGCCGCCCCCCCCTTGAACGCCCCCGCCAACGCCGTGAGCCCACGCATCAGCACCGTGGTATCCACCCCCACCGCCACAAACGCCGCGCCCAACGCCATGTAGCGCCGTGCCAGCGTCTGGTCCGCGCTGAGAATCCCCGCCGCCTTGCCCGCCTGGCCGATACGCACGATCGCGTCCTCGATGGCCGCTTGCACTTCAGGATGCCCAGGGTTACCCCGATGGCCCATGGCGGCGCTCAGGTCGGCCGGGCCGATGAACACGCCATCGACACCCTCGACCGCCACGATCTCATCCAGGTTGGCCAGCCCTTCCATGTTCTCGATCTGCACCAGCAAACACATTTGCGCATCAGCCTGGTCGAGGTAGCCGGGGATGCTGTTCCAGCGTGACGCCCGCGCCAGCGCGCTGCCCACCCCGCGTATGCCCTTGGGCGGGTAATGCATGGCCTGCACCAGCTGGCGCGCCTGCGCGGCGCTTTCCACCATCGGCACCAGCAAAGTCTGCGCGCCGATATCCAGCACTTGCTTGATCAGCGCGGTATCGCCAATCACCGGGCGGATCACCGCCTGGCTGGCGTAAGGCGCCACCGCCTGCAACTGCGCGAGCATGCTGCGCAGGTCGTTGGGTGCGTGCTCACCGTCGATCAACAGCCAGTCGAAGCCGGCGTTGGCGGCAAGCTCCGCGCAGTATGCATCGGCCAGGCCGAGCCACAGGCCGATCTGCGCCTCGCCACTGCGCAGGCGTTGTTTGAAACGGTTGACGGGCATGTCCATGGGCAAGTCCTCAGACGAAACGGCAGGCAATCGAGCCGAGTTGGTCGTAGTCGACGTGGAAGGTGTCGCCCGGCCGTGCGGCCACCGGGCGCGTGAAGGAGCCGCCCAGGATGATCTGCCCCGGCTGCAGCGTGACGTCATACGCGGCCAGCTTGTTGGCCAGCCAGGCGACGCCCTTGGCCGGGTGGTTGAGCACCGCAGCGCTGACCCCGGACTCCTCGATCACACCGTTGCGGTACAGCACGGCTGGCACCTTGCGCAGGTCGATCTCGGTGGGGCGCACGGCGCGCCCGCCCATCACCACGCCCGCATTGGCGGCGTTGTCGGAAATGGTGTCGAACACCTTGCGTGTGGCCTGGGTCTGCGGGTCGACCTGCTGGATACGGGCGTCGATGATCTCAAGCGCAGGGATCACCCACTCGGTGGCGTCCAGTACATCGAACACCGTGACATTCGGGCCCTTGAGCGGCTTGCCGAGAATGAAGGCCAGCTCCACTTCGACGCGCGGCACGATGAACCGCTCGAAGGGGATGTCGGTGCCTTCATCGAACAGCATGTCGTCCAGCAGGGCGCCGTAGTCAGGCTCGGTGATGTTCGACGACACCTGCATGGCGCGTGAGGTCAGGCCGATCTTGTGGCCGACCAGCTTGCGCCCGGCCGCGATCTTCTTGGCGACCCAGGCGCGCTGGATGGCGTAGGCATCTTCGATAGTGATAGCGGGTTGGTCGAGCGAGAACTGGCGCACCTGTTCGCGCGTGCGCTCGGCCTGGTCGAGGCGCTCGGCCGCCTGTTGGATGAAAGCGTTATCAAGCATGGTCAGAGTCTCTGCGTTCAAGGGTTGACGATGGCGGCGCGGGTGCGCAGCACCAGCAGGCCGCCGAGGGTGATGAAAGTGGCGAGCACATACAGCGCAAGGCTGGCGCTTTGCGTGGTGTCGCGGACCCAGCCGATGAAGTACGGTGTGGCGAACGAGGCGATGCTGCCCAGCGAGCTGATCAGGGCAATGCCAGCCGCCTGGGTGCGGTCATTGAGAAACGCCGGGGGCAGTTGCCAGAACATCGGCAGGGCGGCGCTCGCACCCATGCCTGCCAGTACCAGGCCGGCCAATACCGGCAGCGGCTGAGAGGGCGCAAGGGCGGCGATCGCGATACCGGCAGCGGCCATCAACAGCGGGATGGACAAGTGCCAGCGGCGCTCGCGGTGGCGGTCGGACGAGCGCCCGCAGGCCAGCATGAACACGCAGCCGGCCAGGTACGGCACGGCGCTGAGCAGGCCGACACTGGCGTCGCTGGCGATGCCGGCGGTGTGGATCAGGCTGGGCATCCAGAATGCCAAGGTGTTCACCGCCAGCATCACCGCGCTGTACACCGCCACCAGCAACCACAGCGCAGGGCTGACGAGGATGCCGGCGAACGAGGTAACCGGCTTGCGCTGTTCTTCCTGACCGAACTGAGCGCGCAGGGCGGCTTTTTGCTGCGCGTCGAGCCAGTTCACCTGCTCGAAGCGTTCCGGCAGGGTGGCCAGCACCACCAGGCCAAGCAGGATGACCGGTGCGCCTTCGAGCAGGAACATCCACTGCCAGCCACGCAGGCCCGCAGCGTCATGCATGAACGCCAGAATACCGCCAGACAGCGGCCCGCCGACCACCCCCGCCAGCGGCACGGCGATGGCGAACAGCGCGGTGATCTGCGCCCGGCGGCCGGCCGGGTACCAACGGTTGAGGTACACCAGAATGCCTGGGAAGAACCCGGCTTCGGCCGCGCCCAGGGCGAAGCGCAGCAGGTAGAACGCGCTGCTGCTCTCGATCAGCAGCATGCAGGTCGACAGCGCGCCCCACACCACCATCAGGCTGGCGATCCAGCGCCGTGGGCCGAAGCGTTCGAGCATCAGGTTGCTGGGCACGGCGAACAGCGCGTAGGCAATGAAAAACAGCCCGGCGCCCAGCCCGTAGACCGTGTCGGACAGGTGCAGGTCCTGGCTCATCTGCATCTTGGCGAAGCCGATGTTGATGCGGTCCAGGTGGGCGAACAGGTAACACACCAGCAGCAGCGGCATCAGCCGCCAGGTGATGGCCCGGTGTGTACTGTCGATGAGTGTGGCTTGCGCCGTGCTGCGCGAGGCGTGCTCCAGTGTGCTCATATTCTTGTACTTGTAGTGGATGAGACGTTGAGAGGGGCTGGCCGTGGCTTCAGGCCGGCGTGTTGAACAGCGGGTGCAGGGTGCTGTGCTTGGCGTCGTAGACCTGCGCGGTGCTCTCGTCGATCTGCACGGTGATGCCGATCGGGCGTTGCTGCAGCAGCCCGTCCAGGTGTTGTTTGAGCACTTGCAGCAGGCTGTCGCCCACCGTTTTGTGAACCTCGGCAGCGCGGCCGCTGCCCATCCGCAGGTTGGCGTACAGGAAGCCATAGTCGCCGTTGCCATCGGCTACCGCGCAGTGGGCGGCGGGGTAGGCCAGCACGCGCGTACCGCCGGTGGGGAATACCGCCTTGCCGGCGGCATCGCGCTGTTCAAGCATGGTGTCGGCCAGGGCGCGGCACAGGGCCGGGATGTCGGCGTCGGCTTCCAGGTCGGGGGTGTAGAGCAGAACCAGGTGTGGCATGAAGGGCATCCTCAGGGCAGGAATGCCTGGCCGCCGGGCAGGGCGGCCAGGCAGCGGGGTCACAGGCGGCTGGTGGAAAGCACAGCGGCCGGGTTGGCGGCCTGTGCGGCGGGAATGGCCGAACCATCCTGGGGGGTGACCGGGAAGATCGCGTTGATCTGGCCGGTGCCCGACGAGCCGAAGTAGGGCGTTACCACGTCGGCCTTGCCGTCGTACTTCGACCAGCCCAATGCGCCGAGCAGCATCGCGGTGTCATGCATGAACCCTTCGCCGTGGCCCTTGGCAGCGTATTCGGGGAGCATGCCGCAGAAGTCCTCCCATTCGGCGTTTTCCCACATCTTCACCACGCGGTGGTCCAGGGTTTCCAGGAATGGGCTCCACACCTTGGTGGCGAAGTCCGGCGCCTGGCCGTTCTGCGCGAAGCGGTGGGACAGCGAACCGCTGGCCAGGAACGCCACGGTGCCGTCGTAGTGGTCTTCCACGGCCTTGCGCATGGCCCAGCCGAGGCGCGCACTGTCGGCCAGGTAGTGGGAGGTGCACAGCGCCGAGACCGAGACCACCTTGAAGTGCTGGTCCTGGTTCATGTAGCGCATCGGTACCAGGGTGCCGTACTCCGGGCCCAGGGTGGTGGCGTGGTGGGCCATGGTCTCGACGTTGAAGCGGTTGCACGCTTCGGCCAGGATCAGCCCCAGGTCCTTGTTGCCCGGGAACTCGTACGCCATGTTGCTGATGAAGTGCGGCAGTTCATTGGAGGTGTAGACCCCCTTGAAGTGCTCACCACAGAGGATGTGGTAGTTGGCATTGACCAGCCAGTGGGTGTCGAACACCACAATCGTGTCGACCCCCAGCTCACGGCAGCGTCGGCTGATCTCGTAGTGCCCGTCGATGGCGGCTTGCCGAAAGCCCTGACGCGGGCCAGGCAGCTCGGACAGGTACATGCTGGGCACGTGAGTGATTTTGGCTGCGAGCGCCACTTTACCCATGATCAGACTCCTTATTCTTGTAAGTCCCGCAGCGCCGGGGCGGGTTTGCTCGGCGCTGCAGGAGGATGATCACACGCCCCAGCGCGGGATGTGGTGGCTGCCCATGGAAATGCACACGTTCTTGATCTCGGCGAACACTTCGAAGCTGTATTGCCCGCCTTCGCGACCGGTGCCGGAGCCTTTCACACCACCGAACGGTTGGCGCAGGTCACGTACGTTCTGGCTGTTGATGAACACCATGCCGGCTTCGATGCCGCGCGCCAGGCGGTGGGCCTTGCCGATGTCCTGGGTCCAGATGTAGGAGGCCAGGCCGTACTCGGTGTCGTTGGCCAGCTGCAGCGCTTGGGCCTCGTCCTTGAACGGGATCAGGCACACCACCGGGCCGAAGATTTCTTCCTGGGCGATGCGCATGCTGTTGTTCACGTCGGCGAACACGGTCGGCTGGATGAACTGCCCCTTGGCCAGGTGCGCTGGCAGGTTGGCCGGGCGCTCCAGGCCGCCTGCGACCAGGCGTGCGCCTTCCTCGATACCGATGCGGATGTAGCCGGTGACCTTGTCGTAGTGCTGCTGGGTGATCATCGAGCCGACTTGGGTTTTCGGGTCGGTCGGGTCACCGACGATCAGGCGCTTGGCGCGGGCAGCGAACTCGGCCACGAACTGCGAGTACACGCTTTCCTGGATGAAGATGCGGCTGCCGGCGGTGCAGCGTTCGCCGTTCAGCGAGAAGATGGTGAACAAGGCCGCGTCCAGGGCGCGCTCTAGGTCGGCATCCTCGAAGATCAGCACCGGTGACTTGCCGCCCAGCTCCATCGAGTACTTCTTCAGGCCTGCGGTCTGCATGATCTTCTTGCCGGTGGCGGTGCCGCCGGTGAACGAAATCGCCCGCACGTCCGGGTGACGCACCAGCGCATCGCCGGCAGTGGCGCCATAGCCTTGGATCACGTTGAGCACACCGTTGGGGATGCCGGCTTCAACGGCCAGGCGGCCGAGTTCATTGGCGGTCAGCGGCGACAGCTCGCTCATCTTCAGCACCGCAGTGTTGCCCAGCGCCAGGCACGGTGCGGTCTTCCAGGTGGCGGTCATGAACGGCACGTTCCACGGCGACACCAGGGCGCAGACACCCACCGGCTGGTACAGGGTGTAGTTGAGCATCTGGTCGTCGACCGGGTAGCTGTGGCCGTCCATGCGCGTGCACACTTCGGCGAAGAAGTCGAAGTTGTGCGAGGCACGCGGGATCAGCACGTTCTTGGTCTGGTGGATCGGCAGGCCGGTATCGAGGGTTTCCAGCTCGGCCAGTTTCGGCACGTTCTGCTCGATCAGCTCACCCAGCTTGCGCATCAGGCGGGCGCGTTCCTTGGCTGGGGTGTTGGCCCATTTGGGGAAGGCTTCCTTGGCCGCAGCAACCGCCTGGGCCACTTCCTCGGCACCGCCGCTGGCGACTTCGCAGATGGCATCGCCGGTGGCCGGGTTGTAGTTGACGAAGGTGTCTTTGCTCTCGACCTCACGGCCGTTGATCCAGTGCTTGATCATGCTGCTGATGCCTTGTAGTTCTTGAAGAAGTCAGCTTCGCTGACGATACGGTTGACCAGGCGGCCGACGCCTTCTACCTCCACCACCACTTCATCGCCCGGCACCACGTCGGCCAGGCCCTCTGGGGTGCCGGTGGCGATCATGTCGCCAGGTTGCAGGGTCATGAAGCTGGAGAAGTATTCGATCAGGTAGGGGATGTCGAAGATCATGTCCGAGGTGCTGCCTTCCTGCTTCAGCTCGCCGTTGATCCAGGTGCGCAGTTTCAGGTTGCTTACATCCGGCACGTCGGCGGCGTCGACGATCCACGGGCCGACCGGGGTGGTGGCGTCGCGGTTCTTCACCCGTAGGTTGGGGCGGTAGTAGTTCTCCAGGTAGTCGCGGATGGCGTAGTCGTTGCAAACGGTGTAGCCGGCAACGTAGCCCAGGGCGTCCTCGCGCTTGACGTTCTTCGCCGCTTTACCGATGACCGCGACCAACTCGCACTCGTAGTGCATGTAGGCGACGTTGTCTGGGCGCCAGGTGACCTGCTTGTGGCCGGTGTAGGTGCCGGGTGACTTGATGAACGCCAATGGCTCGGTGGGCGGCGAGAAGGCAAGCTCGGCAGCGTGGTCGGCGTAGTTCAGGCCAAGGGCGAACATGCTGCCGGTGGCCGGCGGCAACCAGGTCACCTGGTCTTCATGCACCAGACGGCCATCGGCCAGACGCAGGTGCTCGTCTTCGACGGTGACGGTGTGGGCTTGGCCGTCGAACTGGATACGGGCGTGTTTCACAGGGTGAGTCCTCATTCGGCGACGATGTGGTTGGTGAGCTTGCCCAAGCCGTCGATCTCGACCTCGACGCGATCGCCCGGCTGCACATCGACGCGGCCTTCGGGGGTGCCGGTGATCAGGATGTCGCCTGCATGCAGGGTCATGAATTCGCTGAGTTCGGCGATCAACTGGGCCACTGTGCGCACGCAGTTGGCCGTGGTGTTGTGCTGGCGCAGTTCACCGTTGACCCACAGGCGCAGGCCGAGGGCGTCCGGGTTGGCGACCTGGGCCGCAGGCACCAGCTCGGGGCCGACCGGGCAGAAGCCATCGCGGCACTTGGCCTTGACCGCAGGGCGGTAGTAGCTGGTTTCAGGCAGGCTGATTTCGTTGACGATGGTGTAGCCCGCCACATAGGCGAGTGCGTCTTCGGCGCTGACCCGGCTGGCGTCCTTGCCGATCACCACGCCCAGCGCAGGGCCCGGTTGCAGGCGCTCGACACCGGCCGGGTACAGCACATTGCCCTCATGGTGATTGCGGGTGTTGGGCGTCTTGATGAACAGCACCGGCTTGACGGGCGGTTGTTTGTAGGGCGCTTCGTGAAACGCCGCTTCGTGCTGCTGCAGCAGACCCTGGTAGTTCAGCGCAACGCCGAACAGGGTGCCGGTCGCAACGTCATGCAGGGCATGGCTCATGCTTTTCTCCAGGCGGTGCAGGGCGATAGTCGCTCTGCCGAGATTGTTAACGTGTTAATGTTATAGTTAATATGTTAACGAAGGTCAACACATCCGTCAGTGGTATCTGCCGGGCAGCCGGGGCACCATGGGTGAACGTCAACACGGTCAAGCGATTTGCGGGTAAGCAGGCATGAGCGATCGGCATCCGATTCCGAACATCAACATCGGCCAGGTCTACGACCAGCGCTACAGTGACAGCGAGGTGCATTACGACCGGCTGGGTAACCTTGCCGGGTTCTTCGGGCGCAACATGCCCGTGCACCGTCACGACCGGTTTTTTCAGGTGCATTACGTGAAGTCCGGCACGGTGCGGGTGTACCTGGACGATCAGCAGTACATCGAGTCGGGGCCGATGTTTTTCCTGACGCCGCCGACGGTGGCGCACGCCTTCGTCACCGAGGCGGACAGCGACGGCCATGTGCTGACGGTGCGTCAGCAGCTGGTCTGGCAATTGATCGAAGCGGACGCCAGCCTGCTGCCGGCGGGGGTGCAGGTACAGCCTGCCTGCGTTGCCCTGGGCAACGTGCCGGCCGCGTACAAGGCCGAGGCGCGCCGGCTGGAGCGCTGGCTGGATGCGCTCAGCGATGAGTTTGCCAGCCCCCACCCGGGGCGCGAGGCGGCACTGCAGTCGCTGACCCGGCTGATCATGGTCAGCTTGCTGCGGCTGTGCCCCAACTCGCTGGAGTCGACGCCGGCCCGGCATGAAGACCTGAAAATTTTCCACCGCTTCAATGCGCTGATCGAGGCGCACTACCTTGAGCATTGGCCGCTGGCGCAGTACGCACAACAGATCGGCGTGACCGAAGCACGCCTTAACGATGTGTGCCGGCGTATTGCCGACTTGCCGTCCAAACGCCTGGTGCTTGAGCGGCTGATGCAGGAGGCCAAGCGCCTGCTGTTGTTTTCCGGCAGCACGGCAAACGAAATCTGCTACCAGCTGGGCTTCAAGGACCCGGCCTATTTCAGCCGGTTCTTCAACCGTTACGCCAAGCTCACGCCCGGCGAATACCGCCAGCGGCAAGCCCAGTTGCAGTGATATGGCCACGTCGGTACGCCCGGATCGGGTTGTGAGTGTTTGATCCGGATGGTCGCAGCTTGCCCCTTGGCCTTGAATGGGTTTTCCATGGAACAGATTGCACTTTCCAGGTGCCTTGTCCCTTTTCGCCTATGCCCCTAATCTTGCCCGTTGTACTCCTATCACAGGCGCCAACATGACCAAGACTCAACCCTCGCTGACGCTGAGCCTGCTGCAGGCCAGGGAGGCTGCGATGGCATTTTTCAGGCCATTGCTGAACGAACATGACCTGACCGAACAACAGTGGCGAGTCATCCGTATCCTCAGCCAGCAGGGCGAGCTGGAAAGCTACCAGCTTGCGCACCTGGCCTGCATTCTCAAGCCGAGCATGACCGGGGTATTGAGCCGCCTCGAACGCGACGGCCTGGTGCGCCGGCAAAAGGCCGCCCAGGACCAGCGGCGCATGTTCGTGAGCCTGACCGAACGTGGCGAGGCCTGCTTCGAGTCGATGCGCGAGGGTATGGAGGCCAACTACCGCAAGATCCAGCAGCAGTTCGGCGAAGACAAGCTGGAGCAACTGATGGGCTTGCTGAATGAGCTCAAGCGCGTTGCGCCGTAGGCTTGGCTGAAGGGAAGGGCCGGCGCAGGCAGCGCACCGGCCTTGCTGCTACAACACTCAGTATTCCCAGAAGATACGCTGCAGCTCTTTGCTGTCCTGGGTCTTGGTCATTGCCACCATGGCCAGGATGCGGGCTTTTTGCGGGTTGAGGTCGTGGGCCACGACCCAGTCGTTCTTGTCGTCAGGCTGCTCGGCGTTACGCAGCACGAAACCGCCTTGGTTGACGTGGGACGAACGGATGATCTGCACGCCGTTCTTGCGCAGCTCTTGCAGCGCCGGCACTACCCGCGACGACACTGAGCCATTGCCGGTACCGGCATGGATGATCGCCTTGGCGCCGTTCTGCGCCAGTGCCTTGTAGGCGGTGTCGGTCACGTTGCCGTAGCCGTAGGCGATGTCGACGGCAGGCAGGCTGCTGATCTGCTTGATGTCGAATTCCGAATTGACCGTGTGGCGCTTGGCCGGCAGGCGGAACCAGTAGGATTTGCCTTCCACCACCATGCCCATTGGGCCCCAGGCGCTCTTGAACGCTTCGGTCTTGATGTTGACCGACTTGCTGACATCGCGGCCGGACTGGATTTCATCGTTCATGGTCACCAGTACGCCTTTGCCGCGCGACTGCTTGTCGCTGGCCACGGCCACGGCGTTGTACAGGTTGAGCATGCCGTCTGCCGACATGGCGGTACCGGGGCGCATCGAGCCGACCACCACGATGGGCTTGTCGGTCTTCTCTACCAGGTTGAGGAAGTAGGCGGTCTCTTCCAGGGTGTCGGTACCGTGGGTGATGACGATCCCGTCGACGTCGTTGCTCTCGGCCAGTTCGGCGACGCGCTTGCCCAGTTTCAGCAGGTCTTCGTTGGTGATGCTCTCGGAGGCGATCTGCATCACCTGTTCGCCGCGCACATTGGCCAGGTCTGCCAGCTCCGGTACGCCGGCGATCAGCTTGTCGACGCCAAGCTTGGCGGCCTGGTAGGTGGCACTGTTGGCCGCGCTGGCGCCCGCACCGGCAATGGTGCCGCCGGTGGCGAGGATGACCACGTTGGCCAGTTTCTGTTGGGTTTCGGCTTCCTTGGCCGAAGCCGTGGTCGGCAGGATCAGCAGCAGAGCGAGTGCGCTGGGGGCGAAGGTTTTAAGTGCAGCATTCATAGTTATTGTTCTCTCTTCCTAATGAGGCGATTGCTGAAGTGCAACTAACGCTAGGCATGTTTCGTACCAGCCTAGATGCGGCTTGTGGCAGGAGCGGCCTTGCGTCGCGAAAGGGCCCCGGATTTATGCGTCGCTGCGGATATCCCGGGGCCGCTATGCGGCCCTTTCGCGACGCAAGGCCGCTCCTACAAACATCAGGTTTAATTCGGGAACCCGAACAAGCATAGGAAAACCTGTTCGGTTTTTCGGATAAATTCCGGATACTCTGCCCCAGGGCGTGACTCAGGCCCAGCCAGCGAAACGGATTTGACAAAACCAGGTCCTGTTTCCATAGTGAGTCAACGCAAACGTTTGCGATCCGATAAAAAACACAAGATTCGGAGTCATCGTCCATGAAACTGCCGTTCCCCGGTCGTCTGCTGGCCCTCGCTGTCGTCTCCACCCTGTCCCTGGCCTTGCCGCTGTCTGCGGCCCACGCCGAAGAAAAACCCAAAGTCGCCCTGGTGATGAAGTCCCTGGCCAACGAATTCTTCCGCACCATGGAAGACGGCGCCAAGGATTATCAAAAAGCCCACGCCAGTGATTTCGACCTGGTCGCCAACGGCATCAAGAACGAAACCGACACCGGCGAGCAGATCCGCATCGTCGAGAACATGGTCAATTCGGGGGTCAAGGCGCTGGTGATTGCGCCGGCGGACTCCAAGGCCCTGGTTTCTGCGGTTAAAAAAGCCATGGACAAAGGCGTGGTGGTGATCAACATCGACAACCGCCTTGACCCCGAGTTGCTCAAGAGCAAAGGCATCAGCGTGCCCTTCGTCGGCCCCGACAACCGCAAGGGCGCACGCATGGTCGGTGACTACCTGGCCCAGCAAAAGCTCAAGGCCGGTGACCAGGTTGGCATCATCGAAGGCGTGTCGACCACCACCAACGCCCAGCAGCGCACGGCAGGCTTCAAGGATGCCATGGACGCTGCGCAGATGAAGATCGTCGCGGTGCAGTCCGGCAACTGGGAAATCGACAAAGGCAGCGCCGTCGCCGCCGCCATGCTCAACGAATACCCCGAGCTCAAGGCCCTGCTGGCCGGTAACGACAGTATGGCCTTGGGCGCAGTGTCGGCGGTGCGTGCGGCAGGCAAGGCCGGCAAGGTACAAGTGGTCGGTTACGACAACATCAATGCCATTAAGCCGATGCTCGAGGATGGCCGCGTGCTCGCCACCCTCGACCAGGCCGCCAGCCAGCAGGCGGTGTTCGGTATCCAGGCGGCGCTGAAGATGATCAACGGCGAGAAGCCGGGCGTGGATGCCGACAACGTCATCCAGACCCCGGTCGAACTCATCACCCAGCCCTGATACCCGCCAGGAGAGAGGGCTATGCCTGCTACGGCAAATGAAGTGGTGCTCGCCGCCAGCGGGCTGGGCAAGACCTACGCCCAGCCCGTGCTCGGTGACGTCTGCCTGAGCCTGCGGGCCGGTGAAGTGCTGGCCCTGACGGGCGAGAACGGCGCCGGCAAGAGCACCTTGTCCAAGCTCATCAGTGGCCTGGAAGTGCCCACCACCGGGCACATGACCTACCGCGGCCAGGCCTACGCACCTGGCAGCCGCAGCGAGGCGGAGCGCCTCGGTGTGCGCATGGTCATGCAGGAACTCAACCTGCTGGCGACGTTGACCGTGGCCGAAAACCTGTTCCTCGACAACCTGCCCAGCCGCTTCGGCTGGATCAGCCACAAGCGCCTGCGCCAACTGGCCACGGCGGCCATGGCCCAGGTCGGCCTGGACGCCATCGACCCGGACACGCGAGTCGGCGAGCTGGGCATCGGCCATCAGCAGATGGTCGAGATCGCCCGTAACCTGATCGGCGATTGCCACGTGCTGATCTTCGACGAACCCACTGCCATGCTAACCGCCCGCGAGGTGGAGCTGTTGTTCACCCAGATCGAGCGCCTGCGCCAGCGCGGCGTGGCCATCGTCTATATCTCCCATCGCCTTGAAGAATTGCAGCGCGTGGCGCAGCGGATTGTGGTGCTGCGCGACGGCAAGCTGGTGTGCGACGAACCGATCCAGCGTTACAGCAGCGCCGAGTTGGTCAACCTGATGGTCGGCCGCGAGCTGGGCGAACACATCGATCTGGGCCGCCGCGAGATTGGCGCGCCCTTGCTGCAGGTCGATCGGCTCAGCCGCGGCGACAAGGTGCGCGACGTATCATTCCAGGTCAGGGCAGGGGAGATCTTCGGTATCTCCGGCCTGATCGGCGCCGGCCGCACCGAGCTGCTGCGCCTGATCTACGGTGCCGACCGCGCCGACAGCGGCAGCATCGCGCTGGGCCAGCCGCCACAGGCCGTGACGATCGACTCACCGAAGGCGGCGGTAAAAGCCGGCATCGCCCTGATTACCGAAGACCGCAAAGGCGAGGGCCTGCTGTTGACCCAGTCGATCAGCGCCAATATCGCCTTGGGCAACCTCGGCGCGGTATCGCGTGCCGGTGTGTTAGACGGCGCGGCAGAAAGGGCCCTGGCCGAGCGCCAGATTCAGGCCATGCGCATCCGCAGCGCCGGCCCGCACCAGGCCGTGGGTGAATTGTCGGGCGGCAACCAGCAAAAGGTGGTAATCGGCCGCTGGCTGGAGCGTGATTGCCAGGTGCTGCTGTTTGACGAGCCGACCCGAGGCATCGACGTCGGCGCCAAATTCGACATCTACGGCCTGCTGGCTGAGCTGGCGCGCCAGGGTAAGGCCCTGGTGGTGGTGTCCAGCGACCTGCGCGAACTGATGCTGATCTGCGACCGCATTGCCGTGCTGTCGGCCGGCCGCCTGATCGACACGTTCGAGCGTGACCACTGGAGCCAGGACCAGCTACTTGCCGCCGCCTTTGCCGGCTATCAGAAACGTGACGCACTGCTGCATGACGCAGCGCCCAGGACGGATGCATGAAAACCACCCCCCTCGACAGCCAAAGCGCCGCCCCCGTGCGCCGCACTGGCACGTATTTCGGCCTGGGCACCTACCTGGGCCTGGCCGGGGCCTTATTGGCGATGATCGTGCTGTTCTCGTTTCTCAGCAGCCACTTCTGGTCGTACGCCACCTTCAGCACCCTCGCCAATCAGATCCCCGACCTGATGGTACTGGCGGTCGGCATGACCTTCGTGCTGATCATCGGCGGCATCGACCTGTCGGTCGGCTCGGTGCTGGCGCTGGCGGCCTCCACGGTCAGCGTGGCCATTCTCGGCTGGGGCTGGGGCGTGCTGCCCTCGGCGTTGCTCGGCATGGCCGTGGCCGCCCTGGCTGGCAGCATCACCGGTGGCGTCACCGTGGCCTGGCGTATCCCGTCGTTCATTGTCTCGCTCGGCGTACTGGAGATGGCGCGCGGTCTGGCCTATCAGTTCACCGACTCGCGTACTGCCTATATCGGCGACGCCTACGCCTGGTTCTCCGACCCGGTCGCGTTCGGCATCTCGCCGGCCTTCATCATCGCCTTGCTGGTGATCGTGCTGGCGCACCTGGTGCTGACCCGTACGGTGTTCGGCCGCTACTTGATCGGTATCGGCACCAATGAAGAGGCCGTGCGCCTGGCCGGCATCGACCCGCGCCCCTACAAAGTGCTGGTGTTCGCCCTGATGGGCCTGCTAGCCGGCCTGGCAGCGCTGTTCCAGATCTCACGCCTGGAAGCCGCCGACCCCAACGCCGGGTCGGGCCTGGAGCTGCAGGTGATCGCCGCCGTGGTAATCGGTGGCACCAGCCTGATGGGCGGGCGCGGCTCGGTGATCAGTACCTTCTTTGGCGTGCTGATCATCTCGGTGCTGGCCGCAGGGCTTGCGCAGATCGGCGCGTCGGAACCCACCAAACGCATCATTACCGGGGCGGTGATCGTCATCGCCGTGGTGCTCGACACTTACCGTAGCCGGCGTGCAGGCCGGCGGAACTGAAAACATGGCAACCATTAAAGATGTCGCGGCACTGGCGGGTATTTCCTACACCACCGTGTCCCATGTACTGAACAAGACCCGCCCAGTCAGTGAACAGGTGCGCCTGAAGGTCGAGGCCGCCATCGTCGAACTCGACTACGTGCCCAGTGCCGTGGCGCGTTCGCTCAAGGCGCGCAGCACCGCCACCATCGGTTTGCTGGTGCCCAACAGCGTGAACCCGTATTTCGCCGAACTGGCACGAGGCATCGAAGACGCCTGCGAGCGTAACGGCTACTGCGTGATCCTGTGCAACTCCGACGACAACCCGCAAAAGCAGCGCAGCTACCTGCGTGTGCTGCTGGAGAAACGCATCGACGGCCTGGTGGTGGCGTCCGTGGGCGAGGACAGCGACCTGCTGCACAGCCTGGCCTGCGTGCGCACGCCGATGGTCATCGTCGACCGTGAGCTGGATGGCGTCGACGCCGACCTGGTACGCATCGACCACGAGCACGGCGCCTACCTCGCCACCCGGCACCTGCTTGAGCTTGGCCATCGCGACATCGCCTACATCGGCGGCCCGGCCGAAACCGGCGTCAGCCAACTGCGCCTGGCCGGTTTCCGTCGCGCCATGGGCGAGGCGGGCGCAGCGGTGGGGGCGAGCCGCGTGCTGCATTGCGACTTCACCAGCCCGGGCGGCCACGGGGCGGCGGCACAGTTGCTGGATGGCAATCGGCCCACGGCGATTTTTGCCGGCAACGACATGATCGGCTTTGGCGTGCTGCGCGCTGCGGCCGAGCGCAATATCAACGTACCGGGCGAGCTGTCGGTGATCGGCTTCGATGACATTGAGCTCAGCCGCTACGTGTACCCGCCGCTGACCACCGTGGGCCAGTCGATCCGCGAGCTGGGCGAAAGCGCTGCTGCATTGCTGCTTTCACGCATCGCCACGCCCCGGCAAGGCTCGGCGGAGCAACGCATCGTTGCCCCGCGCATCGTGCAGCGCGAGTCCACCGGGCCACGCCCGGACCTGTTCAATGATTACCGCTAAGGAATTCCCATGCATGCCAAGGTAGTGGTGGTCGGTAGCCTCAACATGGACCTGGTGGCCCGCGCCCAGCGCCTGCCACGGGCCGGTGAGACCCTGCCCGGCGAGGCCTTTTTCACCGTGCCCGGCGGCAAGGGTGCCAACCAGGCGGTGGCGGTGGCGCGGCTGGGCGGCAGCGTGGCGATGATCGGCAACGTGGGCGACGACGCCTACGGCCAGCAACTGCGCAAGGCGCTGGAAGTAGAAGGTATCGACTGCCAGGCAGTGAGCGTGTGCGAAGGGGTTTCCAGTGGTGTGGCGCTGATCACCGTCGATGCCGCCAGCCAGAATTGCATCGTCATCATCCCTGGCGGCAATGGTTTGCTGACACCGCAGGCGGTGCAGCGCTTCGACGCGCTGCTGCAAGCGGCCGAGGTCATCATCTGCCAGTTGGAGGTGCCGTACGACACCGTGGCCTGGACGTTGGCGAGGGGGCGTGAGCTGGGTAAGCAGGTCATTCTCAACCCGGCACCCGCCACCGGGCCGTTGCCACCGGCATGGTTCGCCCATATCGATTACCTGGCCCCCAACGAAAGCGAGGTCGAAGCCCTGACCGGGATCGCCGTCAGCGACCAGGCCAGCGCCCGGCGCGCCGGCGAACGGCTGCTGCAACTGGGGGCTGGCAAAGTGATCATCACCCTCGGCGCCCAAGGCGCCTTGCTGGTGACCGAACAGGGCCATCGGCACTTTCCCGCGCCCAGCGTGCAACCGCTGGACACCACGGCGGCAGGCGACACCTTCATCGGTGGCTTTGCTGCCGCCCTGGTGCGTGGGCTGGAGGAGGGCGAGGCGATCGCGCTCGGCCAGCGCGCAGCGGCCTTGTCGGTCACTCGCGCCGGGGCGCAGCCGTCGATCCCTTACCTTGCGGAGCTGCAGCCATGAAGAAGACCGCGCTGCTCAATGTCGCCCTGTCACGGGTCATTGCGGGGTTGGGGCATGGCGATATTCTGGTGATCGGCGATGCCGGGTTGCCGGTGCCGCCGGGCGTCGAGCTGATCGACCTGGCGTTGACCCCGGGCATACCGGATTTCGCCAGTGTCTTGCGCGTGGTGCTGAGCGAGTTGCAGGTGGAGCGGCATGTGCTGGCCGAGGAAATGCAGAAAGTGGTGCCGCCCGGGCTGGTGGAAATCGAGCGCTTGCGCGGCAAGTTGGGCAAACGGGAATGGATGCCCCATGAAGATTTCAAAGTGCTCTCACGCAGCGCGCGGGCCGTGGTGCGCACGGGGGAGTGCCAGCCGTACAGCAACATTGCTTTGATCTCAGGCGTTACGTTCTGATCGCATCGCCGCGCCTACAAAACCCGGTAAATACCCCAAGGCAACAGGAGTGCCTCATGCTCAAACCCCTGCTACAAGGACTCACTTTCATGGCTGCAGCTGCCACCACCACCCTCCAGGCCGCCCCACGCGACCTGATCATCGACACCGACCCCGGCGCCGACGACGTGGTCGCGCTGTTCCTGGCCATGGCCTCGCCCGATGAGCTGAACATCCGCGCCATTACCACCGTGGCCGGCAACGTGCGCCTCGACAAAACCTCACGCAACGCCCGCCTGGCCCGCGAATGGGCTGGCCGCGAAGACATCCCCGTCTACGCCGGGGCAGGGCGCCCGCTGGTGCGCGCCCCCATATACGCTGCCGACGTCCATGGCGAAGAAGGCCTGACCGGCGTTCCGGTGCATGAGCCGAAAAAGCCCCTGGCCCAGGGCAATGCCGTGCAGTACCTGGTCGACACCCTCGGCGCCGCCAAGCCCAACAGCATCACCATCGCCATGCTAGGCCCGCAGACCAACCTGGCCCTGGCACTCATCCAGCGCCCGGAAATCGCCAAAGGCATCAAAGAGGTGGTGGTCATGGGCGGCGCCCACTTCAATGGCGGCAACATCACCCCCGCCGCAGAATTCAACCTCTACGCCGACCCGCATGCCGCCGAGGTGGTGCTGGCCAGTGGTGTGCCGCTGACCTATCTGCCGCTGGATGTCACCCACAAACTGCTCACCAGCGAGGCACGCCTCAAGCAGCTTGCAGCGGTGAACAACCGGGCCAGCCAGCGGGTGGTGGACATTCTCAACGCCTACATTACCCATGACATGGACCTGTACGGCATGCCCGGCGGGCCGGTGCACGACGCCAGCGTCATTGCCTACCTACTGAAACCCGAACTGTTCAGCGGCCGGCGCATTCACTTGGCCATCGACAGCCGCGAAGGCCCGACCTTGGGGCAGACTATCGCCGACTGGTATGGCGTGCTTAAACAGCCCGCCAACGTGATGTGGGTGGAGGAGGGAGACGCCCAGGGCGTGTTCGACCTGCTCAGCGCGCGCCTGGCTCGATTGCAATAGCCGGATGGGGTGCGAAGCGTTCGAGCACCTGGTCGATGAAGCTGCGCGCCGCTTCACTGCCGCGATCGCGTACCAGCAGGTCGATGGCAATCAGTAGCAACTCTTCCGGTGTGCTGGGGCTGTAGGCGCTCTGGCCCTCGGCCCATTTGACCTTGATATCGGCATCGATGCTGTGGCTGCTCATGAAAGGCTCTCACTGGGGGCCTGGGACGGAAGGGCGAACACCGGACCCTGGTGTTCGCTGGAGGCACGGTGCGCTCCACTTTTTGCAGTAAATCATGCCGTTGCGTCAATGACTCTGCGACTTAAGAATAAAAAGCTTTGCGCAGCAAACCAAGCCCATTGTGCAAAATCCGGTCACGATTGCATTTCGCCTCCTAGGGCGTGTTCAGGCAGACTTGTGCGGTTTTGCAACAAACTATGCGCGCAGCTGTCGGATCAGACAGTGCCCAGATCGATTTTAGGAGGATTCATGTTCCGTACCCGTGCTTACCTGGCAACCCTGGCGGTGGCTGCTGTCCTGGCTGGTTGCAGTACAGGTGGCAAGTCTGGTGGTGGCGCCCCTGCCGCGCCAGCAGGCAACGACGGTCGTTGTGAGGCCAGCGGTGCCGATTTCGCCATCGGCAAGCCGGGCAGTGCAGAGCTTCTGGAGCAGGCGCGCAAGGCCAGTGGCTCGCAGATGGCACGTATCCTCAAGCCGCATGACGTGGTGACGCTGGAGTACCGCTCCGAGCGTCTGAACCTGAATGTGGACGAGCAAGGTGTGGTCACGCGCGTCAACTGTGGTTGAGCCTTTGCAAACCCCATAAAAAAACCCGCCACCAGGGCGGGTTTTTTTACAGCTACCCGAATTACTCCGGACGAACCTGTGCAGCCTGCATGCCCTTCTGGCCTTTTTCGGCTACGAAGGAAACAGTCTGGCCTTCTTTCAGGCTCTTGAAGCCGTCAGATTCGATGGCCTTGAAGTGTACGAACAGGTCGTCGCCGCCGCCTTGTGGGGTGATGAAGCCGAAGCCTTTCTCATCATTGAACCATTTAACGGTGCCGGTTTGGCGATTGGACATGGGGTGAATCTCCAGATTTGATTTTTTTCAGTAGTGCGATGTTGCCGAGGCTTCGAAGCACAGGACACATCATAGTCTAATTCTGCGCATCTAGCGCCTTTTACCTTCGCCAAATGTTGATCCAGCGCAAACACGGGGTGGCGAACCCCCCGGCTTTATGGTTTCAGCCCTTCATGCACGCTTGCTGCACGACCTTCTGTGCCTTCTGCATCAGGGCGGCGTCAACGCCGTCCTTGCTGTCCAGGTCCTTGATTTCCTCAGTGCTGAAGTTCTTTTCGATAGCGGTTGCGCCACAGGTGCAGTGCTGCTGCGCCGATTTGGCGTCCAGGCCCTGGCCGGTGGCGGCCTCGGTGCACTGGGTCATGTAGTTTTGCTTCGCGCCAGCCGGGAATTCACCCGCATTGGCGGCCACAGGTAGCAGCAGGGCGCCAGCAACGCTCAGGGCCAGAAGAGACGGAAATCTCATAACCAGACACTCCTTGGTTTAGGTCTCATCAAGAGTAGGATGCTTCCCAAAGTCTGATAGGGAATTTTCCGCGGAAGTTCACCCCTGCGGTGTAATTTCCAAATATTTCTGCATAGCGCCCAACCCCGCGTGCTAGCATGCTCGGCTTGCAGTCCCGCAGCCGCGGCCTGCAGCTATTTCTTACTTTCCAGTCACTCTGGTTCGCCCCTGGTAAGCCGAAAGGCTTCTGCCACTGTGAGGCAGGCTTTCTCTTGAGAAAGACAGCGCGGATCTTGTACTGGCTCATCCCAACCCACGTGACCTTTGGTAGGGGTCACCACTAGGAGAGGAGGCGCCATGCCCACTATTACTCTTCCCGATGGCAGTCAGCGCTCGTTTGATCACGCCGTATCCGTAGCCGAAGTCGCAGCCTCCATTGGTGCAGGCCTGGCCAAGGCCACCCTGGCCGGCAAGGTTGACGGCAAGCTGGTCGACGCTAGCGACCTGATCACTCACGACGCCACCCTGCAGATCATCACCCCTAAAGATGAAGAGGGACTGGAGATCATCCGTCACTCGTGCGCCCACCTGATCGGCCACGCGGTGAAGCAGCTGTACCCGACCGCCAAGATGGTGATCGGCCCGGTGATTGACGAAGGCTTCTATTACGACATCGCCTATGAGCGCCCCTTCACCCCAGAAGACATGGCCGCCATCGAAAAGCGCATGCTGCAGCTGATCGAGAAGGACTACGACGTCGTCAAGAAGATGACCCCGCGCGCCGAAGTCATCGACGTGTTCAAGGCCCGTGGCGAAGACTACAAGCTGCGCCTGGTCGAAGACATGCCGGACGAACAGGCCATGGGCCTGTACTACCACGAAGAATACGTCGACATGTGCCGCGGCCCGCACGTGCCGAACACGCGCTTCCTCAAGGCATTCAAGCTGACCAAGCTGTCCGGCGCCTACTGGCGCGGCGATGCCAAGAACGAGCAGCTGCAACGCGTCTACGGCACCGCCTGGGCTGACAAGAAGCAGCTGGCTGCTTACATCCAGCGCATCGAAGAAGCCGAAAAACGCGACCACCGCAAGATCGGCAAGCAGCTCGACCTCTTCCACCTGCAGGAAGAAGCCCCGGGCATGGTGTTCTGGCACCCGGACGGCTGGACCGTCTATCAGGTGCTCGAGCAGTACATGCGCAAGGTCCAGCGCGACAACAACTACCTCGAGATCAAGACCCCGCAGGTCGTTGACCGTATTCTCTGGGAGCGTTCCGGCCACTGGTCCAACTACGCCGAGAACATGTTCACCACTTCGTCGGAAAACCGCGACTACGCGGTCAAGCCGATGAACTGCCCGTGCCACGTGCAGGTGTTCAACCAGGGCCTGAAGTCGTACCGCGACCTGCCGATGCGCCTGGCCGAGTTCGGTGCCTGCCACCGTAACGAGCCGTCCGGCGCCCTGCACGGCATCATGCGTGTGCGTGGCTTTACCCAGGACGACGCGCACATCTTCTGCACCGAAGACCAGGTAAAGAAAGAAGCCGCCGACTTCATCAAGCTGACCCTGGACGTCTACAAAGACTTCGGTTTCAGCGACATCGCCATGAAGCTGTCGACCCGCCCAGCCAAGCGTGTGGGCTCTGAAGAGCTGTGGGACCGTGCCGAAGGTGCACTGGCCGATGCCTTGAATGAATCGGGCCTGGAGTGGGAATATCAACCGGGGGAGGGTGCCTTCTACGGCCCGAAAATCGAATTTACCCTGCGCGACTGCCTCGGCCGTAACTGGCAGTGTGGTACCCTGCAGTACGATCCGAACCTCCCAGAGCGTCTGGATGCCAGCTACATCGCCGAAGATAACAGCCGTAAGCGCCCGGTCATGCTGCACCGCGCCATTCTCGGCTCGTTCGAACGCTTCATCGGCATGCTCATCGAGCACTATGCTGGCGTGTTCCCGGCTTGGCTGGCGCCGACCCAGGCGGTGATCATGAACATCACCGACAAACAGGCCGATTTCGCCCTTCAGGTAGAGAAATCTCTGAACGGTAGCGGTTTCCGTGCCAAGTCGGACTTGAGAAATGAGAAGATCGGCTTTAAAATCCGCGAGCATACTTTGCTCAAGGTCCCGTACCTTTTGGTTATAGGGGATCGCGAAGTCGAAACGCAAACCGTCGCTGTGCGTACTCGCGAAGGCGCAGACCTGGGCTCCATGCCCGTCGCGCAATTCGCTGAGCTGCTGACACAAGCGGTTTCCCGGCGTGGTCGCCAAGAATCGGAGTAATGACTATTAAGCGTGAAATGAGAAACGATAAACGTGCTGCACCGAAGGCCCCGATCAACGAGAATATCTCGGCTCAAGAGGTTCGCTTAATCGGTGCTGACGGTGAGCAGCTGGGCATCGTCTCGATCCACGAAGCGCTTCGTATCGCTGAAGAAGCGAAGCTGGATCTGGTAGAAATTTCTGCCGACGCCGTACCTCCTGTCTGCAAGGTCCTCGACTACGGCAAAAGCCTCTTCGAGAAGAAAAAGCAGCAGGCTGCGGCGAAGAAGAACCAGAAGATCATCCAGATCAAAGAAATCAAGTTTCGTCCAGGGACGGAGGATGGGGATTACCAGGTAAAACTACGCAACCTGGTACGTTTCCTTACCGATGGGGACAAGGCCAAGATCTCTCTGAGATTCCGTGGTCGTGAGATGGCCCACCAGGAGCTGGGCATGGAGCTGTTGAAGCGGGTCGAAGCTGACCTCGCCGAATACGGCACCGTTGAGCAGCATCCTAAGATGGAAGGACGCCAGCTTATGATGGTCATCGCCCCCAAGAAAAAGAAGTAATCTCCCGGGCACGGCAGGCCTGATGATTATGTGTAATTTTATCGAATGCGGAGTTCCAACATGCCAAAAATGAAAACCAAAAGCGGTGCTGCGAAGCGTTTCCTGAAAACGGCTACCGGCTTCAAGCACAAGCACGCTTTCAAGAGCCACATCCTGACCAAAATGTCGACCAAGCGTAAGCGTCAACTGCGTGGTAGCAGCATGCTGCACCCGTCTGACGTCGCGAAAGTCGCGCGCATGCTGCGCGTTCGTTAATTCTGGTCAAAGATAGAGGAAGTTACTCATGGCTCGTGTAAAGCGCGGCGTTATCGCTCGTAAGCGTCACAAAAAAATTCTGAAACTGGCTAAAGGTTACTACGGTGCACGTTCGCGCGTATTCCGTGTTGCCAAGCAGGCTGTCATCAAGGCCGGTCAATACGCCTACCGTGACCGTCGCCAGAAGAAGCGTCAGTTCCGCGCACTGTGGATCGCTCGTATCAACGCTGGTGCACGCAACAACGGCCTGTCTTACAGCCGTCTGATTGCTGGCCTGAAAAAAGCGTCGATCGAAATCGACCGTAAGGTTCTGGCCGATCTGGCAGTGAACGAAAAAGCGGCGTTTGCTGCGATTGTCGAGAAAGCTAAAGCCGTTCTGGCTTAAGTACCCGCGACAATCACCCGGCGGCGCTTGCGCCGTCGGGCATTGAACGTCATCGATAGGGGAAGAGCCTTCAAAGCTCTTCCCCTATTTTCGTATCTGGAGTCTGTACATGGAAAACCTGGATGCGCTGGTCTCCCAAGCCCTTGAGGCCGTAGAGCGCGCTGAAGACATCAATGCCCTGGAACAGATCCGGGTTCAATATCTCGGCAAGAAAGGCGAGCTGACCCAGGTGATGAAGACCCTGGGCAACCTGCCAGCCGAAGAGCGGCCGAAAGTCGGCGCGCTGATCAACGACGCCAAGGAACGCGTCACCGTGGTGCTCAACGCACGCAAGGCCGCCTTTGAAGAAGCCGAGCTCAGCGCTCGCCTGGCTGCCGAATGCATTGACGTCACCCTGCCAGGCCGTGGCCAGACCACCGGTGGCTTGCACCCGATTACTCGTACACTCGAGCGCATCGAGCAGTTCTTCACCCACATCGGCTACGGCATCGCCGAAGGCCCAGAGGTCGAAGACGACTACCACAACTTCGAAGCGCTCAATATCCCCGGCCACCACCCGGCCCGGGCGATGCACGACACCTTCTATTTCAATGCCAACATGCTGCTGCGCACCCACACCTCGCCGGTGCAAGTGCGGACCATGGAGTCCACTCAGCCGCCCATCCGCATTGTCTGCCCGGGCCGCGTCTACCGCTGCGACTCGGATATCACCCACTCGCCGATGTTCCACCAGGTCGAAGGCCTGCTGATCGATCGCGATATCAACTTTGCCGACCTCAAGGGCACCATCGAAGAATTCCTGCGCGTGTTCTTCGAAAAAGAACTGGCCGTGCGCTTCCGCCCGTCGTTCTTCCCCTTCACCGAGCCGTCCGCCGAAGTCGATATCCAGTGCGTGATGTGTTCCGGCAACGGCTGCCGCGTGTGCAAGCAGACCGGCTGGCTCGAAGTCATGGGCTGCGGCATGGTCCACCCGAACGTGCTGCGCATGTCCGGCATCGACCCTGAAGAGTTCCAGGGCTTCGCCTTCGGCATGGGCGCCGAGCGCCTGGCCATGCTGCGCTATGGCGTCAACGATTTGCGTCTGTTCTTCGACAACGACCTGCGCTTCCTCGCGCAATTCCGCTAGGTCAATGCCCGACGCAACTTTCAGGAGAACAGCATGAAATTCAGTGAACAGTGGCTGCGCGGTTGGGTAAACCCGCAAGTCTCCCGTGACGAACTGGTCGCCCGCCTGTCCATGGCCGGCCTTGAAGTCGATAGCGTGACCCCCGCTGCCGGCCAGTTCAGCGGCATCGTCGTGGGCGAAATCCTCGCCACCGAACAACACCCGGACGCCGACAAACTGCGCGTCTGCCAGGTCAGCAACGGCCAGGAAACCTTCCAGGTAGTGTGCGGCGCCCCCAATGCGCGCCCGGGCATCAAGATCCCGTTTGCCATGATCGGCGCCGAACTGCCAGGCGACTTCAAGATCAAGAAGGCCAAGCTGCGCGGCGTCGAGTCGTTCGGCATGCTGTGCTCGGCGGCTGAGCTGCAGATCAGCGAAGAAAACGACGGCCTGCTCGAACTGGCTGCCGATGCCCCGGTTGGCCAGGACATACGCCAGTACCTGAGCCTGGACGATGCCAGCATCGAAATCGGCCTGACCCCGAACCGCGGTGACTGCCTGTCCCTGGCCGGCCTGGCCCGCGACGTCAGCGCGCTGTACAACGTCCCGGTCACCCGCCCGGTAGTGCCAGCCGTGCCGGCTGCCCACGATGAAGTGCGCCCGGTCGAAGTGTCCGCCCCGGC
Source organism: Pseudomonas sp. Irchel s3f19 (assembly GCF_900187555.1). NCBI lineage: Bacteria > Pseudomonadati > Pseudomonadota > Gammaproteobacteria > Pseudomonadales > Pseudomonadaceae > Pseudomonas > Pseudomonas sp. Irchel s3f19. Next base: position 80,905 of record NZ_FYDW01000005.1, on the reverse strand, counting down.
TGCCTGCCCACGCTACCTGGGCCGCGTCATCCGCAACGTCGACCTGTCCAGGCCGACCCCACTGTGGATGGTCGAACGCCTGCGCCGCAGTGACGTGCGCAGCATCGATGCCGCCGTCGACATCACCAACTACGTGATGCTCGAGCTCGGCCAGCCGATGCACGCCTTCGACCTTGCCGAAATCAACGGCGGCATCCGCGTGCGCATGGCCGAAGAGGGCGAGAAGCTCGTCCTGCTCGACGGCCAGGAAGTTGCCCTGCGCGCCGACACCCTGGTTATCGCCGACCACACTCGCGCCCTGGCCATTGCCGGCGTCATGGGTGGCGAGCACAGCGGCGTCAATACCGAGAAAACCCGCGACCTGTTCCTCGAAAGCGCCTTCTTCGAGCCGATCTCCGTTGCCGGCAAGGCCCGTTCCTACGGCCTGCACACCGACGCCTCGCACCGCTACGAGCGCGGCGTCGACTCGCAGCTGGCCCGCGAAGCCATGGAACGCGCCACCGCGCTGATCCTGGAAACCGTCGGCGGCGAAGCCGGCCCGATCGTCGAGGCCGTCAGCGAACAGCACCTGCCGCAGGTCGCCCCGGTGACCCTGCGCGCCGAACGCATCACTCAAATGCTCGGCATGCAGATGGACCCAGCCCAGGTCGAGCAACTGCTCAACGCCCTGGAGCTGACCACCACGGCCAATGGGGCAGGGCAGTGGACCGTCAACGTCCCAAGCCACCGCTTCGACATCAGCCTGGAAGTCGATCTGATCGAAGAGCTGGCCCGCCTGTACGGCTACAACAACCTCCCGGTCCGCTACCCACAAGCGCGCCTCGCGCCCCAGGGCAAGCCGGAAACCCGCGGTGACCTGCCGAACCTGCGCCGCCTGCTGGTTGCCCGTGGCTACCAGGAAGCCATCACCTACAGCTTCATCGACCCGAAACTGTTCGAGCTGTTCAGCCCTGGCGTCGAGCCACTGCTGCTGGCCAACCCGATCTCCAACGACATGGCCGCCATGCGCGCGTCCCTGTGGCCGGGCCTGGTCAAGGCGCTGCAGCACAACCTCAACCGCCAGCAAGACCGCGTACGCCTGTTCGAAAGCGGCCTGCGCTTCGTCGGCCAGCTCGGTAACCTCGAGCAGCAGCCGATGATCGCCGGCGTCGTCACCGGCAGCCGCCTGCCAGAAGGCTGGGCGAACGGCCGCGACGGCATCGACTTCTTCGACGTCAAAGCCGACGTCGAAGCCCTGCTGGGCTATTCCGGCGCCCTGAGCGACTTCACCTTCAGCGCCGGCAAACACCCCGCCCTGCACCCAGGCCAGACCGCCCTCATCGAGCGCGACGGCAAGCCAGTCGGTTACCTCGGCGCCATCCACCCGGAGCTTGCCAAAGCCCTGGACCTGGACCGCCCAGTGTTCCTGTTCGAGCTGGTGTTGGGCGACGTGGTCGAAGGCCGCCTGCCAAAGTTCAGCGAACTGTCCAAGTTCCCAGAAACCCGTCGTGACCTGGCCTTGATCGCAGGACGTGATGTAGCTTCTAGCGCGGTGCTTGAATTAATTCGTGACAATGCAGGCGAATGGCTCACAGACCTCAGGCTGTTTGATGTCTACCAAGGTAAAGGCATTGATCCTGATAGAAAAAGCCTGGCCGTCGGCTTGACCTGGCAGCATCCATCGCGCACTCTTAACGACGATGAGGTGAACACTACCCTGCAAAACATCCTCACCTCGCTTGAACAAAGGTTGAACACCACGTTAAGGAAATAACGGCATGGGTGCTCTGACGAAAGCTGAGATGGCCGAAAGGCTGTACGAGGAGCTGGGGCTTAACAAGCGTGAGGCCAAGGAGTTGGTCGAGCTGTTTTTCGAAGAAATTCGGCACGCACTTGAAGAGAACGAGCAGGTCAAGCTGTCCGGTTTCGGCAACTTTGACCTTCGCGACAAACGCCAGCGGCCGGGCCGCAACCCCAAGACTGGGGAAGAGATCCCGATCACCGCTCGCCGCGTCGTCACCTTTCGTCCAGGGCAGAAGTTGAAGGCCCGGGTTGAGGCCTATGCTGGAACCAAGCAATAACGACGAGCTGCCCCCCATACCGGGCAAGCGCTACTTCACCATTGGTGAAGTGAGCGAGCTTTGTGCGGTAAAACCGCACGTGCTGCGGTATTGGGAGCAGGAGTTCCCTCAGCTGAACCCTGTGAAGCGGCGGGGGAATCGGCGGTATTACCAGCGCCAGGATGTGCTGATGATCCGCCAGATTCGGGCGCTGCTTTATGATCAGGGGTTCACCATTGGCGGGGCGCGGTTAAGGCTCTCCAGTGATGAGGTGAAGGATGAGTCAAGCCAGTACAAGCAGCTGATTCGGCAGATGATTGTTGAGTTGGAGGATGTGTTGGTGGTGTTGAAGAAGTGATCTGCTCCGACGAATGGAAATTTTTTGAGAAAAAGCTTTCATTTATCAAAAGGTTAGGGTAGATTCTTCATCGTTCTCAGCAGTATCGAGAATAGAGTCGGGGCGTAGCGCAGCCCGGTAGCGCACTTGCATGGGGTGCAAGGGGTCGAGTGTTCGAATCACTCCGTCCCGACCAATAATCCCAATGACTTAGGCCATTTCCGCAAGGAGTGGCCTTTTTCATGTGCGTGACTTTTGCGTGACTTCTCAGGTTTTTACGCCTGCCTCCTCTTCTTATTTGTCAGCACCGGCCCACGCGAGTCCGTCGCTGAGGCTTTGTTTGCCGCTTCTATCAGCTGCCAGCTCTGCACCAGAGTAGTGGCGGTCTTGTGTCTCAGAAACGATTTCCGATCTTCCTCTGTTGCACCTGCTGCTTTCAGGCGCCTACCGAAGGTGTGCTTCAGGTCGTCTTTGACCAAACTCAAATCATCAGTACATTTGTTGATTACTATTTCTGGTGCTTTTCAAAGCGAATATCACCTTCTGGTAAGGTCTTCACGGGCTGCCAGCCGAGGTTTCGATAGAAGCCACTCGCGCGGCTAGCCTCAGCCGTTTCTAACCAGATCGTCTTGTGGTGTTGAAATAGGAAAGTCTCTGCTTTATCCATCAGTCTGCGCCCTAATCCGTTTCCTTCGAATTCGGGTAGAACGAAAGCGGCAAACACACATCCGTCCTCGACATTGGCCATGGAAAAGCCTACAGGGGCACCATTGACCTCGGCGACCCAAGCGCATGGGGCCTCTATAATTGCCTGTCGTATCGTTCTAGGAGTAATCCCGATTTCCGCGAGCTGATCAAGGGATAAGTGATTTTCGTGAACGCTGGTTCGAATATCAAAAATGGCATCGATATCCGCGAGGTTGGCGAGTCTGATTGTTTTTTCCATGATGTCCTCCTTTATAGCCCCTCTCGAATGAAAGTATCCTTTCACAGCTGGCGCAATGAACGGTGGCCCCCTTTGTACGGCAGTAACTCCGTAATCTTACTCGCCCACTGCATCGGCGGCCGTGTCAGCAGGTCTGCTTTCCTGTGCGTCAGGGTCCCGCATTCTTCGCGCTGCGGCAGAGTGTGGTTACGAAGGCTGGATGAGTGGCCAGCCGGACAGATGCGCTGCCGTTAGCCTTCAGGTAGGGTGCTACCGCATACGAATTCCTTCGAGCCAAGGCGGTGTGACCCGTACTCAACGACGTAGCCATCACCAAGGCGCTCCGCCTCCGCCTTGGCTGTCTTCTGGTCTGCATAGACGTCGACAAAATGCCATGGATGCCTGTCCCGAAGGACGCCCCACCCAAGCACCCAGCCTTCTTTGGCGGGGTCTGGAGGCAGGTTTTTCGCTAAGCTGCGGATGCCCATATAGCGGTCCTCTGAAGCGATAGCTATTAAAGCGCCGGATTCACGAAGTTCTACAGCATTGAGGATCTTAGTTCCATATACGCATAGTGTGCTCGCGGTTCTACGCGCATCCCGGTATCGTCTATTGAGACGATCAACTCAGATCCAGACGTCGTTCAAAGCCGTCCGCTCACCGCCTTCATGGCCGGTATTCACCACGCCGCGTGGCTCGATCATCATCAGTTTCGCTTCCCCCTGCGCCGCTGTCCTGTGTTCCACACCACGTGGCACGACATACAATTCGCCGGGGTTCACATAAACGCAGCCCTCCGGCAGATCGATGCGCAAGGTGCCTTCAAGCACAAGAAACGCTTCATCGGTCTCCGGGTGCGAATGCCAGATGAATTCACCTTCGATTCGCACAACCTTGAACTGGTAGTCGTTCATTTCCGCGACCACCCTGGGGCTCCACTGCTGTTCAATCAGTGAAGCCTTCTGGGTCAGGTTCACAGGGCATGATGCGCGTTGCGTGTTGGCGTCGGACATGACGGATCCTCTGTAGTTGAGGTGATCAGCCTACCCAACCCAACGCACGCCGCTCTTGTACGATCCTGCAAGTCAGCGGGCAGGCCGCAAGCGTTCCAGCCAGCGCAATGGCGACACGCCATAGCTGCGGGTGAAGTGCCGTGTCATGTGGCTCTGATCGTGAAAGCCCGCAGCCAGTGCTGCATCGACCAGCGTGAAGCCATCCAGCATCAGCCGCCGAGCAGTGTCCAGGCGCCGCAGCGTGACAAAGCGGTAGGGGCTGGTGCCATAAAGGGCGCGGAAGTCGCGTGACAAGCTCCATTGCTCGCGGCCGCTGGCCTGTTCGAGCATCTCCAGGGTGATGCCCTGTTGAAGGTGTTCCATGATGAATGCCCGGGCGCGCTCGGCCGAGCGGTAGTCCAGGCGTTTGCGGCCGCGGGGCTTGCCGCCGACCGCACGCAGCGCCATGGCCAGGTCATAGACGGCGTCCTGCTCCTCCAGCGTTTCGAGTGGGTGATCCAGTGCCTGCACGAAGGCTTCACTGGCGCGGTACAGGCGCGGGTCGCGGGTCAGCCCGCCGGCAATGAAGGGCAATGGCTCACCGCTGAGCACGTTTTGAATCAGCGCCGGGTCGATGTAGGCCATCCGGTAGCGAAAGCCCGCATCCGTACCCGCCATACCATCATGGACTTCGTCAGGGTGGAGGACGAGCGTATTACCCGGTACGCCGTGGCACAGCGCCCCCTTGTAGTGAAAGCTCTGCACGCCGGCGAGGGTGCGGCCGATCGAGTAGGTGTCGTGACGATGCGGGTCGTAGCCATGGCTGCCGAACCATGCTTCGATCCGCTCCACGCTGCCGGGTTGAGCGCTACGTATGACCCAGTCCGAGGTGGCAGCGGGGCTTGCTTTTCGTACCATGAAGGGGCTTTCCTGCGAGTTACCTCGCGTGATGGTCACATGAAAACGGTCGCTTTCTGTAAGGCCGCTCTCAGCCAGAGGCCCTGAACCTCTAAAGCAGATCGGCGGTCCCAGGCGCTGTCTGAAGCGAGGTGTCGCAGACAGTTTCCAGCCTTCCTAACGTACACCTCAATAGCGTTAGAGCCGCCTAGAGCGTAATGCTGTTCACGTGAGTTTTCCATCGCTTGGAGTGGGGCCGCTTTGCGGCCCATCGCGGCACAAGGCCGCTCCCACAATGTTCGCGCATGCCCTGTAAATAGCGGCATAACGCGGTCGGTGGAGCGGCCTCGGCATTCTTATGTGAACAGCAGCAGACCATGCCAACGATCGCTTCATTCTCTCCGCGCCCCTTCAGGGTGCGAAGTGGCCTGGAATAACAGCCTTCATGCACCAGCAGTGAGTGTCTAGTGGTAGCCACTACCCGGCATTCCGCTTGGATTACAGTTGGCGTGGAAGTTGCTGGCATTTTGATATCTGTGTCGCTTATGGTGAACTTAATGTCGCTTTCAAGTAGTTCCATGCAGTTGTCATCGAGCGAGCGGGGTTGGCTGCCCTGGTTCGGCAAAGCCGGCAAGTTCAGCATGAGGTGGGCGTGCCGCCTCAATCGTTCGAACTATGTAGAAATCGAGCAGACGTTCGAAGCCATTGCCCAGACGCGGGTGCAATTGCTGCACAACTGGGCGCGCGAACAATGGGATCACCTGGCAGAGTTGGCGGAATGCCTGGCAGCAGACTTCGCTCATATTCAGCCCTCGGCATTACTCGACAAGCTGGCACAGGCCGAAGATTTTTCGGAACTGAGTGTGATTGACTGCACGGGCAACGTCAGGGTATCCACCTGGCCAAAGCGTGGCAGTACGCAGAGCGAGCAGCTCGCGGCGTTGGCCCAAGGCCTGAAAGCGCCATTTCTTCACGGGCCCTACAGCGACCCGATGACCTTGCAGATCGGCCCATCCTCGTCGCGTTTTCACGATGAGGTGACGCTGATGTTCTACCAGCCGATCAGGCACGCGGGCAACGTCCTGGGCTGCCTGTGTGGCCGGGTCCCCAATGATGTGCTGGGCGACCTGATCCAGCGCGAGGCCGGGCATATTTTTGCCGAGTCGGGCGACAACTATCTGTTTATGGTGCAATCGCGTTTCGACCTGACCGTGCAACCAGGCACCGCTTTGTCCCGTTCGCGCTTTGAGGACGGGACGTTTACCCATGGCGAAAACCTCAAGAGCGGCGTGCGTACGCCCTGGAGCACTGTGCAGGTGCAGCGCCATACCGAGCTGGAGCTGCGCTTCACCGACCCCGCGACGCGTGAGCTGCACCCCGGCGTGCGGGAAACCATCCGGCGTGGTACCAACCTGTTCGTGACTTACCCGGGTTATTCGGACTACCGCCATGTGCCGGTGGTCGGCAAGGGCGTGACCTTCCAGTTACCAGGGTCGCCCGACCGTTGGGGCATGATGTGCGAGGCCGACTTGGAGGAGGTCTATCGCCGCCGTTCGCTGAGCTACCGGTTGATGAAACCCTACGTGGCGACCATGGTTGGGCTGTTCGGCTGTAATTACCTGGTGCAGCATTACGCCGGATTGCCACAGGGGGTGAACGACGCCATCCAGGCCCTCAGCATGGTCGGTGCTACGCTGCTGTTCGGCGTGCTCGGGCCAAGGCGCCTGGCGGCCAGGTTGAACGGCATGAGCGGTGTGCTGCGTACCATCGCCGAGGGTGAGGGCAACCTGCGCCAGCGCCTGGACACTGGCGCCCTGGCCAATGACGAGAGTGGCGACATGGCGCGCTGGATCAACAGTTTCATCGACCGCCTGGACGCCGTGGTGGGGCAGGTGGTCAAGGCCAGCCGCACGGTTGCCAGCACCAACCAGATGATGCTCGGGCGCAGCCAGGAAGCGAGCGTGAGCTCTGTCGAGGTGGCCGATGCGGTGCACCAGATGATGATCATCATGGAGGAACAGCTCGGTGAGCTGCAGCAGGCTTCGGTCAGCGCCGAACACATGAAGCAGGCCATGGACGAGGTGGTCAGCCGCGCCCGCGAGCAGTACCTGGCTGTGCAGGCGGGCACCCAATCGATTCGCGATGTGGTGGCCCGCTCGGCCTCTAGTGTGCAACTGCTCGACAGCCGCATGGCGCAGATTGGCAATATCACCGGGCTGATCAGCGACATTACCAACCAGACCAACCTACTGGCGTTAAATGCCGCCATTGAGGCGGCACGGGCGGGCGAGCATGGCCGTGGGTTCGCGGTGGTGGCCGATGAGGTGCGCAGTCTGGCGGCCCGCACCGCGCGGGCGGCCGACGATATCCGGCACATGGTCGAAGGCCTGCAGAACGAAACGCAGCAAGCGGTGAGTTTTATGGAGGAGGGCGTGCAGAATGTCGATGATAGTTTGCGCCTGGCCGAGGATGCGTCGTCGGAGAACGTGCAACTTCACCAGGCGGTGGAGGGCATGTTCGCCATCATCCAGCAGCTCAACCGCCGCAGCATCGAGTATGGCAAGACCATCGAACAGGTTAACCACTCCTCCAGCGAGATGCGCCAGACCGCAGTGGTGCTGCAAAACAGCGCGCAGAAGGTAAAGGTGGATGCCGGCAAGCTGCAGAAGCTGGTGGGGCAATTCGAGGTCAGCGGTGATGGCGAACGGGTCGCTGCTGCTTGAGCGCCGACGGCGCCTCACACAAGTAACCCAGAATTCGCGTAAAAAAAAGCGCGAATTCTGGGTTGTCCGCTGCCAATTAAAAGTAGGTAGTTACCCCAGCAAAATACGCCCGGCCAGGCACGTAATAGCTGGTCGAGTCATCACGCGGGTCTTCATCCAGCAGGTTCTGCACGCCGACATTCAGGGTGAGCCAGTGGGTGGCTGCCCAGTTGGCGGTCAGATCGTACGTGGTGTACGGCTTGACGAAGTCGGTACCCAGGCCGCGTTGCTTACCCACGTGCTGAGCTGACAATTCGGTACCGAACCGTTCGGTGATCTGCCAGTCGATGGCGCTGTACAACGACAGCTTCGGCGAGCTGATCAGGTCTTCACCGGTCGACAGGTTGCGGCTTTCGAGCATGTAGGTGGCATTGGTGCGCCAGCTGGCGTTTTCCCACAACGGCACTTTGGTGCTGCCTTCCCAGCCGCGGGTGCGGGCTTTGTCAGCATTTTCCAGCATGGTCCACCAGCGGCCCTGGAAATACCCCAGCGGCGCATACTCGATTTTGTCTTTGAAGTCGGTGTGGAAGTAAGTGAGGCTGGCCTCCCAACCGTCGCGGTCGAAGGAGACGCCAATCTCTTTGTTGGTGCTGATTTCCGGACGCAGGTTCGGGTTGCCTGCCATCCAGCAACTGCCGGTCACATAACCCAGCGGGCGCAATGATGTACAACCGCGACCGCCAGAGTTGGTCGCCGCGCCAGCACTGCCTTCTTTCAGGCTGGGGGCACGGAAGCCGCGTGACACGCCACCGCGTACAGTCCAGTCAGGGTGAGGGTGATAGACCACGTAAGCACGTGGGCTGTTGTGGTTGCCGTACTCGTCGCTGTGGTCGAAGCGGTTCCCCAACGTCAGCGATAGGTTGTCGAGCAGAAACAGCTCGTCTTCGATAAACAGCGCGGAATAGTCGCCCTCAAGCTCCGCGCCGCCCACCGTTGCCCCTTGGTAATCAACCGGTACGGTGCCCAGCGTGTCGGTGTTGGTCAGTTGCTCGCGTTTCCATTGGCCGCCAACGGTGAGGCGCTGGTTTACCAGCAGTTCAAACGGGATGTTAAGGCTACCCTCGACGATTTTTTCTTCGGAGTTGGCCTTGCCCTCGCTGAGTTCGTTGTCGAACTTGTTCAGGTAAGCGTCGATACGCGAGGTACCAAAGCCCCAATCGCCGTGGTGAGAGACCACGAAGCTATCACGGGTCAGGCGCCCGGCACCGAAGCCCTCACCGACCGTGTCACCCCAGTCACCGAAGGTTTTCTTCGACGACCACGAACGCTCCACGCCTTGGATAGCCTCGAAGGACAACTCATGGTTGTCGTTGATCTGCCAATTAAGCAAGGCATTGACGCTGTGGTCTTTGGAACCGCCGGCGCCGTCGTTGTAAACGAAGTCACCTAGTGCATCGAGGCGCGGCTCGGCTTCGTCGGCAGCGCGCCGAGTAAGGTTGGCGCCCAGGCGCAGCCCCAGGGAGTCGGTGACAGGGCCAGAGAGGTTAACGCTGGTCTGGTTGGTCTGACCGCGGTCGGAGTCTTCTGGGATCGTGGTATTGACGTTGAGCGAGCCGCTCCACTCACGGGATACCTTGCGGGTGATGATGTTGATCACACCACCCATGGCGTCCGAGCCATACAACGACGACATCGGCCCGCGCACGATCTCGATCCGCTCAATCATGTTCGGCGAGATCCAGTTGATGTCCTGGCGACCCAGATCACGGCGGTAGTTAGTGTCGGCGGAGCTGCCGATGCGTTTACCGTCCACCAGGATCAAGGTGTATTTGTCGTCAAGGCCGCGCAGCTTGATCTTCGACTGCTCGCCCACGGGGCCGTAACCCCCGGTAACGCCGGGGATGCGGCGTAGCAGGGTGTTCAGGTCGTAGACCGGCTGGCGCTCGATCTCCTCCCGGGTGATGACGCTGACGCTGGCCGGCGCATCTCGCACATCCGTGCCGCCGCCCGTGGCGGTGACGAACGAGGCTTGCAGTTCTGTGGCGGGAAGCGGTTCAAGCTCGTGAATTTCCTCGGCCTGCACCGCAGTCGCGGCGAGCAGTGCGACGGTGAGCAGGGCACGGGAAAAAGGTGGGAATGGCATCGTGTAACTGTCCTTGTCGAGCGGTTGGATTCCAGGGGCAGAATGCAATCGGGGCGGGACATTAACGCAAACGAGAATCATTTAAAAGAAAATGTGAAAAATAATTTACCTAGAATTTACAAAAATTGACTGTGGGGAGGGGGCTTGCAGACAGGGGATGGCCAGGCGGGTACCTGTATTCCTGGGCGCTGTATGAGTCCGTGGTGGTAATTGAGTTGCTGGGCCGCTTTTGCGGCCCTTCGCGGGCCAAGCCCGCTCCCACAAGTGGTTACTTTTGAGTTTTCAGCATGCCCAGCTCGGCATCGTCAAGCAGGGCCTTGGCCAGGGCGCAGAGGTAGTGCGAGGCCCAAAGCAAGTAGGGTTTGTCTTCCATCAGGCCGTCGATGGACAGGTCGCGGGCGTAGATGCCCTTAGTGCCGCGTTCCCGGCTCAGTCGGCATTTGCACTTGCGCCAATGCCACCTCAAGCAGTCTGCGCAAGGTTTCAAGCTCGTGCATCGAGGTCATGATCAATAAGGAGGAGGGCGACTTGGGTTGCATGAACATCGCCTGCTGGGCAACGGCTTCGGCAGGGACTATCTTCAGCATCAAAAACGACCGCAACGAAAAACAGGCGCAGCGAGTATCTTTGGGAAATGGACTACAAGATAGGGTTTAAATCTGATTTTTAGGCCGTTCGCCGCAACAACTCGCAACGCTCGGGCTTCGAAACTAACCCGTGACAGGCATTCAAACCAAGGAAGGTCATGACTAACTTAAAACCCGCAAGCTGCCTCCTGTTGTTGCTGGCCATGACCACCCTGGCCGCCTGCGTCCCCTGGAAGCGCGAACGCGCTGCCTACGCGGACCTCTGCCAATCCGAATTCCAGTTCAAAGTCCCAGGCCCGCAAGGCGAGACCACCCTCTACCTGGAAATGTACCTCTACGACCACGCCGCCCAGTGGAGCGACCGGCCATTTTCGCAGGGCTTGTACGTCGACTATCCCGGCGAGAAGTACTCGCGGCCGGAGTTCTACGTACAGCTCATCGCCTACAACAAAAACCGCCAACGCCCATCGTCTGGCAACCGTGGAGAGCCGCCGATCCCGATCCTGTACGACAGCCGCCAGGCCTACATCACCTTCGAAGACGGCTCGCGCCTGAGTGCGCGGCCAGAGGTCTACCTGGGCATCGACAAAACCTACGACTTTCCGCTGGTGTACCCACCCTCAGCGCGCCCATCGCCCTACAACATCAACAGCGACGAAGTGCAGCGCCACATCCCCAAAATCACCAACAACAAACGCTACGGCTCCGCCTATGTGATTTTCCAGACGGACAAGTTCAACGCCGATGCCAAGTGGATCATCCACCTGGGCGCATTAGAGGCCCAAGGCCGAAAACTGCCGATCCCACCCATCGAGCTCTGCTACCACCCCGTGAAGAAGTGGATCGGTATCGAGCCTTTGATGCGGCCTTGAAGTAATGCATTGACCGACAATGCAAAGCCTGTGTGCGGCGAGCCGGTCTTCACCGCGCAGGCGTGAGCGGCCAGCGTCGCACATTCGCTTGAACTGCCCAACTGCAGGGGTGCCTAACGTTCATCAACCTGAGGGCAGCACGATGACTGAGCGCAAAGACGATACGCAACAAAGCCAGGTACCGGCGCATTCCACGGAAGAGGAAAAGGCCAAGCTCAAGGACAAGAACAAGGACGGTATCCCCCCGGGCGCTGAATAAGGCCGGGGCGTTCGGTGTAGTCGTGCACCCCGGTTTCAAGCGCCAATAGGCGCTGCCGGGGCACGCTCTCTCTATTGAGGCGTTGGCACGCAAACTGGAGAACTATCATGGCAATCGATCACAACGGCCCCGATGCGCCCTATCCAGGCCCAGAAGAACTGGCACCTGAAACCGGCGCGGTCCATGGGTCAGGGCTGGAGCAGACTGAGTCTGAACCCAAACAGGGCGCGGGCGAAAAATGGTCCGAGAAACGACCGGAAGATTGGAACCCTCCACCCGGCGACCCAGGCTCGGGTCAGGACGCCCAGGATGACGCGGCGCAAAAGGCTGGCCCTGATGAAGGCGAAGTACCATTGCCGGCGGACGATGAGTCGCCGATTGAGGAAGAGATGAGGGATGTCGACGCCAACAATTCAGTGTCCAGCGAGCATCCGTAAGCTCGCTGGGTGACCCAGCGTTTCATCCGAGGCGTACAGCGATGAACAGTGACCACACCGCGCAAGGCGGCAGCAACCGTGACCTGCCCACTTCGCCCGACCCTGCCGTGAACCCGGACAACCCTACAGTCCCGAACCCTGATGACGACCCGCTGATGAATGAGCAAGAGGACGCAGATTGGCCAGCGCGTGATGGCGCGACGGACGAGGAACGGCAGAGCGTTGAACAGCCCTATGAGTATCAAGCCCCTCGTAAACGATCGGATTGAACGTTTCAGCACGCAGTATCGTCGGTACTTCCAAGTCCTTTGCATTTGGAGGTACTCACCATGAAATACCGCGCACTTGGCAATACCGGCCTGCTGGTTTCGGAGCTGGTCATCGGCACAGTCCCGTTCGGCGGCCGGGGCGCATTCGAAAAAACCGGCAGCGTGGACGTAGCGCTGGCCAGGCGCATGTTCGACATGGCCTTCGACGTTGGGGTCAACCTGGTCGACACAGCGGACCTTTACTCCCACGGCCTGGCCGAAGAAATCGTCGGCCAGGCGCTGGGGCAGCGGCGCCAGTCGATCATACTGGCCACCAAAGCGCGCAGCCCGATGGGCGACAACCCCAACGACAGCGGGGCTTCGCGCTATCACCTGATCCGCGCCTGCGAGGCGAGCCTCAAGCGCCTGGGCACCGACCATATCGACCTCTACCAGATTCACAATTGGGATGGCATCACGCCAGTTGAAGAGACGCTGTCGGCGCTGGAGCAATTGGTGCAAAGCGGCAAGGTGCGATATTTCGGCACCTCCAACTACACCGCGTGGCAGATGATGAAAACCCTCGGCACCGCCCAGCTCAAGGGCTGGCAGCAGCCGGTTACCCAGCAGATCTATTACACCCCCGAGGCGCGCGAGGCCGAGTATGAGCTGCTGCCGATGGCGCTCGACCAGGGTATCGCCACACTGGTGTGGGGGCCGCTGGGGGAGGGGTTGTTGACCGGCAAGGTACGGCGCGGGCACAAGACCCCGAGCGGCACGCGCCAGGGCAATGACTGGCCAGAGCCCTACGTGCACGACCAAGAGCGCGCGTACGACATCATCGAGGCACTCATCGAGGTGGGGCAGCGCCATGGCTGCTCGCCGGCGCGGGTGTGCCTGGCCTGGCTCAAGGACCGGCCCGGTATCACCAGCGTGATCACGGCGGCGCGCACGGCCGAGCAGTTGCACGATAACTTGCAGGCGGTGGAGCTGCTGCTGACCGCCGAAGACCAGCAATTGCTCGAACGGGTGACGCGGATTGCGCCGCAGTATCCGTACTGGCACCGGATTGCGGCGGGCATGGATCGAATCGACCCGGCCGAGGCGCCGTTCATTGAGTTGCATCGGCAGACCATGAAGCAGCAGAAACAGTAATAGCTTGCGCCATGAGGCGGTGCCTGGCGTAGAGGTGCCACCTCTTTCAGGTCACGACGCCCGTGGGGCTCCCTGACGGTTAGTCGTTGTGCTCGGCTACTCGCCCTCCTGCGCTCAATAAGTGCGCGTGCAATTGCGAGGTCAGCATTTCAATCCTCTCGCTCATCTGCTTGGTGGCTTCGGTCAAATGGGTATTCACCTCCAATAGCTGCTGCAATTGTTTACTGTGCGTCTCAGCATCGCGCTGGCGGCGTTGGTTGGCCATGGCAATGGCCTCGCGGTGGCGGGCATCTGCCTCGGAAGAGGCCTTGTCACGATCGGCCTGGCGGGTTTGAGCGAGCAGAATCAGGGGCGCCGCATAGGCTGCCTGTAGGCTGAACGCCAGGTTGAGCAGAATGAAGGGGTAGGGGTCGAAATCGGACAGCCCTGACAGGCTGATGCCCACCCAGATCAATACCACGAGTGACTGTGACCCTAGAAACAAGGGCGTGCCAAAGAAGCGGGCGAAGGCTTCTGCCTTGCGGGCGAACGCGTCGTTGCCAAACACCGGTTGCATGTGCGCATGGGCGCGGTGAAACCTGAGATGGTCGACGTGTTCGGAAGGCTCGGAGACAGAGGGCTGTGCAGGTTTGGAAGGGTCCATCGGCGGGCTCCGGATGGCTGGGGCATGTCCAAACTAGCTTAGCCCGCAGCTACGCAATGGCCGCATGGCCTAAAGTTCAGTAAACCGCTTCACTGAAAAAGGGTGTCGTAATGGCCAAGTTGCACGTGTTGATTGCCGCAGTAACCTCAATGGCGCTGTTAGCGGCCCCTGGCGCTTCGTACGCCGACCCGGGAAACGGTAACGGCAATAACAAAGGGCACGGGCAAGGTAAGGGGCAGGGCCAGCATTCCCAAGGGCAGGGCAATCCTGGCGGTAAAAAGTCGAGCTCGGGTGGCGGTGACTGGCACGGCGGGCCATCAATCGACCGAGGCGATGTGCTGGGCATCTTGAGTGGCCATCGCAGCTATTGGAGCCCAGGCCCTGCATTGCCGCCTGGCATTCAAAAGAACCTGGCGCGCGGCAAACCGCTGCCGCCGGGTATCGCCAAGAAGCTGGATGGCCGGTTGCTTGGGCAACTGCCTCATTATGAGGGCTACGAGTGGATGCAGGCGGGGGGGGACTTGCTGCTCGTGGCGGTCGCGACCGGGATTATTTACGAGGTTGTGAACGGGGCGTTCGATTGAGCCGCCGAAGTTAAGCGGCCAGAGAGGAATCTGGCTTGATTGGCATCCCCGCCGCGGTGCCAAATTTAGATGAGAATGCTTGAAAATGGACTTGAAGGTTTTATTTAGTATTGTGAGTGCAGTGACGACAATGATGGCTGCGGCCAAGGTTATTATTGACCTTTCGGTGGGTACCAAGGCCCGTCTCAAAGACGACTATCGCTTTGCGAAGGAGTTTTTCAGTGACCTTGATGCTGAACGGCTACACCCCCTGGCGGTGGAACGCGGCTACCATGCCATAGCTGGCACGCGAGGCATCAACGCTACCGATATTGCTTACTTGATATCGCTGGATAAGCCTCAGCGACGGTTAACGGATTACGTTTTTTCACGTGCCTATGTTGATATGGACGCGTCGAATCATAAGATAGCGTTCAAGCAACCTTACAGGACCGCGTTCTCCAGGCGGTGGCGTAAATGTTGGGAGTGCCTGAAGTATGTTGTGCTCGCCGCCATTGCGCTTGCCCCATTCTTGGTGGTTGGCGTTCTTCGCTATGACCTTGAATATCTGATGCTTCTGATAGTCACCGTGCCCATATTTGGTACGTTGGCCGTCAATTCATTGGTTAATTATGTGAGGATTGGCTGTGCGGAAGAACTCGTGAAAGAGCAGCGCCTGCATACACCGCTTATTCAACTCGAAAATGTGGGCAAGGCCGTCGCTCGGCACCGGGCTTAATCTGCAGGGGGGCGCATTTGGCTCAAAAGGCCAAGTGCTTTGGCAGTGGCTCGGAAGAGCCACGGCTGCTGATCTAAATGGTGGCAATTTTGCCATTCAGAACAGGCACTTCAATTACGCCCTTATCAACCGCTTCTGCATCACAATCGTACGTTCCTCGCCACAAAATACATCCCGCACCTTGCAGAACCCCAGGCCTGCATAGAACCCTTCAGCAGTAACGGAAGAGGGCACTCGCAACCCTTCCAGCCCTCGGGCAATCGCTTCATTTTCGATCACCTCCATCATCTGCTTGCCGACCCCATGCCCCTGAAATTCAGGGTCAACGAACACACTCCTGACCACATCTGCGTCAAGGCTGGCGGTGGCAATCACTTGGCCCTCATTCAATGCCACGAATACCAGGCGTCGAGTGAGCAGTTCAAGAATGGCGTTTGCGCTAAACGATGCTTCCACGCGCAATATCGTGCCGGCATCGTAGTCAGCTGCGTTCGACCGGCGTAATGCAGCTATCACGACGCGGCTTATGTCCTCGGCATCTTCTGGTTTCGCCAAGCGGATATGGCAGTTCATCACTCGGTTCCTTGTGTAGTGCCTGCTTTGCAGATCAGAACATATTTTTTGCACTGGCGGGGTATGGCACCGGCGTTGCCGGTGTTCGCGGGGTAAACCCGCTCCTACAGGCAGTGTGGAAGCGCCATAGAAGAAGCTGATAGCAAATCGCTACCCTCTGTATTCCAAAATAAACGAAGCCCCCTGTCAAAACGCTCCTACTCTCTCCGTCGATGGACCAACCTGCCCCCCGGAGCAAATCATGGAAAGATTAGCGTCGTCGCCCCCGCACGCCCGTACCCCCGTCACCGTCGTCCCAGAATCGCGCTTCATGCAGAACTACCGCGTGGCCAGTGCGGTGCACGGTGGCAGCTCGGCATCGGCCATCGTCAATGGCCGTGGCGATGTGGAGCTGTTCACCAGCGGCAGCAATACCGAGGTCTGGAACATCTACCCCGACCCGCAAAGCACCACGGCCAACAGCGCGACAGCCACCGGGCTGACCGGTGAGGTGATCGCCACCGGCCTGACCCCGAGCGGCGACATCGTGCTGTTCGCCGCCCAAGGCACCAACCTGCTGTACTGCGTCGAGCAGCCCAC
Source organism: Pseudomonas sp. Irchel s3f19 (assembly GCF_900187555.1). Classification (NCBI taxonomy): domain Bacteria; kingdom Pseudomonadati; phylum Pseudomonadota; class Gammaproteobacteria; order Pseudomonadales; family Pseudomonadaceae; genus Pseudomonas; species Pseudomonas sp. Irchel s3f19. The sequence goes on along the minus strand of NZ_FYDW01000005.1, from coordinate 64,215 downwards.
ATCGGCTTCGCGCTGGTCGGCGGTGAAAATGATCGATGTGCCGTTGCCTTCCAATGCCATCCGCATTGCGCGTATCACCACCACGCGCATCAACAACAAGCTGTACATCGGGGTGCTGATCGAAGCCAAGGGCCTGGTTGGCACACTGTACAACTTCAGCTGGGGCGTGTGGGCTGGGCGTGCACCGGCCTCGCTCAATGGCACCACCTTGCAGTTGCAGACCCTCAACGCGGTGTGGACGGGCAACAGCGACGCCAATGTGGCGTTCTCGGTGTTCGATACGGTCATCCTCGAATACACCCTCAGCACCGGGCAGCTCGATCGGCCGGCGATTGCCGCCAACTTCCGCAGCCTGGATGTGGCGGCGGCGACCGATGAGGTGGGCAATACCCAGGTGCTGGCCGTTCTTTCCGATGGCAATGCCTATTGCCTGGTCGGGGGTGGCAAGCAGCCGTACAGCTGGGCGCAGTTGACGGTGGCGTCGTCGTTCAAGCAGGTGGCTGTGCTGCCTTCGCGCCCGGCGCTGAATGCGCTTTTGCTGGGCGTGGACAATACGCTGTACCACGCCAGCCAAAGCGCCCCTTCAGCCACCGGCTGGTCGCAGCCGACGCCGATATACAACGGCGTGCAGTCGTTTCAGGCGACGGTGGAAGACGGCGGGCTGGCGGTGTTCGCGATTCAGGCGCAGCAAAACACCGTCACTCAACTCACCCGCGAAACCCTCAGCGGTAACTGGAATATTGCGCCGCTGCAGGTGCAGGCGGGCGGCAAGATCGAGGACTTCGCTTCGTACAGCACGGATGTCACGTTGTTCAGTGAAGTGGGCACGCCACTGGCCGATACGCCGGTCGAAGTATGGACCGAGGAGCCGTCGCGGCTGGCCATCAATGGTGGGGTCTACTACGCCACGCCGCGCCGGCCGGTGCGGTTGTTGACCAACAGCGCCGGGGTGCTGTCGATTGCGCAGCAGGTCAGTGCGTTGGCGGCTCCGGCGATTTTGGTGGCGGTGCCGTCGTTGATGTCGCCCGGCGAGCGCATCGAGATCCGTCAGGATGCCGAGGTGCAGGACAGGCTCAGCGTCACCACGGGCGAGGAGTTGATGAACGCCAAGCTGGCCGGTGGTGCGCCGTTGCTGCGCGATCAGTACCACAAGCAGGAAACCGCCAACGCGGTGGCCGAGGCGGTCAGCCGCAGCATGCAGTTGGCAAGCCCGCTGTACCGCAAGGCTTCGGCGGCAACGCCGTATGTAGACCCGCGCCGGCCTCGCGCTGGGGTTTCGTTGCGTAGCGATGCGCTTGCAGGCGCGCGCTTGCTCGACCTGGCGCTGGTGCCGGAGCAGCACTGGCATTTGAGTGTTCAGGATGGCGAGGTGCGCTTTACCGATTTGTCCGCCGATGCGGCGTCGGGGCTGCTGATGGCCTTGCGCAGCAGTTCGCTGTCGGGCGGGTGGTTCAGCTGGTTGACCGACATCGGTGATTTTATTGCCGGGGTCGCCCAGGGCATCATCAAGGTGGTCGATTTCGTAGTGACCACGGTCAGTGCCGGGATACAGGCGGCGATTCACTTTGTGGTCGACGGCGTCACCTACCTGTTCGAAACCCTGGTGGACACGGTCGAGAAAGCGTTCGACCTGGCCGAGGCGGTGTTCTCGGCGGTGAAGGTGTTCTTCCAGCAGCTCTACGAATGGCTGGCATTTCTGTTCAACTGGGGCGACATTCTGCGCACCCATGACGCCATTGCCCACATCGTCAACACCGGCTTCGACTTCCTGGTCGGCGCCACCGGGGGTATCCAACGTATCGTCGATGGCAGCATCAACACCTTGCAAAGCCAGTTGCAGCAGTGGTTCGCCGAGGCCCGCAACACCTTGGCCGGTAGCTACAGCCTGGGTGGGTACGAGCAGGCCAATACGCCGGATGACCCGGCCACGTCCAAGGCGGTGGCCAACAACATCGTCTACAACGGCCTGATCAACAACGCGCCGGCCGCACAGTCGAGCATGGCTGCCGCGGCGCTGATCCAGGAGGCCGACGGCCCGTTCACCCAGTTCATGGAGGCGCTGGCGAACTTGGTCGACTTTACCGAGTCGTCCCAGGCGTTCGCCCAGGCGCTGGTGTACCTGCAAGACCTGGGCACGGCGCCGGACGAGATCTTCCGCAAGCTGCTGGCAGCGCTGATGAGCGTGGTCGAAGGGGTGCTGCAGGCGGTGCTGTCGGGCGTGCAGGCGGTGATCGATGCGATGCTGAAAACGGTCGCGACGCTGATCGCGGGCCTCAAAACGCTGATGAATGCCAAGTGGAACATTCCCTTTGTCAGTGACCTTTACCGGCTGATCACCAACGGCTCGGACCTCACCACCCTGGACTTGATGTCGTTGGTGCTGGCGGTGCCGGGCACGGTGCTGTTCAAGATCCTGCAAAACAAGGCGCCGTTCCCGGACCAGGCGAGCGTGCTGCGCTTCAAGGCCGCGTTCAATGCCGACACGCTGCTCACCGCCACCGGGCTCAAGCCGGCTGGCCGACAGGTGCTGGCGCAGGCCGAGGATGGCTGGAGCGGTTGCCTGCCCCGCGACCTCGCGCTGCTGACCGGGGTATTGGGCTCGGTGGCCTACTTCTTCTACGGCAGCCTCACTGCCCTGGGCGACATCATGCCACCGGAGGCAGGGCCGCCAGCGATCGTCGCCTACGTCGCGCTCACCCTGGAGACTGCTGCGCAATTGTGCAGTTGCCCGTGGATCTTCTCCAGCGGCGTGCCTGGCTGCGCCACCGCCGACGGTGCCAGCCGCACGCTGTGGATTTACACCTGCGTAGGCGTGCTGCTGGACGGGATATTTGTGCTGGGCGCCAACAAGATGCCCGAAAACCGCGACGACATGGGCGTGGTTGCGACCTTCCTGTATGGCCTGGGCCACCTCGGTGCAGCCATCCCCGCATCGCTTGGGCAAAGCGCCTCGGTCGTGGCGCTGAACATCGTCCCTTGCCTGCCGGAAGTGTGCAAACCCTTGCGTCTGAAACGGGTGGTACTGGCTACCGAAGGCCTTTCGCTGGTGGGCCAGGCGGCCCTCGATGTGATCTGTTACACCTCGACCACGGTGCTCAATGTGGTGTCGGTGTCTGCTGCAACCCAACCCACCCTCGTCGATGCCAGTGCGCTGCGCACCGGTACTCGTTCGATGTAGTCAAAAAGGAGTTTGGCAATGTTGATCGTAACCAAGAACCCACCCGTGGTCGGCCATGGCCAGGTGCTGCGCGGGCCGTCCGTGCAGGCACCCAGCCGGATAGCCGCCTTGCAAGGTGCCTACGACAGAGGCATCTACCTGCGCCCCAACCTGAGCAGCGAGGGCACGGTGCCGGCCAGTTCGCCCTTGTCGGCATCGCCCGATATCTGGATCGCGGGCACCCAGCCAGTGGCCAACTTCCAGACCGCGTTGGCCACGCCTAACAGCTATGCGCAACAGTCGCCTGGCACCATTACCCAAGGCACACCCAATTACATCTATGTACGCGGGCGCAATGGCGCTGCCGTCAGCAGCTCGACCAAGGTGCTGCTGTACGGCGTACCCTGCGCCTCCATTCAGTGGCCCAGCGAGTGGGCCAAATACGGCATCCCTACGGACCGCGACCACCCGGACGGCACGAACCCGCATTACGACTCATCGATCGTCAACCTGGCATCGTCGAGTATCGGGGTGACGGCCGACACCTTTGTCTGGAGCAACCCGCAACCGCCAACCGGGGGCAGTGACCACTATTGCTTCATCACCTGGATGAACAACGCCGGTAACCCGTTCCCGGATGTGTTCTCGCAACTGGACATGGCTGCGCTGATCACCAACAACCTTCAGTTCGGCTGGCGCAACGTGTCGATGCAGTCCGGGCGTTCGCCCACCCGGCAAATGGCATCGCAGCTGATCATCCCCAGCGACGTGACCGCAGGCAGCCGCGAGTACTCGTTGCAGGTCACCAACATGGGCTTCCCGACCACGGGCTGGACCCTGTCGATGAGTTGCAGCCAGCTGGACTCGAAGGGCAACAAGATTGCCATCGACAACGTCGCCATGCCTGCCCTGGGGCAGTTCGTTGGCGTGCGCTGCACACTAGTGCCGGGCTTCAGCGCGCTGCTCACCCTCAACCTGTACAAGAACAACGGGCCCGACTCGCAGCCGGGCGCCTCGATCGACATCACCCCGACGTACTTCTCCGACGGCTCGCCGCAGGAGCTGCAAGAGGCACTGGACCGGGGCCTGGTGGACTTCGCCATGTCGCATGCCCTGCACCGGGCCTATGCCGGCACCGAGGTCGCCGATATTCGTCCACGCCCGGTGGTGCCGCTGGGTGCTGACGGCTTGCACGTCATTTGATGATTACAGGGAGTTAAACGTCATGAGCGAAACAGTCGTCAATTTGTTCAGCAGCAGCCAGCCCGCCAGCCAGACGCTCTACCTGCGCAACAACCTGGCTTCCACCGGCAGTGTGCCGTTCAAGGGGCCGCTGGGCCTGTGCCCGGACATCATCCAGAGCGACCAGCCGGTGGACAACGCGCAAAGCGTGTTCAGCACGGTCAGCAGTTGGGAGCAGACCTACAACGTGCAGCCGGTCGCCGCCGCGCGCAACTACTACTACCTGCGTGGCATGAACGGCGGCAGCGAGACTGAGAGCAATGCGCTTTCCCTGTACTTCGCGCCGGCCCAGGTGTTGTTGCTACCGGCAACGTTCAGGGGCAACGCGCTGACCACGGTCGATGGCCTGGACTGCACGCAGGCCAGTGCACCACCAGGGCATATCGGTGTAGGTGAGCAGGCCTTCCTCTGGAAGCCGCCGGCCTTGCCGGCTGACAGCTACTTCAACCTGATTGCCCAGGTGAGCGCGGGTGCTCATCCTGACCCGCTCCCGCAGGTGCGGGACTGGCTCGACCTGGCCAAGTTCATTGGCCAGACCCCGACCTTCGGCATTCGCTCCCAGGCGCTGGTCAGTGACGACCCGTGGGTACGCCGTCAGCAACTGAACGTGCCGGCGAACTTCACCACCGCGCCAATTACCATCACCCTGTCCGCAAGGGGGCTGGCCGGTACCCGGGTTAGCGTGTTGTGTGACACCGTGACTGCGCTACAGACCCCAGTGCTGCTGGGGCCACTGACGCTTGGCAGCGATGGCACGCAAACCGGTGCGGTGTTCATTCTGCCAGCCGGCTATTCGGCCAACCTGGCCGTGCAGTTCTGGAACCCGGACAAGCAGAAGGTCGAGCCGGGCGCGAGCTTGTCGGTGACCTTTGGCTACCCGATCAACCCAGGTGCGGAACTGGAGCGGGCGATTGCCGACAACCTGGTCAACCTTCACCTTCACGGTGCGCTGGATGACAAGGTCAGTGCGTCGATCCAGCCCAAGGCCATGGCGATTGTGAGCCAACTGACGTTCACCTTTGTTTAGGTGTCGTTAAGCGTTCAGCCAGTGGTGCCCGTGTTTCCACCAAGCGGACACCACTGGTCTTGCCAGGCGCCCTGTTCGCCACCCCAAAAGGCACGTGGACCATCGGCAAATCCCCCGCCGGCGATTGCAGGTGGCTGCGCTGGTCATCAAAAAACACATGGGGTTTGAGAATCGACAGCACCCGGGGTTTTTCCATCCCGCCAAGGAAGAAGCATTCGTCCGGCGACACCCCCCAATCTTTCAGTGTGGTTACCACCCGCTCGTGCGACGGTGCGTTGCGTGCGGTGACGATGGCAATGCGCAGGATGCGTGTGTAGTCAGGGTCTTGTGCCAGCTTCTGGTCTTCGAGCGTGCGAATGTGTGAAAGCTTGCGGTAAAGGTCGGCCAACGGCCCGGGCTGGTGGGGGATGGCTTTGCGTGCTCGCTCATGGGCCTGGAAGTCGTCCAGGTTGTCATTCTGCTTGTACACGCTCTCTGCCTCGTCATCGGCAATTACCCCGTCAAAGTCGAACGCCACGCGCAGTTCGGTATCGATCTCGTCGTCATAGATTCGCGTCGGCAGCACCAGGCCGGCCGGGTAGCTGGCGTCGATGGCGCGCTGCACATCGTCCTCGTTGGCGCTGAGAAACAATGAGGCGTTGAACGCCGGGATGTACTCGTGGGGCGAGCGGCCGGACATGAACGCGGCGCGGGTGATGTCCAGTGCGTAGTGGCTGATGGAGCGAAACACCCGCAAGCCGGTCTCTGGCGAATTGCGCGAGAGCAGCACCACTTCCACCGGCAGTTGATCGGGGAATGCCTGGTTGATGCTGAGGAAGCGGCGGATGAAAGGGAAGGCGACCCCTTTCGGGAACGGTTCATCCAGGTTCTGCTCCTGGTGCTGGCGGTAAGCCTCGACGCCTTCGGTCTTGTAGATGTCGTCAGACACGGTGAGGTCGAAGAGTGCGCTGGAGGCCACGCCGATGACCAGTTTGTGTTCGATGGGGTAGGGCATGAACGTGCTCCGTGAAGGGTGCTGGTAACGAGTATACGGGCATGCAGGCGGGGCAGGCCTCAACCTTCCGGCACCAGCCCCAGCAGCAGTTGCACCTGGCGGCGCAACTGGCTCACATGCTCGCGCTCCGCGCGCAGGGCAGACCGCAACTCGTTGTTCTCCTGCTTGTGAATGCGCGCGGTTCGCTCCAGTTCGCGATCGCCCTGCAGCAGGTTCCACATTTCACCCTGGCGGGCATGTGTCAGGCAGGCAATCAGCAGGGTGATGCCGGTTGTGCCAAGCAGGGTGATTTCGAGGGCGTCCATGGTTGCTTCCTTGAGTAGTGGCGGTTTGCCTGTAGCGAGAAGATATGTCTAGTTTGGCTACATGTCTATATTGGAGACTTGTACAGGTAAAGGAATGGTGCAGGTTTTGCTGGTTTATTCACGGCAGTTGAAGGGGGGATGACAGGCGACATGGCAGCGTGTTCTGCGCGCATGGGCGCAGCTTGCGGGGCGTGGGCGCGGTACCAGGGGGTGTGCGAGTCGCCAGGGGGGGGGCAGGGCTGCATATGCCTGGTTAGTTTACATATCCAGCCAGCCTTGCATTAAAACTGGGTGGACACGTAATATTAAGCGACACGTAAATTGGCTGAGCATGCACTGCTGCTCCTCACGCAGGAACCCGTATGAAACGCACGCAACGCATGGAGCAAACCCGTTGGGACCTGGCCCTGCGCTACCGTCTGATTGAAACGGTGGTCTGGTGGGAAGGCCGCCTGACCACCAATCATCTGATGCAGAGCTTCGGCATCAGTCGTCAGCAGGCCTCGAAGGACATCAACACCTACATCAACGACTACGCGTCGAAGAACCTGGTGTACGACAAGCAGATCAAAGGCTACGTGCCGACGCGGCAGTTCAAACCTTTGTTCATCGACGACAGTGCCAGCGCCTACCTCGACCTGCTCAACCAGAACAACGAGCGCGCACCACACATCGAAGGCCTGGCGTTGGCCTACGCCCACACCGAGGTGCTCAAGGTTCCGGACCGCTCGGTCAAGCCCGAGGTGCTGCGGCCGCTGCTCAAGGCCTGCCGCGAGAAGCGGCGCCTGGATATCGAGTACGTGTCGTTCAAAAGCCCGGAGCCCGAAGGCCGTACCATCGCGCCGCATACCCTGGTGTACACCGGGATGCGCTGGCATGTGCGGGCCTATTGCGAAAAAAACCGCATGTACCGCGACTTCGTCCTCAGCCGTTTGCGCGGTGTACCAGAGCTGCACGACGCTGAAACGGAAAACGGCATCGAGCATGACCTTGAGTGGAACACCCCGGTCGATGTGATCTTCAAGCCGGACGAGCGCCTGACACAGGCGCAGCGGGCCATCATCGAGGTGGACTTTGGCATGGCCGACGGCCAGTTGCTGGTGCGCAGCTCGCAGGCTCTGGTGAAGTATGTGGTCAAGCGCTTCCAGGTGAACCCCAACGTGCATGATGCAAGGCCCGAGGCGCAGCAGTTGGTGCTGGCGAACAGGGCGGAACTCAAGCCGTGGTTGAACCTGGACTGAATCCACAGTGCCGCAGACAGCAGAAAATCTTCTTGTAGGGTGTAGTGAACAGATGGATCGAAACACGTTTCTTGCGCAGCCGGATGTGCGTGGCTTCATCGAATGGCTTCAGGTCAACTTGCCGACACTGGATGTGCACCTGCGCTTCAAGCCCAGCCATCAGGTCAAGGGTGGCCTGAATCAGCGGGTGGTGGGTATCGAACAGGTGCTCGCGCTGTATCGCTGGGGCAGTGCCTGGCAGGATGCACAAACCGGGCAGTGGGTCACGTCCATGGACTGGGCCAGCACCACCGCTTCGTTGCAGCTTTTGCGCAGCCGGTTGGCGGCAGCGTTGGCGTCAGGCTGCGATGATGCGGCCTACAACGCCTGCTGCGCCGTACTGAAGTGGGGCGGTGTACGCGGGGCCATCCCGTTCCTGGGGGCGCTACGCCAGCAACAGCAACTGGTGAGTTACCTCAAGGCGTGCATACCGTTGTTCGACCTGGGCGCAGGCCAAACGCTCTCTGCGCTGAATGCCGGCAGCATCCAGCGCTTCGATGCGGGGCTGACCAAGATCCACTCGCTGATCGACACCACCGGCTCGCCCATCTACGACAGCCGGGTCGGCGCCGCCATTGCCATGCTCTATGCGCTGTACCGCCAAGGCAAAACCACCCCTGCGCAATTGCGTTTCCCGTCTGGCGGGGCACGCGGTGACCAAGTGCGTGACCCGGGGGCGCTAGGCTTTGCAAAAGCACCGCAGTTCTTCACCAAGGCGGTGCCGGGGTATGCGTGGGCGCGCAGCCAGGTCGAGCTGGGGTGGATCATCCAGGCTACGCTGACGGGCGCTGGGCAGCTGTTCGAAGGTTCGCTGCAGGCGCGTAGCCACAGCTTCGAAGCGGCGTTGTTCATGCTGGGTTATGACCTGCGCTGCCTGCTTCCAGAGGCTGCCTATGCGCCCGCGTCCAGTGAAGGCGCCGGGGGCGGCAGCACCCGCTCGACCTGGGTGCCGACCAGCGTAACCTTCCCGCAGGTGTTCATCGACTATCTGCACTGCAGCCAGGCTGCCGGGCACAGCGTAAGCCTGAAGGACTTCCGGCAGTGGCAGGTCGAGGTCAAGGGCCGCACGGCCAACACTGCACAAGCGTACTGTGCACCTTTGCAGCCACGCGAGTTCGACCTGGTCAGTTTCAACCTCGAGCAACTCGCGTGCATCGCGCAGGGGGGCGCGCCAGGGTTGGAAGTGCTCAGTGGCGGCGTTGCGCAGTTCATTGCAGGTGACGAGTACGAGCAGGTCTATCTGACCAACGTGTACCTGAGTGGCAAGGTTGCCGAGCTGGCGCTTGAGCATTCGGTATCGCCTGCCGAGTTGCTGGTGCGCTCAGGGTTAGCAGGCAACCCTGATACTGCGAAGCCTGAAACCGCGAAGCTGATTCTGCGCACGGGCCGTGCACTGGGAGAGCATTTTGGGTTACTGGAAAACCAGCGGCCGACGGACTTGTTCAAGGCCTTTTTTGGCGAAGCCTTGACGGATCTGGACAATCAGTTGATGGCTGTCTGAGCCAGCTGGGGCCGCGAAGTGGCCCCACAGGTTTCAAAGCCAGCAGCAAACAGACCATTAGCTTTGCCATTATTAGGCCGCTATGTATAATCCCGCCAAAACCCGCATCCCAGAGCGTTTTTACATGGATGGTCAGCTTCTTGATGCGCTTCTAATAGAGGCCCCTCCAGCCGCACTGCCCGCCACTGCATAACCCCGTTACACCCAGGCCAGTACTGAGCGTTGGCGAAGCCATGCCCAGCACCAGCCCGCACGCATTTCTACAAGGATATTCATGAAAAAGCGTTTCGTTCTCTGTGCCCTGGCGTCCGCCTTGGCAGGCTGCAACTCCGAATACAACTTCGACGAAGTCACCAGCTACACCGGCACTGTCGGTTCGCCACATGCGCTGTACCTGGAGCGCAAGTCCGGCGAGCGGCTCAATGGCACCGTGGTGCACAAGGTAGGTGACCGGGTACTGCAGTCGTTCAAGGTGGAAGACGGCAAGGCGGTCGGGGAATGGAAGGAGTTCGACCAGGATGGCAAGCTGCTGGTCGAAGGCCAGTTGCAGGACGGTGCCTTCGTCGGCCCCAAGAAAACCTGGTGCAAGGGTGAATTCGCCGACCATCTGGAAAACGTTCTGACCCTCGAAGGCGGCCGCCGCAGCGAGCAAAGCTACGACTGCGCCACCGGCCTGCAGGTCGCTGACAGCACGGTGCTTCCGACCGTTGATTTCCGCAAGCCCTCCATCCGTGTGGGCACCCAGCGCGAGTGGCGGGTCATCGACGGCGAGCAGAAGCTCACCCTGCTGGAAACCTTTGCCAGTGACGGTACCGGCAAACTCGATGGCCCGGTGGAGCACTATGACTACAAGGGCAACCTGAAAGACCGCGCCACCTACAAGGCCGGCGAGCTCGAAGGCGTGCGTGAGACCTGGACGGCGTTCACCGATGGCACGTCGGTACCGGCCAGCAAGGTCACCTACAGCGCAGGCAACAGGAACGGCCTGTCCGAGATGTACTTTGTCCGCGGCTGGCCGGCCGGCACCGTGGCGGAGAAGGGCAGCTACAAGGACGACAAGCAAGTGGGCGTGTGGGTCAGTTATCAGCCTGGGTATGCCCAGGTGCGTGATATCGACAGCCCGCCAGACACCTCGCCCATGGCCATGCGCGTATGGGATGCCGCACAAGGCCAGGCGCGCAATTCGGACTGGGCGAAAGAGATCAAGGACCTGGACGCCTTTGCCTACCTGCTCAAAAGCTCCGGCATCAACGTCAACCAACGTATCCATCATGAGAACAAGCCGCTGATCGTCGGCGCCGCCGACAACGCCTATGACTACCTGGTATCGATTGGCGCCGACCCGATGGGCCGGGATGTCAACGGCAACACTCGCCTGATCGACTGCCTGGCAGGTAGCGACTACAACAGCTGCAGCTTCGCCCACATGATCACCCTGGCCGGCAAGGAAGACCTCAAGGCCCACAACGTCTATGGCGACACCGCGCTGTCGACCTTCTGCAAAAAAGCCGGCGAGCTGCAACGTCGCCGTGGCGCGGGTCAGCAACCTGAAGCGCTGTTCCAGGCACTGCTCAAGGGCAGTGACGTGAACGCCAAGGCCTACGGTGGCGAGACGGCCCTGCACGCCTGCATGGCCCAGCGCGACCATAGCTACGCCGAGGCGTTGATCGCGGCTGGCGCGAACTTGAATGCGGCGGATGTCGATGGCACCACGCCCGTGGCCGCAGCCTTCTTCGACGGTTACAACCTGGCTGCAGGCGGGCACCGCGTGAGCTGGTCGGACAACGTGATTCGCTTCGCTGCCAGCTACCAGGGCAAGTCCGACTTCACCTTCGACACGCCGCTGGCAGGGTTCGGCAAGTCCATTCGCCAGCTGGTGCTGGAAAACGGCGATACCGCCTCGGCGATGTTGATCGACTCCCTGGTGGGTACCGCCAAGGGTTGATTGCCGTTCTGGCGGCACCCGGCTTTCGCCTAGGGCGCGAGGCGTGCCGCCGCCTCTTTAGATGAATGACTGACAAGGAATACCTATGCGTCGCTTCAAATACGTGCTGGCAGCATTGCCATTCTGTGTACTGGCTGGCTGCGGCAACGATGCGCTGGATGGCACCTACGAGGCCGAGACCACCGTGATGGGCTTCAGCGCTGGCAAGCAGACTGTCGAGTTCTCCAGTGACTACATCGTCTCTGCGGGCAACAAGATCAAGGTCGACGAGTGGGAGCGCAAGGACGATGTGGTCGTGGCCCGTGATGCCAACGGCGTTGCGCTGATCAACGTGCGCGTGCTGGACGGCGGCAAGCGGCTGGAGTCGATTGGCGGCAACAACATGGCCAAGCAGGTGTTCGTGCGGGTGGATTGATCGCCCGCGTCTTGGGGCTGCCATGCAGCTCCAAAACGCCAGTTTTCCACATTTCAAGCATCCCGGCAGTGGATCCGATGATGTCATTTTGATAGCTTTCCGCCCATGATCGAGCTATCCGGATAGGGATGATGAACCAGCCATACCAACACAGGACGCTGTCGCCGCTCGCCAACCTGATTGTCGACCGTGCGATCGAGAACACCAACCGCAAGCTCGTGGCCGGTTTTCGCAACAAAAAGAATTCCCAGCCCAACGCCAAGTCACCGGACCCGCTACAGGCCGGCAAGGACACCCTCGCTGCCACCTCGGCGCAAAGCGCCATGCAGGTTGCCAACCGGGGTGTCGCCTGGAAAGAAATCCTCTTCAAAAGCCTGTCGGCCGGTATCGGTTCGCTGGCCACGCTGCAATTCGACGGCGCGCTCTCGGTAAGCGCCAACGACGCCTCCAGCCTCAACGACTTGCCCGACAAGCCCGGCGTGTACGTGGTGTACGACGCCAGCGGCCAGCTGGCCTACATCGGTGACAGCACCAACATGCGTCAGCGCTGGCAGGACGGGCACATGAACGAATACCGCGGCCGGGCCAACAGCGAAACCCGCAAGCCCTACAAGCTGGCGGACCAGCTTGAGGGCGGGTGCACCGTCAAGTTCGTGGTCATGGATTCGGCCGAAACCGCCGCCGCCCTGGAAGCCTTCCTGATCAAGAACGAAAAGCCGCCGGTCAACCGCAAGCAAGAGCTGAAGGAAGAGCAGGGCATCCGCAGCAACATCGAAGCCAAGAAAATGAAGGACGCGATGGGCAGTGCCGGCGAGGTGGCCATGGGCGCTGGCAAGGAGGCGCTGAAAAACTCGGGGTGGCAGGTATTCGAGCAACTGACCGCTGCCGCGATCATCGCCATCAAGGATGAACTGGTCGACCTGTTCATGGGCGGCACTGCGCGCCTCAAGGCCCGAGTCGAGCGCTTTCTGCAGAAGATCTGGGCCGTGGTCGAGCGTATCGTCGCCGCGCCCCTGAAGCTGCTCAACGGCGTGGTCGAGTTCATCGTCAACGCCCTGTCCAAGGCGGTCCGCCAGGTCTACAACCTGAGCCGCAACCTGTTCGACCTCGCCCATGGCGCCTGGCAGCTCTACAAGGGGGCCCAGTCCATGCCAAGGGAAGAGCTCATCCAGAAGATCGTCGAAACCGTGGTGGTCAGTGGCACGCTGATTTTCTGGGACGGCATCGAGCCGGTCATCGAGGCGCAGTTGCTGCCCTTGGTTGGCGTGGCTGCGCCGTACATTCCCTGCGTGATCGCGGCCATCGGTTTCGGGCTGTGCAGTTACCACCTGCAAAAGGTCGTGCCACCCATCGTGGCCTTCCTGGTGGACTTCAAGAGCGGCTGGCACGAAGCGCTGGAGGCCAAGCGCGCGGCGGCGTTGCAACTGATCCAGGTACAAGAGAACGAATGGCTGATGGCCGAGGGCCTGATGGAATACGCCCAGTCGGTCGACACCCTGGCCCGTGAGGCCGGCGCCCACCGCGAGCGCCTGGCGCAGCATCGGGCAGTGCGGGCGATCGACTACTCGGCACTGCTGCAATCGAACAAAAACCGTATTACCCAGGAGTCCTGACAGGTGTTCAACACTACAACCGACCTCGCCGCCAAGCTCTTTGGCCAAGTCAGGCTGGCCGAGTCGCTGCCCGTACCCGCCCCTGCGTCGCTGCCGGCGCCCCGCGAGGAGCACGACCAGCTCAAGGACTTCGAGCACGGGCTGCGCAAGCTGCACGAGGCCATCGTCAACAACAAGGGGGCGCGCGAGCAGCTCGAGGCGTTCAAGCAGCAAGGCACCTGGGATTCGTTCTGGGGCGGCCTGACGGGCAAAAACGACAAAGACCTGGCCGACATGGTCAGGCAGGTGGGTGAGAGCCTGGCCGTGACCCAGAGCGTGGTGCAGTTGTTGACCCAGTTGCACACGGCCAACAACAAGGTACTGCGCGGCTTCAATGACGCCCTGGTGCGTGAGATCGAACGCCTGCAGGCCGACGCGGTGACGCTGGAGGGCAACCAGGAAGGGGCCCTGGTGGTGCTGTGCGAATTCAAGCAGCAGATCGACGACCTGCTGGCGATGGCCGATGGCTACGCCTATTGCACCCAGGAGGTGGAGCGGCTGGCCTGGGCCCAAGGCAAGCAGGAGACCGAACTGACGGCCCTGGATGCCAAGATCGATGCGCAACACCAGAAGCTGGTGACCAGCACCCTGGCCCGGGTGCAGAAAGAGGCCGTGATCAGGAAGAACCTGGAGCACCATCAGCACAAGATCGCCGCCCAGGAAGGGCAACTTGAGGAGCTGAAGAAAAACCTGAACGCCAGCAACCTGGCCCGGGAAAGCCTGTCGACCACCGTGACCACGGCATTGAAGAAACTCGCCCTGGCCACCAGCACCCAGGCCCAACGCGTGGACCGCATGGAGGCGCAGCTGGCCACGCTGCTGGACAACCAGCGCCAATGCCAGGCCCAGCTGGCGCAACTGGCCGCACCGGGTTGGGTTGCCTACCTAGGCCGCAATGCCGTGTCGCTGGTTGCACTGGCTGCGGCGGTGTTTGCCTTGGGGCTGAATCTGCGGGGGTGAGGCGAAGCGCTCCTGTATCCGATATCAAATAGTGTCAAAGACGCCTCGAATTCAGGCTCTGCTGCCGCGTTGCGGCATTTGGGGCCACCAGGTGCCTGGCTTGGCATTTACAGCGCCTATCAGATCGAGCGCCGCCCCACCTCCAATCCCACGACAGGCACCTAGCCGCCATCACCCTATCTCCCGACTAGCACATAGCAGCCCAACTTCCTGACATTCCGTGAAGTAACCTACCGCGCGGCCTTCCTTGACCCACTGTTCAAAACCTGACCTGCAGCAACGCCTCTTCATCAATCCGCCACTATGCTGACCCGGGCACTCTCTCAAGCTCACTCAGCCAGACACGGAGGTATTTATGAAAGCTGCTGTTGTTGCCAAAGGGCGTCGCGTGGACGTGGTGGAAAAAACACTGCGGCCGCTGGCGCACGGGGAAGCGTTGCTGAAGATGCAGTGTTGTGGCGTTTGCCATACCGACCTGCATGTCAAGAATGGCGATTTCGGCGACAAGACCGGTGTGATCCTGGGCCACGAAGGGATTGGCGTGGTCGTGGAAGTGGGGCCGGGCGTGACCTCGCTCAAGCCAGGTGACCGGGCCAGCGTTGCTTGGTTCTTCCAGGGCTGCGGGCATTGCGAATACTGCAACAGCGGCAACGAGACACTGTGCCGCGCGGTGAAGAACTCCGGTTACACGGTCGATGGCGGCATGGCCGAGGCGTGCATCGTGGTGGCGGACTATGCGGTAAAAGTGCCGGACGGGCTGGACTCGGCGGCCGCCAGCAGCATCACCTGCGCCGGTGTGACCACCTACAAGGCGGTGAAGTCGTCGAATATCCGCCCTGGGCAATGGCTTGCCATCTACGGCCTCGGTGGCCTGGGCAACCTCGCCCTGCAGTACGCCAAGAACGTCTTCAATGCCCGGGTCATCGCCATCGACGTCAATGATGAACAACTGGCCTTCGCCCGCGAAATGGGCGCCGACCTGGTGGTCAACCCGCGCGATGAGGACGCAGCCAAAGTCATCCAGGCCAAGACCGGCGGCGCCCATGCGGCGGTGGTCACGGCCGTGGCCAAAAGCGCCTTCAACTCGGCGGTCGATGCGCTGCGTGCTGGCGGTCGGCTGGTCGCGGTTGGGCTGCCACCTGAAGCCATGAGCCTGGACATTCCACGCCTTGTGCTCGACGGTATCGAGGTGGTGGGTTCGCTGGTCGGTACCCGTCAGGACCTGCAAGAAGCCTTCGAATTTGCCGCGCAAGGCAAGGTGGTGCCGAAGGTAACGCTGCGCCCGATCGAAGACATCAATGACATTTTCGAAGAGATGCAGGAAGGCAAGATCAAAGGCCGCATGGTGATCCACTTCGCCGATTAGCCCAAAGCCGGCCCGCGTTCGCGGGCCGTTTTTACACGTGCGCAGCGGGTTACAAACATGCTCATGCCGGTTGCCGGGAGCGCAGTAACAGTGCCGCTACTGCGCAGCCGATCAATGCCAGGCACGCCAGGTAGAAGGCATCACTGTAGGCCATCAAGTAAGCCTCGCGCCTGATGGTCGCGGCCAACCCTTCCAGCGCCTGTTGCTGGGCCGGCAGCCAGCTCTGCACGGTCTGGCTGATGCGCTCCTGCACACTGGGTGCGAACACCGTGACATGTTCGTGAATGCGCTCACTGTGATAGCGCTCGCGTGTTGCCACGATCTGCGTCAGCGTGGCGGTGCCGATGGCGCCACCCAGGTTGCGCAGCATCGAAAACACCGCCGAGGCCGAGCCCGCTTCACGTTTTTCCAACCCTGCCACCGCCAGTACCGACAGCGCGACCATGATGAACGGCTGGCCAATGCCGCGCACCACCGTGGACGGGATGATGACGTTATCGGCGCTGTCGATGTTCAGGCTCGCGCCCAGCCAGCAGCCTGCAGCCATGATCAGAAAACCACTGGCCACCATGAACTTGGCGCTGGTCCAGGCCATCAATTTTGGCATCAACGGCGCCAGCAGCAGTTGCACCACGCCATAAGCGATCAACGCGACCCCCACATCCCGGGCGCTGTAGCCCTGCAGCTGGGAGAGGTAGTTGGGCACCAGGAACACCAGGCCAAAGGTGGCGGCGCCAAAGATGAACATGGCGATGCTGGCGACCCCGAAGTTGTAGCGCCCCAGCAAGCGCAAGTTGATGAATGCGCGCTGGCCGTACAACTGGGTGAACACGAATACCGCCAACGCCAAGCCTGCGATGATCGACATGCCGACGATGTACGTCGAGCCGAACCAGTCCAGCCGGCCGCCTTCCTCCAGCACGATCTGCAAGCCGCCCAAGCCCAGGACCATGGCCGCTATGCCCACCCAGTCGCCCCGACGCAACAGGGCCAGTTGCATGGGTTTGGCTTCGATCGACCAGGCGATGGCGAGCAGCAGTGCGACGCCGGGAAACAGCTGCAGGTAGAAAATCCAGCGCCACGAATAGACATCGGTCAACCAGCCGCCAATGGAAGGCCCCGCCGCCTGGGCCACGCTGTTGGCCAGG
Organism: Pseudomonas sp. Irchel s3f19; assembly: GCF_900187555.1. Classification (NCBI taxonomy): domain Bacteria; kingdom Pseudomonadati; phylum Pseudomonadota; class Gammaproteobacteria; order Pseudomonadales; family Pseudomonadaceae; genus Pseudomonas; species Pseudomonas sp. Irchel s3f19. The sequence continues at coordinate 47,223 of NZ_FYDW01000005.1, read as the reverse complement.
CTGAACAGCGCCATGCCCATGGCCATCTTGCTGGCGGGCAGTTCGGTGATGATCAACTGAAAGGAGAGGGGGATGAGCACTGCGCCGGCTGCGCCCTGGATCACCCTGAGGGTGATCATTGCCTCCAGATTGGGCGCCCACGAGCAGGCGATCGATGCCAGTAGGAAGATGAACGACCCCGTCCACATCACCCGGCGCATGGAAAACACCTCGACCAGCCAGGCCGTCAGCGGAATCATGACAATCTCTGCCACCAGGTACGCGGTGGAAATCCACGAGCCCTCTTCGAAGCTGGCACCCAGCGAACCGCGGATTTCAGGCAGCGCCGCGCTGGTGACGTGCACGTTCATGCCGGCCATGAAGCACCCAAGCAAGCCGCCGAACACCGCCACCCAGGCCCGCAACGGTACCCTTTGCTCAGTGCTCATCGGCCGGCTCCACGGGGCGCGTGTCGACCGTGGTCACCACCGACATGCCGGGCAGTATCTGCACGCCGTCTACGGGTTGGTCGAGCACGATGCGCACCGGAAAACGCTGGACGATCTTGGTGAAGTTGCCGGTGGCGTTGTCCGAAGGCAGCAGCGCAAAAACATTGCCGGACGCCGGCGAGAAGCTCGCCACGCGGCCTTGCACAGGCTGGCTGGCGAAGCTGTCGATACGCACCTGCACCGGTTGCCCCGGGCGCATGTGGGCCAGCTGGGTTTCCTTGTAGTTGGCGACCACGTAAGTCTGCTGCAACGGCACCACCGCCAGCAACGGCTGGCCTGGCACCACATACTGCCCGGCGCGAACGCGGCGCTGACCGACTACGCCATCGATGGGCGCGCGGATGACGGTGTCCTGTTCATCCTGTTCGGCCAGCGCCTGGCGGGCCTGGGCACGGCTCAAGGCCGCCGTGCGTTGCTTGATGTCGGCATCGGCCGCCAGCGCCAGGGCCTTGGCCATCGTCAGTTGCGAACGCTGTTCTCGTAAGCGTGCCTGCGCGCCCTGCAGCGCGGCACCCGCTTGTACGGCACTGGCATTGGCCGCTTCCAGGCGCTGCACGGTGGCTGCGTTGTCACGCACCAGGCCACGGTAGCGCTGCATGTCCAGCTCGCTGCGCTGGCGCTCGGCGCTGGCACTGTGCACGGCCGATTCGGCCTGGAAGATGGCCTGCTGTTGCTGGTTGATACGCTCGCCAGCCACTTGCTGGCTGGCCTGCGCCGCCGCCAGCGCGGCCTGTGCTTCGGCCACCCCGGCAGTGGCCTGGTCGAGGCGTGCACGGTAGTCGCGGTTGTGCAGGCGCACCAGCACATCGCCTGCCTTGACGGGCTGGTCGTCCTCCACTTCAACCTTGGCCACATAGCCGGCCACGCGCGCGCTCAGGGCCACCCAGTCGGCGCGTACATAGGCATCATCGGTGGTCTCCAGGTAGCGCCCGGTAGTGAACCAGTACCCGCCGAAGGCCAGCGCTGCCAGCAGCGTCAGGCCACCACCGGCGTACAGTGCCAGGCGGCGACGGGGCCTGCGGGCAGTGACAGCCGCCTGGGGCTGGTCACCCGCCAGCGTGTTCTTTGTAACGGCAACATTCATGATTGGCTTCCAGTAGCGGGAGTGGAGCGACGCACCCGGCTTGGGGCCGGTGCCGGTGATGATTGCCAGCGCCCGCCCAGGGCGCGGAACAGGTTGATCTGGGCACGTGCCAGGCGGCCTTGGGCCTCGACATGGCTGGCCCTGACTGCGATCAGGTCGCGCTCGCTGTCCAGCAGCGCCAGTGCGTCGAGGGTGCCGGCGCGGTAGCTGCTTTGCGCCAGGGCAAAGCCGCGTTGGCCCTGCACCAGGGCTGCTGCCAGGGCCTGGGTACGTTGCCGTTCACCGTCAAAACGGGCCAGGGCCTGGCGTACATCCTTGAGTGCCGCCAACGCCACCCCGCGGTAATGAGCGATTTGCGCCTGTTGCAAGGCCTGGGCCTTGCTCACCCGTGCGCGGTTGGCCTTGATATTGGGGAACTCCCAGCGAATCAACGGGCCGATGGCAAACATCAGCGCACGGCTGTCGCCCAGGTTGGCCAGGTGGTGATCCGACGAGGTCAACGAGGCGCCGAAGCTGACCTTCGGATACAGGTCAGCCTTGACGATGTCGACTTCCAAAGCGGCAGCCTGCAGCTCGCGTTCGGCCTTGCGCACGTCTGGCCGGCGTTCGAGCAGGCGCCAGGCGTCGCCAGCAGGCAACGGCGCGGCGAGGGTCGGGATGGTCTGGCAGGGGGCGCCGTTGTCGATCAGCGCCGCCGGTTCCTGGCCACTGAGCATGCTCAGTTCGTACAGGGCCATGCGCCGGCGTGCCTCCAGCATCGGCAGTTGCGCCTGTACCTGTTCGCGTAAACCCACCAGGCGCACAGCATCGAGTTCGGTGGCGACGCCAGCCTGACGCTGGCGCTCGCTGAGCTGCACACTGCGCTGCAACGTGTCCAGGGACTGGCTGGCTGCCGCGATGCGGGCGCCGTAGACGCATTGGTCGATGTAGGCGCGGGTGGTCTGGCTGACCACCTGCAGGTGCACCAGCTCCAAGGCCTCGCGGCTGGCCTCGGCCTGTACCCGTGCCCGTTCGATGGCCGCGCGCACCTGGCCCCAGACGTCTACCTGGTAGGCCAGCTCGATGGCCGGGTTGAACGCCCATTGCGATGGCGCATGGCTGTCGGTGGCCTCGGCCAGGGTCTGGTCATCGGCGCTCTTGCCATAGCTCGCGGCAAACCCGAGGGAAGTGCTGGGCCAGCGCTTGGCGTCGAACTCGCCAATGCCGGCCAGCATGGCCTGCACATTGGCTTCGGCCTGCGCCAGGTCCTGGTTGTGCTCCAGGGCCTGCTGCACCCAGGCGTTGAGCTGCGGGTCGTGATACAACGCCCACCAGCGCGCGGGCAGCGCCTGGTCGCTGACGTCGGCAGGCAGGCGCAGCCCGGGCAATGCCTGGAAGGGGTTTGGGGGGAGGGCGCCTGTGGGGTGCCCAGTGCACGCCGACAGCACGCTGAACACGCCGATGGCGGCAGCCCGCCTGGCGGTGCTGGAAAGGGATCGAATTGGCATCACGCAAGCCGTATTAGGGGTCGTGAGGCCAGATTAACGAGGGCTGGGGTAGCCCCGCTGCCGCAAGCGGGACAACCCTGCGCGCAACTGGGACAACCTCAGCCTCGGCGCTCAGGGCGTTGGCGCGGCGCCCGTGCCTAGCACGTTGACCTGCCAGTCGCTGGGGTTGTAGCCAAGGATGCGCTTGAACATCGCGGCAAAGGCGCTGGCGCTCTGGTAGCCGTGGTCCAGTGCCACGTTCAGGATTGGCTTGCCATCGGCCAGGCACTGCTGGCTGAGGACCATGCGCGTGCGTGCTCGCCACTCGCCATACGACATGCCCACCTCACGCTGGAACAGCCGCGCCAGGGTGCGCGCGCTCATGTTCAGTTGCGCGCCGCACTGCTCCAGCGTCAGGTCCTGGGCCGGGTCTTCGAGAAAGCCCTCGCACCAGGCGCGCAGCCGTGCATGCTGCGGCACCGGCACGTAGGCATCGATGCGCTCGGCCGTTTCCAGCTCACGCTGGATCAGCGCCCGGGCGTGCTCGCCCAGCGGCTCGTCGCGCTGCAACATCCGTGACCCCGCCAGGATCAGCTCGCGCAGCAAACCGGACACGGCGATGACATGGCAGCGCGTGACGTGCGAACCCAGCAACAAGGTGCGCATCGACACTTCACCTTGCATGCGGATTTCGTGGCCGACCCCAGCAGGTATCCACAGTGCCTGCCCACGGGGGATCACCCAGTTACCGCCATCGCTGCACACCCGCATCACACCGTTGGCGGCATAGATCAGCTGATCCTCGGCGTGGCAGTGGCTGGCAACCACCTCACCGTGCCGATAGTCCATTCCCAAAGCTTGCATGCCGATCTCCCCAGCCCTGTGTGGCGCGCGATTGGATCCAATAATATCGCAAGGCAATCGGCTGTGGTTGCTAAGTGCGCAGGGGCGAGGGCGAGTTATGCATTTTAATTGCGCTCAGGGTTGCGATGTTGGCGGTGCGTGGCGCAGCGGCCAACCCTGATGATGCTCGACCAGAAAGTCCACGAACACCCGAACCCGTGCCGGCATCGCCGGGCCGCCGACGAACACCGCATGAATCGGCTCCCGGTCGCCGGGGTTGTAGGCCTCCAGCAGCGGCACCAGTTGTCCGCTGGCAAGGTCATCGCCCACCGTGAACGTACCGATGCGCGCGATGCCGGCCCCCAGCCTGGCCAATTGCGCCAGCGCCTCGCCGCTGCTGCACTCCAGGTTGCCGCTGACTTTAAGGGCAAACGCCTGCCCGTCACGGCGAAACGGCCAGTCGGGCTCGGCACGTCGGAAGTTGAAGCGCAAACAGTTATGGCGGGCCAGGTCTTCAGGTTCGTTCGGGGTGCCGCAGCGTTGCAGGTAATCGGGCGAGGCAACGATCACCTGGCCGGTGTCGCCAATGTAACGGGCACTCAGGGAACTGTCCGGCAGGTGGCCGAAACGCAGCGCGACATCGGCCTGGCCGCCGGCAATGTCGACCAGTTCGTCGCCTAGCGTCAGGTCGACCAGTATCTGCGGGTACAGGGCGCTGAACTGCGCCAGCAAGGGCACTACCGTAAGCCGGGCATGCCCCAGCGCGGCGCTCACCCGCAGGCGCCCGCGCGGTACGCCCTGGTCGGTGATAGCATCCTCGACTTCATCCATGTCGGCGAGGATGCGCCGGGCGCCACGCAAGTAGGCTTCGCCCTCCGGGGTAAGCGAAATGGCCCGTGTGGTGCGCAACAGCAGGCGGGTGCCCAGGCGCTGTTCGGTGCGCGCGATGATCCGGCTGACCGCCGATGGCGTCAGCCCCAGCGCCCGCGCCGCCGCAGACAAGCTGCCCGCGTGCGCGACCTTGGCAAAAATTTCCATCTCGCCGGACCTGCCGTTGAAGTCCATTTGTGCCTCGCGCGCAAAGGTGATTGGCAAAAATACGGTCTAGTGGATTAACGGAGTGGATCGTAGCATTTGCGGCACAGATAAGGAGCCCGTTATGCGCATCAATCCACCCCTCGTCGCACTCGCCATCGGTGCCTTTGGCATCGGTGTCACCGAGTTCGCCCCCATGGGCATGTTGCCCAGTATTGCCACAGACCTCGGGGTCTCGATACCTGCTGCCGGGCTGCTGGTCAGCGCCTACGCGGTGGGGGTGCTGATCGGTGCCCCGTTGATGACCCTGGCCACCGGCAAGGTGCCGCGGCGTTACCTGTTGATTGGGCTGATGGCCATTTTCACCCTCGGTAACCTGATGTCGGCGCTGGCGAGCGATTACGCCAGCCTGCTCGTGGCCCGCGTGGTGACCTCGCTCAACCATGGCGCGTTCTTTGGTATCGGCTCGATCGTGGCAGCCAGTGTGGTGCCGCCGGAAAAACGCGCAGGCGCCGTGGCCGCGATGTTCATGGGGTTGACGCTGGCGACCATCGGCGGTGTGCCGTTGGCGACCTGGTTCGGTGAGTTGTTGGGGTGGCGCACTTCTTTCTGGGGGATCGCGGGCCTGGGCTTGGTGGCCATGTCGGCGCTGTGGTACGCGCTGCCCAATGTGCCGCTGCCCAAAAGTGATGGGGTAATGGCCGAAATCCGCGTGCTCGGCCGTGGGCCGGTACTGGCGGCATTGGCGCTGACCGTGGTCGGCTCCAGCGCGATGTTTACCGTGTTCACCTACATTGCGCCCATTCTGCACAGCGAGGCCCAGGCCTCCACCACGTTCATCACGGTCATGCTGGTGTTGTTCGGTATCGGCCTGACCTTGGGCAACGTGTGGGGCGGCAAGGCGGCGGACCGCTCGGTCGATCATACGCTGATCGTCTCGCTGGCGGTGTTGATCGCTGTGCTGCTAGTGTTTCCGCTGCTGATGCCCTGGTCGCTGCCCACGGCACTGGCGGTGCTGGTGTGGGGGGCGGCCAGTTTTGCCTTGGTGCCGCCGCTGCAGATGCGCGTGATGGAAGCGGCCAAGGACGCGCCTAACCTGGCGTCTGCGGTGAATATCGGCGCGTTCAACCTTGGCAACGCAATAGGCGCTGCGCTGGGTGGGGCGGTGATCAATGCGGGGCTGGGTTACCCGGCGATTTCCCTGGCAGGTGCGTTGATGGCGGGTTTGGGGTTGCTGATGGTGCTGGCGTTTGCCTGGCGCGCGCGGGGCGTGGCAGCGTCGAAGGCCGCCTTGGTATAACACAGCCTGAATCGCGCCCCAGATGTTGGACACCCGCCCATCATTTGGGGCGCAGCTCAGGCGTTCCAAACCCTGGTCTGAACCTGGATAGGCGGATGGCGCTTGCCCGCAACGGCCATCGTCACTGTGCCCCGGAGCGCGCTTCAGCTAGCATGCGCTATCCCCCGCCTCAGACCTGAACCTCTGCATGACTGTCTTCTACCTCAAACTCTTCATGACCCCCACCCTGATGCTGGCCATTTCGCTGGCTGGCAAACGCTGGGGCACGCAAATTGGCGGGCTGCTTTCAGGGCTACCCGTTACCTCGGCGCTGGTCATGCTGTTTCTCAGCCTTGAACAAGGCGAGGCGTTCGCCTCATTGGCCGTACCAGGGGCATTGGCCGGGGTGGCTGCCGTGCAGGCAACCTGCTTGTTCTACTACGGGGTGACCCGACGTGTAGGCGCCTTGGTCGGCTGCATCGCAGCGCTGGCGTTCTTTGTGTTGGCGGCGTTGGCAACCAGCCACCTGGGCGGGGTGGCGTTGTCGGTCATTGCCACGCTGCTACTGGTCATCGCCATCGTCGTGGCCACCGCCAAACCGGCAGACGCCAGTGCCGCACGCTACGTGCCGACGCCTCGCTGGGTCATCCCGATGCGCATGATGACCGCCACCTTGCTGCTGCTGGTGATCACGGCCAGCGCGACCTTGCTCGGCCCTGTGGTCAGCGGGATGCTGGCGCCGGTCCCAGTCATCGCCTGGCCGCTGGCGGTGTTCGCCCACGTCCAGGGCGGGCGCCAGGAGCTGGCTGCGATCATACGCGGCAACGGCATTGGCGCCGTGGGCGTGGTCGGCTTTTACCTGACCTTGCAACACACGCTGTTGCAGTGGGGCGCGGTCATGTCGATCGCCATTGGCGTGTTGCTGGCAGTGGTGGTGACCTTCGTATTGGCGAAGGTGCTGGAGGCACGCTGAGCAGGGGGCGGCTTCAGTCAGTGCCTCCGGCCGCCCCAGCGTTAAAGGCCTGTGTTTAAGGCGTGCCGTTTCTGCCATGCAGGCAAAACGCGCGGCGCTGGCTCAGCCGCTCGTAGTAGGCCCTGACTGCCGGCAGGTGAGGGTGCTCGAACGGGGTCTCGAACCAGCGGTTGACCGACAGGCCGATAGGGATGTCGGCCAGCGTGAACCGGCTACCGGCCACATAAGCGCCGGTGGCGGCGAGCTGGCGCTCCAGAATCTGCATGTGGCGGCCCCATTCTGCGCAACCGGCGGCCAGTGCTTGAGGGTCCTGGTGGGCAGGGGAGTGCCTGACCAGCGACATGAACGCGTAGCTCCACGACCGGTTGAGGTCCGATGCTTGCCAGTCGATCCATTGATCGATGCGCGCCCGCGCTTGTGCCTCGGTGGGGTAGATGGCGCCCTGGTCATGGCGCGTTGCCAGGTAGCGGATGATGGTGTTGGATTCCCATAGGGTGAAATCGCCGTCCTGGATCACCGGGATCATGGCGTTGGGGTTCAGTGCCAGAAATTCGGGCGTGTTGGTGGGTTGGAAGCCCGAACCCCAGTCTTCCCGCTCGAAGGGGATATCGAACTCGGCACAGGCCCAAAGGACTTTTCGCACATTGATGGAAGAAGCTCTGCCCAGTATCCGTAACATGGTTTGCGTCCTTGTCTGTGGAAGCCTGATCCTCGTTCACGGCATGACCATGGTCAAGGACAAAGCGAATACGGTGATCAGGCCTATGCTGGTAGCGTCACTGCCCGTACTACCGGGGCGTTGAATGCTTGCCTGGGCGCCACGAAATTGGCACCCTTGGGCCGCTTGAATCGTCAGTACCACGACAGAAGGAAGTTTGTGTTGAGCTGGGACAAAGTCGGGAAATGCCTCGTAGCGCTGCTGATTGGCCTGATGGTCATACTGGTGGCCTATGTGGTGATCAAAGGCCGCCCTCGCCTGGAAGCCTCCCTGACCTATGCCTACCTCACTTACCCGAGCCAGTTCAGCGAGCGGATCAGCAAGGCCAGCGAGCTGCTGAAGTACGAGCAGTTGCAAGGGCGCATCAACAGTATCGGCCAGGGCGAGTTGAGCCATGAGCAGGTCGACCGGTTGATCGAACTGGCCCAGGCGCCTTATGCCCAACTGTTCGCCAAGCCGTTCGAGGCGGGGTTGGTGGACCACCGCACCGGTCTGCTCATCGACCTGCGCAACACGGGTGATGCGCCGGTGCGCCAGGTAACCATCCGCCTGCCGGCCAAGGGCCTGGTGCAAGTGCGCGATGCCGCGGGTAACGACACCATCATCGAGGCCGCCACGCCCGTGGTCGAAATACCGGCCATTGAGCCGGGTGGCGCCTGCAAGGTGTGGGTGTACTTCGATGCGGACTACTCGCAGATCCGCCAGGGCGGCGTCAGCATCCGTTACGCCGACGGCGTGGCCGATGTGCAGGTGTACCGCGAGTTCAGCGGTTTTCCCGCGCTGGTGGCGCGCTACAGCCGTGAGCTGATGGTGCTGTTGGGGGTGCTGGGGTTCGGCGTGCTGGCGTTGGCCTACGCCTGCCTGTCACGCCGCCGCATGCCGGTGTTGCCGTCCTGACGTACGTGCCCAATCACTGACAGTCATCGTGCAGCGCCAGGCTCTGGCGCATTTGTTCCAGCAAGGCCTCGCGCAGCGCTTGCGGGCCCTGCACACGTATCGACCCTGCCTGTGAAAGCAACCAGCCCATCAACGCCCGGCCGTCGTCGACGGTCGCTTGCAGCGAGGCGCCGCCGTCCTGCTGCGGGGTGAGTTGCATGTCTGTGGACAGCGGCTGGTGTTCAAGACGACGGGCAAGTGCATCGTCGACCCAGGCATGTAGCACGACCTGGCGTACCGGGCTGAGGGCATCCGGTTGCAGGTGCCGCGCCTCGCCCAGGCTCAAGCCAGGTTGCCAGTACCAGCCGTAGGGCATGCCTTTGCTGTTGCAATGCAGTGGGAACAGCGCCGACAGCTCGACCAGGTCGCGCTCGACGGTGCGCTTGCTGGTGCTGTGGCCCACGGATGACAGAGCAGCCTGCAACTGCGTGGAGCTCATGCCGGGGTGGCGGCCTGGCAGTAGCTTGAGCAACTGCCACTGGCGGGCGATGGTGTGGCGGGTAGGGTGGCTGGGCAAAGGAGGCTCGTCCATGAATGCCAGGCGCTTGGCGCTCCTGGGTGGTGGCATTTGGCTATCTCGCAGAGCATACCTCGCCAGAGGATGGGATCCAAACTTTTAGCAGGCCATGGCATGTCATTGCCCGAGGCATTGACCAAAATATAGGTCTTAATTGAGGTCGATAAATATGCAGAATATCTTCGCCGATGTAGCGGTAAGCGTGTCGGAACTGAAAAAGAATCCAACTGCGGTCATGTCCGGTGCCGCAGGGATGCCCATCGCCGTGCTCAATCACAATCGGGTGATGGGGTACATGGTGCCGGCTGAGCTTTATGAAGCCATGATGGAGCGGCTCGAAGATATCGAGCTAAGCGAACTGGCAAAGTATCGACGAGGTGAAAAAGGCGTATCGGTGTCTTTGGATGAGCTATAAGTCATCCAAAAAGCGGTAGAGGAAGGTTCGTCGCAAGCACAGCTTCATAGTGCGCGGATGATCAACCAACCCAAATCTACAGATGCCCTTTCTCCAAACACTGTTGCAACGCCTGGATAAACACCTCTTCCGCCCGACTCAGCCGCTGCTCCCTGTTCCACAACAGGTGTATATCCACATCCGCGATCCCCTCCTGCGGCGGCAGCTTCCATAACAGCCCGGCGGTCACATCCGGCGCCACCACGTGTTCTGGCAGGCAGCCGATGCCGAACCCAGCAATCACCAGGCGGCGCACCTCTTCAAGGCTGGGCGAGGACGCCACGATGCGTCCGGAAAACCCTTGCTGGTCACGGAAGATGGTCAGCGGCGAGAGCATCCCGCCAATCTGGTCGCTGGTAAAACTGACGAAGTTCTCACGCTGCAGGTCGCCCTCAAGCTGGCCGAACAAGGCATGGTGCTTGCCGCAGAAAAACGCATAGCGCTGGCGCAGAAACAGCCGCTGCTCCAGCCGCGGTTGAGGCCTTCGGTTGAGGCTCAGGCCTGCGGTGGCGGTCTTCTCCTGCAAGGCGGCGACAATGTCGGAGCTGCGCATCACGTCGATTTCCAGCTCTACCCGGGGGTGCTGGCGGTGGAAGTCGGCGAGAAAGTCGTCAAAGCGCTCGCTGACGATGCGGCTGATGATCAGCAGGCGCACTTTGCCCACCAGTTCGTCAGCCGGTTGCTCCAGCAGCCCGCCGATCTGCGACATCTGCCCGTACACCTCGCCAGCCAGCAAGAACAACTGCTCGCCCATTTCGGTCAGCACGAAGCGCGGCCCGCGGCGGGCGATGAGTTGCCGGCCAAGCTGCTCCTCCAGGCGTTTGAGCGCCTGGCTCACCGCCGGCTGGGTAAGGTGCAGGCGGGCGGCGGCGCGGCTGATGGACAGCTCCTGGCCGATGACCCGGAAGGTGCGCAGCAGGTTCCAGTCGAGGCGGTCGTTGAGCAGGCGGTCAGGCATGGTCGGGCTCGAATGATAAGCGTGGCTAATAGTGCGAATAATAAATAGAAAATTGACTAATCATAGCCCGGGGACGATAAATCGCAGCCATGCATCGACCAGGCGCCACCAGAGCGCCCCGTGATTTCCGATAACTCCTGCCAGAAAAACAAGCAAAGGAGCCCAGCATGAAGCCCACCGCTTCGCCCCAGCCGCGCCGTGCCGCCGCCGCCGCGTTCATCGGCACCATGATCGAGTGGTACGACTTCTACATCTACGCCACCGCCGCTGCACTGGTGTTCGGTGCGTTGTTCTTCCCCTCCGACGACAGCCTGTTCAGCACCATGGCCGCCTTTGGCACCTTTGCCGTCGGTTTCTTTGCCCGCCCGCTGGGCGGCGTCATCTTCGGCCATGTGGGCGACCGCATCGGGCGCAAGAAGTCGCTGGTCATCACCTTGCTGATGATGGGCATCGTCACCGTCTGCATCGGCCTGCTGCCGACCTACGCGCAGATCGGCGCCACCGCGCCGGTGCTGCTGATTGTGCTGCGTATCGTCCAGGGCATCGCCGTGGGCGGGGAGTGGGGCGGGGCGGTGCTGATGGCGGGTGAGCACGCGCCCAAGGGTCGACGCAACTTCTTTGCCTCGTTTGCCCAGCTGGGTAGCCCGGCGGGCCTGATCCTCTCGCTGCTGGCCTTTGGCGCCGTAACCCGGCTGCCGGAAGACCAACTGATGAGCTGGGGCTGGCGTGTGCCGTTCCTGGCCAGCGCACTGTTGCTGCTGGTGGGCCTGGCCATCCGCCTCGGGGTCAACGAATCGCCGGAATTCATCGCCAGCCGCGAGCAGGCCGAAAAGGCCCACCGCAAGGAGCAGGCGCCGGTGTTCGAAGTGCTGCGCACCGCCTGGCGCCCGCTGCTGCTGTGCATCGGTGCCAATACCCTGGGCATTGCCGGGGTCTACTTCACCAACACCTTCATGATCAGCTACACCACCCAACAGTTGCACCTGGATCGCTCGCTGATCCTTGAATGCCTGTTCTTCGTGGCGGTCATCCAGTTTTGCCTGCAACCGCTGGCCGCCTGGTTGTCCGAGAAAGTCGGCGCTACCCGCTTCCTGGCCCTGGTCGCACTGCTGGCGATGGCCTCGCCGTATCCGATGTTCGTGCTGGTCAGCTCGGGCCAGGGCCCGTTGATCGTGCTTGGCATCGCCCTGGCGGCGGCCTGTATGGCGTCGTTCTATGCGGTGATCGCCGGTTACGTCAGCGGCATGTTCGAAACCCGCGTGCGCTACACCGCGATCTCCCTGGCCTACCAGATCTGCGGTGCAATTGCCGGGGGCCTGACGCCGCTGATCGGCACCTGGCTGGCCCACACCTTCAGCGGCCAGTGGTGGCCGATGGCGGTGTTCTACACCTTGATCGCCTCCATTTCGCTGCTCTGCGTGCTGGCCTTGGCGCGCCAGTACACCCGTAGTCAGCAGCTGGAAATGGCCTGATCCACCCGATTCGATCTGGAGTACCTGTACATGTTGAAAAGCAATGGCGAACGCCTGTGGGCGAGCCTGATGGCCATGGCCGAAGTCGGTGCCACGGCCCGTGGCGGCAGCTGCCGCCTGGCCCTGAGCGATGAAGACAAGGCCGGCCGAGAACTGTTCAGCCACTGGTGCCGCGAGGCCGGCCTGACCCTGTCGGTGGATGCCATCGGCAACCTGTTCGCCCGCCGCGCAGGCACCGATGCGCAGGCTGCACCGGTGATGATGGGCAGCCACCTCGACACCCAGCCCGAAGGCGGCCGTTTCGATGGTGTGTACGGTGTGCTGGCGGGCCTTGAGGTAGTACGCCGGCTCAACGACCTCGGCATCCGCACTCGCAAGCCGCTGGAGATTGCCGTGTGGACCAACGAGGAAGGCGCACGCTTCACGCCGGCCATGTTCGGCTCGGCAGTGTTCACCGGTACCCTTGACCTGCAGCAGGCGCTGGCTATTCGCGATGCTGCGGGCATCAGCGTCGCCGATGAGCTGCAACGCACGGGGTATGCCGGCCAGCGCCCCTTGGGCGGCAAGGTCGATGCTTATTTTGAAGCGCATATCGAGCAAGGCCCGATCCTTGAAGACAACGCCAAATGCATTGGTGTGGTCAGTGGTGGCCAGGCGATTCGCTGGCTCGACGTGACGGTCGAAGGCATGGCCGCCCACGCCGGCACCACGCCGATGCCGCTGCGCAAGGACGCCCTGTACGGCGCGGCACGAATGATCCAGGCGGTGGAGCAACTGGCCGCCGATTTCGCCCCCCAAGGCCTGACCACGGTGGGCGAGCTGTCGATTGCCAAGTCTTCGCGCAACACCATCCCAGGTGTACTGCGCTTCACCGTCGACTTGCGCCACCACCGTGACCAGGCCATTGAGGCGATGGAGCAAGAGCTTGGTCTGAAACTGCAGGCCATCGCCGCGCAGCGTGGCCTGCAGGTACGCATCGAGCGCCATTGGATGAGCCCGGCGACGCCCTTCGACGCCGCTTGTGTGGCCGCCGTGCAACAGGCCGTGGACGGCCTGGGCTATGCCCAGCAGGCGATTGTCAGTGGCGCTGGCCACGACGCTATTCTGCTCGCCCGTTACTGCCCGACAGCCATGGTGTTCATCCCCTGCGTCGGTGGCCTGAGCCACAACGAGGCTGAAGACGTGCTGCCCGACGATGCCCGCCAGGGCGCCGATGTACTGCTCAACGCCGTGCTGGCCCGTGCCGGCCGGGTCGAACAAGGAGAAGCCTGATGCGTTGCTACTTTCACCCCGAACAGCTGCTGCACCACCCGCGCAGCTACTACTCGCGCGGCGCCATGCGTACCCCGCAGGAAGTCCCTGAGCGTGCCCAGCGCCTGTTGCAGGCGGCCAAGGACCTTGGCTTCGACATTCGTCAGCCCGAAGATGCCGGCCTGGGCCCGCTCAAGGCGGTACACGGTGAGGCCTATCTGACGTTCCTCGAAGAGGCCCATGCACGCTGGAAGGAAGTGCCCGAGGAGTGGGGCGACGAGGTCATGTCCAACATTTTCGTGCGCGAGCCCAATGCCCTGCGCGGCATTCTCGCCCAGGCTGGCCGCTACCTGGCCGACGGCAGTTGCCCCGTGGGTGAGAACACCTGGCGCTCGGCCTACTGGTCGGCGCAAAGCGCAGTGGCCGCCGCCAAGGCCATTCTCGGGGGTGAGCCTGCGGCCTATGCGCTGTGCCGCCCACCGGGGCACCATGCGCGTTTCGATGCGGCTGGCGGCTTCTGCTACCTGAACAACGCCGCCGTCGCGGCCCAGGCCTTGCGCGGCCGTTATCGCCGCGTGGCGATCCTCGATACCGACATGCACCATGGGCAAGGGATTCAAGAGATTTTCTACGACCGTAATGATGTGCTGTATGTGTCGGTGCACGGTGACCCGACCAACTTCTACCCGGGGGTGGCCGGGTTCGCGGACGAGCGCGGCGAGGGTGTGGGGGAGGGCTACAACCTCAACCTGCCGATGGCGCACGGGGCCAGTGAGGCGGATTTCATGAATCAGCTTGAGATTGCGCTGAGTGCGGTGAAGGACTTTGGTGCCGAGGTGCTGGTGTTGTCGTTGGGGTTCGATATCTACCAGCTGGACCCGCAGAGCAAGGTGGCGGTGACCACCGATGGGTTTGCGGCGTTGGGTGAGCGGGTTCGGGCGCTGCGCTTGCCGTGTGTGATAGTGCAGGAGGGGGGGTATCACCTGGAGAGTTTGGAGGCGAATGCGCAGGCGTTTTTTGGGGATAGGGTGGATTGGCGTTAGGGTTTGGGTGGGTGTCAGGGCTGCCAGGTGTTCGCCACGGCAAATTCAGCGCCTGGGAGATCGAGCGCCGCCCGCGCGACGCTCGATCTTCCAGGCGCTGCAAATGCCATGGCAAGCCCTAAACCCACTAAACCCCACCCCGCCGCACATGCTTCACCAGCACCTTCTCCAACAACTCCCACATCGCAGGGTCGGTACTGAACGCCACATTGAACCGCATCCACCCCGTCGCCTTGGCATCCACCATGAACAACTGCCCAGGCCCAAGCATGATCCCTTGCTCCAGCGCATCGTCCAGCAACGCCGCGCTATCCGGAATCGCCGGATGCCGGGTCCAGATGTACATCCCTTCGTCCGACTCGGTGAACAACTCGAAACCCAGCCGATGCAAGTGCCGGCCCACTTCCTGGTGCGCCTCGGCCAAACGCTGGCGCAGCCGTTTGAGGTGCTTGCGCCAGCGCCCGTCGATGATCGCGGCATACACCACGCGCTCCATCACCTGCGAGGTGGTGAGGCCCGAGCGCATTTTCAGGTGTACCAGTTTCTGCATCAGCTCCGGGTTGGCCATCATGTAGCCAACCCGCACGTTGGGCGAAATGCTCTTCGAGTAACTGCCCACGTACACCACCTGCTGCAGGTGGTCGAGGCTGGCCAGGCATGGCTGCGGCTCGGAGACCATGTCGGCGTACAGGTTGTTCTCCACCAGGCGGAAGCCATGCTGGCTGGCCAGTTGCAGCAAACGGTGCAGCTGCGGCAGCGGGGTGCGTGAGCAGGTCGGGCTGTGCAGGTGCGGCTGGGTGAAGAAGGCCGTCGGGCTGTGGTGCGCCAGCAGTTGTTCCAGCTGGTTGAGGTCGTAGCCGTTGGGCGTGCGCGGTACGCCGACCAGCGTCGCGCCCTGGGTGCGCAGGATGCTCATCAGGTTGGGGTAGCCGGGGTCGTCCACCAGCACCACGTCACCTGGGCGTACCAGGGTGCGCGCGGCCAGGTCCAGGGCTTGGCTGGCGCCGTGGGTGAGCATCAGTTGCGCCGGGTTGGCGACAATCGACAGCTCCTGCTGCAGGTTCTGCGCGGTCAGCGCACGCAGTTCTGCCAGGCCCATAGGGTCGCCATAGCCAGACAGCTCCAGCGGGCTCCCGGCGACCTGGCGCAACCCGCGGCGCAGGCCGTCTTCGTACATCCAGTCATTGGGCAACCAGCCGCAGCCGGGCTTGAACGGCAGTTGGCGGATCTCGAAGATCTGCTGCAGGTACCATTCAGAGTTGAACGTTGGTCGACTGGTGTCGGCCTCGGCATTGTGTTTTTCCAGCAACTCGCCGGCCGCGCGATTGATGAAAAAACCCGCGTTGCCCCGGCTTACCAGCAGGCCCTGAGCGACCAGACGATCATAAGCCTCGACCACGGTAAAGGTACTCACCGAGTAAGTCGCGGCAAAGGCGCGGATAGACGGGACCTTGGCCCCAGGCTTGAGCGTCTGGTTGTCGATCAGCTCGCGCAGTCCATCGATGATCTGGTTGACCAGCGGGGTTGGGGAGTCTGGATGTAATTCGAACATTCGGGGGCCTTCAGGGTGCTTGGCGCCAGGCGCCTGCAAGGTGTATTGCATGGGCGGCCTGTACAGTGCAGTGCGAGATTCATGCCACTGTGCATGGCTCTCTGCGTCGGACATTTTTACATTAGGTGTCGGATATCGCCACATAAAGCATGTTCAGTTCGCTCGAAGGGCAAACCTTCGGGCGCGTCAGCAGGCCGCCATGGATGGCCTGCGTGTGTTTGTTCACACCATCCTGCCCGCATTAGCACTGATGTACAGGTGAGGCCGCTAGCCATCGGGGCCTCACAGTTTTCCTTGGATAAAAAGAAGCACGGGGTACACAACTGATGGACGCAACATCCACAACCACCACCGCGAAAGGCGGGCACGAGAGCAAGCTCAGTGCCTCCCTCAAGTCGCGCCACCTGACGATGATGTCGATCGCCGGGGTTATCGGCGGCGCCTTGTTCGTCGGTTCCGGCAGCGTGATCCACAGCGCCGGCCCGGCCGCTGTCCTGGCCTACCTGGCAGGCGGCATCCTGGTGGTGCTGATCATGCGCATGCTCGGCGAAATGGCGACGTCCTCGCCTGACACCGGCTCGTTCTCCACCTACGCCGACCGCGCCATTGGCCGCTGGGCCGGTTTCACCATCGGTTGGCTGTACTGGTGGTACTGGGTAATCCTCATGGCGTGGGAAGCCTACGTGGCGGGCAAGATCCTGCACGGCTTCTTCCCTGACGTCAGTGTCAACGTGTTCGTGCTGGCCACGACCCTGCTGCTGATCACCGTCAACTTCTTCAACGTCAAGCACTACGGTGAGTTCGAGTTCTGGTTCGCCTTGATCAAGGTGATCGCCATCGTCTGCTTCCTGGTGGTGTGCACCGCCGCCGTGATGAACGTCTGGCAGTTTGGTGAAGTGCGCGGCATCAGCCAGCTGACCGCAGAAGGCTTCATGCCTAACGGCATCACCACGGTGATTGGTGCCTTGCTTGGGGTGATGTTCGCCTTCCTCGGTGCCGAGATCGTGACCATTGCGGCATCCGAAGCCAAGGACCCGGCCGCACAGATCGTCAAGGCCACCAACTCGGTGGTATGGCGTGTGTGCCTGTTCTACGTCGGCTCGATCTTCCTGATCGTCTGCCTGGTACCGTGGAACGACCCGCACCTGGGCGTCTCGGGCTATGGCGCCTACCGCCGTACCCTGGAGCTGCTGGGCGTGCCGTATGCCGAGTTGCTGATGAACTTCGTGGTCCTGACCTCGGTCAGCAGCTGCCTGATCTCCGGTCACTACACCGCCTCGCGCATGCTGTTCTCGCTGTCCCAGCGTGGCGATGCGCCGTCGTTCTTCAAGATCACCCGCGCCGGCACCGGCGTACCGGTGTACGCGATCATGGGTTCGTGCGCCGTGGCGGTAGTGTGTGCGCTGATCAACTTCAGCGAGACCCTGCGCCCGAAAGACGTGCTGGACACCCTGATGAACACCACCGGCATGATCGCGTTGCTGGTGTACCTGGTGATCGCCTTCTCGCAACTGCGCATGCGCCGCAAGCTGATCGCCGAAGGCAAGGAAGTCCGCCTGAAGATGTGGCTGTTCCCGTGGCTGACCTACCTGGTGATCGCGTTCATCGTGGCCGCCCTGGTGACCATGGCGTTCATGCCTGACTACCAGATCCTGGTGATCTCCACCGGCATCGCTGCGGCGGTCGTGGTGGCCATGGGCGTCGTGCATCAGATCCGCAGCGCCAAGCGCCACTAAGCCTTAGTCGCTGTTCGAAACGGCCGGCTCCCTTGGGGACCCGGCCGTTTTTGCGTTCAGGGCCTGGCTTTTTTCACTCGCATGCCGGTCAGGCATGTGGAAGCGCTGGTTCATCCAGGGTGAGCCGAGCAGGGCGGCGGCAGCGATCAGGGTCAGGATGGCCAGGGCCAGGTATGTTTTCATAGGCATGCGCATGTAAGGACTGACTTCAAGCATAGGCAGTCAGTTCCGGCCTGCGAGGAACCCCTAACAGGCAGCACATGGCTTATGCTCAGCGCATTGCCCGCCCAAAGGAGCCGCACATGGCCTGGTCCGCCACCCAGTATTCCCTCTTCGAAAATGAGCGCACCCGCGCCGTACGCGACCTGCTGACCGCCGTGCCGCAACGCCCGGTGCGTCATGCCACGGACCTGGGCTGCGGCCCGGGCAACTCCACCGAAGTGCTGCTGCAGCGTTACCCCGATGCCCAGGTAATGGCGCTGGACAGCGACCCCGACATGATCGACAAGGCCCGTGAGCGCAAACGGTTGTGTGTGCCCCGGGTACGCTGCGCCATTGCCGACATTGGCAAATGGACCGCGCCGCAAGCACAGGACCTGATCCTGGCCAATGCCTCGCTGCAATGGGTGCCCAACCATGCTTCGCTGTACCCGCACCTGGTCAGCCAGTTGAGCGAGGGCGGCAGCCTGGCGGTGCAGACCCCAGACAACCTCGACGAGCCGGCGCACCGGCAATTGCGCGAGATCGCCAGCCAAGGCCCGTGGGCCGCCAAGTTTGCCGACTACCAACTGCCGCCCAGGCACAATGCGGCGTTCTATTACGACTTGCTCAGCCCACTGTGCACGCGGGTGGATGTGTGGCGTACCACTTACCATCACCCCTTGGAGGGTGGCGCCGAAGCCGTGGTGGAGTGGTTCAAGGGCTCGGCGTTGCGGCCTTACCTGGCCAGGCTGGACGAGCACGAGCAGGCAGGCTTCCTGCAGATGTACCTGCAGGCGATGCAGCGCGACTACCCGCCGTCCACCGACGGCAAGGTATTGCTGCCGTTCCCGCGGTTGTTCGTGATCGCTACCCGGTAGGGCGGCGCCAGCGCCAAAGCACGTAACCGTAAATGCCGACATTGAGCAGCAACACCACGGTGCCCAGCAGCAACTGGGTCTGTGGTGTCAGGCCGGCGGGGTAGATGAGCGGCCAGATGTAATGCTCGACGAAGCCGCCCTGGTAGCCCGCATCGCCAGCGGCGCTGCGCATGCGGTTTTCCCAGCTGGTCAGCGGGCAACCCAGGTGCAGGTATTCCACCGCCAGGCCCCAGGCCAGGGCTGGAATGTGCAGCAGCAGGGCAGGGCGCCAACGCAGCACCAGTAGGCCGCCGAACAGCACCAGCAGGATGAAGGCCAGGTGCAGCAGCACCAGCGTGTCGGCGGTCAGGCGAAAGAGCATTGGCAGTTATCCAGGCGGTAGGGTGACGCGAGCTTTGCGTTAGCGGGAAGCGATGGAGCGGATTTACAACCCTTCCTGCACCATTTGCAAGAACGTCGCCACCACCCGCCGTGTACGCTGCTCGCTCAGGCACACCAGCGTCTCGGTCAAGTGCCGCTGGCAATCGACGATCGGCAACGCACACACGCGCGCATCGGCGCCAAACTCCGCCGCCGACACCACCCCCACGCCAATCCCCACCACCACCGCTTCACGTGCCGCTTCCCGGCCCTCTACCTGGATCGCCGGCCGAATCCGCAAGCCGGCCCGCTGCATCTCTTCCTCCAGCGTCTGTCGCGTCACCGACCCAGGCTCGCGCAGCACCAGCGGTGTGTCATCCAGGTCCGCCAGGCTGATCGAGCCGCGGCTGGCCCACGGGTGGTGATGGGAAACGAACGCCACCATCGGGTCGCGGCGCAGTGGCAGGCAATGCAGGCGCTCATCGTCGACATCCCGCCCCAGCAGTGCCAGGTCGGCCTGGTAGCTGAACAGCCGGGCCAGCGACTCATCGGTGTTGCCGGTCTCGATCTTCACCTGGATACCCGGGTAGCGCTGGCAGAACCGGGCGATCTGCGGCAGCACATGCACCGGTGCATCCACCGCCAGCACCAGGCTGCCGGTGTGCAGGGCGCGCGAGTCCTGCAGCAGCTCAAGGGCTTCGGCTTCGCAGGCGAACAGGCGTTGGCTGATGCCCAGCAGGCGCTCGCCCAGGTCGGTCAATTGCACCGAGCGCTTGTTGCGGTGAAACAGCAGCACGCCAAAGCGCTCTTCGAGCTTGCGCACCTGGTCGGAGACTGCCGGCTGGGTAAGAAACAGCTTTTGCGCCGCACGGGTAAAGCTGCCGTGAACCGCCACCGCGTGGAAGGCCTTGAGTTGAGCGTGTGAGACCGACATGACGACTCCAGTAACAAGCTGAGCTTATGTGTGAAATACAATAAATCGATTTTATTTATCAGTCACCAGCTGTTTCCATAGCTCTCAGCCCAACGCTGGTGCCACAAGCGCCAGCCGGGCCATGGTGCTCTTGCAGCGCCATCTGACCCGATGACGGGCCACCGTCATCGCTGTGCGCAACACAAGAACAAGACAGGCGTTTCTTCACATTCTGCCGGCACACTTGAGCAAGAGGTCAGACTCACATGAACCATTCCCTAGCCACGTTCAAACGCTGGCGTATGCAGATTTTCGCAATTACCTGGCTGGCTTATGCCGCCTTCTACTTCACCCGCAAGGCCTTCTCGGTGGCCAAGCTGGGTATCGCCGAAGACCCAAGCTTCATGCTCGACAAGGCCGCCATGGCCAACCTCGATGCCATCTACCTGGCTGCCTATGCGGTGGGCCAGTTCACCTGGGGCATGCTTGCCGACCGCTTCGGCCCCCGCGTGGTGGTGCTCGGCGGTTTACTGATTTCGGCGGCGGCGGCCGTGGTGATGGGCAGCTACGCGACCTTCCCGATCTTCGCCACCTGCATGTTGATCCAGGGCTTGGCGCAGTCCACCGGCTGGGCCGGCTTGTGCAAGAACATCGGCAGTTTCTTCCCCGCCGCGCAGCGCGGCCGGGTGCTGGGCCTGTGGAGCTCGTGCTATGCCTTCGGCGGCCTGGTGGCCTCGCCGTTTGCTGGCTGGTGGGCCTACACCCTGGTCGGTACCTGGCACGCAGCGTTTTACTCCAGTGCCGCCGTGGTCGCGCTGGTGGCCGTGCTGTTCTTCTTCCTGCAGCGCAACAAACCTGAAGACGTCGGCTTGCCCGCCGTCGAACCCGAGCCGCAAAGCATGGCGCCGGGCGCCAACCTGTGCAGCGTCTGGGCGCCACTGCGCGAGATCATGCGCAACCGCACGGTACTGACCCTGGGCCTGGCCTACTTTCTGCTCAAACCGGCGCGCTACGCCATCTTGCTGTGGGGGCCGGTAATCGTCTTCGAGCAGATGCCATCGGTGGGCAAGGTCGGCGCGGCGATTATCCCGACCGCCTTCGAGCTGGCTGGGCTGTTGGGGCCGATCATGATTGGCCTGGCCTCCGACAAACTGTTCGGCGCGCGGCGCATGCCGGCCTGCGTGATCAGCTTGCTGCTGTTGACGGTGACCTTGGCGGCGTTCATGGCGGCCATGCACAGCGGCAGCGTCGTCATGGTGGTGGGCCTGCTGTTTGTCATGGGCCTGACCCTGTACGGGCCGGATTCGATGATCAGCGGCGCGGCTGCCATCGACTTCGGTACGGCCAAGGCCGGTGCCACTGCCGCGGGCTTCGTCAATGGTTGCGGCTCGGTGGGGGCGGTGCTTGGCGGCCTGCTGCCCGGTTACTTCGACAGCGTCACGGTGTTCATCGTGTTCGCCGGTTGCGCACTGTTCTCGGCCCTGGTGCTGTTGCCGCACTGGAACAGCCGCCCTGCCAGCCTGGCCGAAGCCAATGACGTGGCACCCAACACCAGCATGGCGATCAAGCCACTGCGTACCTAAAGGAAAGCGAGCGAATGAGACCCTTCTGGCTGCAACAGGCCCTGGATTCGGAGCAGGATGCGCTATGCGCGCCGCTGCAAGGCGACGCGCGTTGCGACGTATGCATCGTTGGCGGGGGCTACACCGGCCTCTGGACTGCACTGATGCTCAAGGAGGCGGCGCCGGCGCTGGACGTGATGCTGATCGAAGCAGACATCTGCGGCGCAGG
Source organism: Pseudomonas sp. Irchel s3f19 (assembly GCF_900187555.1). Taxonomy (NCBI): domain Bacteria; kingdom Pseudomonadati; phylum Pseudomonadota; class Gammaproteobacteria; order Pseudomonadales; family Pseudomonadaceae; genus Pseudomonas; species Pseudomonas sp. Irchel s3f19. The sequence goes on along the minus strand of NZ_FYDW01000005.1, from coordinate 25,275 downwards.
TGCCAGTGGGCGCAACGGCGGTTGCGCGCTTTCCTGGTCGGCCAAGTACTTCACCCTCGAACGCTTGTTCGGCACGGCCGAGGCGGTGCGCCTGGTGCGCGAGTCGGAGCGCAGCATCGCGGCCATTGGTGCGTTCTGCGCGGCCAATGGCATCGACTGCGACTACCGCCTCGACGGCACCCTGTACACCGCCACCAACCAGGCCCAGGTGGGCGCGACCGATGCGGTGATCGCGGCGCTGGCGCAGCAGGGCATCAACTCATTCGAACGCCTGCCGCTGGAGGCTGTGCAGCGCCTGGCCGGTTCGGCGCGGCACCTGGAAGGCTGGTTCTCCCCGGCGGCCGCCACCGTGCAGCCTGGGCGGCTGGTGCGTGGCCTGCGCCGTGTGGCCTTGCAGCGCGGGGTGCGCATCCATGAAGGCACGGCCATGGCCAGCCTGGAACACGGCGCGCCAGTGCAGGTGCGTACCGCCCACGGGACGGTGCGCGCCGACCGCGTGGTGCTGGGCCTCAATGCCTGGATGGCGCGGGCCTTCCCGCAGTTCGAGCGCAGCGTGGCCATCGTCTCCAGCGACATGGTGATCACCGAGCCGTGCCCCGACCTGCTGCGCGAAATTGGCTTGAACAACGGCGTCAGCGTGCTCGACTCGCGGATCTTCGTGCATTACTACCACAACACCTCCGATGGCCGGCTGATGCTCGGCAAGGGCGGCAATACTTTCGCCTATGGCGGGCGCATGCTGCCGGTGTTCGACCAGCCTTCGCCGTACCGGCCGCTGCTGCGCGAAAGCCTGGGCGCGTTCTTTCCGGCCCTGGCCGAGGTGCCGCTGGCGGCCAGCTGGAACGGCCCGTCGGACCGCTCGGTGACCGGCCTGCCGTTCTTCGGCCGGCTGGACGGGCAGGGCAATGTGTTCTACGGCTTTGGTTATTCCGGCAGCGGCGTCGGGCCGTGCCACATGGGCGGGCAGATCCTCTCGTCGCTGGCGTTGGGGTTGGACAACCCGTGGTCCCGTTCGCCGCTGGTCAACGGCCCGCTGGGGTTGTTCCCGCCCGAGCCGATTCGCTACCTGGGCTCGCTGATGGTGCGCAATGCCATCCGTCGCAAGGAGCGCGCCGAGGACCGCGGGCAACGGCCACGGCACCTGGATGTGCGCCTGGCGCGTTTCGCGGCGGCGGCCGGCAAGGCCGACAAAGCATAAGATTTTTTGTCGATCACAGGCCCGAGGGCGTATAAACTGCACCCACTTTTTGGCCGGTCGCTTCCTGAACTGGCCGTTGAAACAAGAGAGTCGACATGGGCGCACAGTGGAAAGCCAAACATAGAGAAACAGCGGCCAATGCCAAAGGCAAGGTCATGGGCAAGCTGTCAAAAGAGATTCAGATCGCTGCCAAATCGGGCGCCGATCCCGACATGAACCCGCGCCTGCGCCTGGCCATCGTGCAGGCCAAGAAGGCCTCGATGACCCGCGAGACTCTGGATCGGGCAATCCGCAAAGGTGCTGGCCTGGACGGTGATGCCGTGCAGTACCATGCGGTGAGCTACGAAGGCTTCGCACCGCACCAGGTGCCGCTGATCGTCGAGTGCCTGACCGACAACATCAACCGTACCGTCGCGCAGGTGCGTGTGCTGTTCCGCAAGGGCCAGCTGGGTGCAAGCGGCTCGGTGGCCTGGGACTTCAACCACGTCGGCCTGATCGAAGCCACCCCGAACGGCGATGCCGACCCGGAAATGGCCGCCATCGAAGCCGGTGCCCAGGACTTCGAGGAAGGCGAAGAAGAGGGTTCGACCCTGTTCATCACCGACACCACCGACCTGGACGCTGTGCAGAAGGCCCTGCCGGAGCATGGCTTTACCGTGGTCTCGGCAAAGATCGGCTACACGCCGAAGAACCCGGTGAGTGCTGCCAGCCTGAGCGCTGAGGCGTTGGCCGAGGTCGAGGCGTTCCTCGAGGCGATCGACGAGAACGATGACGTGCAGAACGTCTATGTCGGCCTGACTGACTGATTTGTGCCTCTGGGGCCGCTTGGCGGCCCTTTCGCGACGCAAGGCCGCTCCTACTGGTACAGCGCTGTACCTGTAGGGCGGCCTTGTGTCGCGAAACGAGGGCGCAGCCCTCGCCTGCGGCCCGGAGACGAACACCCATGAACCCAACTTTCGCCTCCCTCAGCCTCGCCCACCTGCGTACCCTCGACCACCTGCTGCAGCTGAAAAACCTCAGCCACGCCGCCGAGCGCCTGGGCGTCAGCCAATCGGCCCTGAGCCGCCAACTGGCCCACCTGCGCGAAGCCTTCGACGACCCGCTGCTGGTGCGCCAAGGCCGTGGCTACGTGCTCAGCGAATATGCCGAAGCGTTGGTCGAACCCCTGCGCCAGGTACTCGAAGAACTCCAGGCCCTGCGCCAACCGGCCGTGTTCGACCCGGCCCGTTGCGAACGGCGCTTCTGCCTGGCGGCCTCCGACTACGTCGCCGAGCACATGCTGCCGTTGCTGGTGGCGGCGCTGGAGCACGAAGCTCCCGGCGTCAGCCTCGAATACCGCACCTGGCAAGCCGGCCAGTATGCCTTGCTGGCCAGCGGCGAAATCGACCTGGCCACCACCTTGTTCGACGAGTCGCCCGCCAACCTGCATGGTCGCTTGCTCGGTGAGGATCGCGCCGTCTGCCTGATGCGCCGCGATCACCCGCTGACAGCCCATCACACGCTCAGCCAGGCGGACTACCTGGCGCACAAGCATGTGCGTATCTCCGGTGGTGGCGACAAGGACAGCTTCATCGACCGCCACTTGCGCGCCCAGGGCCTGCAGCGGCGGGTCAGCCTGGAAGTGCCGTTTTTCTCCGCCACGGTGCAGGTGATCGGCAACAGCCAGGCGGTGGCGACGGTGCCCGAGCACATTGCCCGGCAACTGTGCCGCCTGCATGACCTGGCCTGGCGGCCCCTGGGCTTTATCGACCACAGCCAGCGCTACTGGGTGGTCTGGCACCAGCGCCTGCAGGCCTCGGCCGAGCACCGCTGGTTGCGCAACCGGGTGTTCGAATTGTGGCGCCAGTCGCAGTTCGGCGTGCACGGTGGGCATGCGCCAACGCCATAGGAGGTATGCGCGAAGCGGGGTTCATTGGGGGGCAGGCGGCACTTAGACTGAAAGGCAGCAAACTGCCCAAAGGAGACCGCCCGTGACCCCCGAACAATTCCGCCTGTACGGCCACCAACTGATCGACCTGATCGCCGACTACCGCCAAACCGTGGGCGACCGCCCGGTGATGGCCCAGGTCGAGCCCGGCTACCTGAAGGCAGCCCTGCCAGCATGTGCCCCGCAGCAGGGCGAACCGTTCGAGGCGATTCTCGACGACGTCAACAAACTGGTCATGCCAGGCCTGTCCCATTGGCAGCACCCGGATTTCTACGGCTACTTCCCCTCCAACGGCACGTTGTCGTCAGTGCTGGGTGATTTTCTCAGCACCGGCCTGGGCGTACTGGGCCTGTCGTGGCAGTCCAGCCCGGCCTTGAGCGAACTGGAAGAAACCACCCTTGACTGGCTGCGCCAGCTGCTGGGCCTGTCAGGGCAATGGAGCGGGGTGATCCAGGACACCGCCTCGACCAGTACCCTGGTGGCGCTGATCTGCGCCCGCGAACGTGCCAGCGGTTACGCGTTGGTGCGTGGCGGCCTGCAGGCCCAGGCCAAGCCGCTGATCGTCTACGTCAGCGCTCACGCCCACAGTTCGGTGGACAAGGCCGCACTGCTGGCAGGTTTTGGCCGTGACAACATTCGCCTGATCCCCACCGACGAGCGCTTCGCCCTGCAGCCGGCTGCCCTGCAAGCAGCCATCGAGCAGGACCTGGCGGCGGGTAACCAGCCGTGTGCGGTGGTCGCGACCACCGGCACCACTACCACCACCGCACTCGACCCGCTTCGCCCGATCGGTGAAATCACCCAGGCCCATGGCCTGTGGCTGCATGTCGACTCGGCCATGGCCGGCTCGGCGATGATCCTGCCGGAGTGCCGCTGGATGTGGGATGGCATCGAGCTGGCCGACTCGGTGGTGGTCAATGCGCACAAGTGGCTGGGCGTGGCCTTCGACTGTTCGATCTACTACGTGCGCGACCCGCAGCACCTGATCCGCGTGATGAGCACCAACCCCAGCTATTTGCAGTCGGCGGTGGATGACGAGGTGAAGAACCTGCGCGACTGGGGCATCCCGCTGGGGCGCCGGTTCCGTGCGCTGAAACTGTGGTTCATGTTGCGCAGTGAGGGTGTCGAAGCGCTGCAGGCACGCTTGCGGCGTGATCTGGAGAATGCCCAGTGGCTTGCCGAGCAGGTCGAGGCGACGCCGGGCTGGGAACTGCTGGCGCCGGTGCAATTGCAGACGTTGTGCATCCAGCATCGGCCGGCGGGGCTGGAAGGGGAGGCGTTGGATGCGCATACCCGCGGCTGGGCCGAGCGGCTCAATACGTCTGGGGATGCCTATGTGACGCCGGCAACCTTGAATGGCCGGTGGATGGTGCGGGTGTCGGTGGGGGCGCTGCCTACCGAGCGTGAGCATGTCGAGAAACTGTGGCGGGGGCTGCAGGCAGTGGTCAAGGGCTGAAAATGCAGGGGGCCGCAAAAGCGGCCCCCTACGGTCTATCAGTGGCTTACGGTCTGGAGGCTACCTTTACGGCTGGCCTCATACGCTTCTTTGTCCATCGGCTTGGCCTGCGGATTGCCCAGGTCTTCCATCGCCATGCGGTGGGTTTCCGGTGCAATGTACGCCGCCAGGGCGCAGATGCAGGTGATGAAGAACGCCATGCTACCGACCACCAGCGGAATGTTGTCCGAGCCTGGCGGTGCCACGATGGCGAACAGCGCGGGCAACATGGCGGTCAGCATGGTGCCGATGTTCTGCGCAATGGCCATGGCCGAAACACGGTAACGGGTGTGGAACAGCTCGGGGTAGAAGCTTGGGAACACCGCGTTGTAGCCCTGGTAGACCATGCCCCACATCACGATCGAGGCGGCGAAGGCCAGCGGCACGTTCTGGATGCTGATCGCATACAGGTAGACGAAGGCCAGCAGGCCTGAGCCCAGGCACCCGGCGATCATGGTCGGGCGACGGCCGATCTTGTCGGAAAGGTTGCCGACAAAAGGAATCACCAGCACCGCAACGATATTGCCGACCACCGGGATCCACAGGTACACGCTCTTGTCGAAGCCGATGCCATAGGCCGGCTGCACCGCGTAGGCCGCGCCGAAGATGGTGGCGACCACCGGAATCACGTTCATCAGTGCCATGAACATCACCAGCACCATGTGTTTCCAGCTATGGCGGAAGGCCTCGCTGACCGGCGACTTGGCGACTTTGTCCTGCTTCTCTTCCTTCACGAACGCAGGCGTCTCGTGCACTTCCTTACGGATGATGAAGCCGGCGATCAGCACCACGGCGCTCATCAGGAACGGAATGCGCCAGCCCCAGTCATTGAAGGCTTCGCTGGGCATGAAGTAGGCCAGTGGCAGGAATACCGCCGCCGCCAGAACCTGGCCGGCTTGCACGCCTTGCAGGGTGAAACTGGCGTAGTAGCCACGTCGGCCGAATGGCGCATGCTCCATGATCATCGAACTGGCCCCGGAAATCTCGCCGGCCACGGCAAAGCCCTGGATCAGGCGCAGCACCACCAGCAAGACGGGGGCGAGGATGCCGATGTCGTGGTAGGTGGGCAGCAGGCCCACAGCCATGGTCGACAGGCCCATCAGGAACATGCACAGCAGCAGTACGTTCTTGCGCCCGCGGGTATCACCCCAGTGGCCGAGCACAAAGGCCCCGACCGGGCGGGCCAGGTAGCCGACACCGTAGGTAGCCAGCGAGGCGATGATCGCCATCTTGGGGTCGGTATTGGGGAAGAAGATCTGCGGGAAGATCAGGGCCGCAGCCTGGGCATAGATGAAGAAGTCGTAGTACTCGAGTGCCGAGCCTATCCATCCACTGGCGGTCGCTTTCTTGGCTTGAGAGCTGGAGTGAGCCATCGTTGTCTCCGTTGTTCTTGTTGGTTCCCGCACGGCGCATGGCGAACGTGGGGTTATCTCGGGAGTGGGGTCAAACGTGAAGTGCGGGGGTATTCCGCGCCAAGGCCGTGACAGACAGCCAGGAGACAGGTGCGGAACGCAAGGCCAGAGCAGTGTTCATAGGTCGGTACCCGGTTTTATTGAACTTATTATGTTGTGACGTTGGGCTTGTCAGCGCAGGTTCTGCCGAACGACCGTCTTGGCAAAGGGCATCGGTCGGTGTGCCTGCGTCTGGTTTCATGTTGACCACGGGTTGGCGGTGTAGCAATTCGCGAAATCGGGTTTTGTTCGGTAATCGAACACAAAACTAACCATTCCGTACAAAGGGATTGATGAGGCGACTTTACCTGCGAATAATCGATCGTGCCAGGTACTGTCACAGTAGGTTTCCTGCGCCGTCGTCCTCTAACAACAAGGAAATCCCGCCATGCAGCGTTCGATTGCCACCGTGTCCTTGAGCGGCACCCTGCCGGAAAAGCTCGAAGCCATCGCCGCCGCCGGCTTCGACGGCGTCGAGATCTTCGAGAACGACCTGCTTTACTACGCTGGCAGCCCGCGCCAGGTTCGCCAGATGTGCGCCGACCTGGGCATCGCCATCACCTTGTTCCAGCCGTTCCGTGATTTTGAAGGCTGCCGCCGCGAGCGCCTGCAGAAGAACGTCGACCGCGCCGAGCGCAAGTTCGACCTGATGCAGGAACTGGGTACCGACCTGGTGCTGGTGTGCAGCAACGTTCAGGCCGACGCCCTGGGCGACGAACAGCTGTTGGTGGATGACCTGCGCCTGTTGGCCGAGCATGCCGGCCAGCGAGGCCTGCGCATCGGTTATGAAGCCTTGGCCTGGGGCCGCCACGTCAATACCTACCAGCAGGTCTGGAACCTGGTGCGCCAAGCCGACCACCCGGCCCTCGGGGTGATTCTCGACAGCTTCCATACCTTGTCGCTCAAGGGCGACCCCAGCGCGATCCGCGACATCCCTGGCGACAAGATCTTCTTCGTGCAGATGGCCGACGCCCCGATCCTGGCCATGGATGTGCTGGAGTGGAGCCGGCATTTCCGCTGCTTCCCGGGGCAGGGCGAAATGGACCTGGCCGGCTTCCTCGCCCCAATCCTTACCACCGGCTATCGCGGCCCGCTGTCACTGGAAATCTTCAACGACGGCTTCCGCGCCGCGCCGCCTCGGCAGAACGCCGCCGACGGCTTGCGCTCGCTGCTGTACCTCGAAGAGCAGACCCGCCTGCGCCTGGAGCAGGAGGCCGTGGCGGTGGAGCCGGGCGTGCTGTTTACCCCGCCTGCGGCCAGCGCCTACGACGGCGTGGAATTCCTCGAGTTCGCCGTCGACGAGGCGGTGGGCGCACGCCTGAGCAGCTGGCTGAAACGCCTGGGCTTTGCCGATGCCGGCAAACACCGCAGCAAGGCCGTGCAGCTGCTGCGCCAGGGCGACATCAACATCGTCCTCAATGCCGAACCCTACTCGTTCGGCCACAACTTCTTCGAGGCGCACGGGCCTTCGTTGTGCGCCACGGCGTTGCGGGTCAAGGACCAGCAGGCTGCGCTGAAGCGCGCCACCGCCTTCCGCGGCCAGCCGTTCCGCGGCCTGGTCGGCCCCAATGAATGTGAAGTGCCTGCCGTGCGGGCACCTGATGGCAGCCTGTTGTACCTGGTAGAGCCGGGCAGCGCTGGCCAGACGTTGTACGACACCGACTTCAGCCTGGACAAAACCGCCAATGCCAGCGGTGGCCTGCGCCGTATCGACCACATGGCGCTGGCGCTGCCGGCCGAGTCGCTGGACAGCTGGGTACTGTTCTACAAGAGCCTGTTCGATTTCGCTGCCGACGACGAAGTGGTGCTGCCGGACCCTTACGGCCTGGTCAAGAGCCGTGCCCTGCGCAGCCAGTGCGGCACCCTGCGCCTGCCGCTGAACATTTCCGAGAACCGCAACACGGCCATTGCCCATGCACTGTCCAGCTATCGCGGCTCGGGTGTGCATCACATCGCCTTCGATTGTGACGACATCTTCCGTGAAGTAGCGCGCGCCAAGCTGGCCGGTGTACCGCTGTTGGAGATTCCGCTCAATTACTACGACGACCTGGCAGCGCGTTTCGACTTCGACGACGAGTTCCTCAGCGAATTGGCGTACTACAACGTGCTGTACGACCGTGATGCCCAGGGTGGCGAGCTGTTCCACGTCTACACCGAACCGTTCGAGGAGCGTTTCTTCTTCGAGATCATCCAGCGCAAGGGTGGCTATGCCGGGTATGGCGCAGCCAACGTCGCCGTGCGCCTGGCGGCGATGGCCAAGGCCCGCAGCGGGGTGGCGCGCAAGCCGGTCCTGTAACTGCCTCAGAACTCATGTTTCATTGAGTCAGCAGGGGCGTGTGGCTGCACTCGTCGAAGATCCTTCGGCGTAGGCTCAACGCCCCTCGGCCACCATCAGCAGCGCCTGCGGCACCGCACTTTGCGGGTGCTGCGGCTCCTGCAGGCTGACCAGGCGCAGCCCGGCCATGTCCAATGCATTGAGCCAACTGGCCAGCGTGCGGAAATACCACGGCATCGGCCGCCAGGCCCCGGCAAACCCTGCGAACGACTCTTCCCGCCAGCCATCCTGATAATCGCCCGCTGCCACGCTCCAGGGGTGCAATGTCTGGATCACCAGAGCACCACCGGGTGCCAGCAAGCCCTTCAGTGCTGCCAGCAGTGCAATGATGTCCTGGTGCAGCAGCGCGAAATTGGCACAGATCAGGTCATAGTCACGGCCAACGTTGACGTCGCCCTCGGCTAGCTGGGCGTAGCTGGCAAGGTGCACCTGCGCGGACCCTGCCGCGCGTGCGGCGGCCACCAGAGTCTGATCGCCATCCACCCCGGCCGCCTCGATGCCGCGGTCGGCAAGTGCCCGCAGCAACCAGCCTTCACCACAGCCAAGGTCCAGCACGCGCTCGGGTTGGCGGCCCAGAATGGCCAGCAGGATGGCCTGGTCGGTAACCTGGCGGCGGCTCTCGATGGCGCCGCTGCGCACCGCGTCGATCCAGGCTTGGGCGTTGTGCTGCCAGCTGTGCAGCACGGTATCTTCGGGGTTGGGCATGAGGGTGTCCGCAGCAGTGGGTTGGTTCAAGCATAGGCCGCCATCGCGGCCCCTTGGGGGCTACACGCTGGCCGAGACATTGAACTTGATTTGCGCGCTGACGCTAATGTGGTGATTCAGAAATACCAATCAAAGTTACTTACCCAGGACCCGTGCCGCACGGGCGACTGAGGCCAGAATGGCCGTGGCTTTTTTAAGGGGGGTTGTGGATGCCTTGAGACTGTATGCGGGGCCACCAGGTGCCTGGCTTGGCATTTTCAGCGCCTATCAGGTCGAGCGCCGCCCGCGCGGCGCATCGCGACGCAAGGCCGCTCCTACATTTGTTTCGGGCCAATTATTCCTGGGGCATTGGCGCGCGGCCCCTTGGTGCCCCCTCAATATCGCGTCGTACAAACAAGGCGGTCGCGCGCAAATGCCACTGGCCTCACTGGCCCGAAACAAATGTAGGAGCGGCCTTGCGTCGCGATGCGCCGCGCGGGCGGCGCTCGATCTGCGCCCCACCTCCAAACCCAAGACAGGCACCTAGCCGCCATCACTTACTGACCATCAGTTCCGGCCCCAGGTAGTCGTTGACCAGCTCGATATCATCATCCCCCAGGCTGCCCACCGATGACGCCAGGCGCAGGCGCGACATCAGGTAGTTCAGCTTGGCCTCGAACAGGTCATGACGCGCGTCGAACAGCAGTTCTTCAGCGTTGAGCACATCCGAATTGGTGCTGGTACCACCCTCCTTGAAGCCCTTGCGCGTCGAGGTCAGCGAGCGTTCGTTGGACGCCACGGCCTTTTCCAGCGCCTGGATACGCATGGCCCCACTCTGCACACCGCGGTACTCACGGGTGGTGCCCGAGATGACTTCCTGACGGGTGGCGTCGAGTTCGTCCAGTGCTTTCGAGCTGTTGGCGCTGGCCTGACGGGTCAGCGCGCTGGTGCTGCCGCCGCTGTACAGCGGGATGTTCAGTTCCAGCCCGATCGAGTTGTACTGGTTGCGCTGATTCAGCTCTGAAATCGACTGGCTGCTACCTGCGGTGTAGCCCGCCACAAAGTCCAGCGTCGGCCAATGCCCGGCCCTGGCCCGGTTGACCTCTTCTTCGGCAAGCTCATAGCTGTGCCGGCGTGCGTGAATCAGCGGGCTGTCGGCCTGGGCCTTGACCAGCCAGTCCTGCAGGTTGCCCGGTAGCAGTGGCGGGGTGCTGAAGCCCGGCTGCAGGGTGGTCAGCGATGCCGGGGTTTCACCGATGTATTCCTCAAGCGTGCGGCGGGCGTTGACCAGGTTGTCTTGCGCCTCGATCAGGTCGGCCTCGGCCAGGTCGCGACGGGCGACCGATTCGTCGATGTCGGTCACCGTACCGGCGCCCAGCTCCATCCGCCGCTTGGCCGAGGCAAGCTGCTCTTCGAAGGCGTTCAGCTTGGCCTTGGCCAGGGTGATGGTTTCGCTGGCCAGAAGTACATCGAAGTAGCTGTCGGCCAGGCGCACCGCAGCATCCTGGCTCTTGGCGTCGAACACCGCGACGCTGTAGTCGGCACGCTGCTCGCCCTGGCGGTACTCAGCCATTTTCTGCTTGTTGAACAGCGGCTGGCGCAGGCGCACGCTGGCGCCCTTGGAGTCGTAGTCCAGATCGTTCTCGAGGCTGTTCTGGTGCTGGGTGCCATTGACCTTGTTGTAGTAGGCAGTGGCATTGATCTGCGGCAGCAGGCCGGCCTGGCCAATGGCCCGGTTCTCCATGCCGGCTTGTTTTTCATGCTCGGCGGCGCGGTAGACAGGGCCTTGGTATTGCAACAGGTCCCAGGCTTGTTTCAGGTCCATGGCACTGGCCGGCAAGGACAACCCCAACAGGCACAACAACAGGCAGTGTCGGTTCATTTCATTGCTCCTTGAAAGCACTGTCCACGCGTTCGAGCATTGGCTTGAGCAGGTAACTGAGCAGGTTGCGCTCACCGGTCTTGATGGTGACGGTGGCGGGCATGCCGGGCCGTATGTGGTTGCTGCCCAACAGGCTCATGCCGGCGGGCGAGACGTCCACCTGGGCCAGGTAGAAGGGTTGCTTGCTCTCTTCATCAAGCAGGCGGTCGGCAGAGATGGTCTTCACCCGGCCAGGAATGTTCGGTGTCTGGGCGTGGTTGAAGGCCGGGAAGGCGATGTCCACGGCAAGGCCTGGGACCATCTTGTCGATGGCCTGAACCGGGATCATCGCGTCGACCTGCAACGGCTCGTCCAGCGGGACCACTTCCATCAGCTTGGCGCCGGGCTGGATCACCCCGCCCACCGTGGCGATGCCCAGCGCCTGGACCATGCCGTCGATGGGCGAGCGGATCACCGTGTGGGTCACTTCGTAGTCCAGCGCCCGCAGGCGGTCGGCCAGCGTGGTGTTTTCCTTGGCGGTGTCGGTCAGTTGCGATTCGACCTCTTTCAGGTAGTCGTGCTGGCGCTGCAGAATGCGCAGCTTGATCTCGGTGGTCTGGCTGCGCACCCGGGCGATATTGTTGAGGTTCTCGGCCTGGCCGGCGGACAGGTCGGCGTTGCTGCGTTCAAGTTCCAGCAGGCGGTTGCGTGGCACATACCCTTCGGCCGCCAGCACGCGGGTGCCTTGCAGTTCCTGGCCGAGGAAGTTGATCTGCGAGGCGCGGGCGCCATACACCTGCTGCAGGCCCTTGAGCTGCACGGCCGATGCCGCCAAGTTCTCTTCGAGGATGCTGATTTCGCCAGCCAGGCCGGCGCGGCGGGTATCGAGCAAGCGTTGCTGCAAGTCCATGGCGGCCAGCAGGCGCGGGTCAGTGCCGAAACGCGTGAGCAAGGCCGGGTCGAAGTTCACCGTGTCGCGGCTGTCGCGCTCGGCTTCCAGGCGGTTTTCCACGGTCTTGCTGACAATGTACTGGGCGCTAACTGCGCCTTGTTCGGCGACAGCGCGCAGGGCATCGAGGCGCACCAGTTCCTGGCCCTTTTTCACCACTTCGCCTTCGCGCACCAGGATCGCCTCCACGGTGCCGCCACTCAAGTGCTGCACCGCCTTGCGGTTGCTGGTGACCTTGACCGTGCCGGTGGCGACCACGCCGGCATCCAGCGGCGCCAGGCACGACCACAGCAGGAAGCCGCCGAAGCCGGCAACGACCAGCCATACACCCCAGCGCGCCGGTTTGCCGGCATCCAGGTCGATCAGGTTTTTCGCCTCGGCGGGGATCAACTCGGTAGGTTGGCTCATGTGCATGATCGGTCACTCCCGTACTTTTACCGACGCCAGCGGCGCCGCTGTGCCCGCCGGTATCACGCTGGCTTTACGCAGCGCAGCGAAGACTTCGTCGCGCGTGCCCAGCATCTGCACGCCGCCGTCACGCAGCATCAGCACTTTGTCGACGGCGCACAGCACGTTGGGCCGATGAGAAACCAGTATCACCGTGGCGCCACGCGCCTTGAGTTCAGCCAGGGCATCGACCAGGGCCTTTTCACCGACGTCGTCGAGGTTGGCGTTGGGTTCATCCAGCACCACCAGGTTGGGTTCGCCGTACAACGCACGGGCCAGGGCAATACGCTGCTTCTGGCCACCGGACAGTGGGCTGCCATCGGTACTCAGGCGGGTGTCGTAACCCTGCGGGAAACGCAGGATCATTTCGTGCACACCGGTGCTCTTGGCGGCGCGGATGACCGCCTCGCTGTCCACCTCGGCAAACCGCGCGATGTTGTCGGCGATGGTGCCTTCGAACAGCTCCACGTCCTGCGGCAGGTAGCCGAGCCAGGGGCCGAGTTCGCTTTTGTTCCAGTTGAAAATGTCGGCGCCGTCCAGGCGCACCTTGCCGGCTTGGGTCGGCCAGACGCCAACCAGCAGGCGGGCGAGGGTGGACTTGCCCGAGGCGGAGGGGCCGATGACGCCCAAGCTTTCGCCCGGCGCCAGGCTGAAACTGACCCCACGCAGAATGGTGGTGTTGGTGCCGGGGGCGCCGGCGAACACATTCTCCACGGCGAGCATGCCCACCGGCCGTTGCAGCGACATGCTCGGTGGCCGGCGTGGGTAGTCCTGCAGCAACTCGTTGAGCCGGCCCCAGGCCGTGCGGCAGCCGAGCAGTTGCTTCCAGGAGGCGATCACCTGTTCAACCGGCCCCAGCGCGCGGCCGGTGAGGATCGAACAGGCGATCATCATGCCCGGGGTGATCTTGCCTTCGATTGCCAGCAGCGCGCCGGTGCCGAGAATCAGCGATTGCAGGGTAATGCGCACAAAGCGCCCGGTACTGCTGATCAGGGCTGCACGGTCGGAGGCCAGGGTCTGCATCTGCAGGATGCGCAGGTGGCTCTGGTACCAGCGCTTGCTGATCGACGGCAGCATGCCCATGGCCTCGATGACTTCGGCGTTGCGCAGGTTGTTGTTGGCGTAGTTGGCGGAGGACAGTGCCGCGTGGTTGGCCTCGGCCAGCGGTTTGTGCGTGGCCTTTTCGGTGAGGTACGCCAGGCCCGCGAGGATCATCGAGCCGATCATCGTGACCAGCCCGAGCAGCGGGTGGATCAGGTAGCAGACCAGCAGGTAGATCGGCGTCCACGGCGCATCGAAGAAGGCGAACAGGCCATTGCCGGTCAGAAACTGGCGGACCTGCGCGAGGTCTTGCAGGGCCTGGGCCGGGTTGCCCCCGGCGCGGTTCAGGTTGCGCTCGAAGGCGGCGCTGAAGATGCGTTGGTTGAGGTCCATGTCCAGGCAATTGCCTACCCGGATCAACACCCGGGTGCGGATCATTTCCAGGGCGGACATCAGTAGGAACAGCCCCACCACCAGCAGGGTCAGCATCGTTAACGTGGTGATATTGCGGCTGACCAGGGCGCGGTCATAGACCTGGAGCATGTACACGGCTGGCGTCAACATCATGACGTTTATCACGCCGCTGAAGCCTGCCAGGGCGTAGAAGCTGCGGCGCAGGCGAAAAAGCGCCTCGGCCAATTCGGAACGGGTGCGCGGCTGCTTGTGCATCTGGGGCCTCCCTCTTCACAAAACCGGAGGCCGTTGCGGCGTCCCGGACAGCTCTAGCTGTGGCTTCTGATCGGCTCGCAGGCGGGTCGCTCTATAGGCGGGTTGTCCGAAAACGCTGCGTTGCTCCCACAAGCAGCAGCGTAGGTTGCAGAGAAATGTCTTGTAATATCATTTTGCTCTATAAATGCATTGAACTTCTCATAAGTCACGTAAAAACAGCGAGTTGCAACGCATTATCATCGAGGGTCATTTTTACGGCGGCTTATTGACAAGGTTTGACTCTACGACTTTAGTCTTGGTTATTCGGGCCCTGAATGGTTACCGGCAAGGCCGTACCTACAGGGATCGCGTTTGACCAGAAGTCATCGCCTGTACATCCCCGGAAAACCGAACCACGCACTGCGCACGTCAAACGACTGGGCGCGGGAAGGACCCTGTTGCCCCGCTTGTTTCTTCGATACATCGAGGGCAATTGAAATGGCCAATTTCAGCAAGTCGGACCTGGAGTTCATCCTCAAGCAGATCTTTATCGCCGAAGCCCACGCCAAGGGCGCCAACCTCATCGATCTGCTGCCCAATAGCCAGGTGCCGTTCGGCTTGCGCACCGTGGACGGCAGCTTCAACAACCTGGTGACCGGGCAAAGCGAGTTCGGCGCTGCCGACAACGCCTTCCTGCGCCTGCTCGACCCCGCCTACCGTGCGGCCTACGCCGGCACCGGCACGGTGGTCGACAGCCAGCCCCGCACCATCAGCAACCTGATCGTCGACCAGACCGCGAACAACCCCGCAGCGGTTGAGGCCAACGGTGGCGCCGCGCCGGTGATCAGCCCCGGCCTGGATGGCGTGTTCGGCACCGCCGACGACAAGCCTGTGTTTTTCATCCCCAACCAGTCGGCAGACGCGGGCCTGACCGCCGGCTTCAACGCCTGGATGACCTTCTTTGGCCAGTTCTTCGATCATGGCCTGGACCTGGTGACCAAAAGCGCCACCGACATCGTGTTCATCCCGCTGCAGCCCGATGACCCGTTGTTCGTGCCCAACAGCCCGACCAACTTCATGGTGCTGTCACGTGCCGTGCGCACGGCCGGCGCCGATGGCGTGGTCGGCACGGCCGACGACAGCCAGCCCAATACCACCTCGCCCTTCGTCGACCAGAGCCAGACCTACAGCTCGCACCCCTCGCACCAGGTGTTCCTGCGCGAGTACATGCTCAACGCCGCCGGCGACCCGATTGCCACCGGGCGCCTGATCACCAACCGTGACCTGGGCGCCGACGGCATATTCGGCACGGCCGACGACGGCGATGGCGAGAGTGGCGGCATGGCCACCTGGGCCGTGGTCAAGGCCCAGGCCCGCGACGTGCTCGGTATCAACCTGACCGATGCCGACGTGCATAACGTGCCGCTGCTGGCGACCGATGCCTATGGCAACTTCCTGCGGGGGCCCAACGGCATGCCGCAGGTGGTGATGCGCATCAGCAACGGCGCCGACGGTATTGCCGGGACTGCCGATGACGTGACCCAGTTGGTCGAAGGCAATCGCGCCGCGCCCATCAGCCTGGCCAACGCCGTGAGCACCGGGCATGCCTTCCTCGACGACATCGCCCACAACGCCGCGCCGGTGGTGGTCGGCGGCGTGCTGCAGGCCGACGCCGACAGCGACGTGGGCAATGCGCAGCCGGTGGGTGCAGGTGGCAACAACCTGACCTATGACAACGAACTGCTCGACGCCCACTACATCGCTGGTGACGGCCGGGTGAACGAGAACATCGGCCTGACCGCCGTGCACCACGTGTTCCACTCCGAGCACAACCGCCTGGTCCAGCAGTCCAAGGACACCATCCTTGCCGCGGGCGACCTGGCCTTCCTCAACGAGTGGCTGGTGGATGACGTTGCCGCGATACCGACCACACCCGGCGCTATCGCGGCCTTGGTGTGGGATGGCGAACGCCTGTTCCAGGCTGCCAAGGTCGGCACCGAGATGCAGTACCAACACCTGGTGTTCGAGGAGTTCGCACGCACCATTCAGCCGCAGATCGACGAATTTCTGGCGCCCAATGGCTATGACACCTCGATCAACCCGGCCATCCTCGCCGAGTTCGCCCACGTGGTGTACCGCTTCGGCCACTCGATGCTGACCGAAACCGTCGACCGCCTGGACCCTGAGTTCAACCCGATCCTCACCGACCCCAACAACCCCGATCAGCAGCTTGGCCTGATCGCCGCCTTCCTCAACCCATTGGCGTTCGCCGGCAGCGGGGCGACTGCGGATGAAGCGGCAGGGGCGATCATTCGTGGCGTGACGCGCCAGGTCGGCAACGAGATCGACGAGTTCGTCACCGAAGCGCTGCGCAACAACCTGCTGGGCCTGCCGCTCGACCTGCCGGCACTGAACCTGGCACGCGGGCGCGATACCGGCATCCCCACCCTGAACGAGGCCCGCCGTGAGTTCTGGGCCGCGACCGGCGACAGCCAGCTCAAGGCCTACATCAGCTGGGTCGACTTTGCCGACCACCTCAAGCACCCCGCATCGCTGGTCAACTTCATCGCCGCCTACGGTACCCATGCCTCGATCACCGGGGCGACCACCATGGAAGACAAACGCGCCGCCGCCATGGCCCTGGTGTTCGGGGGCGAGGGTGCGCCGGCCGACCGCCTCGACTTCCTCAACGGCACCGGTGCCTGGGCCAACGTGACCCTGGCCGGCAAGGACGGGGTACTGGGCACTGCAGACGACGTGACCGGGGTGACCATCACCGGCGTTGACACCATCGACTTCTGGGTCGGTGGCCTGGCCGAGCAGAAGATGCCGTTCGGCGGCATGCTCGGGTCGAGCTTCAACTTCATCTTCGAAACCCAGATGGAGGCGCTGCAGAACGGCGACCGGTTCTACTACCTGTCGCGCATGGCGGGCACCAACTTCGGCACGGAGCTTGAAAACAACTCCTTCGCCAAGCTGATCATGCTCAACTCCGATGTCACCCACCTGTCCAACACCGTGTTCCTGACGCCCACCTTCACCCTCGAAGTGAACCAGGCCAACCAGTTCACCGGGCTGGGTGCCGACGGCAAGGCCGACCCGACTGGCGGCATCATGATCTACGGCCAGGAAATCGTGCCCCTGGTGATCCGCGACAACCCCGATACCGTGGGCGCCGACAGCAACTACCTGCACTACACCGGCCTGGATCATGTGGTGCTGGGGGGTACTGCAGGCAATGACATCATCATTTCCAGCGAAGGTGATGACACGCTCTACGGCGACGGCGGCAATGACCGCCTCGAAGGCGGCGCGGGCAACGATGCGGTGTTGGGCGGCGCGGGCGATGACATCATCACCGATTCGTTTGGCGACAACCGCCTGGAAGGCAACGCCGGCAACGACGTGATCGTCGCCGGCAGCATGGGCGTTGCCGGCAACCTGATCCTGGGCGGCGACGGCCAGGACTTCATCATCACCACCGAAGACATCAGCACCACCTTCGGCGGCCAGGGCGACGACTTCATCCTCGGCGCCAAGACCAACCTGCCACCCACCGGCAACGAGGGCGATGACTGGATCGAGAAGGGCACCCAGGACGGTGCGCCCGGCGACAACTTCGCGCCACTGCTGGGTGATGAAGTGATCGGCAACGACATCTTCGTCGGCGGCGGTGGCTTCGACGAGATGATCGGCGAAGGCGGTGATGACATCTTTGTCGGCAGCGATGCCCAGGACAAGATGGACGGCATGTCCGGCTTCGACTGGGTCACCTACAAGAATGACCAGGTCGGCGTGACCGTCGACCTGAGCCTGGCCGCACTGGCGCAGCCGCATGGGAACGCGCCGAACCAGAACGCCGGGGTGTTCAACCCGGTCGGCGCCTCGCCGGCCTCGATCCTCGACCGCTTTGCCGAAGTCGAAGGGTTGTCCGGTTCCAGGTTCGGCGACGTGCTCAAAGGTGACGACGTCGATGCAGTCACCATCCTCAACCACGGCGGAGCCACGGGCAGTGCGCTGACCAACGTGGCATTGATTCGCGGGCTGGAGCAATTCCTCGCCGATGCAGGTTTACCGACCACCGGCTTTGCCACCGGCAACATCATCCTGGGCGGCAACGGCAGCGACCTGATCGAGGGCCGTGGGGGCGATGACCTGATCGACGGTGACAAGTGGATCAACGTGCGGATCGCGGTGTACGCCGCCGACGACGTCAACCACACCGGGCCGGAAATCGCCAGCTTCGACAGCATGGTCGACATGATCCCGTTCATGCTCGACCGTACTTACAACCCCGGCCAGCTCAAGGCCGTGCGGGAAATTCTGCCGGGCAGCTCGACCGGTGGTGCAGCCTTCGATACCGCGGTGTTTTCCGGGCTTCAGGCCGACTACGTGGTCACCCAGAACACCCGCGGCACGGCCGATGTGGCGGACGATGTGTGGACGGTAACCGATACCGTCGGCAATGACGGCACCGACACTCTGCTGCATATCGAGCGCCTGCAATTCTCCGACGGCCAGCGCGTGCTGGTGGCGGGCGTGAACGCTCAGCCTACCGGCAGCCCGACCATCACCGACAGCAATGCCGGCGCGATCACCGTGGGCGACATGCTGACCGTGAGCATGGCCGGGGTACTGGATGGCGACAACATTTCACCGACCAACCCACAAGGGCTGCTCAACAACACGTCGGTGTCCTACTACTGGCAGTTCGAGGCCGACCCGGGCAGCGGTGTGTTCGAAGACATCATCCTGTTGCCGGCCGGCGACCTGGCGTTCCAGAGCGCCGATGGCACCGCGTTCAAGGTCTCGCCGGACCTGGCCGGGTTGTCGCTGCGGGTCAAGGCGATCTACCAGGATGCCCACGGCACCACCGAAGTGATGTTCTCGCAGCCCACTGCCGTAGTCGAAGCGGGCGCGCCCGTGGTACCAACTGCACCAACGCCGGTGGTCGATGCCAGCGAAGGGGGAGAGGGTCTGCACATGGTCCGCTCCGACCTGAACTTCATCCTGGCCCAGATCAAGATTGCCGAGGCCGATGCTGCCGGGCAGGATATCCTCTCGCTGATACCTAACATCCGGGCGGCCATGGGTCTGCGGACGGTCGACGGCTCGAACAACAACCTGATGAACCTCAACGGTATCAACAACACCCAGTTCGGTGCTGCCGACAACGTCTTCCCACGGCTGACAGACCCGGTGTTCAACCCGGCCGAAGGCGCGCCGGCCGGCTTCTTCGGCCCTGGCTCGCCGGCCATTCCCGGGTCTTCCTATCAGCAGACCAGCGGAGCGGTGTTCGACTCGCAGCCGCGTACCATCAGCAACCTGATCGTCGACCAGACCTCGAACAACCCGGCAGCTTATGCCACGGCCTACGACCCAGGCGCGGACGGTGTGCTCAACTTCGGCACGCCGGGTAACGACGACGTGCTCAAGGATGGCGTACGGGTGGTCGCCAGCCCTGGCATGGATGGCCAGTTCGGTACCACTGACGATCGCGATGTCTACCTGTTCGAAAACACCACGGCGGATGCTGGGCTGTCTGCACCGTTCAATGCCTGGATGACTTTCTTCGGGCAGTTCTTCGACCACGGTCTGGACCTGCTAACCAAGGGGGGATCAGGCACGGTGTTTATTCCATTGCAACCGGATGACCCGCTCTACGTGCCTGGTGGCAACACCAATTTCATGGTGCTGACCCGCGCCACCAACCAGCCAGGGCCAGATGGTCTTCTCGGCACCGCCGACGATATCCGCGAGCACACCAACACCACCACGCCGTTCGTTGACCAGAACCAGACCTACAGCTCGCATCCCTCGCATCAGGTATTCCTGCGCGGCTACCAGATGACCGACCAGGGCCCCGTCGCCACTGGCCGGCTGATCACCAACCGTGACCTCGGTACCGATGGCAAGTTCGGCAGTGCGGACGACAGCGAAATTGGCGGCATGGCGACCTGGAAGGTGGTCAAGGCGCAGGCTAACGACCTGCTCGGCATTCACCTCACCGATGCCGACGTCGGGAATGTTCCGCTGTTGGCAACTGATGCCTATGGCAACTTCGTCAAAGGGCCCAATGGCTACCCGATGGTGGTGATGAAGGGCGCCGATGGGCTGGGCGGCACGGCGGATGACGTGCTGGTCGAAGGCAACCCGCTGGCGCCGATCGACCTGACCAATGCCGTGCGCACGGGCCACGAGTTCCTCGCCGACATCGCCCACAATGCCGTACCGGTGTTCAACGCTGGCGTGCTGGCGCCCGATGGCGATGCCCTGGTGGGCAACGCCGTGCCGGTCAACCCGCAGACAGGCGCCAACCTGGCCTACGACAACGAGCTGCTGGATGCGCATTACATCGCGGGCGATGGCCGGGTCAACGAAAACATCGGCCTGACCGCCGTGCACGCGATCTTCCACGCCGAGCACAACCGGCTGGTGGCGCAAACCATGGACACCGTGCTCGATGCCGGCGACGTGGCCTTCCTCAACGAGTGGCTGCTCAACCCGGTGACCGCACTGCCTGCCAGCCAGGCCGAGATCGATGCGCTGGTGTGGAATGGCGAGCGGTTGTTCCAGGCGGCCAAGTTCGGCACCGAGATGCAGTATCAGCACCTGGTGTTCGAGGAGTTCGCGCGCACCATCCAGCCTCGCGTCGACCTGTTCTTCGCCCCGACCCAGGTGTATGACGTCGACCTCGACGCCTCGATCGTTGCCGAGTTCGCGCACACCGTGTACCGCTTCGGCCACTCGATGTTGACCGAGACCGTCGACCGTTACGATATCGACTTCAACGTGGTCAAGGACCCGGCCAGTGCCAACCCCGAGCAGCAACTGGGCCTGATCGCCGCGTTCCTCAACCCATTGGCGTACGCCGCCAGTGGGGTCACGCCAGAGGATGCGACCAGTGCCATCGTGCGCGGGGTGACGCGCCAGGCCGGTAACGAAATTGACGAGTTCGTCACCGAGGCGCTGCGCAACAACCTGCTGGGCCTGCCGCTCGACCTGCCGGCGATCAACATCGCCCGTGGCCGCGATGTGGGGATTCCTTCGCTCAACGCCGTGCGCCGCGACATCTACGAGCAAACCGGCGATACCCAACTCAAGCCGTACACCAGTTGGGTCGATTTGGTGCAGCACCTCAAGCATGCGGAGTCGTTGATCAACTTCATTGCCGCCTACGGCACGCACAGCACCATCACCGGTGCAACCACCCTGGTGGACAAGCGCGCGGCAGCCATGGCGCTGGTGTTCGGAGGCGACGGAGCGCCGGCGGACCGCCTGGACTTCCTCAACGGCACTGGGGCCTGGGCCAACGTGACACTGCCCGGCAAGGATGGTGTGCTGGGCACTGCCGATGACCTGAGGGCTGTGACAGTGACCGGGGTCGATGCCATCGACCTGTGGATCGGTGGCCTGGCCGAAGCGAAAGCACCCTTCGGCGGCATGCTCGGCTCGACCTTCAACTTCGTGTTCGAAAACCAGATGGAAAAACTCCAGGACGGCGACCGCTTCTACTACCTGGAGCGCACCTCTGGCCTGTCGATGAATGCCGAGCTGGAAAGCAACTCGTTCGCCAAGCTGATCATGGCCAACACGTCGGCCACCCACTTGCCGGGCCTGGTGTTCTCGGACCCGGCGTTCTACCTCGAAGTGGACCGCAGCAAGCAGTTCAACGATGGCCTGGGCAATGCCGACCCGCTGGGCGATAACGGCCAGCAGGTGGTGTTCCGCGACAACCCGCTGACTGCAGGGCCCGACACCAACTACATCCGCTACGCCGGTGAAGAGCACATCGTGCTGGGCGGCAGCAACGGCGATGACATACTCGTCTCTGGCGGTGGCGACGACACGGTCTGGGGCGATGCCGGCAATGACCGCATCGAAGGCGGCAACGGCAACGACCAGCTGCGCGGCGGTGCCGGTGACGACATCATCAGCGACGTGGGCGGCGACGACAATATCCAGGGCGGCGACGGCAACGACGTGCTGCACGGCGGTAATGGCATCAACCTGATCATCGGTGGTTTTGGCAACGACTTCATCGTCACCGGTGAAGACGCCTCCGAAGCCATTGGCGGCCAGGGCAACGACTTCATCCTGGGTAGCAAGGCCAACGAACAGGACATGGGCAACGAAGGTGACGACTGGATCGAGAAGGGCACCTCGGACGGTGCGCCTGGCGACAACTTCGACCCGCTCGGCAACGACCCGGTGATCGGTAACGATGTGTTCATCGGCGGCAACGAGAACGACAAGTTCAACGGCGAAGGGGGCGACGACATCATGGTCGGCAGCCTCGGTTTCGGTGACCGCTATATCGGCGGCTCGGGCTACGACTGGGCGACCTTCAAGGGCCTCGCCCAAGGCGTGACCATCGACTACACCGACCGCTTCTTCGATGTGCCGCCGGTGCCGGGCTCGGGTGCTTCGGCACTGGTACGCTTCGACATCATGGAAGGCCTGTCGGGTTCGGCGCACGGTGACTTCCTGCGTGGCGACAATGAAGATGCCGCCTCGCTGCCCACCGCCGGTGCCACCGGCAGCGTGCTGACCAACATCAACCTGATCAACGGCCTGGCCGACCTGCTGGCTGCCGGTGCGACCTTCTACGACGGCGGCAACATCATCCTTGGCGGCAGCGGCAGCGACCTGCTTGAAGGGCGCGGCGGCGATGACATCCTCGACGGTGACAAGTGGCTCAACGTGCGCATCAGCGTGCGCGCCAACAGCGATGGCACCGGCCCGGAAATCGCCACGTTCGACAGCATGGAGCCGATGGTGCCGCTGATGCTCAACGGTACTTACAACCCGGGCCAGCTGGTGATCACCCGGGAGATTGTCAGCGGTACCGACAACTATGACACCGCCTTGTTCTCGGGGGTTGCGACCGACTACAGCGTCGTGGTCGATGGCAATGCGGTCATCGTCACCGACCTGGTGGCGGGGCGTGATGGTGTCGATCGGCTGACCGGCATCGAGCGGCTGCAGTTCTCTGACCGCGCCATTGCCTCTGGCGTCGGCACGGCCGTCAACGCCGACCCATCGGGCCACCTGGCGATCCTTGACGATGCCACGGGCGGGCGTGAGGACACACCGGTTGCCGGCCAGTTGCTGCGTGTCTCTGACTTGGCGGTGCACGATGCCGACAACGTCAGTGCGGCCAACCAGACGGGTGCGGTCAACGGGCCTGTGGCCTACTACTGGCAGGTCGAGCAACTGCCGGGCTCGGGTGTCTATGAGGACATCACCTTCGTCGCCGCAGGCGAAGCATCGCGGGCGATCGGCAGTACCTATCGGGTGACGGACGATGTGGCGGGGTTGAGCATTCGGGTGCGGGCGGTGTATCAGGATGCCAAGGGCACTCTGGAGATCGTCGACTCCGCGCCGAACAGCGCACCGAGCGCCGGGCCGGCCGTGACCGGGCTGCTGGTGCAGAACCAAACACTGACGGCCGACCCGGCGACCATCGTCGACGCCGACGGCCTGAGCAATCCGCAGTTCAGCTTCCAGTGGCAGTCGAACCGCGGTGTCGGTTGGGTCAACATCGCGGGCGCCATCGGCAGCACCTTCGTCCTGACCCAGGCGCAGGTGGGGCAGAACATGCGGGTGGTGGTCAGCTACGTGGATGACTTCGGCGTGCAAGAAAGCATTGCCTCCGACATCCTCGACCCGGTGGCCAACGCCAATGATGCACCGACCGGTGCGGTCCTGATCAGTGACACTACGCCAGTCCAAGGGCAGACGCTGACGGCCCTAACCGGCAGCATTGCCGACCTGGACGGGCTGGGGGCGTTCAGCTTCCAGTGGCAGCAAGGCACTGGCGGCGTCTTCAGCGACATCATTGGCGCCACTGCGGCCACCTTCACCCCGGGCCTCAACCATGGGAACCAGCAACTGCGGGTGATCGTGCGCTACACCGACGGCTTCGGCACCCCGGAGACACTCACCTCGGCGGCGACTGCTGCAGTGCCAGGGTTGACGCTGGTCGGCACCAACGGTAACGACATTCTGATCGGCAGTACGGGCGATGACGTGATCTCCGGCCTGGACGGCGCCGACCTGCTGTTTGGCGGGCTTGGCAACGACATCCTCAACGGTGGGCTTGGCAACGACAGCCTCGACGGCGGGCTTGGCGCGGATACCATGACCGGCGGTGATGGCAACGATACCTATGTGGTGGATAACGCTGGGGATGTGGTGATCGAGGCGGCGGCGGGCGGTTCGGATACTGTGCGTACCACGTTAGCCAGCTACAACCTGGGTGCCAACGTCGAGAACCTGACCTATACCGGGGTGGGCAACTTCGTCGGTAGCGGTAACGCGCTGGACAACATCATGGTCGGCGGTGTCGGCAACGACCTGCTCAATGGCGGTACCGGTGCCGACCGCCTGGTGGGTGGTCTCGGCAACGACACCTACGTGGTGGATAACGCCGCAGATGTGGTGATCGAGGTCGCGGGGGCCGGTACGGATACCGTGCGCACCACGCTAGCCAGCTACAGCCTGGGTGCCAACCTCGAGATCCTGACCTATACCGGGGTGGGCAACTTCGTCGGTAGCGGTAACGCGCTGGACAACATCATGGTCGGTGGTGTCGGCAACGACCTGCTCAATGGCGGTGCCGGTGCCGACCGCCTGGTGGGTGGCCTCGGCAACGACACCTACGTGGTGGATAACGCCGGGGATGTGGTGATCGAAGCCACAGGAGCTGGTACGGATACCGTGCGTACCACGTTAGCCAGCTACAGCCTGGGTGCAAACCTCGAGAACCTGACCTATACCGGCATAGGCAACTTCATCGGTAGCGGTAACGCGCTGGACAACATCATGGTCGGCGGTGTTGGCAACGACCTGCTCAATGGTGGTGAGGGTGCCGACCGCCTGGTGGGTGGTCTCGGCAACGACATCTACCTGGTAGACAATGCTGCAGATGTGGTGATCGAAGCTACAGGGTCGGGTACGGATACCGTACGTACCACGCTAGCCAGCTACGGCATGATCGACAATCTTGAGAACCTGACCTATACCGGCGTGGGCAATTTCGTCGGTGCCGGTAACACGCTGGACAACATCATGGTCGGCGGTGCTGGCAACGACCTGCTCAATGGCGGTGCGGGTGCCGACCGCCTGGTGGGTGGTCTCGGCAACGATAACTACGTGGTGGATAACGCCGGGGATGTGGTGATCGAAGCCACGGGGGCCGGTACGGATACCGTGCGTATCACGCTAGACAGCTACA